>JAGATQ010000037.1 GCA_017621205.1 Lachnospira sp.
CCGCACAGACTGTTATAATTATTGGCATTATAAAGGTAACTCCAGTAATGGTAAAGATGCGATGAAAATCATATATCTGCCGGTAAAGGAACAGATGAGCAGTGAGTTAAATAAGGCAGACCATACGCATTACGAGATTCCGTCGCCGGTATCCTATAAGCGAACCGCAGCTCATGAAATGGGGCATGCATTGGGGCTTGATGATGCGTATCCGTATGAGGGGGAAAATGTTGAGATAAGCAGGATTTCAGAAAATTTAAATAGTCAAAATTTGATTATGAAAAAATCTTCTGAGTGTAAAAAGGTAAATTCTATAGAAATTGTTATGTTGCTGTATGCTAAAAGTCAAAATTTTAAAAAATCAGATATATCATGGCAGAGCTATAAAAACTATAGTATTTATGATTATAAGGATAACAAAGGGATTTCTTATTATGATGCAGGGAAAAAGAGTCAGGCAATTAGGAAAGAAAAGGTGAAATAAATATGAACAAGAAAAAAGTTATGGTAATCATTTTAATAATAGGTATTATATTAATTGGTGTGGCAGTTTATTTGTATTATCAACAGGGAACAGATGACAGTAAAAGAAAGCAAACTGTATCCAAGTCGACAACAGAATTGGACGTTACTACGGAAGTCCGTGGAGCAACGACGAAAGAAGCAGCCAATATCACTCAAAAAGATAGTGTTAGAGAAAAACCTGAGCAGGGAACTTTTACCACGACAGAACAAAAGCAGAATAAAGAACTCCCCGACAATTACGAGTGGGATGAAAAACAGTGGGGAGAACCACCACAGATAGTATATGATTTTGCAGAGAATAAGGAGAAGTTTGATTTTATTGTAAGTGAAGTGGATTCCATTCTGTCTGGGGAGGATGGATTTTCTACATGGATAGAGAATGGAAAAATACATTATGATGATAAATATGGAAATCAATTAAGTAGTGAATTGAAGAAAGAAATTGACTATTTATTTAATAATACGAATTTCTATGAAATTACAAAATATGAATTTGGACATTGGGATATGGAATATAAACAATATGATTATAGGGAAAGGTATATGTATACTATGATATACGATCCTAAACTGACAGAAGAAGAAATATGGGGTGTGGGATACATAAAAGTAGTAGAAGATTGGTATTTCCTTGTTACTCCTTTAGCATAGGTTAGGTGAATTAGTCGAAAAATTATTTAGAAATAGTGAAACTTTCAGTTTGTGGATTTTTTATGTAAATGTATATCTATTTACGCCTTTGTACCTTGTGAAGCAAGGACAAGCAAGTGAAAGGATAAAGATTTAAAACGCTAAAAGTATTGACTGATTGTTTTTGCAATCGCTTAAAAATATTTTTAATGAAAGGGGAACACTAGATGAAGCAGAAAAGGAAAGTCAGGATAGCTATCTTAATAATAGGAATTATATTAATTATTACAGCAGTCTTGTTATATTATCAACAGGAAATATCCGACGGCAAAGTAAAGCAGACAGCTTCGACTACCACAGCAGAATTGGATGTTACTATAGAAGTCTACGGAGTGATAACGAATGAGGTAGCCAGTATCACCAGAAATGATAGTGTTACAGAGGAGTCAGAGCAGGAGGCTTCCGATACAACAGAAGAAAAGCAGAATAAAAAGCTTCCAAATAATTACGAGTGGGATGAAAAGCGGTGGGGAGAACCACCACAGATAGTATATGATTTTGCAGAGAATCAGGAGAAATTTGATTTTATCGTGAGTGAGGTAGATTCTTTACTTTCTGAAGGAGAAGGTTTTACTACAAGAAGGAATAATGATAAGTTATATGCTAAGGGTCAAAATGGAAAACAATTGACGAATAATATAGATAATTTATTAAATAATACACGTTTTAATAAATTTACTAAGGTAAAGTATGGACATTGGTTTATGTATTATGACCAAGAGGAAGATACAGATAAATACATATTTTATATGGCATATGCACCTGAAATGACAGAGGAAGAAGCATGGGATAATGGATATATGAAAGTAGTGGGAGATTGGTATTTTGCTACTGTATGGAAAGTTTAAGATAAGGGGATATCAGTTTTAAATGTGCTTAAGTGGTAATAATGAAGTGGGTGGGTATTATTCATGACACCAGTAGTAGTTAATAGTAATTTTAAGATTATCTAAAAGCTATCTTTGAGAGAAGGAAACAAAAAATGAATTGCAAGAGAAAAGCGGGAATAGTTATATTAATCATATTTGTTGTATTATTTGGTACAGCAGTTTGTTTGTATTATCAACAGGAAACAGACGACAGCAAAAGAAAGCAGACTATATCCAATGCGACAACAAAATTGTACGCTGCTACAGAAATTCAAGAAGTAACAACGAATGAAGTAGCTAATGTTATTGAAAATGAGAATAGTACTGCGGAGTTAAAACAGGAGACATCCACGACAGAACAAAAGCAGAATAAAAAGCTTCCAAATAATTACGAGTGGGATGAAAAGCGGTGGGGAGAACCACCACAGATAGTATATGATTTTGCAGAGAATCAGGAGAAGTTTGATTTTATAGTAAGTGAGGTAGATTCTTTACTTTCTGAAGGTGAGGGATTTACAACAAGAAGAAATAATGACAAGTTATATGCTGAGAGTGAAAATGGAGAACAGTTGAAGCAAAGTGTTGATTACCTAATGGATAATACCTTATTTTACAAATTTACAAAGAAGCAATCTGGGCATTGGATTATGGAATATAAACAAGAGGAAGATAGACATATGTATATATATACTATGCGATATGCTCCGGGAGTGACAGAGGAAGAAGCATGGGATAATGGGTATATGAAAGTGGTGGGGGACTGGTATTTTGCAACAATATGGAAAGTTTAAAGCTGGAATACAATTATACTATTCTCCCCATTGTGCCCCCCTTGTTAAAAAGTGCAAAATAAGGTATACTATGCATACATGTGAAAAAACAAAGAAAAATTCACAAATATTGATAAAGTAAAAGGAGATTTATAGCTATGGCTTGGTATGATAGTGCAGTATTTTATCACATTTATCCCTTGGGATTGTGTGGATGTCCCCATGACAACAATGGAGAGGAAGGCAGCCATTTTGATAAGCTGAATGAATGGGCAGAGCATGCGAACCGCATAGGATGTAATGCGATTTATATTGGTCCGTTGTTTGAATCCGGTTCCCACGGTTATGATACTATTGATTATCGGTTGGTCGACCGTCGTTTAGGAAGTAATGAGGACTTTAAAGAATTTGTGGCGAATTGTCACAGTATGAACATGAAGGTGATTGTCGATGGCGTCTTTAACCACACCGGACGCGGTTTTTTTGCTTTTGAGGATATTAAGAAGAATCGGGAGAACAGCCGTTATAAGGACTGGTATTGCAGCGTGAATTTTTATGGCAATAACGAATACGATGATGGATTTTCTTATGATAACTGGGGTGGTTATAATCTGCTTGCCAAGTTGAACCAGTGGAATCCGGAGGTGAAGAATTATCATTTTGATACAGTTCGTTTCTGGGTGGATGAGTTTGATATTGATGGGATTCGTTTGGATGCTGCGGATGTGCTGGACCATGGATTTATGCACGAGCTTCGGCAGGTTTGCGATGGCTTGAAACCGGAATTCTGGTTAATGGGTGAGGTAATACATGGAGACTACTCCCGCTGGGCGAATGGGGACATGCTTCATTCCGTTACGAATTATGAGCTTCATAAGGGACTGTTTTCCGGTCATAATGACCATAATTATTTTGAGATTGCCCATACGATTAAGCGGTTGAATGGATTGGTTGGCAATACCCGTTTATATACCTTTACCGATAATCATGACGTGGCACGTATTTACTCGAAGCTTAATAACAAGGAGCATATGTTTCCGGTAGCGATATTACAGTATACGGTACCGGGTATTCCTTCCATTTATTATGGTTCGGAATTTGGAATTGAGGGAGATAAGAACCGGGATTCTGACTGGAATCTACGACCAGATTTAGAGCTTTCTGATTTCGATGAGAACAGTGAGCTGACACAGTTGTTTGCGAAGCTTGGACGTATCAAACAAAACTTCCCGGAATTGACCTATGGCGATTATCAGGAGCTGCAGCTTACAAACCGTCAATTCGCATTTGCAAGATGTCTGGATGGTAAGGCTGTGGTAACCTTAGTGAATAATGATGATAACCCGGCACATATGGAGGTGAATCTTCCGGTATTTGCCAATAAGGCAGTTAATTTATTGAGCCTGCAGGAAGAGAGTGAGGAAGAGAAGGCAGACAGGGAAGCGAAACGCTTAGAAGCCTTGGAAAAAGCATTTAATGATAAGAAAAATGGATTGCTTGATAAGGCAGGACAGTTAGTTGGTGCTTCCGGTGAGATTTCTTCTAAGGCAGAGGGAGTGAGGACAATAGTTGCAGATAGCAGTAGTGCGGTTGATTTAGGTGAAGGACTTCAAGCAGTTGTGGCTTCTTTAAAGGAGAGTATCACCAATATGCAGCGTGTCTATGATGAATTTGTTGGTGAGTGCGGAATTGGTCCTGCTACAGCAGTAGAACCCGGCAATGTCAGTGGTTGTGATAATTTGACAATTCGGGATGGAAGGCTGGTTGTGGATTTGGCACCGAATCGTGGTGTAATTGCATATTTGACAAATGAAAGCGGTAATTAAGTCAAGCTTCACATAGGACTATGCAAGCTGTGTAAATAATTGCAATATTTTATGTGCGAAATATGAGTGAATTTTAGTATGGAATACATAATTTTAGTTTGTATTCTTAATACTAATAGTAATGTGGTATCAGTTGTCTGATACCACTTTTTAATTGCAAGTATAAAGGAGGATGTATTATGTCATTAAGCTGTGAAAATGAAGATACCAAGGAGCTGCTGAAATATTGTGATTCGGGATGCAAGACGGCGACTAACAGTATTGAGCAGGTGATGGAGTATACGAAGAGTAAGGAACTAAGAAAGCTTTTATTGGAGTATGATAAGAAGCATGCCCAGTTAGGAGATAAATGTCATATTTTATTAAAGCGTTATCATGAGGAGGAGGAAGACCCTTCTTTTATGGCACGCACCATGTCCTATGTTACTACAGAGATGAAGATGCTGATTAATAATGAGGAGAAGGAGATTGCTAAGGTCATGATGGATGGTTGTAATATGGGAATACAGTCCCTTGGCAAATATCTGAACCAGTTCAAAAAGGCAACAGGTGAATGCCGTAAGATTGCGGAGGATTTAATTGATATAGAATTTAATTTTATGAAAGATTTGCGTGCATATTTGTAACATAACGCATATCCCACTTTTTTCTTTCATATATTTTATGGGACTCAATGATAAGATTATGATTTCCTATTATGAAAGAAAGGGGTGGGTGAAGGATGTCTGAATATATCAGGATGGTGTCATATTTTTACCGTTATCAAAATGGAGGGAAACAGGAAAATGTAGGTTTTGGTAAGGTGGAAGGGCACAATGGAAAATGTAGAATCACCTTAAAGTTAAATGATACAAGGGGTGTGTTGGGGCAGAGTGGAGAGGTATATTTTTATCGTTATAAACAAGGAGATATGTATTTGTATCCATTAGGGGAGGCAGCATTCAATAATAATATGCTACAATTTCGTGATGAATTTTTGGAAGAAGCATACACACAAGATGGACATGACCTAAAGGAGCTTTCGGGTTTACTTGTATATTATAATGAGCAACTGTTTTATGGTTCTCAATGGAGTGAGGAGCCAATCTATGTTGGTGATCTTGTTCGGGCTAGGACAGCTTTATTAAACGAAAGGAAAGCCGATTCCTTTAAATTGAGGGAGGCACAGGAAGTGGACATACCAGAGCAAAAAGAATATACAGAGAAACAGAAAGAAAAAAGAATGGAAATAAAACCAGAATCATTAGAGGGCAGTAGCAGGGAGGAGATGCTTAAGGCGGCAGGAGAAGGAGAGGGGACAGAGATAAGGGAGCAGGAGAGAGTTGCTGCTTCTGCTGTAAGAGAAGAAACATCCAAAAAGCTCACAGGAATTCCTTATCTGCTAAAGCACCGCAGTCCTCTTCCGGCTTTTGCTAATAATGAAGTGATGCAGTGTGTGCGGATTATGCCGGAGGATATTGGACTGATGTCCCGAAGTAACTGGGAGTATGGGAATAACAGCTTTTTAATGCACGGATTTTACAACTATCACTATTTATTGCTGGGCAGCATGGTTTATGAGGACGGCGCCCGCCAGTATGTGCTTGGTGTTCCGGGAATCTATTCGGGTAAGGATCAGTATCTGGCACAGATTTTTGGATTTCGTAGATTCGTACCGCTTAGAACCTGCCCGTTTAAAACAGGAGAGTTTGGGTATTGGATTGCAAAATTGTCAAAATAAACAGAAAAACCGCCGGCCACTACTATGTTTTTGTTAGGTAAACAGACAAAATAATGTGACTGGCGGTTTTTTTATTTGCTATATAGGGTTTTGTGAAATAAATTAGTGGGTGACCAATTAATAAAATAAGGATTACTTGTTGGATTCTGCTATAAATTCGTTAAGTTTTTCCTTTGCCTTTCCAGAATCAATGAGTTCCTCTGCCAGTGTTACACCAGCCTCTAAGCTTTCTGCCTTTCCAGCTACATACAAGGCAGCCCCGGCATTCATACATACGGCATCTCTTTTTGCACCCTTTTCACCATTTAGTATTGCACGGGTAATGGCAGCATTTTCCTCTGGTGTGCCGCCAGTTAAATCGTCTTTTTTACATTTCTTATAACCGAATTGCTCTGGCTCAATCACATAATCCTTAAAGTTTCCGTTATTAATTTCGCAAACGGTGGTAGGAGCACATAGTGAGATTTCGTCCAGCTTATCCTGACCATACACAACCAGTGCATGAGTTACTCCCAAATTGCTTAATACCTGTGCCAGTGGTTTGACAAGGGTTTCATCATATACACCCATAACCTGAAGGGTAGCCCCGGCTGGATTAGCGAGAGGGCCTAAAATATTAAATATAGTGCGGATACCAAGCTCTTTTCGGACCGGACCGACATATTTCATGGAAATATGATAGTTTTGTGCAAATAAAAAACAAATATTTATTTTTTCTAATAATTCCTTGCTTTTTTCGGGCGGAATCGTGATGTTTACTCCGAGGGCCTCAAGGCAATCGGCAGCTCCGCATTTACTGGATGCAGCACGGTTTCCGTGCTTGGCTACCGGAACACCGGCAGCGGCAATAACAATAGAAGAGGTGGTAGAGATGTTGAAGGAGTTGGAGCCATCTCCTCCGGTTCCTACTATTTCAAGCACCTCCTGGTCGTGCAGCAGTTTGACACAATGGGCACGCATTTCCTCGGCGGAGCCAGTGATTTCCTCAATGGTTTCCCCTTTCATGGATAGGGCTGTCAGATAAGCACTTTTTTGAACTTCGCTCGCATCGTCGTCCATAATCTCCTTCATTACCCCTTTTGCCATATCATAGCCAATATCTTCCTTGTTTGCTAGTTTTAAAATTGCTTCCTTAATCATAGTTAAACCTCCTAAACATGTATTTGATATGCATCTTATTTACTTTAAGGGGAGCATATCAATTCTGGTTGACTGGTTATAAAGCTCTCTGTCAGGGCAATAAAAAAACCGCCCATAACAGAAATCTAATTTCTGTCAAGGACGGAACAGCTACCTGTCCGCGGTGCCACCTTGCTTCACGATAAATCGTGCTCTTAACGGATACTATCATATCCTGTGCATATAACGCCTGCCACGCGTCAGAGATACTTAATCGCTTGTTCACTCTGCCCTCCAAGGTCCATTTCACATTCTGCCACTGTCAGGTTTCCACCCTCCCCGACTCTCTGAATGCACATCAAATGCTACTACTTCCTCATCAACGGTTTTATATAATTTATTATAGTACAGTGATAAAGGATTTTCAATCTTTTTTTTAAAATATATCGTCCAATTAAATTTCTCCTGTTTTTGCCATAAATATAAAAAGTAAGGATTATTTGCCGATATAACTTTTGTGAACTACTATTTTCACAATGACTGTGCAGCTTGATACAATTAGGATGAATTTAATATTCATCATCCATAGGAGGTATTAGTATGGTAATTGAATCAAGCAATGTAGCAATGGGCTCTAAGAGAGTTTATGAAAGCAGGAGCAAGGATTCTGTTTCGGCGAGCAACTGGAACCGTGCTTATTCCGGTGCAACGTCTCAATATGGAATGGGAAATGCTTATGCTGCGTCGAGTTCATATCAGCAGGTTGAGCTTTATCAGAATTATTCTGCCAAGGGACATTTTCTGACTGATGGTGTGGATGTGTTAAACCGGGTAGATGAGCGGGCAGATGTCTTAGGGAAGCTGCCGGAGGAACCAAAGGCAAAGCCGGATGAAATTGTTCGGGAAAATACAGCAAAGTATGTGATACAGAATGTGCTGGAACTAAGGCAGATGAGGATGATATCTTTAACGAATCTGCTCCACCGGCTTATCCAAGGCAGGAGAAGTGTCATAGACGATTTGTTAAGGTTAAATCGGGAGGGCTTTAGCAGCTCACAGGTGATTACTACTGTCCAGAAGATGGAGATTACACATAGCTACGAGGAGGCGGAGGCAACGGCCTTTGCCAGTAAGGGTACTGTGAAAACGGCGGATGGCAGGAGCATCAGCTTTAATGTGGATGTGGCGATGTCCCGCTATTTTAAAGAGGAGCATTATGATACATTTGAGACGAAGAGTGTTACCTTGGTTGACCCCTTAGTAATTAATCTGGATTGTGACAGTGTTCAGGTGAGAGACCAGAAATTTCTTTTTGATTTGGATGGAGACGGAACATTGGATAATGTTTCGATGCTTAGTCAGATGTGTGGCTATCTGGCATTAGACCGTAATGGGGATGGCAGGATAAACGATGGTTCGGAATTATTTGGTGCCATGTCCGGGGATGGTTTTGCGGAGCTTGCTGTTTTTGACTCGGATGGGAATGGCTGGATTGATGAGAATGATGAGATTTTTGATAAGCTTCGTATATGGACGAAGGATGAGTATGGCAATGATCATTTGGTTGGGCTTGGTGTAAGGGGGATTGGTGCTATTTATCTCGGTAATGTTGCTACGAGATTTTCCTTGACCAATAGTAAAAATGAAGTGCAGGGTGTAGTGCGTCAGAGCGGTGTCTTCTTGAAAGAAAATGGAGAGGTAGGAACTGTTCAGCAGGTAGACATGGCAAGCGGATACTAAAAGTGCTTTAACCAGCTGCATGAATAATGTGTGAAAACTGCTTGACAGAAGAAATTTAACAATGATATAATAATATCTGTTGTGGCTACAGCAGATATGCGGATATGGCGGAATCGGCAGACGCGCTGGCTTCAGGTGCCAGTGGTAGCAATACCGTGCAAGTTCAAGTCTTGTTATCCGCAGTTTACAAAAACCCGGGAGTTTTTATAGACTTCTGGGTTTTTGTATGAGTAGGTTTAATGTAGCGTAACATTGTGTCACAGGGTTACATAGAAGTAGAAAGAAGAGGATTTACTATGACAACAGCAGCAGTAATAATTTTAATTACGATTATATGCTATCTTGCGATGATGATTTTTATTGGATTTCGTTTTTCTAAGACGAATAATACGGTAGATGATTTTTATTTGGGAGGAAGAAAGCTTGGGCCTTTTGTTACCGCAATGAGTGCCGAGGCGAGTGATATGAGCAGCTATCTTTTGATGGGATTGCCGGGACTTGCTTATATTAGTGGTGTTTGTGATGTGACGTGGACTGCTATCGGACTGGCAGTTGGAACATGGGTAAACTGGTTGATTGTTTCAAGACGTATCCGTCGTTACAGCCACAGATTGGAAGCGATTACGATTCCAGACTTTTTTTCAAAAAGATATCATGATAGACACAATATCTTAACGGCGATTGCGGCGGTTGTCATTATCGTATTTTTTATTCCCTATACTGCCAGCGGCTTTGCTGCCTGCGGTAAGCTGTTTCGGAGCTTGTTTGGTGCAGATTATATGACGGCTATGATTATCTGTGCTGTAATTATTGTTTTATATACGACATTAGGCGGTTTTCTGGCAGCCTCTACTACTGATTTGATTCAGAGTATTATTATGACGATTGCTCTTGTAATCGTCGTATTCTTCGGAGTATATCAGGCTGGTGGAATAGAGGCAGTGCTTGCTAATGCCAAGGAGTTGCCGGGGTATTTTTCTATGAATAATACTTATGATGCAGTATCTGGTTCCTCTAACCATTATGGAATTATTTCTATTGTATCTACATTAGCGTGGGGACTTGGTTATTTTGGTATGCCGCATATCCTGCTTCGTTTTATGGCGACGAAGGATGAGGATAAGCTTGTGCTCTCCAGAAGGATTGCGACGATATGGGTAGTGCTTGCTATGGGAGTTGCTGTGTTTATTGGTATTGTTGGTCTGGCGATGAGCAACCGGGGTGTGCTTGTTTCATTGGAAGGAAACGATTCTGAGACAATTATTGTTAAGATTGCAGATTTGTTAAGTAGCTTTGGTGCATTTCCTGCTATTCTTGCTGGTATTATCCTTGCCGGTATTCTGGCATCGACGATGTCTACGGCAGATAGCCAGCTTCTGGCGGCATCCTCCAGTGTGTCACAGAACTTGCTGAATGATGTATTTCATTTAAAGGTAAGTCCGAAGATGTCTGTGGTGATTGCCCGGTTAACGGTAGTCATTATTAGTGTTATTGCTGTATTTTTAGCAAGAGACCCGGATAGTAGTGTGTTTGGTATTGTAAGCTTTGCATGGGCAGGCTTTGGTGCTACCTTTGGTCCTACAGTGCTTCTGGCGCTGTTCTGGAAGAGAAGTAACAAGCAGGGAGCGGTTGCTGGCATGCTTGCCGGCGGTGTGATGGTGTTTGTCTGGAAATATGCTGTCCGCCCGATGGGAGGTGCGCTGGATATCTATGAGCTGCTTCCGGCATTTGTTGTTGCTTTGCTGGTGAATGTAATCGTAAGCCTGCTGACAAAGGCACCGGAGGAATCTATTGTTGCAGAATTCAATGAGGTACAGCAGGGATAGTGTAGGATTACCGTATATATGATTACCCTTATTTGACAAAGAATAAGATATATCGTAAGATTGAAGCACGCAGTCATTGCGTGCTTCTGTTGTAAGCAGGTTGTTTGCTTAGCTTTAGAAGTGTTTTGTATATAGTAACTATAATATGTTTTGTGATATTGGAGGCAGAAGGTGTATGGGTAAATTATTAATTGGTACGGCGTTGACATTATTGAATTATGATATTTCAGTGGGGAGCCATGGATTGCTTGGTATTGTTCCTCATTTTCTTGGTTTTATATTGATTTTTTTTGGCGCCAGACAATTTGAAAAGGATAGCAGTTATTTTGACCGCCTTCAGCTCCCCTGTTATATTATGGTGGTGTATAGTGCTGCTTATTATATGATTAAGGCGACGGGGCTCATTCATAATATTGAGAATTTTAACCGGTTCATCGTGTATTTTATGGATTTGATTGAAACGATAGGGATTTTGCTCGTATCCTATCTCGTATTGTTTGCCATTACCAATCTGGAGCATAAAAAACGCAGGAACTGGGGATTAAAGAGACTTCAGAAGGTCTGGAAGGGAATGGTATTTTGTTATATTCTCTTTTACATTTCCTATATTACGAATATAACGAGCGGTGCAGCTTCTAAGGAGCTGACACAATTTGCATTTATTACAGCGATGATTATGATAATTTTTAATTTGGTTAAGGTGTTTGGAAGTGTCGTTTACCTAATGCTGTTTTACGGTGTCTGGGCAAAATATGTCGAGGACGTCCGTGGATAACTGTTAGAATTAGGAAGAGATTTGTTGTTCCGTATGGTTCAGGAGATAGCTTAAAAAGGAAGAAAAGAGGATGGTTACATGTGGATTGCTGATGGGTGGAGGGATTATGAGGTGATTGATGCCTCCAAAGGAGAAAAGCTGGAGCGTTGGGGCAAATACCGCCTGGTGCGTCCGGACCCGCAGGTGATATGGAATACCGAAAGAAATCCCGAGGAATGGCGTAGAAAGAATGGGCATTACCACCGTAGTAAAAAGGGTGGGGGAGAGTGGGAGTTTTTTGATTTGCCGGAAAAATGGCAGATTCAATATAAAGAATTAACCTTTAACCTGCAGCCCTTTAGCTTTAAGCATACAGGATTGTTTCCGGAACAGGCAGTCAATTGGGATTGGTTTTCTTCTATTATAAAGGAAGAGGTTTCTAAGGGACATGAAGTGAAGGTGTTGAATCTTTTTGCCTATACCGGAGGTGCAACCTGTGCGGCAGCGGCAGCGGGGGCGAAGGTGACTCACGTGGATGCCTCTAAGGGGATGGTAAATTGGGCGAAGGAGAATGCGGTTTCTTCGAAGCTTTCGGATGCACCGATACGCTGGCTTGTAGATGACTGTGTGAAATTTGTAGAGCGGGAAATCCGCCGTGGCAATACTTATGATGCTATTATTATGGACCCGCCCTCCTATGGAAGAGGTCCTAAAGGCGAGGTCTGGAAGATAGAGGAACAGATATATTCTTTTATTAAGCTCTGTACAAGGGTGCTTTGCAGGAATCCCCTGTTTTTTTTAATTAATTCTTATACTACAGGTTTACAGCCAGCGGTGCTTACGTATATGATGAGTACGGAGCTGCTTCCGGACTTTGGTGGTAAGGTGGTATCAGAGGAGATTGGGCTTCCGGTTAGTGGGAACGGTTTGGTGCTCCCCTGTGGGGCTTCGGGCAGATGGAGCAGGTAATTGCAGAAGGGAGAGGTGTTATATGGAAAAGACACAGCTGATAGAAGAGAGGGAACAATTAAAGCTTCTTTTGACGCAGGAGGAGTTTTTCTGTGACCATCTTCCACAGAGAAGGCAGATGGCGGTAATAGGAATTGTTTTGGATTTGTTAGTTACATTGGCTATCTTGGGGTTAATCGCAGGTATTGCCGGTGGTGAATTTGGTATGGTTGTTGCCCCGATTTGTCTCGTGTTCTGGGGAATCTGGGTGTTTACAACATGGAAGCGGATTGGACCGGATGTGAAGCTGTTGAAGAAGGATGCGTATTATACGGAAACAGTTAAGAGCAAGAATAAGCAGGAGAAACTCAAAAAGCAGATTGATGAATTGCAGAAACAGATTGATGATATTCCGGTAATGAAGTGGATGCCATGAATATAATGATAATATGATATCAGGGTCAAAATACCTTTTGTCCCCAACATTATAATATAAGGTATAAGAAAAGTACACAAATGAGAAGTTGTGTACTTTTTTGTTAATAATGTTTTAAAGGGAAATGAGTAACGGGTTATAAATATACGGCAATATTTGTGATAGATATTGAAAAAAACATATTTGAAACAGCATATTAGAGTGAAAATGTGGTTGACAGCTAGGATGTGGAAGGAATATACTAAAATTACACAACTATTAAGTTTATGCTGAATTGCAAAATACTATATTTTTATACAGAAGTTAATGTTGGTAAGGCTCCGAAGGAGTAAGAAATGGAGATGACGTTATGAAGAAGTGTGTAGTAGGTATGTTGATGATTGTTGCTATGTTAATGAATATAACACAGGGATATGCCGAGGAGATGAAGGAGAAGGATGGTAAGATATACTTAGAAAATGCGGATGGTGTAGGAATTACCAGGGAGGAATATAATAAGCTGCGTGCGAATTATTCCGAGAATGAGATTGCGAAGATGGATTACTCTGAGCTGATGAATTTACAGGATGGAGATATGAAGATAGTCGACAAGCAGACCCTGTATGTAAAAACAGATTACTATAAAGATAAAACAGGGCAGATAAGGACGGAGGAAACGATTATCAGTCCGGATAAGGTAGAACAGGAGCTTGCAAAAATAAATAATCGGTTGTTTGCGGATAAGCGTGATGCGATATCCCTGCAGGCTGTTGGGGATGATTATCACAGAGATTTTCGTCAAACAGCGATGAAGGAAATGAGGATGAAAACCATGAAGAATAGTGCTGGTACAGCGTATACTGTTACTCTGCAAAATACATGGCGGTCTATGCCTGCAGTTCGTTCTTTGGATGTAACGGCAATACGGTTTGGTGCAGTGAATGGATTGACAGTATACAAGGCGGAGGAAACCTACGCTCATCAGATATGGAATGGGAATGTTATCAAGTATAGCTCGACCAGTGATAAATTTCATTATAATACATCAGGAAGTGCGAATGGGAAGGCTGGTGTCGGTGTCACCATGAATTTAAAGGATGATGCCAGCTCCCTGACCTGTTATTTACAGGTTCGCTATAGTGCTTCTGCCTTGTATGCCTATTCTATCTATGGGGCGTATGAGCATGCAACGGCAGCGGTTTCAGATACCAGCTATACCTTTTCACCGACAGGTATGGGAGGAGTAATAGAATTTAAAAAGAATGCAGGTATTTATGATAATACGACAGGACTTAGTGTGTTGGCAGACAGATAGGGGGGAGTAGTATGAAAAAAAGAAAGAGGCTTTATGTGTTTTTTATATGTGCCGCTGTGATGACTGTTATTGTGGGTGCTGTGTCTTATGTAGTAGTTACTCAAAAAAAAATGGCAGAGTTTGAGACACTGTTAGAATTATATGAATCGGATATAAAGTGGGATATAAAATGGGATGAGTTATCATCAGAGCAGCAGATGAATTTAAGTTATGTACTTTCGGAGAATGATATAGAAATGATAAAGGTAATGGATAATCTTGGTTCATGGTCTGATTTTTATAATTATCCGGATAAGGCATGGATGAGTTATTCCTATGTCAACGATGTAAGAGCCTTGGAGACATCACAGATAAAGTATGGTCCGGTAAAATGTGAGAAGGAAGAACGTGGGGAATATGTGCGTAGGAATGATTTGGTTGAGCTGGCGAAGGAAAAAATAGATATTGATTATACATGGATTGAGACAAAGAAAGATTCAAGGACGGAAAAGTGGCGAATTCGCTTTTATAATGACACAAAAGAGCAACGGGTTTATATTTATGAGGACGGAACTGTAAGCCTTATAACTAATATTCTTGAGAAGGATAGAGAATTTTAAATGTAAAAATTGTTACAAGTGCAGTAGCACTCACTGGGGAGATAATTTTAAGTTCATATAAGTTAAAGTACACAAATTTTTCTTTGCTAAAAAAGAATATTTGTGTACTTTTTTTGTGAAAAAATGAAAAAAATCCTTGCAATCCCTTTGGTTATGCGATATACTAACAACTGTTGTGACCTTGATAGCGATGAAGCGTGAGGTTGCTGCCAGGATATGGCAGGTTTTCCGTGGAGCAAGTCAAGTTATAAAACTGGCGACAAGTCACTGTACAGAAGTATAACAATCTGCTTTGGGCAGATAACCGTGAGTGGGATAATAGGACACACACGGGTGAGTGTACAGTCACCGCTTGTCGTACCGCATAAGTACGAAAAGGAGGCGACTTTTTTTATGGCAAGTCAGAACGTAATGCGAATTACATTGAAGGCGTATGATCACAAGATTATCGACGCTGCTGCCAAGAGTATCGTGGAGGCTGTTTCTAAGACAGGAGCAAAGGTGAGTGGACCAATTCCAATGCCTACTAAGAAAGAGGTAGTTACCATTCTTAGAGCTGTACACAAGTATAAGGATTCTCGTGAGCAGTTTGAGCAGAGAACGCATAAGAGATTAATCGATGTAATTGAGCCAAGCAAGAAGACTGCCGATGTATTACACGGTATGGACTTACCAGCAGGTGTAGACATCAGCATCAAGATGAAGTAATTCATCAACAATTATTTAAGTAACAATCCTTAGGGTTTAGATATAGGGTCCAAGCGCTCTTAAAGGCTTAAGAGACCAAGCACTCCGATATTTGACCATCTAGGATGATTGCATGAGCAATCCGCTGTAGATTTTATTAGGAGGTATTTACAATGAAGAAAGCGATTTTAGCAACCAAAGTCGGCATGACTCAGATCTTCGATGAAGATGGTGTGTTAACTCCGGTTACTGTTTTACAGGCTGGTCCTTGTGCAGTAACACAGGTTAAGACAGTTGAGAATGACGGCTACAGTGCTGTTCAGGTTGGTTTTGCTGAGAAGCGGGAGAAGCTTGTCAACAAACCAATGAAGGGACATTTTGACAAGGCGGGTACATCTACGAAGAGATATGTGAGAGAGTTCCGTTTTGAGAATGCACAGGAGTATGAACTGGGTCAGGAGATTAAGGCTGATATCTTTGAAGCAGGGGATAAGATTGATGCGACAGCAACCTCAAAGGGACATGGTTATTCCGGTGCAATCAAGAGACATGGTTTCTCCAGAGGACCTGTAACACATGGTTCCAAGCATCACAGACATACCGGTTCTTCCGGATGTGCAACTGACCCGGGTAAGGTATTCAAGGGTAAGAAGATGGCTGGACATTATGGATGTAAGCGTACAACCATCCAGAATTTAGAGATTGTCCGTGTAGATGCGGAGAACAACATTATTTTAGTAAAGGGTTCCGTTCCGGGACCGAAGAAGTCTTTGGTAATGTTGAAAGAGACAGTAAAAGCCGGCAAATAGGCTAAGGAAGGAGGACTATACAGATGGCATCAGTATCTGTTTATAATATCGAAGGTAAAGAAGTAGATAAGTTAGAGCTTAGCGATTCTATTTTCGGTGTAGAGATTAATGAACATTTGGTTCACATGGCAGTGGTTAACCAGCTTGCCAATAAGCGTCAGGGAACCCAGAGTGCAAAGACTCGTTCAGAAGTTCGCGGCGGTGGAAGAAAGCCTTGGAGACAGAAGGGAACCGGTCATGCAAGACAGGGTTCTACCCGTTCCCCACAATGGGCTGGCGGTGGTGTTGTATTTGCACCAAAGCCAAGAGATTACTCATTCAAGATGAACAAGAAGGAGAAGAGATTGGCATTAAAGTCTGCTTTGACCTCCCGTGTTCAGGATAGCAAGTTTGTTGTTCTTGATGAGTTGAAGCTTGATGAGATTAAGACAAAGACATTTAAGAATATTTTAAATAACTTGGAGCTTAGCAAAGCATTGGTTGTGCTTGCAGACAACGATGAGAATGTTATGCTTTCTGCAAGAAACATTCCTGGTGTAAAGACTGCTTTAACCAACACAATTAATGTATATGATATCATGAAGTATGATACCGTTGTTTGCACCAAGGATGCAGTAGCTAAGATTGAGGAGGTGTACGTATAATGGCAGCATTACAGTATTATGATGTGATTTTAAAACCAGTTATTACTGAGAAGTCTATGAATGCTATGGGCGAGAAGAAGTACACTTTTTTAGTTCACCCACAGGCAAACAAGACACAGATTAAGGAAGCTGTTGAGAAGATGTTTGAGGGTACAAAGGTATCTAAGGTAAACACTATGAACAATGCTGGCAAGACGAAGCGCCGTGGTATGGTTTATGGCAAGACTGCTAAGACCAAGAAGGCAATCGTACAGCTGACAGAGGACAGCAAGGATATTGAAATCTTCGAGGGATTATAGGAGTGGCAGGAAAGTTTAGGGTTGAAAGCCGAAAACGAAGATGAAACGAAACGCAAACAAAGCGTGATAACAAATAACAGAGCATGAAAGGAGTGCAAATCATGGGAATTAAGAAATATGGCCCATATACACCTTCCAGAAGAAATATGACTGGTTTGGATTTCGCAGAGATTACAAAGACAACTCCTGAGAAATCATTAACCGTTTCTTTAAAGAAGAATGCCGGTCGTAATAATCAGGGAAAGATTACAGTGAGACACCATGGTGGTGGTTCCAGAAGAAAATACAGAATTATTGATTTCAAGCGTAACAAGGATGGTATTCCTGCAAAGGTTACAGCAATTGAATATGATCCGAACAGAACAGCGAATATTGCATTGATTACCTATGCAGATGGTGAGAAAGCATATATTATTGCACCTCATAAGTTAGAGGTTGGAGCAACCTTAATGAATGGTCCAGAGGCAGAAATCCGTGTTGGTAACTGCTTACCACTTGAGAACATTCCAGTTGGTACAGAGGTTCATAACATTGAGATGATTCCAGGCAAGGGAGCACAGATGGTTCGTTCTGCAGGTAATTCCGCACAGTTGATGGCAAAGGAAGGAAAGTATGCAACCCTTCGTTTACCATCCGGTGAGATGAGAATGGTTCCAATCAAATGTAGAGCAACGGTGGGACAGGTTGGTAATATCGAGCACGGTCTTGTGAACATCGGTAAGGCTGGTCGTAAGCGTCACATGGGTATCCGCCCGACAGTTCGTGGTTCCGTTATGAACCCAAATGACCATCCACACGGTGGTGGTGAGGGTCGTACCAGTATTGGTCGTCCGGGTCCATGTACTCCATGGGGCAAGCCGGCACTTGGTTTAAAGACCAGAAAGAAGAACAAACATTCCAACAAGCTTATTGTACGTCGTCGTGACGGTAAGAGCTTTAAGTAATAGATAAAGGAGGTACCTATTATGGCTCGTTCATTGAAAAAGGACCATACGCAGATGCAAGTTTATTAAAGAAGGTTGATGCTATGAATAAGAGCGGAGACAAGTCTGTCATTAAGACATGGTCACGCCGTTCTACTATTTTCCCATCATTTGTAGGACTTACATTTGCTGTTCATGATGGTAGAAGACATGTGCCTGTATATGTAACAGAGGATATGGTTGGACATAAGCTCGGTGAGTTTGTTCAGACCAGAACCTTTAGGGGACATGTAAAAGATGAAAAGAAATCAAAGGTTAGATAATATATGTATTTGAAAGGAGGGTTCATCCATGGCAAAAGGACATAGATCCCAAATAAAGAAAGCAAGAAATGCAGAGAATCGTGAAACCAGACCGAGTGCAAAGTTATCTTATGCCCGTGTGTCTGTCCAGAAGGCTTGCTTTGTATTAGATGCCATCAGAGGTAAGGATGTACAGACTGCGCTTGCTATTTTGGCATATAATCCAAGATATGCATCAAGCATTATTGAGAAGTTATTAAAATCAGCAATTGCCAACGCTGAGTATAAAGGACTGAGTGCTGACAATTTATACATTGCTGAGTGTTTTGCAAATAAAGGACCAACAATGAAGAGAATTAGACCGAGAGCACAGGGTAGAGCTTATCGTATCGAGAAGAGAACAAGCCACATTACCATCGTGCTTGATGAGAAATAGGAGGTAAGTCATGGGACAGAAAGTTAATCCTCACGGCCTTAGAGTCGGAGTTATCAAAGACTGGGATTCCAGATGGTATGCAGAGAAGGATTTTGCAGACAATCTTGTAGAAGACAACCAGATTAGAAAGTATATCAAGAAGAATCTAAAAGAAGCTGGTGTTTCCAAAATTGAGATTGAGCGTGCCTCTAACCGTGTTAAGGTGATTGTGTACACTGCAAAGCCGGGTGCTGTAATTGGTAAGAACGGTGAGTCTATCAACAAGACAAGAGATGCTGTTCAGAAGCTTACAGATAAGAAATTAAGTATTGAAGTAAAAGAGATTAAGAAGCCGGATTTGGATGCACAGCTTGTGGCAGAGAATATTGCACAGCAGCTTGAGAACCGTGTTTCTTTCCGTCGTGCAATGAAGATGGCTATGCGTAACACGATGCGTGAGGGTGCTAAGGGAATTAAGACCAGTGCATCAGGACGTTTAGGTGGAGCAGATATGGCTCGTACTGAGTTTTATAGCGAGGGTACCATTCCTCTGCAGACACTTCGTGCAGACATCGATTACGGATTTGCCGAGGCAGACACCACTTATGGTAAAGTGGGTGTAAAGACATGGATTTACCATGGAGAAGTACTTCCTACTAAAGGAAATAAGGAAGGGAGCGATAAATAATGTTAATGCCAAAAAGAACAAAACATCGTAAGCAGTTTCGTGGTTCTATGCGTGGTAAGGCAATGCGCGGTAATACCATTTCCAATGGTGAGTACGGTATTGTAGCAACGGAACCATGCTGGATTCGTTCGAACCAGATTGAGGCTGCCCGTGTTGCTATGACTCGTTATATCAAGCGTGGTGGTAAAGTATTTATTAAGATTTTCCCGGATAAGCCGGTAACACACAGACCTCTTGGAACCCGTATGGGTAAAGGTAAAGGTGCTGTGGAGTATTGGGTAGCTGTTGTAAAGCCGGGGCGTGTTATGTTTGAGATATCCGGTGTACCTGAGGAGACAGCAAGAGAGGCACTGCGTCTGGCTACGCACAAGCTTCCTTGTAAGTGTAAAATCGTTTCCAAGGCAGATTTAGAAGGCGGTGATAACAGTGAAAAGTAATAAATATATTGAGGAATTACAGACAAAGTCAGCAGAAGAGTTACAAAGTGACTTAGTAGCTGCTAAGAAGGAACTGTTCAATTTGAGATTCCAGAATGCAACGAATCAGTTAGACAATACTAGCAGAATTAAGGAAGTAAGACGTAATATTGCTAGAATTCAGACCATTATCACTGAAAAGGCAAACGCTGCTCAGTAAATCTAGGAAGGAGGAATTGCAGTGGAAGAGAGAAATTTAAGAAAGACCCGTGTTGGTAAAGTAGTGAGTGACAAGATGAATAAGACCATCGTTGTTGCGATTGAAGATAATGTAAAGCATCCATTATACGGTAAGATTGTAAAGAGAACTTACAAGCTGAAGGCTCATGACGAGGAGAATACCTGTAAGATTGGTGACCGTGTTAAGGTAATGGAGACCAGACCTTTATCTAAGGATAAGAGATGGAGACTTGTAGAAGTAATCGAGAGAGCAAAATAGTATTATAGTAATCATAGGAAGGAGAATCAGCCATGGTTCAACAGGAATCTAGATTAAAGGTAGCTGATAATACCGGAGCAAAAGAGCTTTTATGTATCCGTGTATTAGGCGGTTCTACTAGAAGATATGCCAACATCGGCGATACAATTGTTGCTACGGTTAAAGATGCAACACCAGGCGGTGTTGTTAAAAAGGGAGATGTAGTTAAGGCAGTTGTTGTTCGTTCAAAGAAGGGGGCACGCCGTAAGGACGGTTCCTATATCAAATTTGACGAGAATGCAGCCGTTATCATCAAGGATGATTTAAATCCAAGAGGAACCCGTATTTTTGGACCGGTAGCAAGAGAATTAAGAGACAAGAAGTTTATGAAGATTGTTTCATTAGCACCGGAAGTATTATAAGGAGGTGTCGACTGTGGCAACTAGTAAGATTAAGAAGGGCGACCTTGTACAGGTTATTGCCGGTAAGGATAAAGGTATGACTGGTAAGGTTATGTCCGTTGACGTAAAAAATAAAAAAGTGCTTGTTGAGGGTGTCAACATGGTTAAGAAGCATTCTAAGCCAAGTGCAGCGAACCAGCAGGGCGGCATTATTGATCAGGAAGCTCCTATTGATGTGTCCAATGTAATGTACCTTCACAACAATGAGCCTACTCGTATCGGATTTAAGACAGAGGGTTCACAGAAAGTGCGTTATGCCAAGAAAACTGGCGAAGTGATTGACTAATTAAGAGAGGAGGTCAAGTACATTGAGTAGTAGATTAAAAGAAACTTATAATAATGAATTGAAAGCTGCAATGATGAAGAAGTTTGGCTACAAGAACATTTTGCAGGTGCCAAAGCTTGAAAAAATCGTTATCAATATGGGTGTTGGTGAGGCAAAGGAAAATGCAAAGGTATTGGATGCTGCACTGAGTGATTTAGAGATTATTGCAGGTCAGAAACCGGTTACTACCAAGGCAAAGAAGTCTGTTGCGAACTTTAAGCTTCGTGAAGGTCAGGCAATTGGCTGTAAGGTAACCTTAAGAGGAGATAAGATGTATGAGTTTGCTGACCGTCTGATTAATTTAGCATTGCCTCGTGTCCGTGACTTTAGAGGTGTAAACCCGAATGCTTTTGATGGCAGAGGAAACTATGCATTAGGTATTAAGGAGCAGTTAATCTTCCCTGAGATCGAGTACGACAAGATTGATAAGGTAAGAGGTATGGATATTATTTTCGTCACCACCGCTCATAGTGACGAGGAAGCTCGTGAATTATTGGCATTGTTTGGAATGCCATTTCAGAAATAGTTAGGAGGGTTTTCATGGCTAAGACATCTATGAAAGTAAAGCAGCAGCGTAAGCAGAAGTATGCTAGTAGAGAGTATACCCGTTGTAGAATCTGTGGTCGTCCACACGCTTACTTGAGAAAATATGGAATCTGCAGAATTTGTTTCCGTGAGTTGGCTTACAAAGGTGAGATTCCGGGTGTTAAAAAAGCAAGCTGGTAAAATTTCGTAAAGGAGGACAAACAAAATGACAATGAGTGATCCAATTGCAGATATGCTTACAAGAATTCGTAATGCAAACACTGCAAAGCATGATACAGTTGATATACCTGCATCAAAGATGAAGGTTTCCATCGCTGAGATATTAAAAGACGAAGGTTTCATCAAGGATTTCGAGTTAGTTGATGCTGGTAAATTTAAAGATATCCGCATTACCTTAAAGTATGGTGCAGATAAGAATGAGAAAATTATTAGCGGAATTAAAAGAATTTCTAAGCCTGGTCTTAGAGTATATGCCAATGCACAGGATATGCCAAAGGTATTAGGTGGTTTAGGTATTGCCATCGTATCCACAAACAAGGGTGTGATTACTGATAAGGAAGCCCGTAAGCAGAATGTTGGAGGCGAAGTATTAGCATTTGTTTGGTGAGGCATGAGAACTTAGCGAAAGCGAGCCACAGGCGAAGCTTGAGCTTAGTCGTAGCCCTGTCGACGCCCTTAGCGAATACGAAGTATGAGCTTAGTAGTCGACGAGGCATGAGAACGCCGAGCTTAGTTGAGTGCCGGGCATTGAGCCGAAGTAAGACTCGGCATTGAGAACGTATTTCTCATATTTATTAATCTGAAAACAGGGAAGTAAACTTAAATCACTTCCCCGACAATTTAAGGAGGTATATTATGTCACGTATCGGAAGACTTCCAATTGATATCCCTGCAGGTGTAGAGATTAAGATTGAAGATAATAACAAAGTGACTGTAAAGGGTCCTAAGGGAACTTTAGTAAAAGAGTTGCCGGTAGAAATGGACATTAAGGTTGAGAATAATCAGATTGTTGTAACCCGTCCAAATGATTTAAAGAAGATGAAATCATTGCATGGTTTGACAAGAACTCTGATTAATAATATGGTTATTGGTGTAACGGAAGGATATAAGAAGGTTCTTGAAATCAACGGTGTTGGTTACAGAGGACAGAAACAGGGTAAGAAGCTGACCTTATCTTTAGGTTACTCTCATCCGGTTGAGATGGAGGATCCGGAAGGCATTGAAGTTACCATGGAAGGCCAGAATCTGATTATCGTAAGCGGTATTGACAAGGAGAAGGTTGGTCAGTATGCAGCAGAAATTCGTGAGAAGAGAAAGCCGGAGCCATATAAGGGTAAAGGTATTAAGTATCAGGATGAGGTAATTCGTCGTAAAGTTGGTAAGACTGGTAAAAAATAATAAATAGAGGAGTGAAACAACATGATTAAGAAAGAATCAAGAAAAGCAGTTCGTGTAAAGAAGCACATGAAGATTCGTAATCGTTTCAGTGGAACTGCTGAAAGACCACGTTTAGCTGTGTTTAGAAGTAATAATCATATGTACGCTCAGGTTATCGATGATACAGTTGGTAATACTTTAGTTTCCGCTTCCACTTTACAGAAGGACGTGAAGGCGGAATTAGAGAAAACTAATAACGTTGATGCTGCGGCATATTTAGGCAAGGTGATTGCAGAAAGAGCAATCGAAAAGGGTATTAAGACAGTGGTATTTGATAGAGGCGGCTTTATTTATCAAGGTAAAGTAAAGGCGTTGGCAGAAGCGGCTCGTGAGGCCGGCTTGGAATTCTAGTAAGGAGGAGAACAGATGAAGCGTACAATGATTGATCCATCTCAGTTAGAGCTGGAGGATAACGTCGTAACAATCAAGCGTGTAACTAAGGTTGTTAAGGGTGGACGTAACATGAGATTTGCTGCACTGGTTGTAGTTGGTGACAAGAACGGACATGTTGGTGTTGGTCTTGGTAAGGCTACAGAGGTTCCTGAAGCAATTCGCAAGGGTAAGGAAGACGCAATGAAGAAGCTTGTTGAGGTTCCAATGGATGAGAACCGTAGTGTACCACATGATTTCATTGGTAAATTTGGGAGTGCATCTGTATTATTAAAGGCATCTCCAGAAGGTACTGGTATCATCGCAGGTGGTCCTGCCCGTGCTGTATTGGAGTTAGCAGGCTACAAAAACATCCGTACAAAGTCTTTGGGTTCTAACAATAAGCAGAATGTTGTTCTTGCAACCATCAGCGGTTTGACAAGCTTAAAGACACCGGAAGAAGTTGCAAAGCTTCGTGGCAAGTCTGTAAGTGAGATTTTAGGCTAGGAGGTATTGAACATGGCAGATAAGTTAAAAATCACATTAGTGAAGTCTCCAATCGGTGCTGTTCCTAAGCATAGAAAAACGGTTGAAGCATTAGGTTTAAGAAAGCTTAATAAATCAGTAGAAATGCCAAATAACGATGCTGTTAAGGGCATGGTTAAGCAGGTAAGCCACTTGGTAAAAGTGGAAGAAATCTAGAATTCATGTTAAGGAGGTGTAGTAATGGATTTATCAAATTTAAAACCAGCAGAGGGTTCTGTTCATAGTGATTTCAGAAGAGGACGCGGACATGGTTCAGGAAATGGTAAAACTGCAGGTAAGGGCCACAAGGGACAGAAGGCTCGTTCCGGTGCAACCAGACCGGGCTTTGAGGGTGGCCAGATGCCATTATATAGACGTATTCCTAAGAGAGGTTTTACGAACCGCAATCATAAAGATATCATAGCCGTTAATATATCAAAGCTAGAGGTATTTGATGATGGTGCGGAGGTTACAATCGAGGCATTGAAGGAAGCTGGCATTGTGAAAAACGAAAGAGATGGTGTAAAAATCCTTGGAAATGGAGAATTAACTAAGAAGCTCAATGTAACTGCCAATGCATTTAGTGCATCAGCGAAAGAAAAGATTGAAGCTCTTGGTGGAAAAGCTGAGGTGATTTAATGTTAAAAACACTTCGTAATATTTGGAAAACAAAGGATTTGCGTAAGAAGTTTATCTACACATTCTTTGTTCTATTAGTTGTATTAGTTGGCTGCCAGCTACCGATTCCGGGGCTGGATAATGCAGCCATTAAGGATTATTTTCAAAATTCATTAGGTGATTCCTTCAGTTTGATGAACTCCTTTACGGGAGGTTCTTTCGAGAACATGTCCATCTTTGCACTGAATGTTACACCGTATATTACGGCTTCCATTATTATGCAGCTTTTGACGATTGCCATTCCGGCATTGGAGGAGATGCACCGGGACGGAGAAGAGGGCCGTAAAAAGATGACAAAGATTACCCGTTATGTAACGGTGGCTTTGGGAATCTTGGAGGGTATCGGTGTCAGTGTCGGTTTTGGACGTGGCGGATATATGGATGAGTATGATGTATTCCACGTTGCACTTATGGTGCTTACCTTAACGGCAGGTGGCGTATTTGTAATGTGGCTTGGTGAATGTATCACAGAAAAGGGAATTGGAAATGGTATTTCCATTATCCTGTTAATCAACATCATTTCGAGAATGCCAAATGATTTTTATAGTCTGTATCAGAAATTCATGCAGGGAAAAGCGATTGGAGATTTGTTGCTTGCCGGTGCGGTAATCGTTGTAGTTGTAGTTGCTACTACCGCTCTTGTAACACTGTTTCAGAGTGCAGAGAGAAGAATTCCGGTGCAGTATGCTAAGAAGATGGCAGGACGTAAGATGGTTGGCGGACAGCAGACCTTTATTCCGATTAAGGTAAACACTGCAAACGTAATTCCAGTCATTTTTGCTTCTTCTTTAATGCAGTTTCCACAGGTTATTACCAGCCTGTTTTCGGGAAGTGAGACCGGTTTTTGGGGAAAGGTTTTAAGAGTATTAAGCTCCTCTAACTGGTGTGATCCGAATCACCCAGCTCGGTCTATCGGTTTATTGGTATATGTACTTTTGATTTTCTTATTTGCATATTTTTATACTTCAATTACCTTTAATCCAATTGAAGTAGCCAATAACATGAAGAAATCGGGTGGATTTATTCCGGGTATTCGTCCGGGAAAACCAACCTCAGACTATTTTAACAGCGTTTTAAACAGTGTAATTTTTATTGGCGCATTAGGACTTAGTGTAGTGGCTGTTATTCCGATTTTCTTTTCCGGAGTATTTAATGCAAACGTATCATTTGGTGGAACATCCATCATCATCGTAGTAGGTGTTATTCTTGAGACAATTAAGAAGATTGAATCGCAGATGTTGGTACGACATTACAAAGGTTTTTTAAATGACTAATATAAATAAGCTGTAGTATTTACTACAGCTTATTGTGCTATAAAAATGAATAGATAATTGAGAAGAAGGAGGATTACTTATATGAAGATTATTATGTTAGGTGCTCCCGGTGCAGGTAAGGGTACACAGGCAAAGATGATTGCAGAAAAGTACGGTGTTCCACATATTTCAACTGGTGACATTTTCAGAGCGAATATTAAGAATGGTACAGAGCTTGGTGCGAAAGCCAAAGAATATATGGATAAAGGCCTACTGGTACCGGATGAGCTGACCTGTGACCTGGTAGTGGACCGTATTCAGCAGGAGGATTGCAAGAAGGGATACATTTTAGATGGATTTCCAAGAACCATTCCACAGGCTGAGGCATTGGATGCAGCATTAACCAAGCTTGGTGAGAGCATGGATTATGCCATTAATGTTGAGGTTCCGGATGAGAGTATTGTAAATCGTATGAGTGGACGCCGGGCATGTACCTCTTGTGGTGCCACCTACCACGTTGTGTATAATGCTCCGACAAAGGATAATGTGTGTGATACCTGTGGTGCAGAGCTTGTACTTCGGGATGATGACAAACCAGAGACCGTTCAGAAGCGTTTGACGGTTTATCATGAGCAGACACAGCCGTTGATTGATTTTTATACGAAGAAGGGAATCATTGCTGAGGTCGACGGTACAATGGATATGCAGGATGTATTTACTGCAATATGTAAGATTTTGGGTGAGTAATTATGGCAGTCACCATAAAATCAGAGCGAGAAATTGAGCTTATGCGTGAGGCCGGAAGGATTTTATGTAAGACGCATCAGGAACTGAAAAAAATCATTAAACCGGGAATATCGACAATGGAGATTGACCGGATTGGAGAAGAGATAATAAGAAGCTATGATGCCACCCCCTCATTTAAAAATTATGAGGGGTATCCGGCATCTATCTGCGTATCGGTAAATGATGAAGTGGTGCATGGTATTCCTCATCCCAAGCATATATTAAGAGAGGGAGACATTGTCAGTCTGGACGCAGGGGTACTCTATAAAGGGTATCATTCTGATTCTGCCAGAACCCATGCAGTGGGGGAGATTAGTGATGAACTTAGAAATCTGATGGCAGTGACGAAGCAAAGCTTCTTTGAGGGTATCCGATATGCGAAGGCGGGATACCATATCAAAGATATCGGCAAAGCGGTTCAGAAGTATGTGGAAGCCAATGGCTGTTCTGTAGTCAGGGATTTGGTTGGTCATGGAATTGGAAGTCATTTACATGAAGCTCCTGAGGTTCCTAATTTTTCGACCCTGAAGAGAGGGATTAAGCTTTTGCCGGGAATGACAATTGCTGTTGAGCCCATGGTCAATTTAGGAACATCGGATGTCTGGTGGATGGAGGATGACTGGACGGTCGTAACGGCGGATGGAAAAGCGTCTGCCCACTATGAGAATACCATTTTAATCACCGAGGGAGAACCGGAGCTGCTTTCCCTGCCGGAGGATATGATGGAAGAAGAATAGACCGGTGTTACGGAATAAGAGCAAAAGTATTGGAGGTAGAGAGATGTCGAAAGCAGATGTAATTGAAGTAGAAGGTAAGGTAATTGAGAAATTACCAAATGCAATGTTTAAGGTAGAATTGGAAAATGGCCATGTAGTGCTTGGAATTATCAGTGGAAAGCTGAGGATGAATTACATTAAGATTTTACCGGGAGATATGGTTACCCTGGAGATGTCTCCTTATGATTTAACAAAGGGCCGTATTGTTTGGAGAGCAAAGTAGGGAAAACATGATGAAAATGCCCAATAAACTGCTGATTATTGCTGATTTCTTTGGGCAATTAGTAAAAAGTTTGGCAAAACTATATTATTTCTTGTGTTTTTCTTGGCATAGTGATATAATTTAATCCGAACTTTTTTGAAAGGAGAGATAACTGTGAAGGTTAGAGCATCAGTAAAGCCTATCTGTGAGAAATGTAAAGTTATCAAGAGAAAAGGCAGCATTCGCATTATTTGCGAGAATCCAAAGCACAAGCAGAGACAGGGTTAAATCAATTCTTAGCGGGAGAGAGAGTAACCTTGCTTTTTGTGTGTCAAAAAGTATGTGCTGAATTACCGAATAGGTGCATTCTTTTATTTATTTGTAAGCGGCTGTAGTGTGCAACACCAGGACAAGTTGTAGTTGCCACTAATATTTATAAATGAATACGTCATTGAGACAATTATAGTAACCATAAGGAGTGAGACACGCATATCATTTCACCGTACTGCGGATGCGATGGATTGCTGCTTATAATTAAGGAAAGAAATTTTATGGAGGTGCTTAACACATGGCACGTATTGCAGGTGTAGATTTACCAAGAGAGAAGCGTATCGAAATTGGTCTTACCTATATCTATGGTATTGGTAGAACCAGTTCCAACCGTATTTTAAAGGAAGCAAATGTAAATCCGGATACTCGTGTCCGTGATTTGACTGACGATGAGGTTAAGAGATTGGCTGAGGTCATCAACGAAACACAGGTTGTTGAAGGTGACTTGCGTCGTGAGATTGCTCTTAATATTAAGCGTTTACAGGAAATTGGATGTTACAGAGGTATCCGTCATCGTAAGGGTCTTCCGGTTCGTGGACAGAAAACCAAGACCAATGCGAGAACTCGTAAGGGTCCTAAGAGAACAGTAGCAGGTAAGAAGAAATAAGAATGAAGTTAGTAACCTAGGGAGGTTTTGTTAATGGCAAAAAAAGTTGCAAAAAAAGTGACAAAAAAGCGTGTGAAGAAGAATGTCGAGCGTGGACAGGCACACATTCAGTCATCTTTCAATAATACGATTGTTACATTAACGGATGCAGAGGGTAATGCTCTTTCATGGGCAAGTGCTGGTGGATTAGGCTTTAAGGGTTCTAAGAAGTCCACTCCTTATGCTGCACAGATGGCAGCAGAGACAGCAGCTAAAGCAGCGTTAATTCATGGTTTAAAGACAGTAGACGTTTTCGTTAAGGGACCAGGTTCTGGTAGAGAGGCAGCTATCCGTGCACTTTCCACATGTGGAATCGATGTTACCAGTATTCAGGATGTAACTCCGGTACCACATAATGGATGTCGCCCACCAAAACGTAGAAGAGTCTAATTTTAGGAGGTAAGAATCAATGGCAATAGATAGAACTCCAGTCTTAAAAAGATGTCGTTCATTACAGATGAGCCCATCTGTTTTAGGAATTGATAAGAAGTCAAAGAGAAAGTTAAATAGAAGTAACAGAAAGACCAGTGAGTACGGTATGCAGCTGCGTGAGAAGCAGAAGGCAAAATTCATCTATGGTGTATTAGAGAAGCCTTTCCGTAACTACTATGCAAAGGCAGAGCGTCAGAGAGGTCTGACTGGTCCTAACCTGATGGTTATCTTAGAGTCAAGACTTGATAATGTCGTTTTCCGTTTAGGGTTTGCAAGAACTCGTAAAGAGGCTAGACAGATTGTTGACCACAAGCATGTTATGGTTAACGGTAAGCAGGTGAATATCCCATCTTACTTAGTAAAAGCTGGTGATGTTATCGAGATTAAGGAAAAGCATAAGAGTTGTCAGAGATATAAGGACATTTTAGAGGTGACTGGCGGCAGATTAACTCCGGATTGGTTAGATGTTGATCAAGAGAATTTAAAGGGTACGGTTAAGGAGCTTCCTACAAGAGAACAGATTACCGATATTCCTGTGGACGAGACATTAATCGTCGAGTTATATTCTAAATAATCGTGGCACTTGATGTTTCATGGTAACCAAAAAGGAGGTTTAACATGGGTAGTAACGAAATTGAGAATGGGAAAACGGAGAAGTTTGAATTCAGATCACCACAGATTAAGGTTGCGGAAATTTCTGATGATGAGAGATACGGCCGTTTTGTAGTGGAACCTTTAGAGAGAGGTTTTGGTACTACACTTGGTAATTCTCTTAGAAGAATTATGCTTTCTTCTTTACCGGGAGCAGCAGTCAGCTCTGTTAAAATCAAGGGCGTTTTACATGAATTTTCATCTATTCCGGGTGTAAAGGAAGATGTAACTGAGATTATTATGAATATTAAGTCTTTAGAGATTAAGAATAACAGCTCTACTGGTGAGCCTAAGATTGCTTACATTGAAAAGGAGGGCGAGGGTGTCATTACTGCCGGAGATATCAGTGTGGATAGTGATATTGAGATTCTTAATCCAGATTTAGTAATCGCTAACTTGAGCGGCGCAGACGCTAAGTTAGATATGGAGCTTACGATTACGAAAGGTAGAGGTTATGTTGGAGCAGATAAGAATAAGAACAGCGAGCTGTCTGTGGACGCGATTGCTGTAGATTCTATCTATACTCCGATTGAGCGGGTAAACTTAACAGTAGAGAATACCCGTGTTGGTCAGGTAACTGACTACGATAAATTAACACTTGATGTGTTTACCAATGGTACGCTGGCACCAGATGAAGCGGTAAGTTTGGCAGCGAAGGTGTTATCTGAACATTTGAATCTGTTTATTGATTTATCTGAGAATGCAAAGCAGGCCGAGATTATGGCAGAGCAGGAAGAGGATGGCAAGGAGAAGAATCTTCAGTTAAGTATAGACGATTTAGAGCTGTCTGTGCGTTCTTATAACTGCTTGAAGAGAGCCGGAATCAATACGGTGGAGGAATTAACGAACAAGACATCGGATGACATGATGAAGGTTCGTAATCTGGGTCGCAAGTCGTTGGAAGAGGTTATTGAGAAATTAAAAGAATTAGGTTTATCCTTTAGAACAGATAACGAGTAATCGTTATTTACACCACTTAGGCTGAAGGATTAGTAAGCACTGTGAAGATGCACGGAGGAATTGTCTGGATTGTAAGCTACCCTGCAGATGGTTGATACAGTTTGGATGATTTACCCGATAGTGCATAGAATTTAGGAGGATATATTCATGGCAAAGTATAGAAAGTTGGGAAGAACATCTTCTCAGAGAAAAGCATTACTTCGTAATCAGGTAACGCAGTTAATCTACAAGGGTAAGATTCGTACTACCGAGGCGAAGGCAAAGGAAATCCGCAAGATTGCAGAGTCATTAGTGACATTGGCAATCAAGGAAAAGGATAATTTTGATACTGTTACCGTTGATGCTAAGATTGCCCGTAAGGACAAGGACGGTAAGAGAGTAAAGGAAGTTGTAGACGGTAGGAAAGTTACAGTATATGACACGGTTCAAAAGGAGATTAAGAAAGATCAGGCATCAAAGCTTCATGCCAGAAGACAGATGTTAAAGGTACTTTATCCTGTAACCGAAGTTCCTGATGAGGCAGCCGGACGTAAGGCGGGTACAAAGAAGGTTGATTTAACAGAGAAGTTATTCAACGAGTACGGACCAAAGTATGCTGACCGTAAGGGTGGTTACACTCGTATTGTTAAGATTGGACAGCGTAAGGGTGACGCTGCTATGGAAGTAATTATTGAGTTTATCTAATAAAACTCTTAGAGGGGACTACCGTTTATCGGTAGTCCTTTTTTGCACGACACTAACTGCATTTACAATATCTTCGGAGAATATCATGATTAAAGCAGAGCATATCACATTTGAATATATCAGACGGGACGAGGAGCAGAATGTGGTCGAGATTCAGACCGCATTAAAGGATGTAACCCTTCATATTAAGAAGGGGGAATTTGTTGCCATTTTGGGGCATAATGGCTCCGGTAAATCCACCTTTGCCAAGCATGTCAATGCTATACTGACACCAGAGGAGGGAAGTCTCTACGTCAACGGGATGGATACCAAAGAACTGGACAAGCTGTATGAGATTCGTCAGAATGCCGGGATGGTATTTCAGAACCCGGATAATCAGATTATTGCTACCGTGGTGGAGGAAGATGTTGCCTTTGGACCAGAAAATATGGGAGTGCCCACGGGAACGATTCGGGATAGGGTAAAGCGTTCCCTGCAGGCTGTTAATATGTGGCATCGAAGAAAGGATTCTCCCAATAAGCTGTCCGGTGGACAAAAACAGCGGGTTGCCATCGCAGGAATTATGGCAATGGAGCCAGAATGTATTGTCCTTGATGAGCCAACTGCTATGCTGGACCCGGCAGGACGGTGGGATGTTATTCATACAGCAAAACAGCTTAATCAAGAAAAAGGGATTACAATTTTACTGATTACCCACAATATGGACGAAGCCATAGAGGCTGACAGGGTAGTTGTAATGAGCAGTGGGGAAGTCGTGATGGGAGGGACGCCCAAGGAGATTTTTTCCAGAGTGGAGGAGCTTAACCGGCTTGGGCTGGAGGTGCCATTTGCTACACGGATGGCATATCAGTTACAAAAGGCAGGACTAGCTATTGCATCAGGTGTTTTGACGGAACAGGAATTAATCAGTGAGCTTAACCGGCTTGCGAAGGAGAAGGGCATTGACAAGAATGCTTTAAAGGAGCGACACCCACAGTATTATAGGAATCCTCCCGCTAAGTATCAGAGCAAGGGTGCAGAGGAGCTTATGAAGGAAGTTTCCTTAATATTTAATCATGTAGGTTATCGCTATGGGACTGGAACGTTATATGAAAAGCAGGCATTAAAGGATGTGAATCTTACCTTTACCAAAGGAGAATTTGTTGGAATTGTAGGACATACCGGGTCTGGCAAATCTACTTTGATTCAGCACATGAATGGGTTGCTAAAGCCGGATGAAGGAACAATTTATTTCTGTGGACAGGATATTTCGGAAAAGGATTATTCCTTAAAGGAGCTTCGAAGCAGGGTGGGGCTATCCTTCCAGTACCCGGAGCACCAGCTATTTGAAAATACTGTCTATGAGGATGTGGCATACGGACCGAAAAATCTTGGTTGGGCGGAACTAAAGATTGAGAAAAACAGCTTTGACGCAATAAAATTAGTTGGACTGCCGGATGATTGTTATGACTTATCCCCCTTTCAGCTATCCGGGGGGCAGAAACGTCGGGTTGCCATAGCGGGAATCCTTGCCATGGAGCCAGATTTTCTTGTACTTGATGAACCAACAGCAGGTTTAGACCCGAAGGGAAGAGATGAAATATTAGGGCAGGTAGCAAATATTTGCCAGGAACGGGGTATTACGGTTGTTTTAGTATCTCATAGCATGGAGGATATTGCTAACTATGTAGACCGCATGATTGTAATAGATGACGGAGAAATCCGTTATAACGACGTACCGGAACGGGTATTTGCCCATGGAGAGGAGCTTAGGGAAATGGGATTGGCAGTTCCCAAAGTAACGGATTTCATGGAACAGATAACAAGAAACGGATATCCTGCATGTCCCTATGTGATTCGGGAGCAGGAAGCGGTTGATATTATTGTAAGCTGGTTTTTAGGCAGTAATAATAGATAATACAAAGAGGAATGTTATGATTCGAGATATAACCATTGGACAATATTATCCGTCGGATTCTGTACTTCACAGGCTTGACCCAAGAGTGAAGCTGTTTGCGACGATGATATATGTCATTAGTTTATTTTTAGATAAAAGTGTGATTGCCCTTGGGACAGCCGCCATCATTTTAGGATTGGTGATTGTGGTGTCCAAGGTACCGCTTAGTTATATTGTAAGGGGCCTGAAGCCGATATTATTTCTGCTCTTATTTTCCTGTGTATTAAATATGTTTTTTACAAGAGGAGAAACAGTCTGGTGGCAATGGAAGTTTTTGACCTTGTCTGAAGAGGGATTATATAATGCAGGCTTTATGGGGGCAAGGCTTGTGCTTTTGGTAGTCGGCTCTTCTCTGATGACCTTTACCACGACACCCAATCAGTTGACGGATGGTATCGAAAAAGCGTTTCGTCCATTAAACAAGCTGCATCTTCCAGTACATGAATTTGCGATGATGATGTCCATTGCTCTGCGGTTTATTCCTATTTTGACAGAGGAATTGGATAAGATTATGAAGGCACAGGCAGCGAGGTGTGCCGGTTTTGAGGAAGGCAATCTGATAGAAAAGGCAAAGGGACTGGTGCCGATTATGATTCCACTGTTTGTTTCTGCTATCCGGCGCGCGAATGACCTTGCCCTTGCCATGGAGGCACGGTGTTATCGGGGAGGAGAGGGACGTACAAAGCTGTATCCTCTTTATTATAAGAAGCGGGATTATATGGGATATGGATGTATTCTGCTTTATCTGGCGGGTATGATTGCATTGAAAGTATTGTAGGCAATTGCGAAGCGGAATTTACCCTATATTATCGTCATAATTGTTTGTAAATTTACTTCGTTGTCTTTGCTCCGCAAAGTACAAAAGCGTAAATTTGCAAATAATTATGACTAAAGATGCTGTAAATTTCGGTTTCACAATCGCCTAAAAATATTGGTATAGTGGGCGGGGGAAGGATTGCAAAACCCGATCGGCTATTACATCAGCTTGGTGAAGGGATAAATGGGAGCGTACTTAAAATTATGAAGAGAGTAAGATTATTTGTGTCCTATGATGGAACCAATTACTGTGGATGGCAGATACAAAGTAATGGTATCACCATAGAAGAAGAATTAAATAAGGCGGTTTCTGATTTGTGCCGGGAGGAGATTGCGGTAATTGGTGCGAGCCGGACGGACTCTGGCGTACATGCCTTGGGTAATGTGGCGGTGTTTGATACAAACAGCAGGATTCCGGGTGAGAAATTTTGTTTCGCTCTCAATCAACGCCTCCCCGATGATATACGGATACAGAAGTCGGATGAAGTAAGCGCTGACTGGCATCCGAGATATCAGGATACGATTAAAACCTATGAGTATTGTTTCTTGAATCGTAGGATTCCTGACCCGACAAGGCGGCTTTATACTTATTTTATGTATTATCCTATGGATGTAGAGAAAATGCAGCAGGCGGCGGATTATCTTGTCGGTGAACATGATTTTAAAAGCTTTTGTACCCCAAGAACGCAGGTTGCCTCTACTGTACGGGAAATCTATGATTGTTCTATTATAAAAGAAGGCGATATTATCTGCATGCGGGTTCGGGGAAATGGATTTCTCTATAATATGGTCCGTATTATTGCGGGAACACTGGCAAGGGTGGCGACCGGGCTTTATACTCCCGAGCATGTTAAGGAAATATTGGAGGCGAGAGACCGGAATGTAGCAGGACCTAAGGCACCGCCACAGGGGTTGACATTGATAGAGATTGAATACCCACAGGATAAAAAAATCTATTTTTCTTATTGACACACGGGGACACGTGTAATATAATATTTAACTGTGACAATGTGTGATTACTCAGCCCATAGCCCCGGGAGGAGTTTTCCATATATTGCGGTATATCTGTTTCGGACATTGCAGATATATAGCAGATTGAATTGAGCCTATTTCGATAGGCAGGGAACATTTATTTAGAATAAGGAGGAACACTCATGAAGAGTTATATGGCTAGCCCATCAACAATTGAGAGACAGTGGTATGTAGTTGACGCTACAGGACATACATTAGGACGTTTGGCATCTGAGATTGCTTCAATCTTAAGAGGTAAGAATAAACCAACATTTACTCCACACATTGATACTGGTGATTATGTAGTAATTGTAAATGCAGATAAGATTAAGGTTACCGGTAAGAAGATGGATCAGAAGGTTTACTATAATTATTCTGGTTATGTAGGTGGTTTAAAAGAAACTACATTAAAAGAGAAATTGGCGAAGAAGCCAGAGGACGTTTTATACCTTGCAATTAAGGGTATGCTTCCAAAGGGACCGTTAGGTCGTCAGATGATTAAGAAGCTTCATGTTTACGCTGGTCCAGAGCATCAGCAGCAGGCTCAGCAGCCGAAAGAGTTAGAGATTAAATACTAGTAGGGAGGAACGAAATCGTGGCAAAGGAAAGATATTACGGAACAGGTAGAAGAAAAAGCAGTGTAGCACGTGTTTACTTAGTACCGGGTACAGGTAAGATTACAATTAACAAGAGAGATATCGACGAATATTTGGGTCTTGAGACGCTGAAGATTATCGTTCGTCAGCCGTTAGAGGCAACCAAGACAGTAGGCAAGTATGATGCGATTATTACTGTTAAGGGTGGTGGATTTACTGGTCAGGCCGGTGCCATCAGACATGGTATTGCCAGAGCTTTGTTGGAGGCAGATGCAGATTTCCGTCCAGTATTAAAGAGTGCTGGTTACTTAACTCGTGATCCTCGTATGAAGGAGCGTAAGAAGTACGGTTTGAAGAAGGCTCGTCGTGCTCCACAGTTTAGTAAGAGGTAGTTCAAGCAAATATTGGAAAAGATTATCAATCCCCAAAGACCTTGTGTTTTCGGGGGTTTTTTAATGGTGTTCAAGGCGGGACGCCTTGTGAATATATGGGTATCCTTGTGGGATTGCTTACACGTTGCCTACAAGTTGCTTACACAGAAAACAAAAATCTATCCCCCGGAACCATGCCGGGGGATTCTCTATTTAGATTAGGTCAATAGCATCAATTAACTGCTGGATTTCAAAATGGGTGTAGACAGTTTCCGTTACTGACTGTCCCTTATGACCAACAATCTTTTTGATGATTTTGTCATCCACCCCGGCAGCAGTCAAAAGAGAAATACAAGTATGCCGGGTGTCATGTGGTCGGTGGTCAGATAGTTCCATTTGGGTAATAAGGGGCTTCCAATAGGAATCATAATAATTGCGATATGTAAAGTGTTTACCTTCAGGAGTAGACAACAGATATTCACAATCATTTTTATTATACCAATATGTAAAGAATGGTAGTATCTTCTTAGCAATTGGTACTTTTCTGATTCCAGATTCTGTTTTTGATGCAGTTATGTCAAACCACCGTTCATTTAGATTCACATTTTCTTTTTTTAGGTCGAGCAGTTCACCGATTCTACAACCTGTATATATCAGTATTAGGATAACGCTGATATATTCGTTAGTATCCTTCCACTTCCAACTGGTTTCTATTTCAGCAAAATCAAAAGGTTTTCTGTTATATGCATTGGGGTTACGGTCTTTGTACTGGGTAACATTAACATACTGGGAGTAGTCCTTTAGACAGATATCATTTTCTAAGGCAAATTTATACATGACGGTGAAAAGAACCTTTAGTTTTCGTAACGTTGGGTAATTTTTACCGCAGGTGTCAACAACATTCTGTAAGTGACTTTTTCTGATTTCATTAAACTTCATCCCATGAAGAGCAACACATAATTTGTATGAAGCGTTATAACCATTGATATTTGATTTTGATATTTTGGGGTAATGCTCCGCAGACCATTTTTCAAATACTTCTGCAAAGGTGACTTTGTTAGAATCCATAGCATAGGGGTTTTCATTGTAATGTGCCAAGGCAACCAATGCTTCACTTTGAGTTTTATAATATCCCAAGTATTTGTATTTCCAGTGTATGTTTCCTTCATTATCTTCTTTCCTTGATACAGTTATACGGACAGCCCAAGGTTTACGTCTGTTTCCGGGCAGTTTATAAACGCTGCCATATCCGTTGGGTAGTTTCATAAAAATAAGCACTTCCTTTCTTAAAAATAGGTGCATTTAACAAAGGAATGTGCTATACTGTACTTGTCTTGAGAGTATCGCATATTCCTTATTTGGTTTATGGGTTACATCTATTCGAACCGTTCCTGCTGCAACAGGGACGGTTTTTTAGCGTTATTTGAAGTGAGACGAATTTCGTCCGCTGTCCGAAAAACGGTCAGCGTTATTGATTATGTTTTCCGTCACTCATGTATTTGGTGATTCTCAAATCAATGTTTTCTTTGGTGGTACGCTCTAATGTGTCCATTTCTTCATTGCTGATATAAATATCTGCATTGGATTCCTTAATACGGATGACCCATTTATCATTATAAGGGCTTTCATGTACATCATATCCTAAAACACCTAAATAATCTTTGAATGAGGTTGTCTCATGTATTGCCTGTTCTGCATCTTCCCAATAATCAGATATCCCCATTAAATCAGCAATTTTTACTTCTAGGGCGGTTGCTATTCTGTATAATACATCTAAAGGAATTGTAACAAGCCCCTTTTCATATTTTCTGATGGAACTTTCAGTTTTGCCGATTTTATCGGCAAGTTCTTGCTGGGTAAATTTTCCTTTTCGGTATTTTTTGATGTTCATACCGATTTTGTTATCATCCAAGTTTTCACCACCTTTCACATATAGATATTATCACAACCGACAATTTAATTCAAGGTAAATTTAAAAATGTTATTGACGACGACAATTAAAAGACGTATAATGACCATGTAAACGAGAATTAAATTGTCGGAAACGAGGTGAATATAATGAAAATCGACAAAATGAAGATTGATATTGCTATGGCAAACAAGGGATATTCTGCTAAAGAATTATCTGAAAAGTGTAATGTATCTCAAATTACTATTACAAGGCTTAAAAGAGGGGTACAAGAAGCAAGGCCTGAAACAATCGGCAAAATTGCAAAGGCTCTGAATGTACCTGTAGAGAAGTTAGTTTACATGGAAGAAAGTTGATTCGTGTACCAATAGCAGCCTTTTTATAAGATTTGTGTGTTTGGTGTTTGTTAACAGGTTTTGTTCATTTTTAAGGTGAAAATGTCCAGCGGTTTAGGGAAAGCAACGCTTGAAAAATTCCCTTGTCGGTCAGCAGGTTTTCAGATTTTAGTGTGAAATCTGATAAGGGGCTGTTCTCCCTGACATTCGATTGAACAAGCGGGAAGTATAAAAACCGCCATATAAATTTATACCCAACACACAATTTTTATAAAAGGGTTGCTATTGGTACAGGTTGTTGCAGCAACCTATGAAGATGTAACCCAAGACAGGGAATATGCGTTAGAACGTATAGAAATTTTTGTGAAAGGAAGTGAAGAAGGAAGTGATAGATTTTGACGAACCAGGATGTTATAAAGGTTTTGTGGAGAATCTGCCGGGCAAGAAACACCCCGGTAGGAATCCGCAGCTTTTGACTTTGCTGGAAGTGGATGGTTCTGAAGGCTATAGTGGTGTCATGTACCCTAATAGTGTACTTTTTGATGTGGATGAAGAACTCTATAATGAGATTTTCCAGAATATCATCAGAGGGGAAGAATTGGCTTGTTTTATGACTGATAGAAAAGGTGGTCGGGGTATCCATGCCATAATGATTAACAGTAATACATCATTGAAGAAGGCTGATAAGGTCATGCTTGCCTGTGGTGTTGTGGTGGATTTCCATCCGGGGTATTCTTTGCCGTATGAGTGCCTAAAATTCAATGGTGTGGAGCGTGAAGTAATTTACAACAAACAACCATATCAGGAATTGCCGAAATATTTTACTCCTATACCAAAGTGCAATATTGATTTTGTAAATATGGGTGAAGGTGACGGTAGAAATAGCACATTGTATGCTTATATCCTATCTTTGCAGAATGCCGGATTTGATGAAGATGATATTAAGGATACATTTAGAATAATTAACAAGTATGTACTTAAAGAACCCCTAGAAGAAAAAGAACTGGATGTGATTTTGAGAGATGAATCATTTAAGAAGTCAGTTTTCTTTCCTAAGAATAGGTTTTCCCATGATAAATTTGCAGAGCGTATCAGAACGCAGCATCATGTAAAAAAAATTAATGGACAGCTTCATATTTATGATAATGGCATCTATGTACCCGGCTATGATGCGATTGAAAGGGCAATGGTAAGTGAAATATCTTCTTTGACATCTAATCAAAGGAATGAAGTATTGAAATATCTAAATGTAGTGTGTACTGAGGAAAGGCAAACCATGGACCTAAATCTGATAGCATTTAAGAATGGAGTGTACAATCTAAATACTGATAGTTTAGAGCAGTTCAGCCCGCAACATATAATTACCAATAAGATACCTTGGAATTATAACCCTAATGCAAAATCGGATTTGGTGGACAGTGTGCTTGATAAGCTGTCATGTGGTGATACAGATATAAGGTATTCACTAGAAGAAGTTGCTGGGGCTTGCTTATATCGGTCTGCTGCCATTGGTGGTGGTATGGCTGCTATTTTGGTAGGTGATAAGCATAATGGAAAAAGCACCTATATCCACATGGTGGAAAGCATGCTTGGGGAAGCTAATTACTCCGCTGCTGATATGGGAACCTTGGGGAACAGGTTCATCACAATTACATTATATGGTATGCTGGCAAATATCGGTGATGATATATCAAATGGATATATTGCGGATGCTTCGATATTTAAGAAGCTCGTCACTGGTGAGAAAGTACAAGCAGAGGAAAAGGGTAAACCCCCTATTAACTTTGCATCCTATGCCATGCACATCTATTCTGCAAATGATATACCGCACATGAAGGATCCTACTGGTGCAGTTCTTAGAAGATTACTTTTTATCCCCCTAAATGGGAAATTTACGAAAGATACTCCTGACTTTGACCCTTTTATTAGGTACAAGCTGGGGCAGCAGGAGCATGTGGAATATTTCATACAATGTGCCTTAGATGGACTTGCTGATGTTCTTGAGAATAAGTCTTTTACAATTCCGGTAAAGTCAGAGCAGCAGAAAGAAAGCTATGAGAGGGAAAATAACCCTATTCTTGCATTTATTGATGATGTTGGAAAGGAAAGCATAATCAATGAACCGACTGCTGATGTATATAAGCGGTATCAAGTATTTTGTGCCGATAATGGTTTTAATAACCCTGTATCAAAGATTACTTTTTCAAAGAGTATCAATAAGACGCTTGGAACAATAACAAAACAGAAAAAAATTAACGGTAAAAACTTGCAAATTTATACAACTGTAGAAGAATGGTAGAAGCAAGTAAAAGTTAAAGTAGAAGTAGATAAGCCTTGATTTATAAGGCGGTAGAAGTTGGTAGAAGATAAGCGGAACTTCTTTATATATTAAAACGTAGAGGTGTCACATAAGTTGAAAATATAAAGATAATAGAAATAGAGTGTTTTTCTTCTACTTCTTTTACCAACTTCTACCTAAAGCAACAAGATGGAAAATTCCTTACTGGCTGTAAGGGATATTAACCATAAATATATTGTAGTAGAAAGGAGTAGATAAAAAATGCGATTTAGTGAGTTTAAAAAATATATTAAGAGAGGAGCATTTGTATGTACAGGTAAACTTTTAATAAATCTTGAAGATTTAAAGATATACCATCCAGAAAAAAATAAGCGAATCATTTTGGTAAAAGACTTACGCAATTATAAAAAGGATGGTATATGGCAAATTTATCCAATAGCAACAAGTAAACGTCAGATTCATATTGTATGCCCTTATTGTGGGGAAATTCATTCACATGGAAGGGCAGAGGGTACAAGACTACCGCATTGTAACTATGATAAACCTGATTACAATATTATTTTTACAGAGTAGAAAGGAGTAGGTGACATATTATGAAGGATTTTATTATGGAATTTTTGGATAAAGCAAATGAAAAGCAGTTAAAAGTTATTTACCACTTCATCAAAGGATTTCTTGGTCAGAGTTGATTTTGTAAAATAAGAATGACTTTGAGTCACAACAAGGTGCGAAACAAAGTCATCTGCATAACCTTTTTCAAGTACATGAATATTCTACCATGTGAGTTAGTATTTTTCAAGTATTAATTTGAAGTGGTTTGATGTTAGAGAGGTGAATAAAATGAGTGATAATATCAAAATTACATTAAGGTATCAGCCGGGGATTAATGATACACAGGCTGATTATATATTGGATTTATTAAATCCGGTTTTAGAAGGGGCAAAAGTGCATGAAAAACATAATCATCCCCCTTATAAACACATTTATATCACACCTAGAAACAAGGGAAATGCCACAAAATAAGCTGTTTTTATTGACTATACCCCCTATATATAGTATAATAAGCGTAGATGAAATATGGCATGAGTACCACACCGCCTTTTATTGGTTTTCCATTCTTTCAATTATGTTTGGGGTGGTGTTAGTCTTTGGTAGTTTGGCATAGCTATAAAAAGGCATGGGAATAATTGATTATTTAGTCAGTTATTACTCATGCCTTTTTAGATGATAATAAAGTTAAGATTTGATAAAATGTTCCGGGCTTTCTATCCTCCGATTGTCCGGGGCATTTTTGAAAGGTGGGACACAATGAAAACAATAGATAAACTAATTATCAAGGCAAGAAATAAATACGATGCCGAATTAAAAATTGCTTTTATATATCCGTCAGAATCAGAACCGGGTAAATGGGTTGCAAGGGGCGATATTTGGAACGATATACCCGGTAGCGGTGTAACACACGCAATTTGTGATGGCTGTGTATCCGTTGATGATGCGATGCAAGCACTGGATGAATTGAAAGAAAAGTATCCCAATTGTAATGATATTTCAATAATCATTGATGATTTGATAGAGTAGGAAGGTGATTACATGCCAAGAAGAAAATGCTTAAAACTTGATACACCACAGGCAGTAAGAAAAGCTCTGGCAAGAGTTGCTAATATGGTTCTAAATGGTGAGCTTGACACTAAGAGTGCCAATAGTATTATATTAGCCTGTAACGCTATCCTTAGCGGTATCAGGACGGATGAATATGAAAAGAAGCTTGCAGAATTGGAACAAATTTTGAATGAAAAGAGTTGATGGTATGACTGCCAAGTATTATTTATCACAATTACAGTTAATGAAGTCAAAGATAAAACAGCTTCAAGAGCAAAAGCAGATGTATTTGGACAGGGCTACTTCCATAACCGCATCTTTTAATCCAGTAAAAGTTCAAACCAGTTCAACAACTGATAAAATGGGTGATAATGTAACAAAGATTGTTGATTTAGACAGTCAGATAGATGAAGAAATAGTATATTTTTTGGAAAAGAAGCATGAAATTATAAATCAAATTCATAATTTGGATAATGTGTTTTACATACAGATTCTTTTTAAGAAGTATGTTGAAGGTAAGGGGTTAAAAGTGATATCCAAGGAAATTGATTTATCCTATGCTCATGTAAGACATCTTCATGGCAAAGCGTTAAAGGTATTTGAAGAAATGCATACTAAATTATTGAATAAGAAAGAGTTAATACATTGAATAAAAATGCTGAGAATTTAAAGATATTATATGATATTGTTGGGGCAGATTCATTTGTTAAAATAGTCGACAGATTAGCAGGTGAAAATATTTATATTACAGATTGTGGTGGTTATCCTTCAAAAGAAATACGCAATCACTGCATTAAAAATGATTTTTTTGCTGGACTATCCCAAGATGAACTTGCGACTAAATATGACTTATCTATCCAATCTATATATAAGATTGTAGAAAGTAGATGAATAAAAATATCAATGAATAATAAAACTGTTATATGCTGTGGTCGGATAAAGGTGTGAGTTGATAACAGTTGAAATATAAAAATCTTAGAAAAATACTAAATATTGTGGTTTGGTGTCTGCAAACATTGATTAACCACAATATATAGTGTAAAATGATGTTTAGTAAAACAAGAAAGGAAGGTTAAAACAAATGGATTTACTAAAATATGTTGATAGTCAGATAACGAGTATTAGGCAAACGAAGATTCGTTATGAAAAGGTCATAGAAGATATAAAAAAGAAATCGGCAAGTGAATATGGAACATTTGGTGGTATTCTAATCAAGTATGATGCAGAACAGATTGCTGCTAATAAAGTACAGGCAGAAGCTACCATTATTAAGCAATTATATATTGAACTTGATAAAGAAATTGAAAAGATTATTGCTGAAACTGAAGCCACACTTGCATTAGAAAAGAAAAAAGCTATTCAAGAGTATGCTGCTGCCGAACCGCTCCCAACAACTGATGATTTTAATCGTATTGAGCAGTTAAAACTTGATTATGGTGTGAGGGGGGATGATGGAAATATCATAACAGGACAATTTTTGATTGATATGAATTTTCATATTGAGAATGAAACGGTTTTTGCATTTGCATATTATTTACTGGCTAAAAAAGTAATGGTGAGAAATCCAGAAAACGAGCAAATGTTACAAGACATATATTTGAAATTGTTTCCGGTCATTCAAAAAAAGGCTGATGAACTGAAAAAAGTTGAGGATGCAATTAATGTGTTCAGGTCACAGGTTATTATTTACAAGATGGATAGCAATGAGAACCTTTCATTTGCTGAAAGTGTGGCAATGAAGGTTGAACTGCAAAGTCTTGGATATTATGACCGTATTCAGGTTACTCAATAAAGGGAAACTATAAAAATTGGGGAGAAGATTAAAGATATGAATGCTAATATAGAAATCATTAATGAAAATCTTTGGGGAGTAGATAGAGACTATGTAAAAGCTGGGTATATAAATGAATTATTTTTTATGTCAGAAGCAGATGATTCAAATCCACACGCATCATTAACAGCTGATGGAATTATGATACTAAATAAGAAATCAGAACTATATGAAGTATTAAAAAAGTTCATTCCTCGGATGATGGCATATTCTGATGCCGATTTAGAGGAAATACGCAGAGTAACGAATTATAAAAAAGAAATGGATTCCTATGAAAGATTGTATTTGGATATTATTGAATGGGAACAAAAAAGAAGACGTGTCAAAAAAGAATACAGTAAATATAATCGAAAAAAAGGTAGGTGGTTTCAATGTCATCCATTCAAACAGGAATACAACTAAATGACCAGTTTACAGGTGTACTTTATGGAATTATTAATTCCGTAAATCTTGCAGTTAGTGCCATGGATGAAATGAATCAAACCATGAACCAACCTGTAGATACCAATATGCTGGATGGGACTATTGAACAGATTAGTCAGGCTACAATGCTCGCGAATGGGTTGAATCAAGCAATGCAAGATATTGAAACACCTATTAGGGAGAATGTAAATGAACAGGAGAATTTCAACAATAAAATTCAGCAGGGTGTATCAAATGCACAATCCTTTGTAAAGGCACTGATGGGGTTATCTGTTGTTCAATCTGTTGTTGGACTTGTAGAAGGCCAGATAGATTCTGCTATTAGTCGGATGGACACTATGACCAATTATAACAGAACAATGACCGCAATCACAGGAAGTTCAGAAATAGCTTCTGCATCATTAGAAAAATTAAAAGAAGTAACAACAGGGACTGCTTATGGTTTAGATGTTGCAGCAAGTAGTGTTCAAAATTTTGTTACAAGAGGTATGGCAATTGGCAACGCAGTCAATGAGGTTAGTAATTGGGCAGATGCGGTTGCTTTTTATGGTGATGGTACAAATGAAACACTTTCAACCGTTACAGATGCACTTGGTAAAATGTTATCCAAAGGAACGGTTGAAATGGAGCAGTTGAACCGTCTAACAGACGCTGGAATCAATGCAGTAGGAATATATGCACAAGCAACTGGAGGGGCCGTTTCAGATATCCAAACAAGTTTATCCAAAGGTGAAATCTCTTCACAGGAATTTATCACAACGGTTTCTTCTGCATTTGAAAATGGAACAAATGGAGTATTAAACATATCAGGTGCAGCAATGGACGCTGGTGCGACATGGGAGACCTCCATAACAAACGCAAAGGCAGCAGTAACTAGGGGTATTATTGATATGATTGATGGTATTAATCAAAGTCTATCTAATGCTGGATATGGTACGATTCTTGACGGAATCAAAGAATTTGGTGTTCAGACTGAAAACACCTTATCAAAAGTTGGTGCATTTGCAGGGTCAACTATAACAATGATAATGCCACTAATTGATACAGTGAAAGAGATGTTCTCATATATTACTGATAATGCAAACATATCATTGGATTCTATATTAGCCGACATTACCAATTTTGTAAATATTACGGTAATACTCTTGCAACTCATATTCTCATTTGTTAGTGCAATAGCAACTTTTGTTGTTGATAATTGGGGTATGATTGCACCAATTATTGGTGGAATTGTAGCTGCTATGATTGCGTATAACAGTGTGCTTGTAGCATATAACACTATTAGTGCAATATCGGCTGCAATAACCACAGCAAGATCATTTGCAGCAAGTGTTTATTCTGCTTCCTTAGCACTGGAAGCTGGTGCTACATTCACAGCAACCGCAGCACAATATGGATTTAATGCAGCTTTGCTTGCTTGTCCTTTGACATGGATTATATTACTAATTATTGCACTAATTGCGGTTGTAATTGCGGTTGCGAATCACGTTGCCAACCTCGGTGGCACCGCTACCACTACATTTGGTGTAATTACAGGTGGTGTAAATGTGGTTATTCAGTTCTTTAAGAATTTAGGCTTAGAGATTGCAAACATTGCTCTTGGAATTGGTAATGCAATCGCAGCATTGGGTTCAAATATTATGACTGCTTTTCACAATGCCATTTGTTCAGTTCAATCATGGTGGTATGACTTACTGTCAACAGTGCTTTCCGTTATAGCTGGGATATGTGGAGCATTGAACAGCTTACCATTCATAGAATTTGACTATTCAGGAATCACAAGTGCAGCAGATGATTATGCAGCGAGGTCAGCAGAAGCAGCTAATAACAAATGGGATTACCAGTCAATAAGTGATGCTTTCAATGAAGGTCATTCAACATTTAATACATTTGGTGAAAATTGGGTGGCAGACGCATATTCAAGTGGTGCAGCATGGGGAGATGGTGTTTCAAACAAAGTAAAGAACATGTTTTCATCCAAAGCATCTGAAATTTCAACTCTTAATGAAAGGGATTATGCTGATGCATTAGCAAACGGGAACAACAATACTGCTGCAACCGCTGCTAATACTGCTAAAACAGCAGATAGTGCAGAGAAAGCGGCAAAGTCACTGGATATATCCAGCGAAAACTTGAAGTATCTACATGATATTGCTGAAAGGGACGTGACGAACCGGTATACCACTGCATCTATTACTGTTAATCAAACCAACAATAATAGCATTAACAATAATATGGATTTAGATGGTGTTACTGAACATTTGCGGACAACGGTTGAAGAGCAGATGAATGCAGCTGCGGAAGGAGTGCATTAATATATCACAGAGTATGCCTACATTTTGGGACAGACCCATATTTTGTCCCTGAACCTGATAACTGGCATCTGAAAAAAGATGCTCCAGAAGAACTAAAAACTGGAATTTGATTTTCTGACTTTTCAAGGTATTTAATAACTGTTACATTTTATTATCAAAATTTCGCTAAAACCGCATAAACACTAAATTTATGGCAGTTTACTCACCTTTATCTTTTATATCAGTTTATAAGATTTCACTTGAAATTACAAGTGCTAACAAGGGCAAAGTTAAGGGAAACAAAAAACAATATAACAAATTATATAGTCGGACTGTTTGAAATGCTTGTAAAAAGATGAAAGGACTGGTAAAAATGAATTTGATACACGCATGGTATAATATGCAAAATAACAGTATTGAAATTAACACTTATGAGGGGTACATATTCCAAATTGACTGCAATAAGGCAGAAAGAGGATTAAAAACAACCCCCTTGGTCACAACATTGTTTAGATGCTTTAGCACTAGATAATCCATTAGAATATGCTCGAATGGCTCTAAAAGGCGAATTTCAAAACTGGCTTGATGCTATTGATTCTTGAATATAAAAATAATAGGTATTGCAGTTTTATGCAGTACCTATTATTGATTTTTTGTATATTTTATGTTTTGTCAAATCTGACTCTAACCATTTTTTCGTATCTCTCCCAACAACTGTTTTGCCCTTTCTGTTGCTGTCATACTATCATTGCTCAGAACAGAGCTTATTTGTTCGCAAGATTCATCTTCACCAAGTAATTTGATTTTTGCACTTGCAGCATTATCAATTACGTCAAAAACACGTTCAAACACACTAAATGCCCCATCGTCTTCCCAATGTTCATCCATTCTTCCCGCCCGGTCACCGATTTATTTAATCGGGACAAATGGGGGGCAGGAAATGGTCTTTGCTTAATTAGTTTATACCACACTTACAAAAAAATGCAAGTTGTACGTGCCTTTTTAATGATGCCCAATTCAAGGAAACCTTGATGAAATCCAAACAATGATCATTAGTGATTTGGGTGAACATAAAATAAACGTATGATAACACCGTCATTTAGGAGGTATTTTTCTTTACCTTTACACTTTATCAACGAATGCATTTTCGTGGATATATGGGTATGAGTTGTACGGCATAAGTGATTCGTGTTATAATTACTTGAAAATCGGATAATAAAAAGGATGAAACGACATGGGTGATATGATAGAACCAAAAGGATATCAATATTGGTATATTGACCCAAAGGCTGAAAAGTGGTGCATCAAGGATGATGCCCCGGAATGGGCGAAGGAAGAATTTGCGGAATACTTCAATGATGAACTAGATGAAAACTGAATAAAACGAATATAAGGTAAAAAAACACTGTCATATAAGGCGGTGTTTTTTAGTGGGTAGAAATCTCGAGTAGTTTGTTTTAATGTTTGTATGGGCATTATATGAGTTGTCAGAGCTATAAGAATGTGGTAGAATCTGTTCATGGAGCAATCGTGTTGCAGGGTGAGTTGACCTCTATTCTTGATAGAATGGGGGTGATGCTTATGAAAAATCAAGATAATCATAATTTTGATTTTAAGGATTTAATGACCTTTGGTCTTTTCCTTTTGGCATTGCTTACATTCGTTTTTACGTTCTGTAAGTAGCCTTACATAGCAAAACCACCCTGATACTTTGGACGGTTAAGGGTGGCATTGCTACTTTAATATCCGGTCAACCCACCTTGTGGGCGGTTGTTCCTTTTCTAATACTATAGCATTATCGCGGGGATTTGTAAAGGTTCAACATGTTCAATTTGTATAAGAATTGAACTTCTTACAGGTTGCTTACAAAATGTCTTGAAATGCTTATAAGATGGGATTTTGGAGTTTAGTAAGAGATAGTTCAAGCGAATATTGGAAAAGATTATCAATCCCCGAAGACCTTGTGTTTTCGGGGGTTTTTTAATGGTGTTCAATGTGGGACGCTTTGTGAATATATGGGTATCCTTGTGGGGTTATATAAGTTGTCAGAGCTATATGAATGTGGTAGAATCTGTTCATGGAGCAATCGTGTTGCAGGGTGAGTTGACCTCTATTCTTGATAGAATGGGGGTGATGCTTATGAAAAATCAGAATAAAAATAATTTTGATTTTAAGGATTTAATGACCTTTGGTCTATTCCTTCTGGCATTGCTTACATTCGTTTTTACGTTTTGTAAGTAGTTCTACATAGCAAAACCACCCTTGTACTTTGGCGAGTAAGGGCGGTTTTGTAAACTAATCTTATTGGTCAACCCCTTGTGGGCGGTTGTTCCTTTTCTAATACTATAGCATTATTGTGGGGATTTGTAAAGCTTCAACGTGTTCAATTTGTGTAGGAAGTGAACTTCTTATTATGAGGTACTGGTGGTATTTAATATTGCTGTTTGTAATTTCCTTCAATGCATTTTACAATTTTTAGTTAATGTGCTGCTACAACCCAAGAAAATCTAAAGGAATTTCATTATAGAAGTAGTAGCATCCCATTTGTGTAATATAATCTAAAGTATCTCGGTATTTGTTATCTAAAAACCAATCATTGAATATATAGATAAATTCAACATCAAACTGCAGTGGATGAAACAGTTTTTGATATTCAAGTTTTTTAAAGTGACAACTTGGAAGCTTTTCATCAACTGATCCAGCACAATTTTGAAATTTCTTTTCGATAATATATGCAGTTTGATTCTCAAAGTTGATAAAGGCTTCATCGGGGCGCCATTCTTTTGAATTATAATCATAATAAAAGATTCCATGTGGATTTAAAAAATATGTATATAGGCGTTTTTGGGGTACAGACATCCCAACTTTTATATTTTCTTTATATACTACATGGTTGTCCACATGGTAGCCAGCCCTGATAAGGGCATCATTTAAAGAAGTGGTTTGTTCAAAGTGTAATCCATTTTGATTGGTTCGGGCGCCACCACCGAATCGGTTTGGGGTTCTTGATATAAGTCATCCCTCCTTAAAAAATTCGCTAATTTCAACACCAAGTACATTTGCAATTTGGTTTAGTACCGATATAGAAAGACTTTTGTTGCATCTGGATGCTTCGATTTTGGAAAGATAGCTGATGCTGATTTTAGCCTGCTCTGCAAGCTGGACTTGAGTTAATTTAGCTTGTTCTCTGTAATATTTTATATTTGTACCTATTACACGATACAGGTCAGTATCATTGTCGAAATGCATAAAAATACCTCTTTCACTATTTGTGAATATTATCGCATAAGATTGAGTTTATATAAATTCACTTATAGTGAAAGAAAAAATATATGGATATTTTTGATGAAGTGATGTAAAATTGTTCGTATCATTAATGGAAGGAATAACTACAATGCAATTAATTCAAGAAGAAAAACAAATTGAAGAATGATGTTATAAGAGCATTCATGTTAAAAGGTATTGTGGGTGTTTCGGAATATTTCAATCAATGGAGATAGAAGGAGGAATGTCTTATAAGTTTACAACCTAATAATTTTAAGCTTGAAGAAACGACAGTCTGGTCATTTCCAGACAGAGGAAGCTATGCAACGCATTCAGGCAGGTATCGAGGAAATTGGTCACCTTATGTGCCAAGAAATTTGATACTTCGCTATTCTAATCCAGAAGACTGGATCTTAGATCAATTTATGGGTAGTGGAACAACCTTAGTAGAGGCAAAGCTGCTCAATCGAAATGCGGTAGGTGTTGATATCAATCCGCAATCCGTTTCAATTTCTGAAACAAATTTACAATTCCTATGTGGGACCAATTCAAAAATATTTATAAGAAATGGTAGTGCAACAGATTTACATTTTATCAGGGATAATTGTATTGACTTTATTTGTACTCATCCACCATATTCTAATATTATTAAATATAGCAAGGAAATAGATGGAGATATTTCATTACTTGAGGTAAATGAGTTTTTAGAAAAAATGGTAAAGGTAGCTGTGGAAGCATACAGGGTATTGAAAAAGGGAAAGATGTGTGCTGTAATGATGGGGGATGTAAGAAAATGTGGAAATGTAGTTCCTTTAGGTTTTCGTACAATGGAATGCTTTTTGCAGGCAGGTTTTGTAAATAAAGAGATTATCATTAAAGAACAACATAATTGTCGTTCTACGGATTATTGGAAGAAGCAGAACAATAATTTTCTACTTCTGGCACATGAGTACATTTTCGTGTTTCAGAAGTAAATTAATTTACAAAGAGTGAAAGTAGAGGTTGTTATTTTATATGTTTGCAAGTATAATAAATATGTAAAAGATTGTCCTTTTGTGGATATGGAGAAAGAGGAATCAGGATGGGTAATTCAAGTGTGGCTCCCTTTGTGAAATGGGCTGGTGGAAAGCGTCAGTTGCTTCCACAAATAAGGGAGAGAATGCCTGAAAAATATAATCATTATTATGAGCCATTTGTAGGTGGAGGAGCGGTAATATTTGAATTGTTACCTGCCAAAGCATTGATCAATGATATTAATAGGGCATTGATCAATACATATAAACAGATACGTAATATGCCAGAAGCATTTTTAAAGACAGTTAACAGTCTTGATGAAGAAATGTGGGAGGATGGTAAAGCATATTATTATTCTCTTAGAGAGCATTACAATGATAAGTTGATGAAATCAGAGTATGATGTGGAATTGGCAGCTTTATTTGTTTTTATAAATAAGCATTGCTTTAATGGTTTGTATCGGGTAAATGGTAAGGGACTTTTCAATGTTCCGTATAATAATAGCCGTAGGGCATCAGTTGATGAATATATTATTATGAATGTATCAGAATATTTAAAAGAGATAACCATTGTGGAAGGGGATTTTGAAACAGCATGTAAAAATGCTCAAGAGGGAGATTTTATTTTTTTCGATAGTCCATACGCTCCTCTAAATCCTACATCCTTTGAGTCATATACAAAAGAAGGTTTTGATATAGAAAGTCATAAGAGATTGGCAAAGCTTTATGATGATTTGACAGCTAGGGGCTGTTACTGTATGCTTACCAATCATAATACAGAATTGATAAATGAGTTATATGGCAATAAAGATTATAGAATGGATGTTGTGAGTGTAAAACGCATGATTAATTCGGATGCAACTAACAGAGTGGGTGAGGAAATAATAATATGCAACTATTAAAGGAGCCGGATTAATGGAAAACTTATTTATAAAGAAAGTGCCATTATATTTCGAAACAGAAGAATTGCAGCTAATATGTGGTGATTCTTTTAAAATTTTAACAAAAATGAAACCTGAATCTGTAGATATGATATTTGCAGACCCTCCATATTTTTTAAGTAATGATGGTTTTACTTGTCAGGGCGGAAAGATGGTTTCGGTAAATAAAGGCTCATGGGATAAGCTTTCGGAAAGTGGAACCAAGGTGGAAGAAAAACATAAGTTTAACAGAATGTGGATTAAGTTGTGTAAGGAAATACTAAAGCCGAACGGTACGATTTGGATATCAGGAACCTTACATAATATCTATTCGATTGGTATGGCTTTGGAGCAGGAAGGTTTTAAGATAATCAACAATATAATATGGCAGAAAACCAATCCACCGCCAAACTTAGCATGTCGATGCTTCACACATTCTACGGAAACCATTTTATGGGCAAAGAAGGATGAGAAGAAGTCCCGACATCTTTTTAATTATCACCAAATGAAAGAAATGAATGGTGGCAAGCAGATGAAGGATGTATGGACTGGTGCACTTACTAAGCCATCAGAGAAAACAGAGGGAAAGCATCCGACGCAGAAGCCAGAGTATTTGCTTAAGAGAATTGTATTAGCATCGACAGAGGAAGGACAAGTAGTATTGGACCCGTTTTGTGGATCAGGAACTACTGGTGTTGAGGCAGTACGATTTGGTAGAAGATTTATTGGAATAGATGTGAGTGAAGAATACTTGGAGATATCCAAAAGAAGATTGGAGAAAGTAACAAATGATTAATAGAGATTTTGACAAATGGTTGAGTAAATTTAGACAAAGTATATCGAGTTATGACTATTATATTGACTTCAAAAAAGTGATAAGAAATGTGAAAAAAATCAAAGTAGAATTGAATATCTTGAATTCTCTGATTGGTTCTCCCACTATTGAGGATGATTTCGAAAAAATAGTGAAAAAGTATCCAGAGACATTAGCATGTGTTCCATTACTTCTTGCAGTAAGGGGATATGAAATTTATGCTCAGGATGAGGAAGGGGCTTTTTTGTATAATTTTAAAGAAATGAATTATAGCGTGGAACAGTATAAAATGTTTATGCGTAAGACTGGATTGTTTGATTTGATTGCTAATCATCTTGTAAACAATCTTGTGGATTATGCTGTTGGTATCGAAACCGGACTTGATTCCAATGGTCGCAAGAACCGTGGTGGTCACCAGATGGAAGATTTGGTTGAGAAGTATATAGTGGCAGCCGGATTTAAAAAGGATGTGGATTACTTTAAGGAAATGTATTTAAATGACATTGAAGGAAGGTGGGATATTGATTTGTCAGCATTGTCGAATGCTGGTAAAGTGGCGAAAAGATTTGATTTCGTGATTAAAACAGATAAGATGATTTATGGTATTGAAACCAACTTTTATGCAAGTAGTGGTTCTAAACTGAATGAAACTGCAAGGAGTTATAAGATGCTTGCACAGGAGGCAGATACCATAGAAGGCTTTACATTTGTCTGGTTTACAGATGGAACTGGTTGGAAGAGTGCACGAGGTAATTTGAGAGAAACATTCGAGGTCATGGATACGATTTATAGTATTGATGATATGGAGAATGGGGTAATGGAAAATGTATTTAGATAGGAGGCAAAAGAATGAGTATACAGGTGGAGAGAATACAGGCAAAGCTAGAGGAAATGTTTGAGAATAATATCAATATGTCAGATGTAAATACTGCTAATATTTCTGAGAATTATAAAAATAAGCTTGTGAGTCGGCAACTTGCGGCGTATTCATTGGTTATGCGGTGTGGTATTGAAGCAGAAATTGCAGCAAATGCAATAACTGATGGAATGAAAGATTGTGGGATAGATGCAATATACAAGGATGAAGATAGTAAAACTCTTTATTTGATTCAAGCAAAATGGAGTAAAGATGGAAGAGGAACTATTAGACAGGGAGATACGCTAAAATTTGTTAATGGAGTTAATAAAATAATAAATTTTGATTTTGATGATGTTAACGAAAAAATATTAAGTAAAAAAAGTGAAATTGAATCTGCGTTGTTAGATATGGAATTTAAAATAAAGATGATAGTAATCTATACATCTAATCAAGCTCTGCCCAAAGAGTCAGAGGATGCAATTCTAGGACTAGAGTCACACGTTAATGATGAAATTAGTGAATTATTAACAAATGAAACGATTTTTTTAAATGATATTTATGAATTTATGGCACATCCAGCAAGTGATCAAGATATTTTAATAGATGATGTTTTGATAAATAACTGGGGAATAATTTCTGACGCAGATGGAACGCATAGAGGTTATTATGGTATGGTTAATGCAGGACAAATAGCTGAATGGTGGAAACAATATGGAAATTCATTACTTGATAAAAATATACGTTTTTTTAAAGGGGATACAGAGGTAAATAAGGGTATGATAAAAACATTGATGGAAGAACCTGAAAAATTTATTTATTATAACAATGGAATTAAACTAATTTCCAAGAAGGTAACAAGGAAATTAGCTCATTCTGCGGATAGAGATACAGGTTTGTTTCATTTGGAAGGTGTGAGTATTGTGAATGGTGCACAGACAACTGGAAGTATCGGCGAATGTTATATAGGGAATGAAGATATAATTAATAAAGCCAAAGTTATGGTTAATATCATTTCATTGGAAAATTCTGATGAAGATTTTGGGAATGATATAACTAAACTTTCGAACACGCAAAATAGAATAGAAAATAAAGCCTTTGTATCAATGGACTTATTTCAAGAAAATTTGCGAAGAGATTTATCAATGGATGGTATTGATTATTTTTATAAAGATGGAAAATATAATACAGCCAACAGTAAAGCATGTAGTATTGATGATGTGACAATAGCAGTGGGATGTTATTTATCTGATATAAGTGTGACTGCTAGTATTAAACGTGCTTATGGTAGTATTTTTGAAGATATAAAAAAAACGCCCTATGTGTCGATATTTAATTCATCATTAACTGCATATTTAGCTTGGAATTGTGTATGCATATATAGAAAATTTGAAGAGAATAATATTAGAATACAGACAAACAGTGAAGGAGCAAGAAGATTAATTGCCGTTCATGGTAATAGATTTATTTTACATATGATTTTCCAAGTACTAAAAGAAAAATATAGAGATTTTTCAATTAAATATTTTGAACTGACACCGGAAATATTAGTTGAAATAAAGGAACTCAATGAGAAGCTAATTGATAAAATTATTATTGTAAAGAATGAATTGTATCCCGATGCCTATCCGGCGAATTTATTTAAAAATGCTGCTAGGTGTCGTGTTATAAAGGATAAACTAGAAACAAAGAGTAATAATGAATAATTTTTGTTTTAGATGGTAGTATTTAGAATGTGAATCAAAATATTTTTAAAGATATTTTGTGCTTGAAGAAATTATTGTTGTAAAGTATCCCACAAGTTAGTATAAATGATAAGAGACGTCAACGGCTACAGAATAAAAGATTTATGGTAATTATAAAATTTATTATACACATTATAGAAAAATAAATGGAATGATAAGTGTATAAGTTATTTTATTTTTGTAGTATGCAAAATGATTAACGAATTTTTGAATATGAGTATACTTTGATTAAAGTTCGCATGTTTAGGTGCTTTATTGCTATTTAGATATTGTTTATAAACTATCAATGAATTTGTTTTTATAGCTATATTGAGTATATATAAATTATCATAATTAAAAGAATATAGTAGAATTTTATTATGGAGCAATCGTGTTGTAGGGTGTATTGACCTCTATTCTTGATAGAATGGGTGATGCCTATGAAAAATCAGAATAAGAATAATTTTGATTTTAAGGATTTAATAAGCTATCATTTATTAAGCACTGCCTAGCGCCTTCTTCACCATCTTCTCAAAGCTTTCCTTAAAACGCACATCATCCTCCGCCGTCCTCTTTTTTGGCCCCTTTAGATGATGTCTCGAATTGCCTCTGCGTTCCTTTTTTGACAAATGTCGTTCCATAAGCATGGTATCGATATTTTGATTGGTATACCATTTACCGCTCTGGTGAATGGCATAAGCCTTTTTCCCAAGTGCCATTGCTGCAACCCCATAATCCTGTGACACGACAATATCTCCCGCATGACATAGTCGAATGAGTGCATAATCTACCGCATCTGCACCTGCATCTATGATTTTAACATTACTATAATCGGAGCTTAGCACATGGTTGGTATCACAGAGAAGTGTTACTGGCACATCATATTTCTGGGCAATTTCCTCTACAATCTGAACAACGGGACAGGCATCTGCATCTACATATATAGTTATCTTTTCTGTCATAATAGTTCCTCGTTATATTATTTCATTGCTTCTTTCTCATGTTTGGCGGGTCCCAAGTTCAAAAGCCTTGTCATGCAAGCATGAGCGGCTTTTTGACCTTTTTGACCCTGGCAACATCTTATCATATAATCGGGATATTAGCTATTTTTTATTTTTTGTCTGCAGGGAATGTTCTGGCGTAAGGAAACACTGCATTGAAATGCTTAGGAAATATTGTTATACTATGTTCGTGGTTAGCAGTAAATACCCAATAGGCTTGATGATAGATTTGTATTGTTATTACTCATTGGAAATGCTTCGTGAAAGGATACTATCACCATGATTTTAAGTGTAAGTCGCAGAACAGATATACCAAACTATTATTCAGAATGGTTTTACAACAGAATCAAGGAAGGCTTTGTATATGTACAAAATCCGATGAATGCACATCAGATTAGTAAAATAGATTTATCTCCCGATGTAGTGGATTGTATTGTATTCTGGACGAAAAATCCGGAGCCGATGCTTGACGGATTAGATAGAATAGCACAGTATCCTTATTATTTCCAGTTTACTTTAACTGGTTATGGAAAGGAAATAGAGCCTAACCTTCCACATAAAAAAGAACGGATGCTCCCCATATTTCAAAGGCTTTCGGATAAAATAGGGAGGCAGAGGGTAATATGGCGGTATGACCCTATTTTGTTTACGAAGACATATACACCGGAGTATCATTTAAAGGCATTTGAACAGATTGCGGGTGCGTTAAATGGATATACAGATAAATGCGTAATCAGTTTTGTAGATTTGTATGCTAAGAATAAAAAAGCGATGGAGTCTATGAAGACTTACGAGATTGGTGAGCAGGAGCTTTATGGGTTTGCTGAACAATTGAGTATGATAGCAGCTAAGAATAGAATGGTAATTGCAAGCTGTGCTGAAACGATGGAGTTGTCTCATTGTGGTATCGAACATAATTGCTGTATTGATAAAGGACTGATAGAAGAGATTACTGGTTATCAATTACATGTGGGTAGGGACAGGAACCAGAGGACAGAATGTGGCTGTGTGGAGAGTATAGATATAGGAATGTATAATACCTGTAAAAGTGGCTGTAGGTATTGTTATGCCAATTATAGCCAGGGTAGTGTTATGAAAAATTGTGCTTGCTATGATTCGACATCCCCTATCCTTTGCAGGGGGCTTACAAAGGAGGACAAAATTAGTGAGAGGAAAGTCAAGTCTTTAAAAGAGAGACAGCTAAGTTTTTTGATTGATGGAAATTAGCTTTTGGGAATTTTATTGGAAATGGATAGTGTGTTATGCTATATATAGCGGGTGATGGAAAGGAAACGCAGAAAGGGTTGGATAGTTATGTATGGAGCAGTATTAGGGGATATTATCGGTTCTACTTACGAATGGCATAATGTCAAATCCGAGGAGTTTGATTTATTTCCTTCTGGCAGCACATTTACAGATGATACCGTACTGTCGGTGGCTGTTGCACAAAAAATTCTCAATCAGGAGATGTCAAAAATGAGTTCACGCAAGGGTTATGCAATGTGGTATAAGCAGTACTATAGAAGATATTCCAATGCGGGATTTGGACAGATGTTTTCTAAGTGGGCATTATCAAACGATTTGTATGTACAAAAGAGTTATGGAAATGGGGCTGCAATGCGTATCAGTGCAGTTGGCTATGCTTTTGAATCTATCTCTACTATTTTAAAAGAAGTAAAAAGTAGCTGCCATTATACCCATCATCATTCAGAAGCTGTCACGGGAGCTTCGGCAATAGCAGTAGCTATTTTTTTGGCTAGAAAGGATTGTGACAAAGAGGAAATTAAGGAGCGGATTATCAAACAATTTTCTTATTCGTTGGATGCTACATTAGATGAAATACGAAAAGACTATGTGTTTGACAGTAGAGCTTCCTATACAGTTCCGGTTGCTTTGGAAGCCTTTTTTGAATCAGATTGCTATGAGGATGCTATTCGTAAAGCAATATCTGTTGGAGGGGATAGTGATACTATTGCCTGTATGACTGGTGGTATTGCTCAGGCATATTATAAGAAAATTCCAGAACATATTTTTAATACAGGAATGAATATTTTGGATACAGGGTTAAAACAAGTATTAAATGAATTTGAAGATAGATATAAGGTGAAACGGTAAAAATTCTGGTGAATAACAATTTCACAATTACCCAATCTCTATAATAAAAAGGAGCAGACAAAATAATGGATACAAGGGAATATAAGACAACAGAGTTATTAAAAAGATTTTTGCCATATTATAGGCCACATGCTAAAACGGTAGCCCTGGATTTATTTTGTGCTGCGCTGACAACAGTATGTGAACTGGTGCTGCCCCTTATTATGAGGTATATTACCAATGAGGGAATGCGGGATTTAGCGGCATTATCTATCCGTACGGTTTTATTGCTTGGCGGCATCTATTTTGTTTTGCGTATTGTAGATAGTATAGCCAATTATTATATGGCGGATGTGGGACATGTGATGGGAGCAAGAATTGAGACCACCATGAGGAGAGATGCATATTCCCATCTTCAGCAGCTTTCCAATACCTACTATAGCAATACGAAGGTAGGACAGATTATGGGGCGGATTACCAATGATTTATTTGATGTGACGGAATTTGCACACCACTGTCCGGAGGAATTTTTTATTGCGGCAATTAAAGCGGCAGCAGGATTTATTATTTTATCAGGAATTAATATCTGGCTTACATTGATTATTTTTCTTATTGTTCCAATTATGTTTGTGACCTGTATGATATTGAATCAGAAAATGAAGAAGGCTTTTGCAAAACAAAGATATCAGATTGGGGAATTGAATGCCCGTATTGAGGATAGTTTATTGGGACAGAAGGTTGTTAAGGCATTTACCAATGAGGAGATGGAAAATGAGAAGTTTTCCGAAGATAACCAGCAATTTTTTGAGATAAAAAAAGAGACCTACAAATATATGGCGGCTTTTCAGACAACGACCAGAATGTTTGATGGAGTGATGTATCTTTCTGTTGTCATCGGAGGGGGAATCTTTATGGTCAAGGGACTGATTCAGCCGGGAGACTTGGTGGCGTATATGCTCTACGTTACCACACTGATTGCTACGATTCGGCGTATTATTGAGTTTGCAGAGCAGTTCCAGAGAGGAATGACGGGGATTGAGCGTTTCTTGCAGATTATGGATGCGGATATTGATATATTTGATGAAGAGGGGGCGGTAGAGCTTACCAAGGTTTCTGGCAATATTACCTTTGAGGATGTGAGCTTTGAATATCCTGATGACCATAATGAGGTGTTTACCAATCTGAATCTTTCGATTCAGGCGGGAGAAAAGGTTGCAATTGTAGGTCCATCGGGTGGAGGGAAGACGACACTTTGTAATCTGATACCGAGGTTTTATGATATTGATTCTGGTTGTATTAGTCTGGATGGAAGAAATATTAAAGAGTTTACATTAAAGAGCTTACGGCAGCATATTGGAATTGTCCAGCAGGATGTATATCTATTTTCCGGAACGGTATATGACAATATTATCTATGGTAAACCGGGGGCATCGAAGGATGAAGTGATTGCAGCCGCGAAGCTTGCGGGTGCAGATGGATTTATCAAAGAATTGAAGGATGGATATGATACCTATATTGGGGAGCGGGGTGTGAAGCTTTCCGGCGGGCAGAAGCAGCGTATCAGTATTGCAAGAGTATTTTTGAAGAATCCTCAGATTCTGATTTTGGATGAAGCAACCTCTGCGTTGGATAATGAAAGTGAGTTTGAGGTAGCAAAGTCTTTAGCAGAACTATCGAAGGGCAGGACGACATTGACGATTGCCCACAGATTATCCAGTATCAGAAATTCTGACAGGATACTGGTGCTTACACAGGAGGGCATTGTGGAGGAAGGAAACCATGATGCGCTGATGAAAAAGAAGGGGTTATATTTTGAATTTTATACCATGGCGGATAAGTGGCAATAGAAAACATACCCGTTTTTATCTATCGTAATAATTGCTGGTGAAGGTATCAAAAGAATAGACATAAGTTTTGGGGATGGCATTGTGTGATTGAAATTATGAGGAGGAAGAAATGTGCTGATTAGAAAGTATATACCATCAGATTGTAAACCAATAACAGAGCTGTTTTACCATACGGTTCATACGATAAATGCGAGAGATTATACCAGTCAGCAGTTAGCAGCATGGGCAACGGGGAACGTTGATTTAGAGGAATGGAATCAGTCCTTTTTGGCACATAATACGATCGTTGCTGTTAAGGATTCCATCATAGTTGGTTTTGGGGATATCGATGCATCAGGATATCTTGATAGGCTATATGTTCACAAGGATTATCAAGGACAGGGGATTGGCGGTGCTATTTGTGATAAGCTGGAAGGCGGGGTGGAAGTAAATAGGATTATTACATACGCTTCCATTACGGCAAAATCTTTCTTTGTTCACAGAGAATATGAGATTATTAAGGAGCAGCAGGTTATTAGAAAAGGAATTTGTCTGACAAACTATGTTATGAGAAAGAGTATGGATAAGGAGCTGTCATGCTAAATCATATACAGATTATTAAAATAAGATTTGGAGAAAGACTATGAAGAAAAAAAGAAATATAGTTATTATAGTAGGAATCATTTTGGTAGTGATTGGAATAGTAGCTGTTATATTTAAATTATCTGGTATATATGACCCAGAAAATATACTGTATGGGAATAATATAAATTCCTTTTTTTATACTCGTGACATAGAAAGGAAAAGCTATGAATCCCTGGAACGTGCAATGAATGTGGTGGCTGAGGGCTCTGGTAAGGAAAAGTTACTTTATAAGAGCGAGACGGGCAATGTGGCAAAAGTATTTATGCTGGCAGAGAATGAAGTGAAGGGATATGAGTTTTTAATCCGGGAAGAGCGTTATTATTATTTGGGGAGGCGAAATTTAATTTTTCATGGGGAAAATCAAACGAAGGAGTATAGCTGGGAGGAGACAGTATTATGTGACTTGAGCTGTAGTACAAAAAAGACTTATAAAAATATTATTAAAATTGGAGAATCATATAGTGTACTTCCAGCATGGGGAGTTTCAGATAGAGAACAGATTAAAGATATCATGATTGAAGGACAGGGGATAGACGATGTTATTGAATTTTCCCAGAATGGAAAAATATATTATTTGTGGATTATTAATGATTTGAAAACAGAAAAAAATGCTGCGGATATTAAAGTTGAAGAGAGGGTGAATTAATGGAATTATTAACAACGAGACCACATTGGGTGTGTTTTATTATTTCTGGTACATTTTTATTTGCTGGTATTTATAATTATCAAAGTTCTGGTAAGGTGAAGGATTATATTGAAACCGTTGGTGAGGTACGTAATGTAGAAGAGGTATTTGCCTACAGACACCATCAGAAGGTTGCAAGATATAATTTTGAGGTGGTCTGGTACATCGATGGTGAGGAATATGTGAAGCTATTTGAGGAACAGGTTGAATCTAGGAAGGAAGGGGAAACTACTATATGGGTTAGTGCGGATAATAACAAGGTTACTTTTTCTGATTCTTCGAATATAGCTGAGAAAGTGCCGCAGGATATCGCGATTAGCCTGGTGTCTTTTGTAGCAGGATGCATCATTTTGTATGTTAGAAAGAAGGGGCATAGGAGGAATGAGAATGAATAATTGTATCTTGATTGTAGAGGATGATAATGATATCAATCAGATGCTTGCCGATTTGCTAACTGCACATCAATATGATGTGATACAGGCATTTTCCGGCACGGAGGGCTGGCTTTTGATAGAGCAGAGAATGCCGCAGGCAGTGATTTTGGATTTGATGCTGCCGGGAATGGATGGTGAGCCGCTGCTTTCCCATATCAAGGAGTGCTATCCCGATATTGCGGTGATTGTTTCTTCTGCAAAGGAAGCGGTTACAACCAAGGTGACACTGCTTCGTGCAGGGGCGGATGATTATATGGTAAAGCCATTTGATACGGAGGAGCTGTTGGCAAGGCTTGAAGTAGTGCTAAGGCATAAGGCTAAGGAAGAAATATCAGCAGGGCAGGATAAGGAGGAACAGGAGCTTCTTACCTATAAGGATATCATAATGGAGCCAGAGAATTATCGGGTTACAGTTTCTGGAAAAGAGCTTATCCTTACCAAGCGGGAATATCTTATTTTGGAGCTGTTGATGACGAATCCTGAAAAGGTATTTACAAAAAATAATATCTATGAATCCGTATGGAATGAAGAGTTTTTGGGAGAGGAGAATGCAGTAAACGTACATATCAGCAATATCCGTCAGAAGCTTGCCAAGATAAATGAGGGGGAGAACTATATTAAAACGGTGTGGGGTATCGGATTTAAGATGGAGTAAAACTTCAATAGAGGAACATAGCTTCTTTATATTTTCTTTATACTTTTCCTAAGGTTTCTAAAATATACCCTGTTATACTGATTTTACAATCAAACGAGGAGGGAATAACATGGATTATGTGCTACAAACGGATAACCTGACTAAGGCATATCAGAAAAGCAAGGTTGTAAATCATGTCAGTATGCATGTGAAGGAGGGGGATATCTATGGTTTTATTGGGAGAAATGGAGCCGGGAAGACAACATTTATGCGTATGGTGGCAGGACTGGCTGCACCTACAGAAGGAAGTCTTAAGCTATTCGGCTCAGAGGCATTGGAGCGGCAGAGAAAACGTATTGGAACATTGATTGAAAGCCCCGGGATTTATCCGAATATGACGGCGAGGGACAATCTGGAAATCATAAGAAGAAGCTTTGGCATAGCGGATAGGCATGCGGTGGGAGATATGTTGGAGTTTGTCGGGCTTTTGGATGCCGGAAGGAAGAAGGTAAAGAATTTTTCGATGGGAATGAAGCAGAGACTTGGAATTGGCATTTCCCTGTTACGAAATCCAGATTTTCTTATATTAGATGAGCCGATTAATGGCTTAGACCCTGCGGGGATTAAGGAGGTTCGGGAGCTTTTGCTCAAACTGAATCAGGAGAAGGGCATTACTATTTTGATATCCAGCCATATTTTAGGTGAGCTTTCCAAAATCGCAACCCGTTATGGAATTATCAGGGATGGTATTTTGCAAGAGGAATTTGATGCGGGAGAATTGGCGGAGCGTTGCAGGCGTTGCCAGAAGTTAGTGGTAAGTGATGCGGCACATGCTGTCCGAATTCTGGAAGAGCAGCTTATGATTACCAATTATGATGTACCAGAGGATGGAATTTTACGGGTATTTGAACATCTTGAGGAAGCGGAAAAGATAAATAGAACCTTGTTTTCAGAGGGCATAGAGATTCGGGAAAGCTATCTTGCCGGACAGGATTTAGAAGGTTATTTTATGGATTTGCTGGGAGGGGAATAGAATGTATAATTTATTAAATGGTGAATTATTTAAATTACATAAGAGCAGAAGCTTTTTTATATGTTGTATCGCTGTAATTATCTTTATTATTTTTATGTATAGCTGTTTGAAACTAGCGGATGAACAGCAGAAAAAGGAGACTACTAAGGCTGAGACGGGTGTACTGGTGGTAGAGGCAGAGGCTGAAGAAACACTTGAAATTATTGATATGGAGGAGATGATGCTTTCTGCTGTTGCAGGAATTTTCCTTTCTATATTTGCCAGTATTTATGTGACTGGGGAATATGGAGATGGAGCAATAAAAAATATTATTGGAAAGGGATTTGCAAGGGAGAAAGTTTTTTTCGCAAAATATGTAGCTACCATCTTAGCAGCTGTTATTATGTTTTTAATGATATTGCTTGTTACCTTACTGTGTGGGCTTTTGTTTATGGGAACGGAAGGCTTGAATGCAGAATTTGTGCAGAGCCTGTGTAAATATGGCGGGATGCAGCTGTTATTTGAAATTGCCTTTGTAAGTCTGGTTATTCTGGTGGGAGAGGTGAGCAGAAGTGTTGGAATTTCGGTGTCGGTTAGCTTAGGTCTGATAATGCTGGCGCAGTTCATTTTTATTGGTTTTGATGCCATACTTTCTTTTATTAACATAGATTTCAAAACTTCTGATTACTGGATATGCAATTTGATTTCCGGGTGTAGTATTAGTGGCATAGACCATGGCTTTGTTATGCGTGGACTGGCAGCAACAGTGTTTTGGATAGTAGCAGCCTTAGCTGCTGGTGTTTTTCATATTAAAACAGCAGATGTAAAATAATGAAGGAAGCAGGTAACGTGTATGTTGTGGGGATTGATTACTATATTGCTAATTGTCGTTGGTATGCTAGCGGTTCGCCTGTATGCTTACCGAAAACAGGTTAGCCACCTAATAGAGGAGCTGTCACTTTGGGAGCAGGAAATGACCAATTATGAATTAACCTCCTGCTGTCCCATTGGTGACACGCCGGAGCTGATAATGGCAATGAATCAGGTTATGCATAAGCATAAGCAATTGGAGGCATCCCTACGCAAGGAAAATAGAATCTATAAGGAAAGTATTACAGGAATTTCCCACGACATCCGCACCCCTTTGACATCTTCAAAGGGGTATATCCAGTTATTGCGGGATGAAAATATACCAGAGGAGAAAAAGAGGGAATATGTTGATATTGTTATTCGACGGTTAGACGATGTGGCGGATATGTTAAGCCAGTTGTTCGAGTATGCCAGAATTGAGGCAGGAGAGCTTAAGCTTGAGCTGCAGGTATTTTCTGCGAGTAATGTATTTGCAGAAACGATTGCCTTATTTTATGAGGATTTTGTAAAGGCAGGCTTTGAACCCCAGGTAGAAATTTCTAATGAGCCTTGCTATATTGAGGCGGATAAAAGAGCATTTATCAGAATTATTGAAAATCTAATGAAAAATGCATTGGTCCATGGAACAGGAGGATATAGGATAAGCTTTCTGCGAGAGGATAATAAAGCGGTGATTCGGATTTCCAATCAGACGGGCAGCATTACAGAGAAGGAGATTGGGTATATTTTTGACCGTTTTTATACTAATGATGAATCCAGAAGCAGGCGGGCAACGGGGCTGGGACTTTCCATTGTAAAACGCTTTACGGAACAGATGGGCGGGGAGGCAAAGGCTTTTTTGGAGGGAGATTATTTTACGATTGAGGTGTCTTTTTATCTCAAAATAGATGAAGTGGTTCATAGGAATAAAAATTAGGTTTGCAATTGCGGTGTTTTGGTAAGGAGCCTTCTTGTATAATCATTTCTTTCTATGTTATAATAATTACCAATATTTTAAAAGGCCAATAAGGCAGGGAGGAAAGAAATGCAGCAGCATACCAATCAAAGGAACCGGAATATATTAAAGAACAAGGTCTATCTATATCTGACAGAATTTTTTGCCGGAATGTCCGTGATGGCAGTGGAGTTAGGAGCGAGCCGCCTGCTTGCTCCTTATTTCAGTTCTTCGCAGATTGTGTGGACGATTATTATAGGAACGATTATGATTGCCATGGCTCTTGGCAATATTTATGGCGGGCGGTTTGCGGATAAGAATCCGAATCCTGATAAGCTCTATGGCAGGATGATAATCGCGGCAGTCTGGATTGCTGCGATTCCGGTAGTGGGCAAATATATTATTCTTGCCATATCAGCAGTACTGATTTTTACAGTGAACAGTAATTTTCTAATAATTGCCGGATTTGCCGCCTGTATGGTTATTTTTGTATTTCCCCTGTTCCTTTTGGGGACCGTAACACCTTCCCTGGTAAAATATACGGTTGATAGCCTTGATGATAGTGGTAAGACGGTGGGAGCATTGAATGCATCCAATACCATTGGTAGTATTATCGGTACCTTTGTTCCGACCTTTATCAGTATTCCGGCAGTGGGAACCTCGATTACTTTTTTAATTTTCGCATTTGTTTTGCTGTTGCTTGCGGTCATTTATTTTATCAGCTCCCATATCCCAATGAAGGAGATAAAAAAGCTGTCGGTTGGAATCTTTTTATTTCTTTTATGCTGTATATTTGGACATAACAACAGCTTCGCTTTCTGGGAGGATCATCTGACCTATGAGGGAGAGTCTATCTATAATTATCTTCAGGTATATGAGAATGAGGATGAGGTGGTGCTGTCCACGAATGTGTTGTTTGGCGTACAATCGGTATATAAAAAGCAGGGGGGCTTAACGGGAATGTATTATGATTATGCCATGGCAGCTCCTTATATGGCGGGTGTCAAGGAGAAGAAGCAGCTTGATATTCTTATTCTTGGAATGGGAACCGGAACCTATGCCACGCAATGTCAGCATTATTTTGACAATGTAAGCATCGAGGGTGTGGAGATTGACCAGAAGATTACAGATTTAGCGGTGAAATATTTTGAGTTGCCAAAGGATGTCAAGGTGACAACCTATGATGGACGTGCCTACTTGAATGCGATAGAGAAGCAGTATGATGTAATTATGGTGGATGCCTATCAGGATATTACCATCCCCTTCCAGATGTCATCGGTGGAATTCTTTGCATTGGTAAAGGAGCATCTGACTAAGGATGGCGTGATGGTGGTGAATATGAATATGCGGGGAACAAAACAGGGAGATATCAATCAGTATCTTGCAGATACCATTTCTTCCGTGTTTGATGAGGTGTATACGGTAGATGTGGAGAACTCCAGTAACAGGGAATTGTTTGCTTCCAATTCCAATCAGATGCTTTCAAAATTCACCAATAATGGAAAGCAGGAAAGCGATGAGGAGCTGTTGCTGATGATGGATGGTGTAAAGGATAATCTAATTGAGTATAAAGCAGGGGACTATGTGATGACAGATGATAAAGCCCCGGTAGAGCTTCTTGGGATGCGGGTGATTGATGAACTGATTCGTGATGAGGTGAGTTATTATAAGAGGGTTTATGAGGAAGAGGGGATCGAGGGAGTATTGCGAATGATTGCCTAGTATAACGTCTTCCAGGCAGTCATTTTTGCATCAAAGTAAAAGCAACAGAATTGGTTAAATTGATGATAGGAACAACGTTTCCAGACCTGTGAAAATACCCATTACACAAGCAATCCTCATGTAATGGGTATTAATTATTTTCCTTGAAGTTTAGCAAGCTGTTGTTTCAGAATGGTAATTTCATCCGTTTGTTGCTGAAGAATATCGTCTTTCTGCTTAAGCAGGCTTTTTTGCTCATTGATAGTATCCTGTTGACCATTAATGGTATCCTGCATGTCATCAATCATATACTGTACCGTATTTCTGTCAAGCTCTAACAATTCTTTTGAAAACATTCCCATCACCTTCTCTGTGTTCTGGCATAGCTCATAAATTTCTTTATACAGCACACGAAACTCCGGATAGGATTCTATCAGTCTGATTATCTCCTCCGGTTCGTCCATGCATAAGAACATAAACCATGCATCCAACTTGCTTCTGATAGGTTTATTGTGCTGGTTTTCCTTGAAAATGTCAAGAGGTATAAAAATATATTTCTGTAATAATTCTAGTTCTAATCCGCTGTCCGTTTTCTGTTCTGCCCGATGCACATATATTGTTGGGTATTCTTTAAACTCCGCCGGACTTTTTTCATAAAGAACAATCGTATATACATCCCGGATGTTTTTATAGCTGAACTGCCCTTCTTTCTTATCCCGTATTCTCTTGTACTGACGCAGAAGCAAATCTGCCGAGTAACAGGCACATCGTTGTCCTGGAAACATATAGCCAATTTTTTGTACTTCAATGTTGGCAATGCTTCCATTTTCAAGCTCTATTACAATGTCTGTAATCAGCAGCGTACCTTCATCTGCGATTCGGACGGAATCGTTTGGCAATATCTGTACAATCTTTACTTGTTGTCCCAATAATAGGGACAAAAATTCTTCGAGCCGTTCTGCTGCATACTCTGGATTCAGTATTTCCTTGAAAAAGGAATCATACAGCAGCTTTACACCTCTTGCTCCGCTGCAAAAATCCAGAAACTCTTCCTGCTGTTTTTTTCTCCATGATGCAAACATATCTGACAGGTTATGATTTTGGATGATTTCCTCCATAATCTGACTTCTTGTTTTCAACATTGGAAAGTATTGTTTTAAATTGGTGTTTTTTATAAATATTCCTCCCTTGGTTAAATTATTTGTGAAGATTCGAGTTGGAATTATAGATATATTTTTCAACATCAGAATCTGATGGTAATAGTTTTAGGGGTTTTCTTTGATAATAATTTCTTTAGATTAAATATCATGCTATAAATATTTGAGTATTTTGTAATGGTTGATATTACTATGCTAACATAAAGAGAAAGCGTTGTCCAACAACTTATAGTTGTTAAGTGGGTGCTGAAAGGCGCCTTTAAGTTCAAACGTTAGGTTTCTTATTCTCATAAAAATGTAATCTGTTTTGTAATAAGAATGTAAGAACTAGCTGTTAGGATAATCTTAACAGATAATTATAAAACACTAGGTTAATGATACGATAGTCATAATTTCATATAAATTTGCTTCGTTGTCCGAGCATAGCTCGGTACAAAGGCGCAAATTTATACAAAATCACGACTATCGTATCAGCAATTAATAGTTTTACAATTATCCCCAAAATCCTAACAACGAAAGGAGCATATTTTCATGAGTATTTTAAAATCAACCGAACTATGTAAAATCTATGGTGCAGGCGAGAGTGAGGTAAAAGCGTTAGACCATGTATCCATTTCTATTGAAGACGGACAGTTTATCGCAATCATTGGCACTTCTGGCAGCGGTAAATCTACCCTCCTGAATATGCTTGGAGGCTTAGACCGTCCAACCTCCGGTGAGGTTTTAGTTGCGGGAAAGGAAATATTTTCCATGACAGATGAGGAGCTTACCATCTTCCGTCGTAGAAATATCGGATTTGTATTTCAAAATTACAATTTAGTCCCCATATTAAATGTGTACGAAAATATTGTGCTGCCAATTGAGCTGGATGGCTCCGAAGTAGATTCTGATTATGTTTACAACATTATAAATACACTTGGGTTAGAGAAGAAGCTGACTGCAATGCCGAACCAGCTTTCCGGAGGGCAGCAGCAAAGAGTTGCCATTGCCCGTGCCTTAGCTGCTAAGCCTGCTATTATACTGGCAGATGAGCCGACGGGTAATCTGGATAGTAAAACGAGCATGGATGTGATTTCTCTTTTAAAGATAACCAGTCAGGAATTTCATCAGACAATTGTAATGATTACCCATAACGAGGAGATTGCCTTGATGGCGGATGGAATGATTCGTATTGAGGATGGGAAAGTGGAAGTGGGTGAGAAGGTATGTTAAGAAATAACAATCAAACGGCGGTAAAACGTCTTGGCAGGCGTTGTCTGAAGCAGAACCGCATGCGGAACCTGTTTGCTATTCTTGCAATTATTTTAACGACCTTTATGTTTACTTCTGTTTTTAGTATCGGCTTTAGTCTTGGAAAAAATATGAATATCATGTTTTTGAGGCAGCAGGGGACAAAAACATCAATTACATTGAACTGTCCTAGCGAGGAGCAGATTGCCGAGGCAAAGAAAGCAAAGGAGTTAAATGCAGCGGGGCTAAAGATTCCGTTAGAGCCTGCCACAAATGAGGCGGGGGATGTAAATCTGGTTTTGGAGTATTATAATAAGACGGAGTTTGAGGAGAACTTTAGTCCTGCGGTGAGTGATATCAAGGGAGCCTATCCTGCCAAGGAGGATGAGCTGATGCTTTCTAAGGCGGGACTTTCTGCACTTAAAATCAAAAAGCCCACAATAGGTATGAAGCTTACCCTGTTGATGGAAGGAGAGGCAAAAAGCTTTGTCTTAAGTGGCTGGTTTACTGATTATTCTACTACATCGGGTGGCTTTCACGGTTTTGTGTCAAAGAAGTATATGGATGCTAAAGGGCTTTCCATCGAAAAAAATGGTGTGCTTTGTTTGTCATCAAAGATAGGGAAACAGACAGAGCTTTATGATGAGTTGGATGTTAGTGTCAAGCTTGATAAGGGACAGGAGTTTGAAACAACTTTTGACGTTCAGGAGGAAAATGGAAGCAATGCGTTGGTGATTGTAGTATTAATTGGCATGCTGGGACTGATGATTGTTGTCAGTGGATATCTGCTTATATATAATGTCATGTACATCTCTGTCTCTAAGGATATTCGTTTCTATGGCTTGTTAAAAACAATTGGTACATCGCCACTGCAAATTAAAAAAATCGTAAAGATGCAGACGGCACGCCTTTGTGTGTGGGGGATTCCCATTGGTATTCTACTAGGGACGTTAACCTCCTTTGCACTGGTTCCATACGCACTCCAAATCTTTCAGTCAGGGCAGGGAGATGGTGTGATGCCATCGGATGTAAGCTTTAATCCTCTTATCTATGTGGCGACCATACTATTTGCACTGATAACGGTTGCAGTGAGTAGTAGAAAACCTGCGAAGCTGGCAAGTCAGGTTTCTGCTGTGGAAGCGTTGAAATTTAATGGACAGCAGGCAGTTAAGGTAAAGGAGAAGCATTCTACCAATGGTGGTAAGCTCTATAAGATGTCGTTTCGTAATGTGTTCCGGGAAAAGAAACGGGCTGTTTTAGTGTTTGCATCCCTGTTTATGGGAACGATTGCGTTTTTAAGTGTAGATACCTTTGTTGGAAGTATGAAGCTTGAAAATTATGTCGATTTTTATCTGCCTAATGATTTTACAATATATACAGATTGTATTGACGAAGAAGGAAGGGAAGAGGTAGAGACCGGGCTTGTCAATAGTGCAGAAGTGTTGGCAAAGGAGATAAGTAAGATAGAGGGGGTAACGCATGTATGGATAAATCATACCGTAGATGCCAGTCTTAAGTTTGATGAAACAGTGTTTCTTCCATTTTTAAAGAAGGAAGCAGAGGGGGAAGAATTACAGGATTTGATTAATCTGTACAAAAATCCGCCTCGGCCGGAGGCTGCCTATTCTGCACCAATCATTGCCGTGAGCAGTGAAATGATGGAGAAATATAATGAGAAGGCAAGACAAAAAATAGATATTGAGCGGTTTGAAAAGGGTGAAATCTGCCTGCTTGGAAATGTCTCAACAAAAGAAGAGTCGGAAGAGATAGTGGGAAAGAATATTACTCTGCTTGGTGAAAAAGGGAAAGAGGATGTTACATTGGAGATTGGTTCTGTTCCTACCTATCAGGAAGACCATGCGATTAATATTGGTTATTACTGGGAGAAAGCAGGCGGACCGTCATGTATTCTGATTAGTGATGCTGTGATGGAAAAACTGACTGCTCATCCTTCCGTAGATAATATTCTTGCAGACTGTGATAAGAAGGCAGAGCCTTTCGTCAAAAAAAGAATCAAGGAGCTGACCAGAATTAATTCTGTTGTAGTGGCAACGGAGATTAAATCGGAGATGATGTCGCAATTTAAAACTTCTATGTTTGGCATGAATGTAATGGGAGGTGGAATATCTGCAATTTTAATTCTTATCGGAGTGTTGAATTTCGTCAATGTAATGTTAACAGGAGTATTTGCCCGAAGAGGGGAGCTGGCAGTGATGGAGAGTGTCGGCATGACAAAGAAACAGATTAAAACTATGCTGGTATACGAGGGATTTTATTATGGATTCATTACAATCGTTCTTCTTATGACAGTAGGTAATGGAATTATCTATGCCGTTGCTAAACTTTCCCAAATGATGGCAGATTATGCAGTATTTCATTATCCGGTATTATGGATGGGGATACTTGCTGTCTTAATTATGATAATTTGTATGTTTGTGCCATCCATCGTCTACCGCAGTCTTTCTAAAGAGAGTGTGACGGAGCGTCTAAGAATGGGAGAGTAGGGTGTAATGATTCATTGATATTTTGAAAATTTTTATTCTAGTGACGCAGGTCATGCTATGTATCAGATGTTCAAAGCGTGGCTGATTCACATCTGATACATAGTGTGACCTGCTGGTTACAGAAGGATGAAGTATCTCAAATATCAGTGAATGGTTACATTTTATTGCTCAAATTTCTGTGTGTGATGTGTCAGTAATTAGCCCTTGGAAATGAAGATGGGACTTTGTTGAAGCATGCTGTGGCTTGGGCAGGGTTTGTTTTATTCTTTTTGTATGATATACTGTATAAATAGGCGATTGCGAAACTTATTGCCATTAGGTAGGTAGTTATAATATTATATATCTCAAACTTTGCACATAAAAATTTGTGGTTAAGCTAGTAATTATAATATTCATAAGAAAAACTATCTGAACACGCCGGTCCTTGATTTTGCGTAGCAAAATCCTAGTACCGTTGCGTGTGAGGCTAAGCGAAAGCGGGTTTTTCGTTGAATATTATAATTACTAGCATAATAATACTTCATGTGCGAAGTTTGAGATATATAATATTATGACTGCCGTATCAGCGACTTGATGTTTCGCAAATACCTAATTATAAAGAAGAAAGGAAAGGGAAGGTTGCAGAAAATACTAATTATAGAGGACGATATTATTATTGCCGGCGGAGTAAAGGTTTTTCTGGAGAGCAAGGGATATACTGCGGACTGTGTGTACAATATTTCTGAGGCGAGGGAAAGCTTAAAGCAGTCCTACCAGCTTTTGATTCTGGACTGTAATCTTCCGGATGGAAGTGGACTTGACTTGTGCAGGGAGCTTCGCAAGGTAAGTAATGTACCAATTATTTTTCTGACTGCATTAGATACGGAGCAGGATATGATAGAGGGGTTTCGCGCAGGCTGTGATGACTATATTGCCAAGCCCTTTTCGGTCGAGCTTTTGAATCAGAGGATTATGGCAGTGCTTAGAAGGAGTGAGCCTAATCAGGATAGAGAACTGTTTTGCTATGAGGAGCTTTCAATTGATTTTGGGAGAATGCAAGTCTATATAGGGGAGAATCCGGTTAAGCTTTCCAATACAGAATATAAGCTTTTAGAGCTTCTGGTAAGAAATCAGGGACAGGTTATGACAAGGGATTCTATAATGGAACGAATCTGGGATTGTGATGGCAATTATGTGGATGAGAATACCTTGAATGTTCATATCCGTCGCCTTCGTCAGAAGATTGAAAGGGATTTAAAGAATCCGAAATATATTATTACAGTATTTGGAATCGGTTATACTTTTGGTGAGTGAAATGAGTGAAAAAAGGTTTTATAAAGGTTTATATGTTCTGATAGCATGCTTTGTGCTGGTAATTGTCTCTGCCCCCTTGGGGATGTACATCGCTACGTCCGATTGGGGGCTTAGTGTGTTTGTTCTTCTTATAGGGGTGTTGCTTAGTCTTTTAGCTTATTTGCTATATCGGCTTTTGGATGCATATATCACTGGAATTGTGGCAGAGCTTTCCAGATTGGTGGATGTATTGGAACAGCTATCAGAGGAGGAGATATTTCCGGATAATCAGGATACCATAGTTTCTAAACTGCAAAGCAAGGTAATAAGATTGGTAAACATATTGAGACGAAACAACGAACTGGCGAAACAGGAGCAGCAGAATATTAAGTCTTTGGTTTCGGATATTTCCCATCAGTTAAAAACCCCTATCTCAAATTTGAAGATGTATAGTGCATTTTTGAAGGATGACTCTCTTAGTGAAAGGAAGCGGCGGGAATATGTGGAAATTGTCTGTATATCGGTAGAGCGGCTTTATTTTCTGACAGAGGACATGATTAAGCTTTCCCGGCTGGAAAGTGGACTGATTCATCTGGCGGTTGAGAAACAGAGTTTAAATGAAACGATATTGAAGGCGGTTAAGAATATATACCCCAAGGCACATGACAAAGGGGTAGAGATAATTTACCGGGAGAAATCACAGATTGCGATTCGTCATGATAAAAACTGGACGACGGAGGCAATTTTTAATCTGCTTGATAATGCCGTAAAATATGCAGAAAAGGGAAGCCATATTATCCTTACGGTGGAACGGCTTGGTTTATTTGTGCAGATAGCAGTGGAGGATGAGAACGGTCCGATTCCGGAGGAAGAGCAGGCAAAGATTTTTTCTCGTTTTTATCGTGGAAAAAACAGTAGGAATCAGGAGGGAATTGGCGTAGGATTATATCTTGCCAGAGAGATTGTGGTGAGGCAAAAGGGGTATATGAGCCTGAAGACAACGGACAAGGGCAACGTGTTTTCTATTATGTTGTATTGTGAGGCAGGGGATAATAATTGTTTTGATTATACAGCGTGTGCAGAATGATTATAATTGTAAAGGTTTAATTTCCGGATAATGGCAAATACTATATAAGACTATATATAGGGATATTGTTTTATCTGGGAAGGAGAAATTGTGTGGAATCCATTTGGAGTGAGAGTGTGTCGATAGCGCCAAGAAAGCCATTGCCGGGTGATAGTAAGGTGGATGTGGCTGTGATTGGGGCAGGAATGGCAGGTATATTAACTGCGTATTATTTACAGCAGAGAGGCAGGAAGGTAGTAGTATTAGAGGCGGACCGGATTGCCGGTGGGCAGACAAGGAATACAACTGCAAAGCTAACCAGCCAGCATGGTATGTGCTATCAGAGGCTTAACAGATATCTGGGGAGGGAGCGGGCAGCATTATATGCGAAAGCACACGAAATGGCAATTAATGAATATGAGCATTTGATCAGAGACAAAAAAATTGACTGTCATTTTGAGAGAGTTCCATCGTATTTATATTCTACCGTTGAGGAGGAGCAGCTTAAGCAGGAAGCGGAGATGGCGGCAGCTCTTGGATTGAATGCATATTATGTAAAGCATTGTGAGATTCCAATAGAACATGCAGGGGCAGTTTGTTTTAAACAGCAGGCACAGTTTCATCCATTAGAATTGATAAGGGAGCTTGCCGGGGAGCTTACCATATATGAAGATACAAGAGTAAATACCGTTACAGAGCATGTGGTCTACACAAGCTGGGGAAGGGTTGATGCAGAGCAGATTGTATTTGCCTGCCATTATCCCTTTGTCAATGTTCCGGGGTTTTATTTTTTGCGTCAGCATCAGGAACGGAGTTATGTGCTGGCACTTTCTAATGCGAAGCGGCTTAAAGGAATGTATTATTGTGCGGATGAGAAGGGGATTTCCCTAAGGATGGCCGGAGATGTACTGCTATTTGGTGGCGGGGCACATCGCACCGGTGAAAGAAAGAGTGGCACAGGTTATGAATATTTAAGGAAGCAGGCAGAAGCATATTACCCTGATTGTAAGGAGCTCTGCCACTGGTCAGCGCAGGATTGTATGCCCCATGATGAAATCCCTTTTATTGGAAGGTATTCCATACTGCATCCTGATTGGTATATTGCAACAGGGTTTCAGAAATGGGGAATGACCTCGTCCATGGTTGCGGCTCAGATGATTACATCTCAGATATGTGGGCAGGAACATCCTTATGAGAAGGTGTTTTCTCCACAAAGACTACATGTTCGGGCAGGATTTGCGAATTGGATGAAGGATGTAGGGCAGAGCGTGAAGGGACTGGCAAGAGGCTTGGTGAAGCCGCCTGCACGCTGTACCCATATGGGCTGCCGGTTAGAGTGGAATGAGGAGGAAGGAACATGGGATTGTCCCTGCCACGGCTCCAGATTTTCATCGGATGGTACATTGCTCGATGACCCTGCAATAAAGGATAAAACGGTTATGCCATAATTTGCGGTATCATATTATATTTATAGTAGCTCTTTTATTCAATATTTTATACAAAAGTATTAAGGGGAGTAGAAAATGATTGCTATTATTTTCCAGATATGATAAAGTGATTTTATATGCAGAAAGCATATAGTATCATCATATTTAATGATAACATATTGATTTATGGCATAGGAGGATTGGTTATGGATAAAAGAACAACAGGAATTATTGCATACATTACCTTTATCGGGTTAATCGTTGCATTAGTTGCAGGCGATATGGAGGGAGCGAAATTTCATGTGAATCAGGCACTGGTTATTATGCTCTTTTCACTTTTGGCTCCGATTCCATGCATTGGGTGGCTTTGGGGCATCTTCATTATAATATGCTGGATTATGGGTCTGGTTGCCGCAGTCAATGAAGAGGAGAAGGAAGTGCCATTAATCGGACAGATTCATTTGTTAAAGTAGTAATTTGAAAAGTGTGGGGCGGTTATGATTAACCGCCTTTTTTGAAGTTGGAAAAAAGGAGACGAAAATATGCAGGAAACAAAGGAAATCAGACAAGGTTATTATCAGGGAGAGCGCCCATTGTTTCAGGCAACGGGTATGAAAATATTTGACACTATTTTTGATGTAGGAGAGTCCCCCTTAAAGGAGAGTAATGATATTGAGGTAGTGGGCAGCATGTTTAAGTGGAAGTATCCGTTCTGGTATAGCAAGCATATCAAGATAAAGGACTGTACGTTGTTTGATATGGCACGGGCGGGTATCTGGTATTCGGATGATATCAAGGTAAACCATACGACGATTGAGGCACCAAAGAATTTCCGGCGGTGTCATGGGGTTCATTTGGAACAGGTCAATTTTGCTAATGCGGAGGAGACGCTCTGGCATTGTCAGGATGTGGTGATGAAGGATGTCTATGCCAAGGGAGATTATTTTGCCATGAATTGCAGGAATCTGAAAATTGATGGATTAGAACTTGTGGGAAATTATTCCTTTGATGGTGCTTCTGATATGGAGATTCGTAATTCCCGTCTGATATCAAGAGATGCCTTTTGGAATAGTGACAATGTAACCGTATACGATTCCTTGATTTTTGGGGAATATCTGGGATGGAATGCGAAGAACCTGACCTTCATCAATTGTACGATTGAGAGTCTTCAGGGATTATGTTATATTGACAATCTGGTTATGAGAAACTGTAAACTGCTTCATACGACGCTGGCCTTTGAATATTCCTCTGTTGATGCAGAGATTACAGGTAAGATTGACAGTGTGATGAATCCGTCACAGGGAAGAATCGTGGCAGATTCCATTGGTGAATTAATTCTTGAAAAGGATAAGATTGAGCCGGAGAAAACGATGATTATTGAAAAGAGTAAGGAGATGGGCAATGAATAAATATGATTTTGATACAGTGATTGACCGCAGAAATTCCGGTTCCATGAAATGGGATGTGAAAGAAGGGGAGCTGCCGATGTGGGTGGCAGATATGGATTTTCCCACGGCACCGGAGATTAGGGAAGCATTAAAAAAGCGGGTGGAGCATGGAGTTTTTGGTTATTCGATTGTGCCGGAGGAATGGTATGAAGCAATATGCTCCTTTTGGAAACGGCGCCATCATTTTGAGATGAAACAGGAATGGCTTCTGTTTTGTACCGGGGTGATTCCTGCAATTTCCAGTATTGTAAGGAAGCTAACAACACCTGCGGAACAGGTCGTAGTATTGACACCGGTTTATAATATTTTTTTCAATTCTATATATAATAACGGAAGAAATATCTTGGAATGTCTGCTAGTTTATGAGAAGGGCAGCTATCACATTGATTTTGTGGCTTTAGAGGAAATGTTATCGCAGAACCAGACGACCATGCTGCTTCTTTGTAATCCGCACAATCCTATCGGGCATATATGGGAGCGGGATATTCTTAAACGGATTGGTGAGCTTGCTGGTAAGTACCATGTGGTGGTGGTTTCCGATGAGATACATTGTGACTTAACAGCTCCGGGGCAGGAATATACTCCATACGCTTCGGTATCTGAAACTTGCAGGAACAATAGTATATCACTGATTGCACCGACAAAAGCATTTAATCTGGCGGGCTTGCAGACGTCTGCAATTGTAGTACCGAATCCGGTGTTGCGTCACAAGGTGAACCGTGGAATCAATACGGACGAGGTAGCAGAACCCAATGCATTTGCGATTACGGCAGCAGTAGCTGCTTTTAATGAAGGAGAAGCGTGGCTTGATGCCTTGAGGGAATATGTCGAGAGAAATAAACAGGCAGTGGCAGATTTTATCGAGGACGAGCTTCCGATGCTTACCCTGCTGCCCTCGAATGCCACCTATTTGTTATGGCTGGACTGTGGTGGGCTTACAACAGACAGTGAAGCACTGGCTAAGTTTATCCGGAAGGAGACGGGACTTTTTATCACAGGTGGCTCGGTTTACCGGGGAAATGGGAATCAGTTTTTGCGTATGAATGTGGCATGTGCGAGGTCCGTGTTAGAGGATGGACTAAAGCGGTTGAAGACTGGTGTGGAGGCGTTTTGCAATTCTGTATGCAGATAATCGGGTGATTGTGAAACTCTTGTTTACCAGGCAGATTATATAAGGGAGGACAGAGAGTCTTATGCAGGAAAAACGGGAGATGAGAAAAAAACTCCTTCGTTCCCTGATTGTCTTGTCGGTTCCAACAATCATAGAACAGATTTTGTCTACACTGCTTCAGTATGTAGACACAGCAATGGTGGGACATCTGGGGGAACAGGCAACTGCTTCTGTCAGTATTACTACTACGATTACATGGCTTGTAGGAGGAGTGCCCTCAGCTATCGGTGTGGCAGTGCTGGCATTGGTTTCCCGTTATATGGGGAGTAAGGATGAGAGAGCGGTAAAGAGTATGTCAAAACAGGCACTGATACTGGTGCTTGTTTTTGGCATATTGCTGGGCGGGATTTCCCTGCTTCTAAGTCCTTTTATTCCTAAATGGATGGGAGCAGAGCAGGCGATTTGGAAGCAGGCATCTATCTATTATGCTATTATTAGTCTTCCCATGGTTTTTCGTAGTGCAAGCACTGTGCTAGGAGCAGCCATTCGTGCAACGAAGGATACCAAAACACCGATGATAATCAGTGTGATTGCGAATGTGATGAATATTGTGTTAAATGCGTTGTTTATTTATGGAATGGATTTAGGAGTAACCGGGGCAGCAATTGGTTCCGCAATTTCTTATACCTTTGCAGGGGTGGTGATGTATGCTGCCTACCGGAAAAAGGCAGTGCTTTATTATCCGCTTAAGGAGCTGAAGGCTGACAGGGTGCAGATAATGGAATGTGCAAGAGTTGGTATGCCGGTGCTTGGAACCAATGTTGCTTCCTGCTTTGGCTATGTAATTTTTGCCAGCTTAGTTTCGGATATGGGAACAACAACCTTTGCTGCCCATTCGATTGCGGTTACAGCAGAAACGATTTTCTATATTCCGGGTTATGGACTTCGCACAGCTACCTCAACCTTGATTGGGCATGCCCTTGGGGAGCGGGATAGAAAGAAATTTGAAACGGTCATGTTTCTTAGCGTGTTTGTTACGATGGGGATGATGGTGCTAAATGGAATATTGCTTTATGCAGCGGCACAGCCGTTAATGCAGCTATTAACCAGCAGTAGTGCGGTGGCAGCACTGGGAGCCAGGATGCTCAGGCTGGTGGCATTTTCAGAGCCGTTTTTTGGGTTGATGATTATTATGGAAGGAATCTTATATGGGTTGGGGCGTACCCGCTATGCATTTATCGTGGAGACCTTTAGTATGTGGGGAGTACGGATTTTGCTGACACTGTTTTGCGTGAAGCTCTGGCATCTGCCGTTGCTTGCGGTGTGGTGCTGCATGATTGCAGATAATGTGTGTAAGGCGGTACTATTGACAATTCCTGTTTTGTCAAAGCGGTTTCGGGAAGGATTATTTGTAGTGGAGGGATGAGATGGATGTGAGGAATTGTAATAAAATAAAGTGAATATTTAAGCGTGGGATGATATGTTTTTGAAAAACAAAAAAATATTGATTTTTGACGAATTCCGCGTTATACTACTAATAGCAGTTACAAAACGATTAAAGAAGAGTTGTTTGTAAGAATCATTCACTAATTTTTAAGCAGGGAGGAGTGTAATATGAGGAACATAAAGAATGCTATGATAGCTAGTGTGGTAGCATTATCATTACTGTTTGGTTGTGTGCCGGTCAAGGCTTTGAATGCCAGGTTTACATTAAAGTATCTGAAGGATGCCCCTACGACGGACTGGGTTACTTCTTATAGTAAATCTGGTATTGCAACAAGAAAATATGTGATTGCCAATGTCAATAGTATTACAAGGGGAGCAGAGGCAGGTTTGTTATGTGAAGGTTATATGGACGGTTCGCTAAGTTCGACAGGATGTATTACATCTGATAAGGTTGCAATAGGAAGCAAAATTAAAATGAAAGCATGGTTTAGAGTAAAGGGAAATCGTGCAAGAGTAGAAGGAAGCTTTGATTATTAAAGATTATGATAATAAGAAGTTTAGTGATATATTGTCTCCTAACATCGTGTTGGGGGACAATTTTAAAGTATGGTGATAGGAAAATACAATACTTTTGAAAATGATTTTCTGGGGTGAAAGGAGCAGGGGTGAGGTATGAAAAAAAAGATTATCTTTATTGTGGGAATGTTATGTTTTTGCAGTATGTATCTTCTTACCGGATGCCAGAAGGTACCCTCAGAGGTAACGGAGCGAATGAAGGAATATGGTGCTAATGAAGAAAAAGAGGCGGTAGATATGCACTATATAAAGGTTTCTGCCCTGGATGCCCTTGAGGTGGATACCTCTTCCATAAAAACAGATAACATGATACTTCCGGAAAAGGTGAGCTTTCATGGCATCAAGGAAATTAGTAACTTGGATTGCTGTTATATAAGGGGGCATACCGATGATAGGGATAAGCTTGTCTGGTTGTTTTCCGGTACCCATACACCGTGGGAGAAATATATAAACGAGGAGAATAAGGAGAATTGTTTTTATTTTATTGATAACCCCAAAGACAGACTTTATATGGGACTTAAGGATAATGGTTTTACGTCATTGCTTAGGGAGGATATCTATGAGGTTAATTTTCGTGGTACGGTTTCTAAGCCTGACAGAGTTGCAAGGCTGGAGCAGGAGATGGATTTGTCCTCTTTTCCAGTTGATTTAGGTGGGCAAAAGGTGGATGCTTTGGACGAAAGTAAGTATGTGGTAAAGTGGCTTGAAGAAAATTGGAGTTCTTATTATGGGGCATTTACCTTTCAACCGAAAACGCTAATTGCAAGAGCATGTGGTGAACATGAGATGTTATCGTTATTTTTGGAGCTGGCTTATAAAGGTGTTTCTTTTTCTTCCTATACGGATGTATTGGGAGATGCTGATGGGCAGTCGATGGAGGTCAGAACCAGTGCGGGCATTAATCTTGCGATGACGGTTCATGAACAAATTGATTGTTTTACCAATGAAACCGGAATCCTTGAAATTACAGGGGAGAAGGACATAGTGGACATTATTGATTTAGAAAGTGCTGTCCGGCTGGCAGAGCGGGAGATAAGCGGATTTAAGAAGATGGAGATTGCGGATGTCCGTATTATCTATGATTTGTACAATGACTATGATTATAAGAAGGAGCATAGTATGGCAGATAGTCCGGGCAATAGGGTAATTGCGAAGCCGGCATATTCGTTTGTTATTAATACGGACGCAAAAGAGCAGAGTGTTTTTGTTAATGAGAATGAGATGTATTCTTATATTAACGTTGATGCGGTGGATGGGAGTGTAACTTATAATCTGGACAATATCAAATATTCGGGGGAGTGAGTATGAGGTGGTTTCGTAGTATTATACAGTGTATTGCAACAATTGTTTCCTCCTTTTCTTTTTAGCTTTGTGTGGTATTTATTATTTTTTGTTTATGACCTCTTTGCTGTATCTTGAAATGGAGATGTTTTTTCTGCTGTTTTTACCGGTGCATCTCTGATGGAAATTGTGTTGATGCTGCTTAGCCCTTTTTGTATGGTGCCCTATGTTTAGGAACAAAAAACAGGGTAGTTATTTGACACTACCTATGAAAGGAGCAGGGGTGAAGTATGAAAAAAAAGATTATCCTTATTGTGGGAATGCTATGCTTTTGCACTATGTATTTTTTTACCGGCTGTCAGAAGGTACCTTCAGAGGTAAAGGAGCGAATGAAGGAATATGGTGCCAATGATGAAAAAGAGGCGGTGGATATGCACTATATAAAGGTTGCCGCCCTGGATGCCCTTGAGGTGGATACATCCTCGATAAAAACAGATAACATGATACTTCCGGAAAAGATAAGCTTTCATGGCATCAAGGAAATTAATAATTTGGATTGTCGTTATATAAAGGGCCATACCGATAATAGGGACGAGCTTGTGAAGATGTTTTTTGGTACACAGGTATCGTGGGAAAAGTATGTAGATGAGGAGAATGAAGATTATTTTTTCTATGATTTTAATAACCCGGAGAAGAGATTGTATATAGGAGTTCAGGATAACGGTTTAACGACATTGCTTAGGGAGGATATCTATGATGTTAATTTTCATGGTGCATTTTCTAAGCCTGGCAGAGTGATAAGACTGGAGCAGGAGAGTGACTTATCCTCCGTTCAGGTTGATTTAGCTGGGCGAAAGGTAGATGCCTTGGAAGAAAGTAAGTATGTGGTAAAGTGGCTTGAAGAAAATTGGAGTTCTTATGACAGTGCGTTTGCTTTTCAACCCAAGACGCTAATAACGAGGGCATGTGGTGAGCATGAGATGTTATCGCTGTTTTTAGAGAGAGAATATAAGGGAGTACCGCTTTCCTCCTATACAGATTTACTGGAAGATGTAGATGACAGGACAGTACAGGTGAGAACCAGTGCAGGAATTGGGATTGCTATGACTGCCCATGAAAGGATTGGTTCTTTTACTAATCTGGTTGGGATTCTTAAAATCACAGATGAAAAAACCATTGAAGAAATCATTGATTTGGAGAGTGCTGTCCGGCTGGCAGAGCGGGAGATAAGCGGATTTAAGAAGATGGAGATTGCAGATGTACGTATTATCTATGATTTGTACAATGACTATGATTATAAGAAAAAACATAGTATGGCAGATAGTCCGGGCAATAAGGTAATTGCCAAACCGGCATATTCATTTGTTATCAATACGGAGACAAAAGAGGAGAGTGATTCTGTCAATGAGAATGAGCTCTATTCCTATATTAATGTCGATGCAGTGGATGGAAGTGTCAATTATAATCTGGACAATATCAAATATTCGGGGGAGTGAGTATGAGGTGGTTTCGTAGTATTATACAGTGTATTGCAACAATTGTTTCCTCTTTTTCTTTTTGGCTTTGTGTAGTATTTATTATTTTTTTGTTTATGACCTCTTCGCTGTATTTTGAGATGGAGATGGGGCAAACGAAGGATTGTTCAGTGTTTCATGGGGTTGTTATAATATTATCCGGCGTTGGGACGATACCGGAATATGTTAATTCCTATATGGCATTATGCTCTGTAAATGGAAGCTGGATGACATTGTTTGCCCCTATTGTTGTTTGTTATGTATTTATTCCGTACTTGAAGCGGATTGGGGGAAATGGTTATAAAAGATTTTATGTTCATCGCATGGGAAGAAAGGCATATCTGGCGGAGATGTTTTTGTCTGCCATCTTTACCGGTGCATGTCTGATGATGGTTTCCTATATTATTTACAGTGTGCTTGTGGTTGCCATATTGCCGGGAACTGCTTTGGAGGGACTGTATTCAGATGTGGGGATATCTTCCTATCTGATGGAGATTGTGTTGATGCTGCTTAGCCTTTTTTTGTATGGTGCCCTGTGGTGTGCCATTACTGTTACTCTGTCTGTCTATATTCGGAATACCTATGTGCTGCTTAGCCTGCCGTTTTTGGTAAATTATGGTCTTGATGTGTTGGAGCGTCATAATCCGGATGTAATGCAGTGTTCTATCACTTCATTATTGTCATTGCATAATGACAAACCTCCTGGTATGGTTTTGGAGATTGTTGCTGTTTATATATTGGTTCTGATGGTATTATTTATAATTTACTACTTGTGTTGTATGAGAAAGCGTGATTTTTGTGAGTAAAATTAATTTTGGCGTTATAGTAAATTGTGCGTGTGACAGCTTGAGAGAGATAATTTTTAACAGTAGGAATTTACTGCTGTTATTTGTCGTTGTATTTATACAGGAGTATGTTATTGCACCATTAAGGGAAGCATCAGAAATGATGAACCAGCCAGTTAATATTTTAGAGCCCTTTATTGCGATTAGCAATTCTGGCTTATTTGTGTTGGTGATACCCATTTTATACATGGTGTTAATGAGTGACTTTCCGAAGATGAGCGGTAATATGTTATTTGCATTACATCGGACCGGTAAGCTTAACTGGCTGTTTAGCCAGTATGTTGCTTTGATAGTCACTATTTTATTGTATGTATGTTTCTTTCTTTTCGTATCTGTTCTTCTCACCTTAGATATTGGATATATGGCAGATGGATGGAGCCTTATTGCCACGGATTACGATAAGGTTCTTAAAGAGCAGGCGGGTACAACGATACGTTCTCTGCTTCCTATGCAGCTTTTTAATCAGATGTCCCCTTATAAATCAGTAGTCCGGTCATTTGTTTGCTTAGTGGGATATCTTTTTATTGTATCTGCGATGGAGCTGCTTTTTACCATTATAGATAAAAAAGTATGGGGTTATTTTATTAGTGGCTTTATCATTAGTGCAGGAGCAGCACTTTGCAGTCTTAATACACCATATATGTGGCTGTTCCCTATGAGCCATGCAACCCTTTGGCTTCACTATGATGCTTTGGAACGGGCAGAAGTATTTCCGTTGTTCTTCTCCTATTGTTATTTGTTTGTGAGTGCTGGTATAATCGTATTGTGTAGCTTTTTGTTAATGAAGAAAAATAAGATAGGTACTATCGAAGAGGTGGATGTATGAGTGAAATAGAGGTAAATAGAGTAAGCCTGCAAATGAATAAGGTCTGGATATTAAAGGATATCAGTTTTTCTGCCAAGGATGGTATGATTATTGGTCTGGTTGGGAGAAATGGCTCTGGTAAGACGATGTTAATGAAATGCTTGTCTGGTTATATTAAACCGGATGGGGGTAATATTATCATTGATGGCAGAGAGCTTTATAAGGATATCGAATTTCCACCAAGCATGGGGCTTATATTGGAAACTCCGTCATTTGTGCCATACTATTCTGGAATGAAGAACCTGCAGCTACTAGCTAGCTTGCAAAAGAAAATTGATAAGGATAGGATAAGGCATTGTATGGAGCTTGCAGGCTTGCAGCCGGATAGCAAACGCCCGGTAAAGAAATATTCACTTGGCATGCGTCAAAGGCTTGCGATTGCACAAGCGATTATGGAGGAACCACAATTGCTGATATTAGACGAGCCATTAAACAGCTTGGATGAAGAGGGGGTGGAGGATATCCGCTCCCTGCTGCTGGATATGAAGTCCAAGGGGAAAACGATTATTTTGTCATCGCATAATAAGGAGGATATTCATTTGCTTTGTGATATTGTTATCCGGCTTAAACATGGTGAAATGTGTAGTTAAACATATTATATAGCGGGACAAATTGTGTTATACTAATATTAAGATGATAGAATTGTGAAAGCAGCATCTTTATTTCTGAGAGCAATGAGTTAAGCGGACAAGATTGCATGTCCATTCGACTGAAGAAAGGAAAAGTAAATGAAAGACATGATTATTATTGGAAGTGGGCCTGCCGGAATGTCGGCAGCAGTATATGCTAAGCGTGCCATGCTTGATGTACTGGTTGTCGAGCAGGAAGCATTTTGTGGTGGACAGATCGTTAACACATCGGAGGTAGACAATTATCTGGGCTTTTTTGGAATTGACGGATACGATATGGCAATGAAGTTTAAGGAGCATATTGACCATTTTGAGGTTCCGGTACAAAAGGGGCAGGTGACAGAAGTAAAGCAGCAGGGAGGCAATTGGGAGGTCAAGCTATCCGATGGCGGCACGCTTTCTTCCAGAACGGTTCTTCTGGCAATGGGGGCAAAGCATAGGAAGCTTCAGATACCCGGAGAACAAGAATATAGTGGGGCTGGTGTTTCTTACTGTGCAACCTGTGATGGGGCATTTTTCAAGAAGAAAAAGGTAGCTGTTGTCGGAGGGGGCGATGTAGCACTAGAGGATGCCCTATATTTATCAAAGCTGTGTGAAACGGTATACCTTGTCCATAGAAGAGAAGAACTTCGTGGGGCAAAGCTATTACAAGAGCAGGTTTTAAAGACATCGAATATTTCCTTTCTTCCTTTTTATGAGGTAAGGGAAATACTAGGAGAGGAACGGGTGACCGGAGTAAGGCTTATTGAAAATCAGACAGGCGGGGAAAAACAGCTTGACATATCCGGTATTTTTATTGCGGTTGGGATGGAGCCGGATACGGGATATCTTTCTGATGTTGTTGAGCGGGATAAAACAGGCTACATTAAGGCACAGGAGAATGGAGTAACCAGTGCCGAGGGAATATTTGTGGCAGGTGATTGCCGGACCAAACAGCTTAGGCAGATTGCTACCGCAGTTTCTGATGGTGCCAATGCAGTGGCGTCTGCTGTGAAGTATTTGAGTGGAGGGCATCCTTCTAAGTAAGGATGCCGATATTGGAATATTTATTTAATATTTTACAGGCAATAGTATTGCCATTTTCCTAGCTGGCAAGGGATTATTTATCGTTTGTAATCATGCTATTTAATATCAGTTTTTATCACAAAAGTATTCTTGTTATATTCAATCAGACCATCCTTCCTCATTTTTCCCAGTTCCTTTGATAGAGCACTTCGGTCCAGATTCAGATAGTCTGCCAGTTGCTGGCGGTTAAAGGGAATTACAATTTTGTTGCTTCCCTGTGCAGAAACCTGCTGCGAAAAATAAGAGAACAGCCGTCCACGTATTGTTTTGGGTGATGTGTGCAGGCTGCGCCTGGAAAGCTGCAGATTTTTCCCTGCACTAATCATCATAAGATTTTGAATAAGCTTGTTTTGACTGGCACAGACCGAACAGGATGCGAACAGCTTTGGAACACTTATGAACAAAATGTCACAGTCCTCATTAGCCACCGCATCTACCATCATGGATTCATTCGGTATACAGGCGTAGGATTCCGCAAATACGCTACCGGCGGGGATGATGCCAAGGATACTTTTATTCCCCCAGAGATCCGTATGTTCAATTCGGACGCTTCCAGAAAGAACGAGACCGATATCTGTCACGATGCTTCCCATACCGAAAATCACATGTCCCTTTCTATATCTGTCTGTCCGAAAATCCAGATGTTTTGACATATTTTGGATATCTTCCTCTGAGCATCCTCGAAAAAGTGTTGTTTTGGTAATAAAACTCAACATAATAAAAACCTCATTTTTGTGGTTATAACCACATATTTTTTTGAAAAATTATAGTAAAATGCACACATAAAGTCAAGGAGGAGTGCAGAATGATTAGGAAAATAATAAAAATTGATGAAAACAAGTGCAATGGCTGTGGCGTATGTGCTGTAGCCTGCCACGAAGGGGCGATTGAAATCATCGACGGTAAAGCGGTGCTTACCCGTGAGGATTACTGTGACGGTCTGGGCGACTGCCTGCCGGAGTGTCCTACCGGTGCCATCAGCTTCGAGGAACGGGAGGCCCCTGCATATGATGAAGCAGCTGTTCTTGCTGCCAAACAAAAGAAAATGAAGGAGCAGGACGTTAAAATGCCTCATGCTGGCTGTCCGGGTACACGGGTACGTCAAATACAGTCTCCAAAAACAGAAAATACTCCTTCTTCTACGCCGGCAGTAGTTTCACAGCTCGGCCAATGGCCCTGCCAGATTAAGCTGGCTCCTGTGAATGCCCCTTATTTTAATGGAGCCAAACTGCTGATTGCGGCTGACTGTACTGCGTACGCCTATGCGAACATCCATGAGGATTTTATGAAGGGAAAAGTTACGCTGATTGGCTGTCCCAAACTTGATTCTGTTGATTATAGTGAAAAGATAATGGAAATAATAAAGAATAACGATATCAGAAGTGTTACCATCCTAAGGATGGAAGTTCCCTGTTGCGGAGGAATTGAGATGGCGGCAAAAAAAGCCTTGCAGGAAAGTGGAAAATTTATTCCGTGGCAGACCATTACCATATCCATTGATGGAAAAGTTCTTGATGATTAGAAAAGGAGATGCGATGGTAACCGTTCTTGAAGGAACCGGACGTTTTACTGTTGATGATGAAGTTTTTTCCTGAACGAAGGTGACACGCTGGTTATGCCGAAGAATATTCCGCATGCAGTATACGGTGAAGAAAAATTTAAAATGCAGCTTATCGTTTCATTCTGATTTGCATGATATTTTTCCTAGTTAATACTAACCATAAAAAGAAATGATAAGGATGATATAAAAAACTGTTTAAAGCAGAAGATATAAGATTTTCAAATAGCTAGATGGCAGGATTAGACAAATGATACCGAAAAAAGTGCGATTGATACCAAAATACTTTACAGAGGTTTGCTTTTTGTCTATTATAGCACTATGTTATATACTTATTAAGGAGGAAGTCTTATAATGCGAAAAAAACAGAAAAGTTTATCATTTTTTATGGTGATTATTATGCTGCTCTCTTTGATTTCCACTATGCCAGTCAAGGCAGAATATGATACCAATCCGATGACAGAGGATGGTACAGGGGAGAGTGTAAGCGCAGCAGAACTAAAGATAGGTGATTATGTGCAAATGGGTTCCTACTATGATGACCCGATATTATGGCGGTGTGTGGATATTGATGAAAACGGCCCGCTTATGCTGTCAGATAGAATTTTGTGCTTAAAACCCTGGGATGCACCCGGTAGAAATGTGTCGGGTTCCCATGGCAGATATCAGGGTAGAGAACAGGTTGGGTCCAATTATTGGAAGGACAGCAATATCCGTTTGTGGCTTAATTCTGGTGCGGCGGCAGGCGATATAGTGTGGTCCTGTGGTAATCCGCCGAGTGAAGAGAATGTTGAATACAATGCGTATGCTGACGAGGCAGGGTTCTTACATGCATTTACTGTTTTGGAAAAGGGAGTGATAAAATCTGTTACGCAGAAATCACTGTTGGCTGCTGCTGACAAGGATGTTGCAGGTGCAAAGGGCAGTGCATTTCATAAATATAATGATACTATATATTCTGTAAGTGATGGTAAACTGGTATATAAAAGCATACTGGAGAATTATGATGAGGCGTACTATGAAGAGGTAGAGGACAGCGTGTTCCTGCTGGATGTAAAGCAGATACAAAATGTATTTAATAATACCCCTAAACTAGGGACTTGGTATCATATTGGAAAACTTACTGAAAAAGCTGTAGAAAATAGCGACTATAAAGATTCCCTGATTCAAGCGGGCAGTGACTGGTATAACTGGCTGCGTTCCCCTTATGTAAATGATGAGGGTAATCAGGGGTCTGTCCGGCATGTGTCCAGAAATGGTCAAGTTGGATGCAGTGTTATCCAATCAAATAGTATAGGAGTACGCCCCGCCTTTTATATAAAAGAAAATACTGTGTTTCCAACAGGTGACGGTTCTGTTGATACCCCCTATCTGCTAACCCATACACACACGCTGACACATTATGATGGTGTAGCAGCGACCTGTACAAAGCCCGGCACAGGAGAATATTGGAAGTGTGAAGGAACAGGAAGCTGTGGCAAGATGTTTAGTGACAAAAACGGTACGGTGGAGATTATAGCTGTTCCGGCAATGGAAGCCAAAGGACACAAGTATGGCAATTGGGAGATAACCACTGTTCCGACAATGGAGGCTAAAGGGGAGGCAGTGCGTGTCTGCCAAAATGATGAAACCCATAAAGAAATAAAGGAACTCCCCATACTGACGGATACAGATGTGTGGACTGTGGGGGAACGAAAAGCTCCAACTGAGACGGAGACTGGCTCACAGCAATACACATCGGAATATGGTACAGTGACAGTGATTATTCCCGCAATCGGTCATATACATAAGCTGACACATCATGAAGTGAAAGCAGCGACCTGTACAAAGCCCGGCACAGGAGAATATTGGAAGTGTGAAGGAACAGGAAGCTGCGGAAAGCTGTTTAGTGACGAAAACGGTACGGTGGAGATTACAGCTGTTCCGGCAGGAGCGGAAGCCAAAGGACACAAGTATGGTAATTGGGAGATAACCACTGTTCCGACAATGGAAGCCAAGGGGGAGGCAGTGCGTGTCTGCCAAAATGATGAAACCCATAAAGAAATAAAGGAACTCCCCATACTGACGAATACAGATGTGTGGACTGCAGGGGAACGAAAGGCTCCAACCGGGACGGAGACTGGCTCACAGCAATACACATCGGAATTTGGCACAGTGACAGTCATTATTCCTGCAACAGGCTATGAACATCCTTTGCCATCAGAAGATGAGGATAAAACAGATAAAGAGCAACAGGAGAAGAGGGAGCTGGCATTAAATGCTAAATTGAAGGTAAGCCAGGTGGGTAAAAAAATTAATATATGCTGGGGAAGAGCGTCTGAAGCTGATGGTTATCATGTATATGTGCAGTATTGTGGCATGAAATTTAATGACAAATCACTCAATCAGGTAATAGGAGCAAACAATACAAGCATTACTGTAAAAAAGGTAAATGGGAAGAAGCTGGACCTTAAGAAGAATTATAAGGTTTATGTAGAAGCCTATAAGTTGTCAGGCGGAAAAAAGAAAATACTGGGGAAATCCATTATTGCTCATATTGTTGGGAAGAACAATCAAAAATATACGAATGTCAAAGAAGTCAGGGTAAAGAAAAATTCTTATACGCTGAAACAGGGCAATACGATAACGATACAGGCAAATGTTGTACTGGTAAGCAGGGGTAAAAAACAGCTTTCTAATGCCCATGCCAGACAATTCCGCTATGCCAGCAGTGATAAAAAAATCGCAACAGTATCAAAAAACGGTAAAGTTAAGGCGGTAGGGAAAGGCACCTGTACTGTCTATGTCTATGCCAGAAACGGATATGCCAAAGCGATAAAGATAACAGTAAAATAGAATATATTGGGAAGCAGCACATTTACTTAGCGGTAGTAAATGTGCTGTTTTTGTCCCCGGCATCATAATATATAATAAACAATGATAGCATTAGGGAGAATGATATATGAAACGATGTGTTCCGCTAGAGGCGGCTGCTGAGGATGTCTGTAATCAAAGCTCCGTACCTCCGCTGATTTTTCAATTGCCGCCTGAGGAAGGCAGAAGGGTATTGGAAGAGGCTCAGGATACGCCGGTATATAAATATCCTGCAGATATATCCGCTGATTGCATAGATACTGGAATATGGGGCAGCATCCCCGTATATTTCATTGTGCCAAAGGGGAAAGAAATAAAAAATATTATATTCTATATTCACGGTGCGGGATGGGTATTTGGAAGCTACCATACACATGAAAAGCTGGTTAGGGAGCTTTCAGCAAGGACAGATTCCTTAGTTGTCTTTCCTGAATATAGCCGCTCACCGGAAGCAAAATATCCTACAGCGGTGGAACAGTGCTATTTTATTCTATCTCATATAAAAGAAATGATAGGGAATCGCTTTTCAAATTTCAATTATTCTTCAATTATCGTCGCAGGCGATAGTGTAGGCGGGAATATGGCAATCGCCATGGTGCTTATGGCATCGAAACGGCATGGCCCGGATATTCACAAGCTGCTGTTATATTATCCGGTAACAAATGTCTGCTTTGATACATCGAGTTACTGTCAATTTGCAACGGACTATTATCTGTATCGCGAAGGTATGAAATGGTTCTGGTGGCAATATACAACTTCTATGAAGGAGCGGAATCAGATTACTGCTTCCCCTCTTCGGGCGGACAAAGATTGTTTAAAATGCTTTCCCCGGACGATGATTATCAACGGTCAGGCAGATGTTTTACGCAGTGAGGGAGAAGCATTTGCAGAGAAGCTTCAATGTGCCGGTGTAGATGTAACTGCTGTACGCATACAGGGTACCATTCATGATTTTGTAATGCTGAATGCACTTGATCAAACGAATGCCTGCCGTACAGCCATGGATATATCTACCGGATGGATAAACCGTCCTGAACAAAACCCTATTATTCCATTCTGAAATATTCTATATCGGCTTTTGGGGCCGATATCCTACGGTATGAAAGAAAAGCGTATTGAACCCAGTTCTTTTTATGTGCTATAATGAAAATCCAAGCTGGTTTTGCCATGGGGAGCAGTTTTAGAAGAATTCAGAATAAAGCTGACCTGTGCGGCCAACCCGGATGGACAGATAGTGCCATGACAGATTAGAGAAAGAAGGGTTTTACATGAGAAGCCAGATGGACATGATAAATGGTTCGTTGGGGGATAAGATTATCAAATATGCGATACCACTTGCTATAACGGGGGTTTTGCAACAGCTATTTAATGCAGCAGATTTGGCGGTAGTCGGACAGTTTTCTGGCAAGGAGGCTATGGCGGCGGTGGGAAGCAATGCGCCTGTCATCGGGCTGCTGGTTAATCTTTTTGTTGGAATTTCTTTGGGAAGTAACGTTATTATCGCCAAGTCTATCGGACAGGGAAATGACGAGAATATTTCGAAAACGGTGCATACATCGGTGGTTATGGCTCTGCTGGGCGGACTGTTCCTTACAGTGCTGGGGCAGTTTCTGGCTCCCGAAATTGTAAACATGCTGGATGTTCCGGGGGATGTATCCTCCTTGGCAGTAAAATATTTACGGATTTATTTGGCTGGTATGCCGGTAATTCTGCTTTATAACTTTGAGGCAGCAATATTTCGAAGCTGCGGAAATACACAGACACCGCTACTTGCACTGGTGGTGTCTGGTATTTTGAATGTTGCCCTTAATCTGTTTTTTGTCTTGGGAATGGGAATGGATGTGGATGGTGTTGCAACAGCAACGGTACTTTCTAATCTCGTCAGCTCGGCAATCTTGTTTGTGGCATTGATAAAGTCAGAGCTGGCAATCCGGATTAATCCTCGTAAGCTGCGGATATATAAAGATGTGCTGGGGCAGATTTTAAGAATTGGGATTCCTGCGGGAGTACAAGGAATGATTTTTTCGTTCGCCAATATTATCATCCAGTCAAAAGTTAATAGTCTGGGAACAACGATAATGGCAGCATCCTCGGCAGCTTTTAATCTGGAGATTTTTTCCTATTACATTATGAACTCCTTTGGTCAGGCATGTACGACCTTTGTGGGGCAGAACTATGGAGCGGGGAAGGGGGAACGCTGCCGGAAAACGCTAAAGCTCTGCCTGCTGCAAAGTCTGGTAAGTACTGCAGCAGCCAGTGTACTGATTCTGCTGTTCAGCCATCCGCTGCTCAGCATTTTCAATACAGACCCGGACGTAATTGCAGCAGGACGGATTCGGTTAGAATATATTTTCTTTGCGTATCTGTTCAGCTTTGCACAGGAGGTTTTGTCGGGTTATCTGAGAGGCTTTGGCGTTTCCTTCATTCCAGCGGTTTGTTCCGTCGTCGGGATTTGCGGTGTGCGGCTTGCATGGATTTTTACAGTATTTCAGCAAGCCCCATCCTTTCAAACCATTATGCAGGTATATCCAATCAGTCTTGGCATAACAACAGTGGTGATTCTGGTTGTAACGCTGTTTGTGAAACCATCGAAGAGGTATGTTATCCGGAAGGGAATATAAAAATTTAAAAACTCAAACTTCGCACTTGAAGTTTGAGTTAAAAAATAAAAAAATTGAAAGGTGGCACAGGATATGCGGATTTCAAGTCGGTTTACAATAGCAATTCACATTTTTGCCTGTATAGATACGTTTGGGGATACGTGCAAAGTAACAAGTGATTTTCTTGCGGGAAGTACCAATGTGAATCCTGTTATTATCAGAAAAATATTAGGTCAGCTCAAGAAAGCAGGTTTGATTGAAGTTGCACGGGGAACCGGGGGCACTACTGTAGCAAAACCATTAGGGGAGATAAGCTTTTTGGATGTATATCATGCCGTGGAGTGTGTTGGAAAGGGTGACTTGTTTCATTTCCATGAAAATCCCAATACCAATTGTCCAGTGGGGAGAAATATTCATCATATTTTAGATGATAGGCTTCTCCAGGTACAAAATGCCATGGAAGAAGAGCTTGCGTCTATTACACTGGCAGATTTAAAGAAGGATACAGAAAAATATCTGGATGAGAATAACCTGTAGAATATCAAGGCATTAGGAAGAGGAAAGTCCAATGCCTTATTTTTTAAAATATTTCGTTGTAACTATTGACATTACAACAACTCGGTGTTATAGTAACACTATAAGATGTAATAATGATAGTTACATCAAAAAATATTATTTATTAAGGAGGTAATTAATATGAAGGTAGCAGTAGTATGTGCAAATGGAAAGGCAGGCAGATTAATTACAAAGGAGGCGGTGAACAGAGGCTTTGATGTTACAGCTTTTGTAAGAGGTGAGAACCAATCTGCTGCACCGAACTCCGTCAATATGGATATTTTGGATATTAAGGCAGCAGACCTTAATGGTTATGATGTCGTTGTGGATGCTTTTGGAGCATGGACAGAGGATGTGCTTCCTCTTCATAGTACGACGCTGGAAACGCTATGTAATGCTCTTTCTGGTACAGATACCCGGTTATTGGTTGTTGGCGGTGCAGGTAGTCTCTATACCAATCCAGAGCATACAGCCTGTGTATCAGACGGTCCGGATTTTCCCGAGATGTTCAAGCCTCTGGCGAAAGCTATGGCAAAAGCACTTTCTGAACTTCGCCAGAGAAATGATGTGAAGTGGACCTATATCAGTCCGGCTGGAGATTTTCAGGCAGATGGTGAGCGTAGTGGACAGTATATTCTTGGCGGTGAGGAACTAACTTTGAACGAGAAGGGGGAAAGCATTATCAGTTATGCAGATTATGCGATTGCCATGGTAGATGAGATTGAAAACGGAAATCATATTAACCAGCGGATTTCTGTTGTAAGAAAGTAAACTTCATAAAAATGAAGCAAAGGGGGTTGGGTAATCATGAAGAAAAAGAGTAATAGGAATTGGACACAATTTTTAAGTGGTGTTCCTGCCAGAGATTATGTTTTTCAGGATATCCCCTATGAAGAACAGATTAAGCGGGCAGCAGCACTGATTGAGGATGCGGAAATGGTGTTAATTGGTGCGGGGGCAGGTGCCTCCGCAGCAGCAGGTCTTACCTACAGTGGGCAGCGGTTTACTGATAATTTCAGTGAATTTATTGAGAAATATGGTTCTAAATATATGACAGACATGTATGCTGCTGGCTTTTACCCCTTTCCAACACAGGAGACCAAGTGGGGGTATTGGTCCAAGCACAGTATGTTGAACCGCTTCTTGCCACCGGCGCTTCCTCTGTATCAGCAGCTTTATGAGCTGGTAAAGGAAAAGGATTATTTTGTGCTGACAACCAATGTGGACCATCAATTTCATAAGGCGGGATTTTCAGTAGAACGCATCTTTGCAACACAGGGCGATTATGGTAATATACAATGTGAAAAAGGGTGCCATCAGAAAATATATGATGCCGAAGCGTTATTTTATCGGATGGATGGGGCAAGAAAGGATTGCAGGGTTCCCTCCGATATGGTGCCTAAGTGTCCGGTCTGTGGCGGTAATATGACGATGCATCTGCGCTGTGACCAATATTTTGTAGAAGATGAAAACTGGCATGAGGCAGCAGGACGTTATGGGGATTTTTTGCAGAAGCTTGCGAAGAAAAAGGGTGTCCTGCTGGAGCTTGGTGTTGGTTTCAATACCCCGACTATCATTCGCTTTCCCTTTGAGAAAATGATGCGTGATAACGGCAATCTGTCACTGCTCCGGTTCAATCTGAAGGAAGCGTTTGTGCCGGAAAGCTTTGGAACGAGGGCAATTGGTATAGATGGTGATATGGCAAGGGCAGTATCTGATTTATATAACCAGCTTGAAGGAAAGGCGTGTGGTAGAAATGAATGAAAATCAAAAAACAGATATTCTATTGGACAAGTTAAAGGAAGATTCTGCTGAATATAAAAAGCTTGAAACAACAGGGTTTAGCTTAGAAGAAAAGAAATATACGATTCGCTCCCTTATGAATGTTCGTATGCCAGGAGAACTGTCTGATGAATTAATGGCCCTGCAGGATGATTACCTGCAGGAAGAACTAACATCAAAGGGCGTTGTAGCCCTGTCAGATATTCCCACAATAAAAGAGCAGTTTGGCAGCAACGCCCCCTTTTCAGAGAAATTATCACTCTGGAAGGGGGATATCACAAGGCTTAAGGTTGGTGCCATTGTAAATGCCGCTAATTCCCAGATGCTTGGTTGTTTTGTACCATGCCACAGGTGTATTGACAATGCAATCCACAGTGCGGCAGGGATGCAGCTTCGGGCAGAATGTAACCGTATCATGAATCACAGGCGCATCCAATATGGTAAAGATTATGAAGAACCGACAGGCACAGCTACTTTGACATTAAGCTATAATCTTCCCTGTGACTATGTGATTCATACGGTGGGACCAATTGTATATAACGGGTTGAATGATGCACTCCGTCAGGATTTGCGAAACTGCTATGAGAATGTATTGGAATGCTGTGTAGTAAACAATATAACGTCGGTGGCGTTTTGCTGCATTTCAACGGGAGAATTTCATTTTCCCAATGAAACGGCAGCCGAAATCGCTTATGAAACGGTGACCGCTTTTCTGAACGCACATGATGGTTGTATGGAACGGGTTATATTTAATGTTTTTAAAGATAGTGATGAAGACATTTATAAAAAAGTTTTAAGTTGTTTTAGTGTTAATTCAATCAATTAATTTTTCTATTTTCTTGTTACTGCATTCCTTTTCAAATTTACTTATAGTTTTTTGCTTTTTGCTGCATGAGAAAATATGAAATTTAAATAAAAATTCCCATATATATTTTATTATATTTGATATTAAGTGTTTACACAATATACTTGACATGTTAAAATATATTACGTAACAGCAAAATGCTATAAGAGAATAAGAAAGGTGGATTGACAAATGAAAACAATCAATAAGTTTCTTAGTAAACTATTAGTGCTGACTTTGTTGGTTAGTGCAGTAATGTTATTTAATGTTGAAGAGGTGGCTGCAGCTGCACAGACAAGTGTAGAATTTATCAATGTTGCAACAGCGGCGAATACGGATGGTAGTCATAAGGGAGATTCCATTCTGGTAAGATATAAAAATAAGTATTTTTTAGTTGATACGGGATATGGATATGCATATGGTCAATCCAGTGATCCTCTTACTAAGAAAATAAATCAACTTGTGGCAAATGGGAATTATTTATCAGGTATTATTATTACCCATAGTCATTACGATCATATGGGAGCACTTAGCAAGATAATTGCAAGCAATGCCGTAAAAAAGGGTTCTGTTGCTAGTAATGGAACAACCATATATTATAACAATACATATGTCAACGGTGGAATGAAGACTGCAATAGAAGAGGCTGTGAAAAAAGGAGTTGCTACTGAGGCGGTTGATGCATTTAAAATTTATAATGCTTCTACTGGTAATAAAAATCGTTATGAAACTGTAAAGGAAAACAATGGATTATATGTATATGGTGCTTCTGCATCACTTACATCTACTGGAGAGAATGACGTAAATCAATGTTCTATGGTTGTCCAGCTTAAATCAGAAAAGTTAAATGCCCTTCTTCTTGGTGATTTAGGTTTAAGAGGATTAGAATATATGAAGAATCAATACGGACAAAAAATTATGGGTGTTGATTATGATGTATGTAAAGTTGGACATCATGGTTTACGTACTGTAAATACCAGTCTTTCTCCGGATCATATTACAGACAATGTCGCCAGTGAATATAATAATTATTATAGTAAATTTAAAGCGGAACATTATATATTTACAACCTATAAATCTAGGGCAGAAAGCAGTAAGTTTAAAGTGAATCATTTGTTTCTTAAGGGTGAATTGGATAAGATTGCAAAGACTTATTATTCAAGTAGTACCATACCGGTTTTTGAGTAGAAGCTTTTTGAAATGATGAATACATAACAGTATTTGTAATAAAATATATGGAAAATACTACCAATATGCGAAAGCATTGTGGTAGTATTTTTAATTTATAAACAAACGAATTTTTGGAATAGCCATTGCCCTTCCTATTCAAACATATGATTAAAATAGGTCTCTTTAAATGCGACATACCGACTTCTGGATATCGGTATTGCCGCGTTCAGGCTTGTCATAATCTCCGTCTTTGTAAATTGCTCAATGTTATTCAGATTCACAATATAGCTGCGGTGACAGCGGAAGAAATCGTTTTCCAAGGAAAAGATTTCTTCGCACTTTGAAAAAAGCTCACGAATCGCAATCGTCCTGCCGTTCGATAGATGGACAAGAACCTGTTTATTTTGTGCTTCGAGATAATCAACATCATCCACTACAATTTTACAAAAACCACTGCCTGTCTGGGCGGTAAAGACATTTTGAGGCAGGGTAATTGTGTTAAGAACATCATCGAGAATGCGAAAAAGTTTGTCCTCATCAACCGGCTTTATGAGATAATGAAACGCCTTTACCTCATAGGAATCGACAGCGAATTCCTTTGAGGAAGTGAGAAAGATAATGGGAACGGTCTGATTATCATTTCTAAGCTCCTTGGCGGTATCTATACCATTCAGCAGTGGCATAAGCACATCCAAAATAATTAAGTCCATGCATCTCTCCCGATGGGCAGCAATTAAATCATCCCCATTGGTAAAGCAGTGAAGCGTAAGCTTGATGGCATTTCTCGCCGCCCATTGTTTTAATAATGGACAGATGGCATCTATAAATTGCTTTTCATCATCACAAATCGCTATTTTCATAATGTCTCCTCCTAGATGATAATTCGTAAAACAAACAAGTGATTAGAAACGGAAAAATGGCATTGCCCATTTAACTGTTCCACATAATATACAATACTCTTAACACCGATACCATGTCCCTTTTTATCAGAAGTCGGAATGCCATCGACAAATTTAGGAATCTTATAAACTGGATTTTCAATGTGTAGCAAAAGGTGGTTCCCCTTTTGGGAAATGGTAAAACGAACCCATTTTTCAGCATTTATCTCTTCTGTATCCATTTGTTCTAATGCGTGCATGGAATTTTCCAAAGCGTTGGATAATATGGTGCAAATTGCAGTATCCGGACAAGGTAAGGATTTGTTCACAGCAATATCACAATGAAACATAATTCCATTTTCTGCAAAACGTGTTTGATAAATAGAGACTACGGAATTAACCATTTCATTCTGGCAGTAGGTTGTAATCACTGTATCATCATAGGTGTTACTGATTTCTTTGATATAGCTAATTGCTTTATCCCGGTTGTTCATTTGGAGCTGTGTCAGAATAATATCCAGATGATGGCGCATATCATGTCTCAATATTGTGAGCGTTTGTTTGTTTTGTTTTACCTGTTTTATTTCTCTTTCAATAGAGGAGAGCTGCATTTTCATCAATTCATTGTACTGCCGGATTTCCTGCTTTTTTTCGTATTCATGAAAATAGAGAATCAAAAAAGCAAAATAGGAGATACATAGAACAAAGCCCATAAATTCTACAATCAATTTATTGCTGGAATAGAGCAGATTGGATAGCTTGGTAAAGGTATAGTCAGAAATATAATATACCGTAGGCAAGAAGCCTATAATATAGAGTTCCTTTGTGTTCCTTGTAAATATCGTTTCTGTCGTATGGCATACAAACCTGCATAACAAAAAGAAGGTAATCACTGTAATTAGGATTCGGGAGATATAGTAACACCACTGTGCGTTCGTGATGGCAAGCATTAGCAGTCCTACCCAGTTGCTTAACTGACAACATAGATAGGCAGAAAAAACAGAGATACAGCAGGAAACGAAGGAATATTTATAATATAATAGTAAGAACGCAATAAGAGGAAAATGTATGATAAGTGCATAACACCATCGGGTAATGTCTTCTCCGAACAGAAAAGCACTGGCAATATATAAGAAGCCTTCAAAGGCAGATACTCCCAATAATATAAGACTATTCCGGGAGTTTTGTTTTACGCCGAGAAAGAAAGCAGAAAGGAAGATACCAAATACGATTGTGGTCACATTATGGATGAGTGATAGTATCTGTATCAACATGATGTATGCCTCCCTTATCGTTTTATAATTGGTATACGCTATACTTATGTTACCATTATATTAATTAGATGTAAATGTATGGAATTTACCATTCGCACCATATAATTACCTTTCACACCCTGATAGAGAATGAAAGGGAAAAGATGATATAATATAGCAATTAAGAAGCGAAAACCCAATAGACCTGTTAAATCCGACGGCAATATAAAAAAATATGAGACTGCAGCGGGTACAAGGTATTTATCGGGCGAGTGGTCAATATGTATTAAGATAAAGACATGATAGGAGGATATTATTTATGAAAAGAGTAGTGAAGAGTGTAATGCAGAAATTAATTGTTTGTGCTGCGCTGGTGTTTGGAACACTGGCACTGGCAGGGACAGAGGTTAAGGCTGATATGGCTCTTACCGGGAAATGTGGTGATAATGTTACCTATACCCTTGACAAGGATACAGGCGTACTTACGATTAGTGGTGTGGGACCAATGAAGGATTATTCCGATTATAATATTACGAAACCTGCGACGGGAACATCTCCGTTTTCCTTCAAGGTGAGTTCCTCTCTTGACGCTGCGGAGTTTAGTATTTCTTCGGTTGTTATTGAGAGTGGGGTGACCCGCATCGGAGCGTATGCATTTGATACATGTTATTTAAAAAGCATAACGATTCCAGATAGTGTAACAAGCGTTGGAGCTGGTGCATTCGAGGATTGTAAGAGACTGGAAAGTGTAACCCTTCCGGATAGTGTAACAAGCGTTGGAGAAAATGCGTTTGCAAATACCCCTTACTATACGAATGATGCCAATTGGGATAACGGAATTTTATATAGTGGCAATATTTTAATTGCTGTCAACAGCTCTGTTCCCTCCACTGGTTGTACCATTAAAGCGGGGACAAAGATGATTGCAAATAAAGCATTTTATTGGTCAAAAATTAAAGAAATAGTCATTCCGGATAGTGTGATAAGTATCGGTGACAATGCATTTGCACAATGTTATCTTCATCTGGAGAAGGTTACACTTGGAAAGGGTGTGACGAGTATCGGAGCTGGTGCATTTAGCGGATGCACGAAGCTTAACAAGATTACTATTGACAGAAATGTGACGAGTATCGGAGAAGATGCTTTTAAATCCTGTGGCACCTTTAGTATATACAACACAATAGAGATATCGGGTTATAAAGGTACTGTGGCAGAAAGCTATGCTGCTGCGAATAAACATAGATTTGTAGCACTTGATACTACAGAACCCGATAAGCAGGATGCAGACAAGACGGCAACAGATAAGAAGACGACTACAACAACGGACAAGAAGACAGCAACAACGAAAAAAGAGGTTATAAAGGGCAAAGCTCCTAAGGTAAGTATAAAGGGCAAGGTTAAGAAATTAACTATAAAGTACACTGCATCCTCTAAGGCAGTCGGTTTCCAGGTTCGTTATAAAAAGGGCAGTGGTAAATGGCTCATAAAGAATTACAATACCAAGAAATCCATCACCAAAACGATTAACAAATTGAAGAAGGGGAAATATAGCGTGCAGGTTCGCACCTATACCAGTGGTAAAAAGAGCTACAGTAAGTGGAGTAAGGTGAAGAAGGTGACCGTGAAGTAGGGTTAAACAGGTTCTATTTGAAAGGAGATGCATCATATTGAAGAAACTAACATCGGCACTGGCATTATTTTTAAGTATAATTCTTTTGCTATCCATCACAACAGGGCATATTCCTGTTGTTGCTGGAGCAGATGCCCAAAACTCCAGCCTTAGCAATCCTTCGATAGATAAAAACGGTGTCACAACATGGGACTGTATTTACTTTGGAAATTATCTGCCTATAGGAGGAGAAAGCAAGGAGCCAATGAAATGGCGTGTGCTATCTGTGGATGGCAGCAATGCATTCCTTATGGCAGACCGTGTTCTGGCGGAGCGTTCCTATTTAGCCATCGAGGATATCGGGGAAGAAGAACCTGTATTTACATGGGAGACATGTGCCCTTAGGAGATGGTTAAATCAGGACTTTTATCAGAGTGCCTTTAGTCAGGAGGAACAGGCAGCGGTTCTCACCAGTACGGTAGTAAATGAAGATAATGCCGATACGGGTACAGATGGTGGCAATGACACGGAGGATAAGATATATCTGTTGTCTGTGAAGGAAGCTGGCAAGGCAGAATATGGCTTTGACACGGATTTGGATAAGGAGAGCGAGACAAGAGAGCAAGAAAATTACTCATCGGGTTGGTGGCTGAGAACTCCCTGTGCTGGCGATTGTGCGGCATTGGTAGATGGATGGGGTGTGGTGAATAGAACGCAGGGGACTTTTATGTCCGGAAAACGTGGTGTTCGCCCTGTCCTGCATCTTAATCTGGATAACACTTCCGTATGGAGTAAGGCAGATAGTGTCAAATCGTCTACGGAAGCGGCAACGACGACGGAGAAGGTGACAACCACAGAGAAGGCAACAACAACGAGACAACCGAGTACGACAAGGCGTCCAAGTACAACGGGAGAGCGGATCACTGCCCAGAAGAACACAACTACGGAGGCAGCAACGACAACACAGAAGCCTGCTGTTAATAAGCGGACTGCTCCTACAACGAAGATGAAGCCGGGAGAGAAAAAGGGAATCTCAAGCTTCAAGGATTTGCAGGCGATGGAGGACATCCCAAGTGGCAGTTACTATCTGAAGAAGGATATTACTGTGCCGAAGGATGTGGAACTCTTTTGTGATTACCCCTTTACGGGAACACTGGACGGCAGGGGACATAAGCTGAAGGGCTTCACTTATAAGGGAAAAGGAAAAGGCGAGTATGAGGCGGTCAGTATCTTTGGTCAGGCGAAAAATGCAACCTTCAAGAACCTTTCCGTGACGGGCGTGAATATTAATGTAAATGCCGGGGAAGATGGAGCTTTGGTGAGTACGCTTGTGTCACAGGCTGGGGGCTGTAAATTTGACACGGTGAAGGTTTCTGGAAAGATTACAGTTAGTGGGAATAACAGCACTAAGGCGGGAGCCTTCTATGATGTGAGTGGTCTGACCGGATATGCTTACAACGGCTCATTTATAAACTGTTCCAGCAGTCTGAAAATAAAGGTCGGTGCCGGGATGGCACATACGGTACATGTGAGCGGTCTGGTGGGAAGTTATCTGAAAACAATGAAGAACTGTTCCTTCTCGGGCAGCATCACGGCAAGTGCAAAAGCCGCATACGAATTTCCGGTAACCGCCAGAGGCTTTATTGCAGCGGGACTCTGCAGAGAGTTAAACGGGAGGGTTACAGGATGTGTTAATTCGGGAAACATTACTTTGAAGCTGGATAAAGGCTCTATAGATGATACTACAAAGCCAATTGGTGTTTATGGAATCGGAAGTGGTACTGCGTACAATGTGTCCTCCTGTGGGAACAGCGGAAATATTAAAATATCTGCTCCAAAGATAAAGGCAGACATCAGGGCATTCGGGCTGTTTGAGGAAGTGCGAAAGAAAGAGAAAACCAAAACAAAGATAATGACAAAATGCTGGAATAAGGGTAATGTCAGTGCAGTTGGAAGAAATCATGTTTTAGTGGCAGGGCTTTGTGAGTGGGTTGGAATTATTGACCAGTGCTATAATAAGGGTAACGTGTCTGGAAAGGGTGCAAAATTGAATGCGGATGAGACTCGTGTAGGGGGTATATGTACACATGTAAGCCAGATGAACAACTGCTATAACGTAGGCAAGGTTTTCCTAAACGGTCATGGATGGGTTGGCGGTCTTGCAGCCTACTTAGATATGTGGAATGGTGATGTGACCTGTAACTATTCCATTGGAACCGTCAGCAACTCGAATGGGAATGGATATGCTGCGGCACTTTTCCCGAAATACGAGGGAGTAGAGTCGTATATGAAAAACAAATGCATGGTATATAATAATTACTACAAGGGCAGTAAACGGGGATGTGGTATTGGTGACAACCCGGACCCATCCGTCAAGCATGAAGCAAAGTCAATAAAGATTTCTTCCGTGACGAGCAGTAGCTGCCCGAAGCTTTCCTCTAAGTACTGGGTTTATTCCCCAAAGGTAAAGCGGCTGGTGCTTAAAAATAATAATGAGACAAAGGCAGTGAAGAAGACGGGTAAGAAGAAAGCGAGTAAGAAGTAGGGAAGCTGGCAGAAAGGGTGCTTCTAAATAACTGGGATTAATATAGCAATGAAAGAGTGTAATTCTTATCAATTGTTGGGAGTTACACTTTTTTATTTGAACGAATATCAGATATTGTGTTTTTGTATAATGATGCGATTGGTCGAAAAATCAGAAAAATATATTTGGACAAATATAGCAGACTTATAGTATGATTAATAATGTAGGTGCTAGACAAGAAAAGCAAAAAGGACGGTGATTGCTATGTATAACCCACAGCTTGAAACCTTCATCCGTGTGGCGGATGCGGGAAGCTTCAACAAGGCAGCAGAACAATCCTACATCACCCCCACAGCAGTAATCAAACAGATTAATCTGCTGGAGGATGGGCTTGATGTAAAGCTTTTTGAACGGACGCACAGAGGGTTGCATCTGACGAAGGCAGGAAAATCTCTTTATCAGGATGCCAAGTATATAATTGGATATTGTAAGGAATCGGTTACACGGGCAAAGAATGCGATGCAGGAGGATACAGCGGTTTTGCGCATTGGCACTTCACCCATGACACCGGCTCAGATTCTTGTGGAGCTGTGGCCTAAGATTCATTCCATTTGTCCGGAAACGAAATTCCAGTTGATTCCTTTCGATAATACGCCGGAGAATGCAAGGGAGATATTAGGAAATCTGGGACAGAATATCGATGTTGTTGCAGGGATTTTTGATGATACGATGCTCAATTTGCGAGGTTGTGCGGCAGTCGAGATTTCAAGAGAGCCTATCTGCTGTGCAGTATCTATCCATCATCGGCTTGCCGGCAAAAATACATTGCAGATTAAGGATTTGTATGGAGAAAATCTGATGCTGATGCACCGGGGCTGGAGCCATTATGTAGATCAGTTAAGAGATGATATCTGTGAGAACCACAAGCAGATTAATATTATAGATTTTGATTTTTATAATCTTGAAATTTTTAATCGTTGTGAGAATAGTAATGATATTCTGATGGCAACCAGGACATGGGAAGGTGTACATCCGTTGCTTAAGATTATTCCTGTGGAATGGGAGCATACCATTCCTTTTGGGTTACTGCATTCGCCGAAGCCTTCCAAAATGGTGGAGCGATTTCTTTCGGCAGCCTCCTCGGTAATGGATTAGGGATAGATTGCATGCTATCTGATATTGTGGTAGGTTAGTATGCTTAAGTTTATGAACTTTTTAAACTATAAATTGGCTTACAAGCTGTAAGCCAATTTATTCAGACAATTCACTTTCTATTTCTTCCACTGTTGGCAAACTACTCTTAAATTCTTCACGAAGTACTTTTGTCAATTCATATTCTGCAATCCCAATTGGCTGTGAAATATCATCGAGTGCATACTCAGCGACAATATCATCCTTATCCTTGCAAATAAGTATACCTATTGTCGGATTGTCCTGTTCCGTTTTCATCTGTTTATTGACAGCCGTTACATAGAAATTTAACTTGCCTGCAAATTCTGGTTTGAATTTCTCTGTTTTCAGCTCTACAACAACATAACAATGGAGACGAACATGGTAAAAAAGTAAGTCTATATAGAAATCACTTTCACCGATATGCAAATGCACCTGCCTGCCAAGATACGAAAAACCTGTACCTAATTCCAATAGGAACTGAGTAATCTGATTGATAAGAGCATCCTCTAATTCTTTTTCATCATATTTTTCTCTCAGAGTCAGAAAGTCAAAATTATATGGATTTTTCAAAGTTTGTTCAGCTAAATCAGACTGAGGTTCTGGCAATTTTAATTGAAAATTGGTAACAGCTTTGCCTTGTCTGTCATACAGACCACCATCTATCTGATGTTCTAAAACGGCTCTGCTCCAACCGTTATCCATTGTTTTCTGTGCGTAAAATAACGCTTCGTCAATATTTTTACACTTGTACATAATCCTCTGATTATGTCCCCACGGAATACTTTTAACTATTTTTTCAATCAGTTCAATTTGGCTTACAGGCTGTAAGCTATTTTCATTGGAGTTATAAAATTTGTACCAGTAACGTATACTTTTCAAATTTTGCACTGAGAACCCCGACATATTAGGAAAGGTTTTGCGTAAATCCTTGCTCATTGTTGCAAGAAATGCCTCTCCCCATTTTGCATTTTTCTGCTTGGCAACAATATCTCTGCCAATATCCCAATACAAATCAAGCAACTCATAATTTACTTTAACAGAAGCTTTTATTTGGCTATGTTTTATCCTGTTTTTTATATTTTCTATCCATGCTTTATATTCATCATCCACAACAAAGCCAACCTCTCTGCTTGCCACTTTTATAATCCTCCAATCAGTATATCCTATCTCGTGTCTGTATATGCATTTTCATTTTATCATACATGAATGAATTTTTCTACTTCTACAGATGGAACAACAGCATTAGCTTTTCGACAATGCCACCTTTCAGATAATTGCAAAACAATAAGTAAACCATTATACTATTGCACAACCTACAGTTATAACCCATGGGTATAAATTGGTGAACGAAAGGAAACTTCCTATCAATTGCAGGCGTGGGTATTATAAATATATGATAACGCAAAAAGAGGTGAAAATTATGCAGGAGAGAGTATTAGGAAGGGACCTTAAGGTGTCGGCGGTCGGACTCGGTTGTATGGGATTTTCTCATGCTTACGGTGCACCGACAGAGAAGACGGAGGCAATCCGGATGCTTCAACAGTCGGTGGAGATGGGCTATCGATTTTTTGATACAGCAGAGGTGTATGGAACACCAGAGGATCCTCATCAGAATGAAATGCTGGTGGGGGAAGCCTTAAAGCCATACAGGGATAAGGTGGTGATTGCCACGAAGTTCGGCATTCATTTTGATATGCAGAGCAGTGCTGTCAATAAGCCCTTGGTGCCAGATTCCAGACCAGAAACCATTCGGGCTTCTGTGGAGGCATCCTTAAAAAGGTTGAATATGGACCATATCGACTTATATTATCAGCACCGCATTGACCCCAAGGTTCCCATAGAGGAAGTGGCTGGGGTAATGGCAGATTTAATAAAGGAGGGAAAGATTACCCATTGGGGAATTTCTGAGGCAGACGAAGAAACCATCCGGCTCGCCCATGCGGTGTGTCCCATAACTGCGATTCAGAACCGTTACTCCATGATGGCACGCTGGCATGAGAAGCTGTTTCCGGTATTGGAGGAGCTTAATATCGGATATGTAGCATTCTCGCCACTGGCAAATGGGTTTTTATCAGCCCGATATGGCAAGGACGCAAAGTTTGATGCTATGTATGATTATCGGAGTGCGATGCCACAGTTTAGTAGTCAGGGGATGGAGGAGAACAAGGAGCTGTTAACGCTGCTTTATCAAACTGCTCAGGAGAAACAGGCAACTCCGGCTCAGATTTCTCTGGCATGGATGCTGTGTAAAAAACCATATCTTGTTCCGATTCCGGGAAGCAGAAAAGCAGAAAGGCTGAAAGAAAATTATGATGCCTCTGGCATTATGCTAACCGCAGAGGAGGTGAAGGCATTAGATGATGCATTGGATAAAATGAAGATGTCAGATGTGTTTGGAGGTTCCAGAGTGATAGCATAAAAGTTTGAAAGGAGACATAAAGATGAAGGATTTTATTTATTCATACCCGACAAAGGTATATTTTGGAGAAGAGGCGGCGAAGAAGGCATTGCCAGTCGAGCTTGCGAAGGTAGGGAAAACAGTGATGCTTGCTTATGGTGGCGGTTCTGTGAAACGCAGTGGTGTCTATGATGAAATTTGCGGTTATTTGAAGGAAGCAGGCAAGGAGATTGTTGACTTTTCTGGAATCATGCCCAACCCTACTTATAAAAAGGTGCAGGAGGGAGCGGCTCTTGCAAGAGAAAAGGGGGTTGATTTTATTCTTGCAGTGGGGGGCGGTTCTGTCATTGATTGCAGCAAGATTGTAGCAGCACAGGCTGCAAATGATGAAGATATCTGGGAAATGGAATTTAAGAAGCATGTTTATCCTACTGCGTTTTTACCGATGGCGGCAGTGGTTACCGCATCTGGAACTGGGGCAGAGATGAACAACGGTGCCGTTATTACCAATGAGGATACCAATGAAAAGGCGGGGGTATTGGGGGCACACGCCAGCTTTGCTGTGCTGGACCCGGCTTACACCATGTCCCTTCCGGCAAAGCAGGTTATTTCGGGAGCCTTTGACACCTTAAGCCACAGTATGGAGACCTATCTTGGTTCGCCGAGAGATATTAATCTGTCCGATGAAATCGGAGAGGCAGTGATGCGTAATGTTATCCGTAATATCCGTGTGCTTATGAAGGATATGAATGATAAAGAGGCAAGAAGTGAATTGATGTGGGCATCGGCCATGGCGGAGAATGGCATTTTAAAGATTGGAAAGGTGACGGATTTTCAGGCACATCAGATTGAGCATCAGTTAGGTGCTTATACGGATTGCAACCATGGTCAGGGTCTGGCAGTCATCCATCCAGTGCTTTACCGTCATATTTATAAGGATGGTGTAGCACAGTTTGCACGTCTGGCAGAAAAGGTATGGGGGATTCCGGCGGAGAATAAGACACCGGAGGAGCTGGCAGAAGCGGGGATTACCGCATTGGCAGAATTTGTTAAGGAAATCGGACTGCCATCCACCTTTACGGAGATGGGACTTACAGATAAGAGTGTATTAAAAAAGGTTGCCGATACCTGTAATCTGACTGCGGGATGCTGTAAAAAATTATCGAGGGAAGAAATTCTTGAAATTTTAGAGGAATGCTGGTAATTTGGCGGCTGTTAGGAAAATAAAAGGACAAGCATATAGGAAGAAAGATTTATGAAGGAAGCGAGGCGGGAAAGGATGAAAAAAATGATGGCAATAACGATGTCGGTGATGGTACTCCTTGTAATGGTAAGCGGCTGCTCCAATGCTGGTAAAACAGATAGGGATAAAGCTACTTTCAAGGAGAGCTCTGGCAATGCTTCCGGGACAGCAGATGCAAAGAAGCAAAGCGGCGTTCCGTCGATTTCCTTTCCGCAGGAGCTTCAGGAAATACCGGAAAATTATAAGACTTCCAGTGAGCAGCCCGGAACGCTTTTGGAATTACATTACAACACCTATGAATCAGAAAGCTATGACAAAAAAACAAAAACGCTTGAAAAGCGTGCAATCGTCTACCTTCCTTTCCAGTATAGTGATGAGGAGCAATACAATGTTTTTTATCTGATGCATGGAGGGTGGAGCAATGAGACAACGACCCTTGGGACGAAGGAGCAGCCATCTGTTTTTAAAAATGTAATAGACCATGCAATCTCCGAGGGAAAAATAAAACCGCTGATTATTGTGTGTCCCACATATAATAACTTAAGCGGCTCGGACAGCGGGGATTATAGTCTTGCGCTGAAGCTTACGAGAAATTACCACAATGAGCTGGTAAATGACCTGATACCAGCAGTAGAAGGAACCTATAGCAGCTATGCGAAAAGCACCGCTAAGGAGGATTTGATTGCTGCAAGGAATCACCGGGGATTTGGCGGATTTTCAATGGGTTCTGTCGCTACATGGAGAACCTTTGAATATTGTCTGGATTATTTTCGTTATTTTATGCCGATGAGTGGTAGTCTGACAGAGGACGGAAGCTATATGGATAATATTGTGAAAACCTCTGGCTATGACTGGAATGATTTTTTTATTGTAGCCATAACGGGTAGTGCTGACTTTGCAGCAGCGTCATTTGAGCAGCAGATTAACGCAATGCAGGACTATAAAGATAGCTTCCATTATGCAGATAATGAAGAAGAGGGCAATCTTACCTATCGCGTGAAGAAAGGCTATACTCATGATGGAAATGCAGCGATGGAGTACACTTACAATGGATTGTGCTGGTTCTTTCAGGAGGATGATGGGAACAAGGATGCTAAGGAGAGAGACCAGGTTACAGAGGGAAAACAAGAGTACCGGGACTTCCTTGTAGATAACGTACTTCATTCCCAAACAGAGGGAGACATCCATTATCATGTTTATGTTCCGGATTCCTACGATGGGAAATCGCAATATGCCTTGTATGTAACACTACCGGGTTATCAGGGTTTGTATTTCCAAGGGGTGGCTGCAAATATTAAGACGGAGGATTTTGCCTTTGAGGCAAGGAAGTATAATCCGAATATGATTATACTTGCCCCACAGCTAAATGATTGGGAAGAACCATCCGCCAGACAAACCATTGCGTTGGTAGAGTATTTCCTTTCCCATTACAATATTGATGCAAATCAGGTGTATGCGAACGGATATTCCGGTGGCGGGGAGACAATGTCACTGGTCATGGGGATGCGTCCGGATTTATTTACTGCCTATTTGCACTGTAGCTCCAAGTGGGATGGGGATTACGAAACGCTGGTGAAAAGCCGGACTCCGGTTTATCTGGTAATCGGGGAAGCGGATGAATATTATGGTTCCGAGTCTCTAAAGGAGGCATACAACAGCTTGTATAAATTGTATGAGAAAGAAGGGCTTAGCAAAGAGGAGATTGACCGGCTGCTAATTCTCGATATCAAAGAAAGTGCTTATTTTGATAGCCAAAAGGTTAGCAATCAGCATGGTGGTGGCGGTTTTTTATTTTCTCATGATGAAGAGATAATGGGCTGGCTGTTTGGGCAGTTGTCAAACAGAAGAATGTAAATATTAAAGATTTGTTGTTATCTGTTGGTCGGAGCCAGAGGCTTAAGGTGTCAAATAGTAAAGAGGTAACATGGAGTTCCTCTAAAAAATCAGTGGCAAGTGTAAGTAAAAAATATAAAATCCTATGATGTCAAATACAAAGGTAGCATTTAAAACTGCTAGTATCGACATTGAAGTGGAATATATAACGGATATGGAAAAGGTATTAAAGCCGGCAGATGTGGAAAAATTACTCCATAAGTTAGGTTTTTGATTATAGAAGGTATTGACAAAAAATAAAACAGGGCATAAAATCGTTCTAAATAGAACGATAAGAAAGTGGGAGAAATAATGCATTTTTGGGACCAGCATAAGACAATTACACGTTATTATGAGACACTTACACGGTCATTATGTGACCAATACGATTTAACTCAATTGGAATATGACATACTGATGTTTTTATACAATAATCCGCAGTATAACACAGCGGCTGATATTGTTAAGGTTCGTAAATCCACGAAATCACATGTCTCGACTTCGCTTAAATTTCTTGAAGAGAAGGGATTAATTGCAAAGAAACAGAGTGAAGATAATAAAAAGCATATTGAAATAATATTGTTAGATTCTGCACAGGAAATTGTCCAAGCTGGACTAAATGTTCAGAAAGAGTTTGTAAAGAATATGTTTCGGGGATTTACAGAAGAAGAGATGGTTATGTGTAAGTCTGTATTTAACAGGATATGTAATAACGCTGAAAACTGTTTAAAAGGCAGATGAGAATGGAGGCTGAAAAAATGTTTCATGTAAAAAAGAGAACCCTTTTATTGATTGCTGGTATTGTATGGCTTATAGCTGGTTTTAATGTAGCAAGACTTGGAGTTTTGTCATACTTTACAATTGAATCGCATGTGTATTTATATTTATTCTCAATAGTTGTATTTGTGGTTTTTGGAACAATGTTTTTTAAAATGAGCAAAAAGCATACAAGGAGAATATTGAAATATGAGGATTACAAGCCGTTTTGGAATTTCTTTGATGTAAAGGCATATATTATCATGGCTTGTATGATGGGCGGTGGAATTGGCTTTAGAGCTGCTGGAATATTCCCAGATATCTTTGTTGCTTTCTTTTACTCTGGACTTGGCTGTGCATTAGCCTTAGCAGGAGTATTGTTTTTTAGAAATTATATTTGTTATACAAGACTATTGGAAAAGGAGACTACAACACTATGACAAAAGATACTTATAAACCACGTGTACCAGACTTGATGGAGGCAATATTCGACGTTTGTTATTTAACGTTTGATTTGATTGCAGGAATCTTGTTTTTTGTTTTTTCAAAAGGCAATGTGTTATTTATTCTTTACGGGATATTGACATTAACACTTTGTGGAGGAGATGCATTTCATCTAGTTCCCCGTGTGATTCGGGCAATAAAGGGAAGTAATGATAAAATCAAAAAACAACTTGGAATTGGGCTTCAGATTTCCTCTATTACAATGACCGTATTCTATATAATTCTGCTTTACATTTGGCAATATACGTTCTACGAGATGAAAGCACCTATTGTGTTGGAAGTCATTATTTGGGTTTCAGCAATTGTTAGAATTGTAATCTGTATCCTGCCACAAAATAAGTGGTGCAGTGATGAAGGCAATCCGAAATTTTCCATTCTAAGAAATGCGGTATTTGCTGTTACAGGAATTGGAGTAATCATTTTGTATGCTATGTCCGGTAACACATACGGATACCGTATGACTAGAATGGTTGCAGCTATAATTATCTCTTTTGGATGTTATCTGCCAGTGACGCTACTGAGTAAGAAGATGCCAAAGATTGGAATGCTCATGATTCCTAAGACGTGTGCGTATGTCTGGATAATTGTTATGGGGTTACAATTATTATTCTTATAATCCTGCGTTTGTTGTAAGGGCAGTTGCTTTGTGCTTTAAGTCTGATAGATTTTGTAAATAAGTTGTGCTATAGTATTATAACAATCGGTATTTATGGAGGAGTGTAAAAATACATATGTAATTGATGATGAGTATGCTGATGGTCGAATGACATGGGAAACTATAAAAGTAAAATGGATAAGGGAATAGTCTGGTATAATATCAATCGAATACAAATAACTAAAGGTTGCTAGGATAATCCCTAACAACCTTTAGTTGACTCTCATATAAAGGAAAGAACATAATTGACACTATTTGAATTTATAGCTTACAAAACCATAGCTCTCCAGTGTTTTCATATATTGGGTAAGGCGCTCATATAATGGCTCTGCCTCATCTCCAAACTCCTCTTTTACATAAGACGCTATGTCATATATACTTTTTTCACCGTCGATAAGAGGCCAGATAAAATTCCCCATTTTATCAAGATGCACTTTCGTTACCTTTGGCTTTTTAAAACATTTCTGAGCTATCCTGTTAAAAAAACCTTTGTTTTCGACACACAGCATAATTTCTCTGTATTCTTTTGTGCCGCCATCGTTTTCGCTTATGGAGGCACTGTCATCATACTCAGATTCTACATTTTGAACCGGAATAAAGTCGAGATAATTCTTTTGCTCTTTATTTTTGGTTTTCATTTACTTAGCATCCTTCTTTTTGTGCGGCGTAGCTACTTTGATAATGATTGCTGCAAGAACTGCCATAAGCACGATTCCGCCAATCATTCCCATGGAAATCACATTTGACAAATCAATTGCGTCACTGATTCCGGTAACCGTAAATATCGCCAGGAGTATTCCAACAAGACCTTCTCCTGCTATCATTCCCGATGCAAAAAGGATTCCATCATTAGACTCGTCTTTCTTTTCCTTTTCGGTTTTCTTTCTGTCCATAAACCATCTTAAAACGCCGCCCAGCATAATTGTTGAGCTAAGCTCAATAGGAAGATAAAGACCAATTGCAACCGGGAGCACAGAAATACCTAAAATCTCGATTACAACTGCGATAAATGCACCTATAAATACAAGCCCCCATGGAAGATTGCCGTTCATAACTCCCTCTGTAATCATCCTCATGAGAGTTGCCTGAGGTGCAGAAAGCTCTGTGGTTCCAAAACCCCATGCAGAATCAAGCAGCATAAGCACACCGCCTATTGTAACAGCAGAAACAATAACACCTATAAGCTCTCCAATCTGCTGCTTCTTCGGTGTAGCTCCAAGAATATAGCCTGTCTTTAAATCCTGTGAGGTATCACCTGCCATTGCGGCAATAATACAAATTATTGAACCGATTGAAATTGCACCGAGCATACCATGAATGCCGTTATCCCCTGTTACCTTTAAAATAAAGGTTGCAAATAAAAGTGTTGCAATAGCCATTCCTGAAACCGGATTGTTGCTGCTTCCTACAAGGCCAACCATTCTTGATGATACTGTTGCAAAGAAGAAACCAAATAGAACAATCATAGTAGCACCGAGCAACGAAACCGGTATCTGTGGAAGAAGCCAGATAATAATTATAATGGCAAGCACACCCACTCCGATAATTCTCATATCAAGGTTTTTTTCTGTTCTCAAGTCACTCTTTTTGCTGCCGCCTTTCATGCCCTTGATGGAATCCTTAAATGTTGTGATAATAAGTGGAAATGTCTTTATAAGGCTTATGATACCGCCTGCTGCAACTGCACCCGCACCGATATATTTAATATAATTACTCCAGATTGCGGAGGCACCGTCCTGTGCATATATTTCCGCAATCGATACATCTCCCGGATAAAGAATCGTTTCACCTCCGAAAATTACAATCATAGGAATAAGTACAAACCATCCTATAATACCACCGGCAAACATATATGAGGCAATCTTCGGGCCACAGATATAACCTACGCTGAGTAGTGCCGGATACACCTCTGCTGAAAATTCTGTTTTTAGTGAATCAAGCTTTAAAGTGACTACACCAGGAATCATTTTTAATCCATCAACTACAAATTTGACAAGTGCTGCGATTCCCATTCCGACAAATACCTTTTTGGCACTTGCTCCGCCTTCCTCGCCTGCAAGTAAAACCTCTGCACATGCTGTTCCTTCCGGATATGGAAGAACACCATGCTCTTTAACGATTAATGCATTGCGCAAGGGTACCATAAATAATACACCGAGCACACCTCCGCACAAGGCAATAAGTGTAATTGTAATAAGACTTGGCGTGTCTGAAACCCCGTCTTTTGCCCATAAAAATAATACAGGCATTGTAAATATGGCTCCTGCAGCAAGCGACTCACCTGCTGAACCGATTGTCTGAACCATATTACTTTCAAGAATGGAATCCTTTCTCATGATTACGCGTATAACGCCCATCGATATAACTGCTGCCGGAATGGATGCTGATACAGTCATACCTACTCTTAATCCTAAATACGCATTTGCTGCACCAAAAACAATCGCAAGTATAAGTCCCATAATAACAGAAGTAACTGTAAACTCCGGGGTAATCTTTGCCGCAGGTACGTATGGCTTAAAATCCTTTTTTTCCATAAAACCAACCTTTCTCTAACTGAAATCTTTCCAATTCTATTCTTTATTATTCATGTTTGTAAAATTGGATTGTTATATTATACAGTAAACCCTCACTTTTGTAAATGACAGCAATTTCTCTGGATATAAAAGCTGGTATATTTTAAAACAATATGCTTTGGAAACCCTGTTTGAGATTTTTTCTGATGATGAGGTTGGTTTGAAGTAATAAACATTGACATATTGGTAACTTGTTGCTATAATAAAGCGTAACAAGTTACCAATATGGAGGACTGCATGAAATTAGATGATTTGATTACAAGATTTTCAAGTACCACAGAAAACCAAAGAAAGGCAATTTTTAGCACATTATTTATTGCTGGAAATAGATTGCAAACACTTTTTGATAACCATATTCCAGAGATATCATTAAAGCAATTTATGTTGTTGTCAATCGTCAGACAATCGAAAGAACATTTAACATTTACCCAATTGGGAGACTTATTGGGTTGTTCAAGACAAAATATTAAGAAGTTAGCGGATGTTCTGATGAAGAAAGGCTTTATTACGATTCAGCAAAGTCCACATGATACAAGGGCCATGTGTATTCTGCCCACAGAAAAAGTGGATGATTATTTTCAACATGATTTTTCAGAATATCAAGAGGAATTGAAATATCTTTTTGAAGTTTATACGGATAAAGAGATTGAAACACTTTTTATTCTTTTATCAAAGCTATATGCAGGAATAGACAATTTAGAAAAGAAGGTTGCGGATGAAAACAATAGTAATATATAATTCCAAAACAGGATTTACAAAACGGTATGCCCGGTGGATTGCGGATGCAGCACACGCTGATTGTATGGAATTATCAGAGGCGAAAAAGAAAAACCTGACTACATACGAAGCAATTATTTTTGGAGGATGGGCATGTGCGGGCAGCATTAGTAAAATTGGCTGGTTTAAGGAGAATATAAATCAATGGGCAGATAAGAAACTGATTGCGTTTTGTGTTGGGGGAAGCCCGATAGATAGTCCGGATATTGAGCCAGCTCTTAAACAGAATTTTAATGAATCAGAACTGAGAAAAATAAATATATTTTATTGTCCGGGTGGATTTAATTATGAAAAGATGTCTGTTCCAGCCAAGCTAATGATGAAGATGTTTGTGAAAATGCTTAAGGCAAAAAAAGACAAAACGGAAGCGGAGCAGGAGATGATAAAAATGATTTCTAAGTCCTATGATATTTCAGATAAAAAATATATAGAACCAATATTGCAATGTCTGAAAATGTGATGGTAATGAATTATGATATGATGAAAACAGCGCAACGAAAATACAATTTTGATTTATATTACAGGAGTATTGATATGATAAACAAACTGCATTTTGAAATGATAAAGCTATATAGTGGAGATGTAAAAAGAATACAGCATTTCTGCAAGGTTCATAGCTATGCAAAGTTGATTGCCGAAATGGAGAATATTGATATAGACACCTTATTTATTATTGAAACAGCGGCATTAACACATGACATAGGCATTCATTGCTGTGAGGAAAAGTATGGCAGCTGCAACGGAAAACTCCAAGAAAAAGAGGGTCCCGCTATTGCGAAAAGGCTTTTGGCTGATTTGCATTTTGAGGAGCAGGTGTCTGAGAGGGTTCAGTATCTGATTGCACATCACCATACATACGATGATATAGATGGTATTGATTATCAGATACTTGTAGAAGCGGATTTCCTTGTTAATTTATGTGAAGACGAATTATCGATTCAAGCGATAGAGCAAGCATATAAAAAAATTTTCAGAACAGATTCAGGAAGGAAACTATGCAGAGAAATGTTTCATTTGGATTTCTAAGATTTTATTGCTGAATAAGCTATAGCATCCACTTGGAAGGACAAATTACCCGGATCAGCAAATTCAGTCTGAAAGGACTTTCGTACGGGATATTTGCCATTGAATCTTTTCTTAATTACCTTTTCCATTACCGGAATATCCCAGATATTTTTAAACAGGCAATTCATCTGTACGACATTTTCAAGTGTCAATCCCGCTAATGCCAATCGTTCTTCCATTTCATCAAAGGCACCGTCAATTTGTTCTTCAATCGTACCGCCTATATTACGGGCACAGTAATTGATAAAGCAATAGTCTCCCGCCTGAATAATTCCCGAATGTGCCCAATCTTCATTAATGTCATATCGTTTGATTTCTTTCAATTTCATCTTTATTCTCCTTCATCTTTATTCTCCATATTCCATTTGTATTTCTTTACAGGTTTTTATAATACGTTCCTTTATTTCCTGCGGTTCGATAATCCTTGCCTTGTTTCCAAAGGAAAGAATCACCCCATACCAGAATGTCTCATGTTTTGGTACAGAAAAAGAAAACTCAAAATCTCCATTTTCAAATTCCTGCGTAATCCGTCCATTTAGATATTCCCTGCATTTTGCTTTTATGGCTGCTTTTCCGTATAATTTGACATGTACAATATCATCATTGTTATCTTTCATCTTCAAATCCGAAAGCTTATGATTTGTTGTGAATTTTATATCTGTTGTCTGCAGATTGTCCATGCGAACTAATTTAAACATACAGTAATCCTGATATTTTTCATAATACCCAATCAGATACCAGTTATACCATTTATATTGGAGACAAACTGGTTCTACTTGAATATCTTTTATATCATCATGACTATTTGTATACGAAAAATGAACAACATATTTTTCTTCGATTGCATCTTCTAACAGCATTAATTGTTCCTTTATTTTGTCATCTTCACTTGCGACACCCAAGTCTACGGAAACAGCAGTGCTGCTCGTATGGCTTATACTCTGTACTTTTTCCAGTGCGTGTTTTAGATTTTTGCTTGCATATGCACTTGCCATTCCTTCCAGAGCAGTAACAATCCAATCATATTCATGATTTGTTGCAACCTGTTTTTCTAAAACATAGCTGTCCATAATCTGATAGCCGCCTTCTACGCCATAGAAAGATTGAATCGGGATACCTGCCTGATCCAGCGATTCCAAATCCCGCATAATCGTTCTGGAGGAAACTTCAAATTCTTCTGCTAATTTCTGTGCTGATGTCCGGCCATGATTTAATAAATAAACAACAATGCTTATAAGTCGGTCAATCTTCATTTCTTCTCCTTCCTGTTCCAGTATAACAAACAAACTATGACACCATTGTGTCATAGTTTGTTTAAAGAAGCAATTATTTCAAATTAAGCCTTCTTCTAATTGCCAATTTCCATATGTTTTGGGCCAATATTGATAGGTTTATCCAATACCCTTAACGCATGCAAAGATAATAAAACAAGTTGCTCTAATCCGGATAGAGGCTACTTGGCAGGGAACGGATAATATCTGCTTTTAAATGTAACTCAGCGGCTGTGTGAATAGAAGAATTGTATTTGTGCAGCACAAGCTGTAAGGAAACGGGCAGAGAAAGAAAATACTTTCTGGTAGTGCTGCTGTGCAATATTAAATCATGTAAATCTTTATATTTCATAATGAATCTCCTTTGGTAATATCAGTATCTGAAAACTCTCTGGAATAATACGGGATATAACGTGGTAATTTATTGAAATCTATATAAGAATTGACTATTTTTGATGCGAATATCAAAGCTGCTTTTCTTAATTTAAGGTGTTTTGTCACTTTACAGAGGTATATATGCGAATGTATAATATATTTAATTTTGGAATTGGTTGTGGCGGGTCAGGAAAGAAAAATGGGTGAATGTTTATGTTTTATGCTTTTTCCTCTCAGGAGGAACGAAAAAAATCTGGCGGCACTTATTTTATAGAATTGCAATATTGTAGATTGTTGCCGGGTACTGAAATTGAAAAAATAGTTTCGGTTACTGCAATCGAACACTGGAAAAATGATTCACTATATATCAATGGTGATGATGCCAATAAGTTTGTATCTAATTATGGCAAAATCATTACAGGCGGAATTTATAACAATAGAAAGAGTGGCATGGTAGATATGTATGGAATCAATTATTATTCTCAAGAACAAACCAAACTAATTTTGGAGCGAATAAAGGAAATTAAACCGTTAGATTATCAGATATTGCTAAGTTGGTTAGAGAAATCGAAAGAGCATAATGGTTTTTATATTTTAGGGTTATGATATAATGAAGTTCATTTTTTATTAAGGATAATCATTTCCCTTTGTTGTGATTCTTGGTAAAAGTGTTTATAATGGAGTATAGAAAACAAATGTTGTCAAACATGGGATTTTGTAAAATCGGGATTGGTACCAAAGGAGAAATAGGAAATGAAATTCAGATTAGAATGTGATGAAATGGATGGATTGATTTTTATAGATAAAAGCTATTTAGCAGAATTGAATAGTGATATGATATATGCCATGGATATTTTACTTGATCCATTTGGCAAAACTGAATTAATTTTTGATTTTCCAAACGAGAAGTGGGAGATTGTTAGAACACGGGAAACAAAATCAATAAGGGAATTTTGTGGGCACGGGAAAATGATAATTTGGCTTTTCGATGGTGCGGAAAAGGAATGTAAAATTGAAAAAAACAATGAAATCACAGATTGTCCTAAGTGGTTGCATATTCCTACGGGTAAATTATTAGCAGTTACAGCGAGTGAGTTGATTCAATGTCTTTCATATCCGGAACTAGAAATGGAATATATTTTTGAAATGGAGATTGAGGACGGATGGTATGCAATATGGAATAAAGGAATTGATGAAATTATGTATTGTAAGAAAGAATTGCCAGATTCCATTACCTCGAATATTCAAGAGATGTATGAAAATTAAAAAGAGAATAACTTCTCGTTTGTGAAACCTTGCTACAAATAAAATAATAGATTAAGAAATATGACATTAGCCGTATAGTTGGTGCCTTTTTTGCTAATTTGAGAAGAGGTAGTTATGGCATAATGCTTAGGGAAAAACAGATAATCCATAAGGTTACAAAAATTGTGCATGAACGGAGGGATAAAATGACAGAACAGAAATTTAAAGCAAAGGCAACGGAATTGATTAAATTGATGGTAGATACGATTGCGGATAAGGAATATAAGAAACTTGTATCTAGCATTCCACCGAAACCTTCATGGTCTTCCTTTATTGACGCAGAATCGACACCGGAAAATGATTGTTTGGGCTTTGGAGAATGGTTGGATGGGCAATTAGCCATGTGGGAGGAAAATGAAGAAAAAAATTTGTGGTAGACCATTTCAATGAGTCTTGTTTAGATGAAATAGAACTTGAAGATGATAACACTTCTTTTGTAAACTATCGTCCGACAAGTTTTGGGGAGGAATTGGACTTTTGGTTTGAAATAGAATTTGAAGTAAAAGGTGAACAGATAATTGCAATATTTGATGTGAATATGTAAAGTTTTATAGTAAGTATGGAAGTGTGGCGAGATAATGGAAAGGATGAATGATACAGAAATATCAGATGTATCTGTGGAAGATAAAGCAATAGTTGTAATTGAATGAGAGGATATTCCTAACAGTTTTTTGTGAAATATGTTATACTATGATTATAATAAGTATTTGAAATGGAGTGGATGCAAAATGATGTTTCCTTTTATGACATTAGATGATGAGACGGAGATTACTCATTCGGAAATGCTAGAGGATGGGACGGTAAAGGTTTATCTGGAAAAGCCAGATGAGAAGGATTGCTTCCATCATGCTATTTGTTATCTTCCAGATTATCGTTGGGAAGAGATAATAGGATTTTCTGAGAAAGAGATGAAAAGATATAAAGAAGTGGTGGAGTCAGTTGCACACCTTATTATTGAATTTTCAAAAGAAGGAGGGTTTGACCATGCCGCAGGTCTTTAAGATAGGTGGATACTGGGTGTATTTTTGGTCAAGCCATTTCGGGGAAATTAGATTTTACTGCTGACAATAACCGTCAATAAATATAGTGTAATGTTTGAAAGGCATCTAATCTTATGGATTCAGATGCTTTTTATATGTAACATACAAAATATAATAGATATACTTAATTATATATCAGTTAACCAACTCAATTAGGAACTTCAGAACAGACAATTTTTGTCAATCGAAGCATCAATTAAATTTTATTTTATGAGCCCATTGCTATCTACTACTGCGTTCATTATAATACATTCAAGAGGAAATAATTGAAAATGATAGCAGAAAACCTAAAATTTTAGAAATCGTGTCAGGAGCAGGGTACCACCCGATTAAATAAAGGAGCTGAAATAATGTGGATATTTTTTGCGATAGGTTCTTCCTTTTTTGCAGGGATTACATCGATACTCGCCAAATGTGGAATTAAAAACACAGACTCCAATGTGGCAACAGCCATCCGAACAGTCGTTGTATTATTATTTTCATGGTTGATGGTGGTGATTACGGGAAGCTGGACAGGAATTACGCATATAAGCGGGAAAACATTGCTGTTTCTGGTTTTGTCGGGAGTTGCTACAGGAGCATCGTGGATATGCTATTTTCATGCCCTGCAAAAGGGTGATATTAACAAGGTTGTACCAATTGATAAATCCAGTACAGTGCTTACTATTTTGCTGGCATTGATTTTCTTACGGGAAGGGCTTTCATGGGAAAAGGCGGTATCTGTCATTTTGATAGGATTGGGAACCATGCTCATGATTTCGAGAAAGGAATCAGAAAAAGAAGGGGAAAAGGGAAATAGCTGGTTGGTTTATGCAATTTTATCTGCTGTATTCGCAAGTCTGACGGCGATTTTAGGAAAAGTGGGGATTGAAGGGATAGATTCCAATCTCGGTACAGCCATTAGGACTACGGTTGTTTTGGTTATGGCATGGCTGATTGTAATGATTGGCGGAAAGCAGCATGAAATAAAAACAGTAGAGAAAAAAGAACTTGGTTTTATCCTTTTATCTGGTCTTGCTACGGGAGCATCCTGGTTATGCTATTACCGTGCATTGCAGGGCGGTCCGGCAAGCGTCGTTGTCCCTATCGATAAATTAAGCATTCTTGTCACCATTGTTTTTTCACGGATGGTGTTTCACGAAAGGCTTACAAAAAAAGCTGCTTTGGGTGTAGCCCTGATTACGTTAGGGACTTTGTTACTCGCTATTATTTAGAATCCGGTTATCATAAGCGATGCCCTACGATTCTTTTACCACACTGGACATTCCGTCGCAAATCAGTTTTGTGGCGATGTCAATCAGTTCTTCCAGAGGAAGCTTTTTGCCATCTTCAGCCCACTGACGATATAGGATAGTGGTTATAATCTGATAATTAGGAGGTTGTGTATGGAAACGATGTATTATGTAGTTGTAAATGTGGATGGTGATTATGCTAATTTGCAGAGAACGGATGTAAAGAGCGACGACCTAAAGCTGGTGGCAAGGGCGCTATTGCCTGAAAATATTACAGAGGGCAGCAGATTAAAGTATGAGATGCTTCAATATGAGCTTATTTAGACCGAGTAAGCTATATTGATGTTTTCTAACAACAAGAACAGCTCAGTTATCTTACCCCTATTTCCGTTTAAAAATGGTTAATCAGTAACCTTGGGGGGCATGGAAGGGGGACACGCTATATTTTTTGTGACTTTGGAGGGGAATTAGTATTTCTTGATATTCCCTTCTTGTAACCAGCAATTTCGGGACAAGGATGTCCCGAAAAGACGCCACCGAGCCGGGATGGCGAGTTGGCGTCGGTTGCGTCAGCACATTGATATAACATGGGAATATCCTAGAAATACTTATTCCCGAACAACGGAACAAAAAATATAGCGTGTCCCCCTTCCATGCCATACACCCTTACCCTAACCTTATTTTTTAAACAGAAACCCAAAAACCTATTGTACTTTACCAACGTTTGTGATATGATTAGCAAGATTCATAATTACTTTTTTCGGGGTATGGCTCAGTTTGGTTAGAGCGCACGGCTGGGGGCCGTGAGGTCGCAGGTTCGAATCCTGTTACCCCGATTTTTTCTTATTCATTTTAAAATTATATCATAAGGTCTGTATTCGCCATGTATATTCTCCATTATATTGAACATATTATTTGTATAATTATGTGTGAAGCTTGATTCATACATTTAAGGATGGTGTGTAAAATGGAGTTAGATACAATTATTTGTAATTGCCGTGGAGTTACTGCTGGAATGATTAAGGAAGCTGTTGAAGATGGGGCCAAAACATTGGAAGAGGTTCAGGAAAAGACAGGAGCCGGGACGGTATGTGGTGGCTGTTTAAGTGAGGTGGAACGGCTTGTAGAGGAGTTTGTGGCAGAGGGAACCAATAATTAAAGAATGCCGCCTATTAGCAATTTTACTGGCTTCGCAACGGATTGTTGCGGAGTTTTTTTATTTCTTGCGTGACAAATTAGAATGCGTTTTTTATAATTTTATATACAAAGCTTGGACAGGTAATAAGTAATAAGGAGAAAACACGGAGGTAGAGCAATGGGCACAATATCAAGGAAGCTAAAACAGTATCGCCTTGCAGCAGACTTGACACAGGAACAGTTAGCTAATGAGCTTGGAGTGACAAGGCAGGCACTGTCTAATTGGGAGCATGGCAAGACGGAGCCGGATTTGGAAATGCTAAAAAGGATTTGCAACATACTACAGGTCGATGTGAAGGAATTACTTTATGAAGAAACAGAGATAAGGGGTGAAGAAACAGGAAAATGGGAAAAAGAAGAAGAGGAAACAAAGAGCGGAGTGGAATCGGGAGACATTTGTGTAATTAGTGATATCGGTGGAGGTGGAAGTACGGTGACGGTGGAGCCGCCGAAGAAAGAGAAGGATAGAAAGCAAGGTTCAGGTACAAAAAGGGTTATTTTGATTATTGTTGTTTGTTGTGTTCTTTTGGGTAGCATTATTGTCTGCTGCTTGCCCATTATTATTTACTGCATAAGAGGTTCCCAGCATATCTATTCAGAGCAGGGCAGCAACGAGTTGTCAGAGCCTGATAATCCTTATGAGGTAGATGATTTCAATAAGGAGCTTACTGATACATGGACTAATGCAGGAAATTATACTTATAAGATAGGGATATCCTTTGAGGATATCACAAATGAGGATGACAGGGGCTATAAGCATACTTACCGTTACAATGGAGATAGCTCACAGGAGTATTCCTCAAATGTGGTGGTTAGCTACGAAAACTATTATCCCGAGCAGGATGATTATATGAGCGAGGAGGCGTTTTTAAACTATCTTAAGGGGGCAGGGTATTTTTTCCCCTATGGATACAATTGGGAAGAGAATATGGATAACAGGGCAAATATGGGTGAGGGAGAGCATTGTTATTCCTTTATCTGCACCGATGAGGAGTGGGAGAAAAATGGAGCAATCCGAACTACACATATTATCCGTATGGAGGGAAAGAAGGAATTGCTGCTTGTTATGGAAACCTATTATGAATCCGATAATATAACAGATTGGAAAGATGAAGTACAACAGGTTATAGATTCTGTAAAATATATGGAAGAAGATTAGGTTTGCACATAATGGAGGTAACAAAAGCGTATGCCGGTACATAACATAAAACCAGTTTATGATGAGAATTCAAAAATTCTGATTCTTGGTTCCTTCCCTTCTGTTAAATCAAGGGAACAGCAATTTTTTTACGGACACAAACAGAATCGTTTCTGGAAGGTTCTGGCAGCAGTGATGGAGGATGCCCTGCCGGAGACGATTGAGGAGAAGAAGGCATTTTTGCTTCGGCACCATATTGCCGTTTGGGATGTGATAGAGAGCTGTACCATTACGGGTTCGTCGGATTCCAGTATTCGGGATGTGGTGGTAAATGATTTATCCTGCATTTTACAATCTGCGGATATCTCCCATATCTATGCCAATGGGGGTAAGTCCTATGAGCTATACCTAAAATACACATATCCCGTAACGAAGAGAGAAATCATTAAGCTTCCCTCCACCTCCCCTGCCAATGCAGGGTATTCCTTAGAACGGCTGGTGCAGGAATGGCGGAATAATATTATCCACTAAAATAAGCCCTACCAGAAATTGGCTTGTACTTAAAAAAAACAATAAGAAGACAAAACATGAATTGTAATCTTGTCTGAATAGAGGTATAATACATTCTGGAATAGTATCTTGGCAGGCAATCGAAGAAAGGAGCGATAATTTACAATGGATATATTGGATATGCAGAAGAAAGCACTAGAGGTCAGAAAGGGAATTATTACTGGTGTACATAGTGCAAAATCTGGACATCCGGGTGGTTCTTTATCCGCAGCGGATATATATACTTATCTCTATTTTGAGGAGATGAATGTAGATGCGAAGAATCCGGAGGATGAGAACAGGGACCGGTTTGTATTATCAAAGGGACATACTGCACCGGGGCTTTATGCTGCCTTGGCATTAAAGGGATTTTTCCCAATGGAGGATATGAAGACACTGCGTCATGTTGGTTCTTATTTGCAGGGGCATCCGGATAAGAAAGGAACACCGGGTGTGGATATGTCTTCCGGGTCATTAGGACAGGGTATCTCTGTAGCAGTTGGTATGGCACTTTCAGGGAAGCTTTCTGATAAGGATTACCGTGTGTATACGCTGCTTGGTGACGGAGAGATTCAGGAAGGTCAGGTCTGGGAGGCTGCAATGTTTGCCGGTCATAGAAAGCTTGATAATCTGGTGGTGATTGTGGATAACAATAATTTGCAGATAGATGGTACGGTGGAGGAGGTTTGTTCCCCCTATCCGATTGCAGATAAATTTAAGGCGTTTCAGTTTCATACCATTGAGATAGATGGTAATGATTTTGAAGAGATAGATAAGGCATTCAAGGAGGCAAGAGCGACCAAGGGAATGCCGACTGCCATTATTGCAAGGACCGTGAAAGGTAAGGGCGTTTCCTTCATGGAGAACCAGGCCTCATGGCATGGTGCAGCACCAAACGACGAGCAGTTTGAAATTGCGATGAAAGACTTAGAGAAAGCGGGTGAAGCATTATGTCAGAAGTAAAGAAAATTGCAACAAGAGAGAGCTATGGTAATGCGTTAGTAGAGCTTGGTAAAGCACATAACGAGGTTGTAGTATTAGATGCGGATTTAGCGGCAGCAACCAAAACCGGAATTTTTAAGAAGGCATTTCCAGACAGGCATATTGATTGTGGTATTGCAGAGTGTAATATGATGGGTATCGCAGCGGGGCTTTCTTTAACCGGGAAGGTGCCATTTGCTTCTACCTTTGCAATGTTTGCAGCAGGACGTGCCTTCGAGCAGGTGCGTAACACCATTGGTTATCCAAAGCTGAATGTCAAGATAGGTGCAACCCATGCGGGCATTTCTGTCGGTGAGGATGGTGCAACCCACCAGTGTAATGAGGATATTGCTTTGATGCGTACGATTCCCAATATGGTCGTTATAAATCCTTCTGATGATGTGGAAGCAAGGGCGGCAGTGCAGGCAGCATATGAGCATAAAGGACCGGTTTACATGCGGTTTGGACGTTTAGCAGCACCAGTAATTAATGATTCTTCTGATTATCAGTTTGAGCTTGGGAAAGGGGTTACCTTAAGAGAGGGAAAGGATATTACTTTGATTGCTACCGGGTTAGAGGTGTCCTTTGCTTTAGAAGCGGCTGAGCTACTTAAAAAGGACGGGATTGATGCCAGAGTAATCAATATTCATACGATAAAGCCGATAGATGAGGATATTATTATCAAAGCAACAATGGAGACGAAAAAACTCTTTACGATTGAGGAGCATTCTATTATCGGAGGGCTTGGCTCTGCCGTTTGTGATGTGGTATGTGAGAAGGCACCGGCATCCGTTTATAAGATTGGTGTGCGGGATTGCTTTGGAGAATCAGGACCGGCACTGGAGTTGCTTCACAAATATGAGCTGGATGCAGAAGGAATTTATAAACAGGTAAAGGAAAATATATAAGAATAGTGCTAGATAATGAGACAAAAAAGTGGAGTGATTGATTTACTCCACTTTTACACTAAATATATTTATACAATAAAAAATAGGAATAAGACTTGTTACTTTAAATGAGGCAGAATGGCACTGATAATATCTGCTAAAGCATCTCGTTTGGAGTAAGGGACGCTTTCCACAAGTAACTCAAGATGATCAGGGTAAGAGGATTCGGCTGGGGTAGATGTACCATATAAAACATAATCTACAGAAGTATCCAAGTTTACCACGATGTCATTTAATGTATAAATACTCATTGTTTTCATACCTCTTTCTATCTCATAGATATAGTGAGGTGTAACATTTGCAAGCTCTGCTAATTTTTCCTGTGTCAGATTGCATTGCTTGCGTAATCGTTTAATTCTGAGTCCTACCTGTATTAAGTCCATTCTTTCATCCTCCATGTCATATATAAAATTTATAGCTAACAGATAGGAATAAAAACTATCAATTGGCAATAATTTGCATAAAAGTATTGCCTTTAGGGACAAAATGTTGCATAGTATTAAGTGTAAACAATACAATATATTTTATTCATAGAAAGGAAAGTGCAAAATGAAGATGGAAATAAGTACAGAAGAACATAAAGCAAATGCAACCGAACATAAAGTAAATACAACAGGGGAGAACATCGCTGCGAAAGAAAGTATAGCTAGTAAATTAGAAAAACTCCGGGAATATATTAAGGAAATGCATTATAGATTCCAATGTTATTACAAAATAGAACTCATGGCTTGGAAATATGGTTATACACCCAAAAGAAAGAATTTGCGTTTCTATTTGACCCATACTGAGGAGGAGCGTAAGATAACTAGGGTGCAAAGTCATGCTGAGGCACGTCATCGGCTTGATTGTATGGATTGGCATCTTACAAGAGATGAGTAGATAGAATTGCTGGAAGAGGAGCGTATCAATAGAGAGGTTGCCTGTTTAAACGATGTTGATTTCCAATAAATCATCAAAGGATATTTTGGTATTGACAATTTGAAGAATACGTGAGGCTTTATTAAGGCGGGCAACCCGGCCGGAAAGCTTCACATACTCCTCGTTGTGATAATACACAACGCTTATCATGCTGCCGACATGTAGATGTGCCATCTGTCGGTCTAATTCTTCTGCCTTATCTTCGGTCAGTTCTATTTTTTCCACTGTAATACGCTCTTTTTGTGCCAAAGCAGCGTGAAGTCCCTTAAGGGCAGAAAATGGCATAAATTGTTTTGCCCGGTCGCTGATTGGCATGTGTACTCTAGGCTTATTCCCCACTTTTATGACCTCCAATCTGGTGATTACGGATTCGGGTGGTGGCGGCATCCTGAAGGTTCATGCCCTTTAGGATGGCGTCTTTCCCGAACTTCTTTTTGATAGCAAGCATGGTCTCTTGCATTTTTCTGTTCTTCTCCAATTCCTCTGCATCAGAGAAGAAGCTGTACTGATGGTATTCCTCTGGTATTACCCGGTTGACCGTCAGATTAATTCTGCGGATTGGACAATCCGGTTCGACGATTTCCTCATAAAGCTTTGTTACTGCTGGAATTAGCAGGCGGTCGGCACTGGTATCCTCAGAAAGAGAGGTGGTGCCGTTGGCAGCCTTTTTATGAAGTGCATGGGAGTAACCTACATGCAATGTTACGGAACGGGTCGTAAGCTTTTGTTCTACCAGATCAAGACAGAGTAAATCCATCATTTCTTTTACGATTAATTTTCCCTCTTCAAATTCGTAATCCCGCATCAGAACCTGACCACTAGTCAGACTGCTGCTTTGGGGTTTATATGCCTTAATGTCAGCAATGGTAGTTGGTTCTCTGCCCCAGGCATGGTCAATTAATAGTTCTGCATCAATCCCAAAAAGATTGTATAAGAAATCCTCATCCGTTTCTGCGATATCCCTCATTGTATAGATTCCATAGGTAGCCAGACGGTTAGCGGTTCCCTTGCCAATCCGCCAGAAGTCCGTTAAGGGCTTGTGGTTCCAAAGGGTAGCCCGATAGGTTTCTTCATCAAGCACACCTATAAAATCCTCGGCATGCTTTGCCGTGATATCCAGTGCAATTTTTGTCAGATACAGATTGGTTCCGATACCACAGGTAGCACGGATTCCTAATTCTGTTAAAATATGGGTCATAATTGTCTGCCCTAGTTGTTTTGCACTCATATTGTAGAGTGTGAGATATTCTGTTATATCAAGAAAGCATTCGTCAATGGAATAAACATGAATATCCTCCTTGGCAACATATTGCAGATAAATACTATAGATATGAGCAGAATAATCAATATAAAGCTGCATTCTGGGGGATGCAATCTGATACTCTACCTCGTCTGGTATATCAAAGAGGCGGCATCGGTTTTTTATACCGAGTGCTTTCATGGATGGGGTAATGGCGAGACATATCGTATTGCCCTGCCGCTCCGGGTCTGCCACTACCAGATTGGTAGTCATAGGGTCGAGCCCCCGCTCCACACATTCTACAGAGGCATAGAAGGATTTTAAATCAATGCATAAATAGGTCTTTGTCTCCATAAAATGTCTCCCTTCAGATGTATGTTATACATAGGTAATTGTGAAACTATTAATTGCGGATACGATAGTCATGATACTATATAAATTCGTTTCGTTGTCTTTGCTTCGCAAAGTACAAAGGCACTCATTTATATAGTATCACGACTATCTTGTCTAACAACTACGAGTTTCGCAATTGCTTAGTATGTTATACATTTTACTCGATTTTATCATATTTTATACAAATTGGCTATGTGGGGAATGGGAATTGACGGGTAGGCAAAAAGTAGGTATACTTTTAATGGAGATTATATATTTTCATATATAGGAGCACAGGAATGGAACAAATTGCACGGGTTTTTACTGATTTTCCAACAAAATTTGGACTGCCAAGGCAAAGCGGTCTGGTACCGGAGCTTAGGGGGAGGATTGTATTTGAGCCGGCATACCGGAATCCGGAGGCCCTGCGGGGACTTGATGGCTTTAGCCATCTGTGGCTGATTTGGGAGTTTTCACAGAGTAAGAAGCAGCGGGAGCAGCAACGGCTATTGGAGATACAGAGGGGAGGGCAGACGGAGACGAGGAAGGCTCCGCATTGGTCTGCTACGGTAAAACCGCCAAGGCTCGGTGGAAACCGGAAAATGGGTGTGTTTGCGACCCGCTCTCCTTTTCGCCCGAATCCCATTGGTTTATCCTGTGTAAAGCTAGAGCGGATTGATTTTACGGAACAGGACGCCCCAGTGCTTTATATCAGTGGAATTGATTTGATGGACGGGACTCCCATTTATGATATTAAACCATATCTGCCACATACAGACTGCCACCCAGAGGCAACTGCAGGCTTTGCAGAAGATTATATAGGCTATGGTCTTAACGTACAATTTCCGGATGAATTGCTTTCCCGGCTTCCGCAGGAGAAGCGGGAGGCGGCTTGTGCGATGCTTGCGCAGGATCCGAGACCGTCCTATCAGGATGACGAAGACCGTTTGTATGGTGTTTTGTTTGACCGTTTTGATATAAGGTTCAGGGTGGCGGGTAGCGTGCTTACTGTGGTTGAGGTAGAGGAAGTGGATTAGGTGAGGGAGGAAGAGACATGGAACAAGATAAAGTTAATTCTAATATTATAGCGGTGGCTGGGAAAGGTGGTGTTGGTAAGACTTCATTGGCAGCGGTTATGGTAAAGCTGTTGGTGGAGGCTCATCCTGATAAACGGATTCTTGCCATTGATGCAGACCCTGCAGTGGGGTTGTCCACCGTGTTGAATGTGGATGTCCAGAAAACCATTGACGATATCCGCAGGGAAGTGGTGAAAACGGTAAAGGATGGGGATACCAAAACGGCATTGGAGCTGCTTTCCGAGGCACGTTATGAAATCTATGATGCCATCACAGAGCAGGATGGCTATGCGTTTATTGCGATTGGAAGACCGGAGGCGGCGGGATGTTATTGCAAAATTAATGCGTATCTGAAGGAGGTTATTACCATGCTGTCTTCTCAATTTGACTATGTGGTCATTGACGGGGAAGCAGGTATCGAGCAGATTAACCGCCGTGTGATGGAGAAGGTTACGCATCTGGTGCTGGTGACGGATGCCAGCAAGAAGGGTTGTCAGGTCATTCAGACAATTAAGCGGGTAGCAGATGAGCTGGTGATGTATGAACAGCTTGGGGTTATTGCAAACCGTATTTCCTCAAAGGAGCTGGTACCATTGATGGATGTAGGGGGATTGCCGATGCTTGCTGTCATTGAACCGGATGAGCTTCTGGCAATGTCGGATATGAAGGGAGAGAATGTTTTTTATCTTCCACAGGAGGCGAAAGTGGTTGCCGGAGCACAGGAGGCATTAAGAAAATTAGGGCTGTTGTAGTGGTGAATAACTTACAAAATAAAGAAAGGAAAAAATTGGTGAAATATGAAGGACTTAAGGCATCTTTATACGCTGGAGAATTATTTGCAGGAGGCCAATAATGATTTGGTTCGTCAGGCACAGAGTGAGGGAAGGTACGCTTTGGGAAGCGTCTGTTCCCAGATACCGGAGCCACTGCTTGATTTGCCAAATTGTTTTTGTGTCCGGCTCCGGGCACCGAGAACCGGTTCTATTGAAATGGGAACCTACTATATGAGCAGCATTTTATGTGAGTGCTGCCGGGCGATATTAGAGCGTGCAATAGAGGGGGGCTATGGATTTTTAGATGCTATTCTTGCCCCGGATGCCTGTGCGCAGATGAACCGTTGTGTGGAAAACATAGAACACAATCATTTTTGTGAGAAGGAAGGTTTCTTTATTTCCTATGCCGATGTACCGATGAAGTGCGATGAAACAGCATTGAAGCATTATGTGAAGCAGATGCGGTTACATATTTTGGAGCCTTTAAAGGAACATTATGGCATTGACTGTTCTGATACAGCATTAAGGCAGGCGGTAGAGCAGTACAATGAAATCTGTGAGCTATTAACGACACTTGGCGATTACCGTAAGGAGGAGAATCCGAGAATTACAGGATATGAGTATGCGGTGTTTTGTCTGGCAAGCTATTGCTGTCCGAAGGATAAGCTGATTCCTATCTATAAGGAAACCATTGAAGAGGTAAAAAATAGAAAGCAGGATGAGAAGACAGGGTATCGTGCCAGAGTGGCACTGATTGGTTCGGAGGTGGATGATGCGGAGTTGATTCGTGTTATTGAGGAGGCTGGGGCGCTAGTGGTGGCGGACCGCTATTGCTTTGGCTCTCTTCCGGGAAGGGCAGTGATTGACCTTTCTACCGATGAGGATGTGTTAACTGCGATATGCCGGCATTACATGGTAACCGGTCAATGTCCACGGTTTATGGATACGGCAAAGATTCAGGAACGGCAAAGCTATGTAGACCAGATTGCCAGGGACTATAAGGTGGATGGATTGATTTACCAGCAGATTAAATTCTGTGATTACTGGGGCTATGAACGGGCACACGCCTTTCATGTGATGCGGGACCAATACGGTTATCCGGTGCTGTCTATTGACCGTCCGTATGTGGCAGGCAGCTCCGGACAGATACGAACGAGGGTGCAGGCATTCTGCGAGAGCCTTGAGGTAAAACGGCTGAAAGGTTAATTTATAAACACCTCAAAGCCCTCATATTTGCAAGCCAATTTACTTCTTGGCGGTATTTGATGGAGTAGCAATGCAGATAGCAAAATATGTGTAGGCATATTTTGCTATCTTTTTTTGTATGATTATTTAATTTTGGGTTGATTATTTACGTATGTAATCCGATATAGATAGAAAGCGAAATACTTTTTAATACATTGACAGATAATTGCGAAACTTGTAGTTGTTAGACAAGATAGTCATACTATTATATAAATTTACGCCTTTGTACTTTGCAACGCTGCGACAACGAAGTAAATTTATATAATAGTATGACTATCGTATCAGCAATTAATAATTTCGTAATTATCTGGTACAGTATTGGCAAAAGGAGGATGCTTTATGGGAGAGCTTACCCCGAGTGAAAATGAATGGCAGATTATGGAAGTTATCTGGAAGGCTGGGCGTCCGGTTACCGCTTCGGAAGTGATAGAGCAGGTGGCTGACCGGATGGATATCACGAAGAAAACAATCCGTGTGATGCTGAATCGACTGGTTGCTAAGGGGGTTATTGATTATACCCTTGATAAGAAGGATGCCAGAATATATCATTACTTTCCATTGAGGAGCAGAGAGGAATGTATAAGGATTAAGTCGAACCGGTTTTTAAAGCATTATTTTTCCGGGCGGTCTGCACTGGCGGTGGCAAGCTTTTTGAAGGAGGGAGAGGTCAGTGAGGAGGAGCTTGAGGAGCTGTCCCGCATGGTGGAGCAGATGAAAAAGAAGAAATAAGATTGTGCTTCTTGTAGAAAAGGGTGTAAGAACATGATAGATATCATAAATGCCATTGGAAATATGATGGATTTTATTTGTTCCTATAAACTGACTGGTTGTGTGAAGACGATGCTTTTTGGGAGCATAGCAATTGTGGTGCTGCTCCTGTTTTCCCGGGGAAAGAAGCGTTCTTCCTTTGGAAAGTGCTACTGCCTGCTCTTGGTGTTTACAGCATTGCTGGTAGAACAGAGTAAGTTCTACTACACGGGTGAACTGTTCCGGCTAAGCAATTGGTTAAATGCTGTTATTACCCCGTTTTTAGGAAAATGTTATTTTGGGGTGATGCTTTTGTTATTTTTCATCCTCTTTGTAAAACAGCTTTGGTTTCGTTTGTTTATCCGAAGGCATTGGAAGCCGGTTTTGTTTGAGGAATTGCCGGCCTTTGCTGGTGAAAGGATAGAAGGGAAAGAAAAAGGAGCTTTTTGGAGCTGGTATCAAAAACGTATTCGGATTTACCAACAGCCGGAGATAAGTGCTGCCTGTTCCGGGGGTGTGTTTCATCCCTATATTGTACTCCCTGTCTTGGAGGAGGGAAGGGAGATGGAACAGACGGTTATGCTAAAGCATGAGTTAACCCATATCCGCCATGGACATATTTTCTGGCTGAATCTGGTGGTGCTTTTAAGGTGTTACTGGTGGGTGAATCCGCTGGTGTATATATGGGAGTGGCATTTGCGCCGGGAACTGGAATGTGTATGCGATGAGCTGTGTCTGATGGAATATGGGATAGAGCAGGATGTGTATGCAGAGACGATGCTGTTTGTGGCAAGCCAGTGCGTTGCCAGAGGGAAGAAGTATCACTATGAAACGGCAGGGACTTATTTTATGAAAGAGAGACGCCCCTTTTTTGAGCTACGTTACCGGATTATAAATATGACTGCTTCAAAGGGCAGGGAAACCGAAAGAATACACCGAAACAACAGATATGGGCATATCCTTGCTGCTGGAGTTCTCATCATTTTTTTGATGATAGGCTCTTATCCACGTTATACGATTATGAGTGAGATTTCTTTATATGACGGTCGGTTAAAGCCTGTATTTTTTGATGACGAGGCGGTACATAAGGCAGTACAGATATCTGGAAGAGACATTGTAATCGAGCCGGAGACCTTTCGGGAGTTGCTAGAGCAATATCAGGTGACGGATGAATATATTTATCTCGGCTATAATCAGATTTTGAAGGTTCCGGGAGCAGGGGGGCTTGGTGAGGTTGCCATGGTTTCTACCAGGGATTACAAGGATATTACGTATTTGTCAGCAGATACGATTAGCGCGAAGATAGAAAAGTTTATTTTAAAATGGATTTGAATCATGGTATGGGGAAGACTGATAAGGACTGGATACTTTACCGTCTTCCTTCTCATTTCACATAAAGGATTACATTTGTAAACAAAACAAGGAGGTTTTTTTATGAGCACAATGACGATAGCATTAACGAATCAGGCGATGGCAGCACCGGCGGCTAAGACAGGGAGTCAAAAACCGGTCTGGAATGGAAAAAAAGCATATACGTATTTGGAGGATATGAATACTGCTGGTATCCAATATGGCAAGGAGGCAGCTGCATACTATTCTTCCTTGATTAGCAAACGGGGAGAGGATGGTGCAATCAGTAAAGAGGAGCTGATGAGTCAGCTTAAGGAATTATTTCCAGAGTATACGTTTACTAACCATGAGCCTAAGGATGTACAGCAAGGGAAGCATTATCTTTACATTGATGAGAACAATTTAAAACGGATGCAGGAAGATTCCAATTATCGTGCCAAGGTGTATGGGTTAATGGACCGGGAGCTTACGACGGGGAAAGAATATACCATGACATATAGTGATGGACGTAAGGTAACGTCCCATATTACAGGAAGTATTTTTTCCTTGGCGGATACCAATAAGAAATATGCCGGAGAGGATGGCATTCCTTATCGGGGAAGTGGCAGCAGTGACCATCCTTTTTCCTCATCCAATTCGCATCCACAGATGCGTTCCATGACATTTGCCCATGAAGTGATGAATGCGGGGAAAGGGAATGGTAATCAAAGGAGTAAGAAAACAAATAACAAGACATTAGTTACAAGACTTTATGAGGAGCGTTTGAAAAAGAAAAAGGAACGCGTAAAACAGGAAAAAAAGCAGGCAGAGAAGGAATCACAGAAGAAAGCAGAAGAGGAACGCTTAGAGAAAAGGCAGGAGGAGAGAAATCACGAGGCACTTGCGGCACAGGAGCAGATGATGGCACAATCCCCATACAAAAGTGTATCAGATGTGCAGCGTGCATACCAGGTGGGTAATAATTCCATCCGCCAGCTTCAAGATAGCCTGTCCGCACAATATGAGGCATATTCTAAAGGAATGGTGCAGATATCGAAGAGTTTTTTACGGTCCTGTCTGTCTGATGAGGAGAAAATGGGGAAATTGCATGAGATGCTTCAGAGTGTCGACAGTATGTATGAGAATGCAAAAAATGGAGGGATAAAGGGTTTTCTTGGAATGAAAGCTAAGATTAATTCAGAGGGAGAGCTGGAAACGGAAACCTATGGGGGCAGTGTTGCAGTAAATGAAATGAAGCGGGCGGCACAGATTGCCAATTCTAAGACGATGGCAGATATAAAGATGGTGATGAACCTGCTTGCGGAGGATATGGAGGATTGCAAGCGAGGATTACGGCAGGGGCTGTGTGATGAAGAGGAGGTGAACAAGGTAAAGCGGCTTATAGAGAAGGCAGAGAAACGGCAGATGGAGATTGAAGCCAATGGTTCCAGCCCCATGGGTAAGGAAGAATTAACGATTAATGTACTGCTATGAATTTATTCGGCAATTGCCGTCTCCAACGCAATATGCATCATATCGGTAAAGGTTTTCTGGCGTTCTTCTGCGTTGGTAGCCTCTCCTGTAAGCAGATGGTCACTTACGGTAAGAATGGCAAGTGCTTTGGCATTGTGCTGGGCAGCAACGGTATATAGTCCGGCGGCTTCCATCTCTACTCCGAGTACACCATAGTTGGCATACATGGCATTGAGTCCCTCATCGTGTCCATAAAACTCGTCGGTGGAGAGAATCGGTGCGACATGGGTTTTCTCCTGAAGACCGTGTTCACAGGCAATCTGATAAGCAGTCTGTAGTAATCCGAAGTCTGCTGTTGGTGCAAAATCATAGCCTGCAAAGCGGGTTCTATTGATAGCAGAGGTCGTGTTGGCACTGATGCCAAGAATGACATCCCGCACCTGAACCTTATCGGAAATGGCACCACATGTACCGATGCGAAGAATCTTCTTTACACCATACTCCGTAAGAAGTTCGGTAGCATAGATTAAAAAGGATGGAATACCCATTCCAGAGCCCTGTACGCTTACTCTCTTGCCCTTATAGGTTCCGGTAAAACCATACATTCCGCGAACCTCGTTGTAGCAGGCAGCATCTTCAAGGAATTGTTCTGCCACGAATTTGGCACGCAGTGGGTCACCGGGCATTAGGACAACCTCAGCAATATCGCCGTTTTTTGCATTAATATGTGTACTCATACGAATCGACCTCCTATTGGTTGCAGTATAATGATGTTGGGGTCAAAAGGTATTTTGCCCCCGACGGATGTCACGGATTGCTTCGTTGTTTCACAACTCCTGCAATCCTGTAAACATTCGAAATCCGCTAATTTACTGCGTAAATTGCTCCTTTCTCATGTTTAGCGGGTCCCAAGTTCAAATGACTTTTCATGCAAGCATGAACGGCATTTTGACCTTTTGACCCTGACATCATAAATAATTATACCATTTTTCCAAAAAAGTCTAAACTATTTTCTGGAAAAAACCGATAGAAAATATAAGTGTAACTAGTAGTAGTATTATGAAACGACCAAGGAGGGTTTTATTATGGATTTAAACGGAGTTTTTGATGCAGCTACGCAGGCGGCTGGTTCGGTAGCAGCGTCACAGGCAACCAATACGAACACGCCGAACAGTGCAACTGCAGCAGAGAATACGGCAGCAGCCGTGGATTCTACCGCTGTTGTATATGAGAAGTCTAAGTTATCTAAGGCAGAGGCAAGCTCTAAGAAGACATACACACCGAATATGGAGGTTGTGAATAAGTTAAAGTCACAGGCACAGCAGAGAGCTGACCAGCTACAGTCCTTAGTAGATACATTAATGAAGAAGCAGGGAGAGACCCACGCTAAGGCGAATGCATTTACCAGTGAATTCTGGACAAAGTTTGCAGCTAGTGGTCAGACCGTTGATGAGCTTGCTGTAAAGCAGGCACAGGAGGACATTGCAGAGGGAGGATACTGGAGTGTTGGAGAGACCTCTTCCCGTATTTTAGATTTTGCTAAGGCATTGACCGGTGGTGATCCGGATAAGATTGATGAGATGCAGGCAGCCTTTGAGAAGGGCTTCAAGCAGGCAACCAGAGCATGGGGAACAGAGCTTCCTTCTATTTCACAGGATACATACAAGGCAGTAATGGATGGCTTTGATGCATGGAGAAAAGAGAGTGGAACAGAAGTAGAAGCGTAGTCTTTTTGTAGCTGTTGTTTTAAGAAAAGGATACATGTACGATAACAATAGGGTTTTTGAAAGCGGTAAAGCGATTCAAAAGCCCTATTTTTTGTGAAAAAAAATAAACATTATGTAACGAATTTGTCGAATTTTGTGTTATAATTGTAAATAAAATGTTGAACAATTACTAAATTAAGTTAATTAATAGTTATTGTGCCGTTATAAAATAAGAAACAAAGGGTTATTAGAATTATGGAGGTTGCATTATATGGAAAGAACGTATCTTGGTGCATTTGGAAATGGTTGTTTTATTAAGGCTCAATATGAGCTTAACAATGGTGAATTGATTTCTTTGGATAGTTATGAACGTCATATGATTTTTCCCAATGGTGGTACGGTATATTTTACCGAGAAGGACGGCAATGAGATAAAGGATAAGTTCATTAAATTTAAGATAGATTCGGTTGACGATATTAGTCCCACCTTTAATGAATATAATAATAACAGTAATAAGTATCAGGCCAATATTAATCACATTCTTCCGCTCGATGAAGATGAGATTATTGAGGTGTTACCATTACCATTTGACATCACGATAGATGATTTCTTGAGAGATAAAACAAAGAGACGTTTTGAGGTAAACCATAAACCGAACCAGAAAATATTGCTGACATCAGGGGAGTTCTACTATGGTCCTTTTGAATTTACATTGGAGACAGTGGATAAAAAGTATTATATAAAGGTTATTATTGATACAGAGCTGATTAATCAGTATTCTTATAAAGATATTGGGTGGCTTATACATAGTGGTGTTTTTTCCATGAGAGCACAGGATAGTCTGGAATTTATATACCATATCAGCGAATTAGAAGAGATTCCCTGTGAGAAGATAGAATATGTTGATGAAGAGAAGTTAATAGAATTATTGAAAAAGGTGTTGGATCATTCAGATTCTCTGGATGCGGTTGTTCGTATCAGTGAGGATTTCTCGCGGGTTCTAAATAGCTTTAGTAACCCGGAAGAGCTTGATGTGGATGCAAAGAAACTAAGGAGGCTATCACAGCTATTGGAGAATAGCGAGGAACTGAAGGGTTATAAAAATAAACTGATTGAAGATTATTTTAAAATCAATGGGAGTAGTGCTGCAAAGGATAAGGAAAATTATCTGAAAGATCATGAGGAAATCATAGAGGAGCTTGCCAAAAGGGATAGTCGGTATGAGGAGCTTTTTGATGAGTATCAGAAAAAGCTATCTAAGCTTTCCAAACAGATAGAGAAAGGTAGTGCAGAGCTTGAAAACCAGCAGGTACTGTTTGAAGAGTATAAAGCAAGGGCATTGGAAGAGCAGAGAAATGAACTAGATGAAATGAAACGCTCACAAAAGCAGGAGCTGGAAGGCCTTGAGCAGAGAAAGAATGCTGCTAAAAAGGAAATGGAGCTGTTTGAGAATAATAAAGAACGCTTAAAAGAAACGATTGCCACAATGAAAAAGGAGAAATATGAAATTGAAAATAATATTAAGCAGAAGATTTCTGACTGGGCGGCGGAAAACAGGAATTCTGAGATGGTGAATTTGTTATTTTCAGAGCTGGCATATTATAAGAAGCCGGAGGAAGAGCGAAAGCCTTGCGAGTTGTCCATTATGGAGACAAAAAGTGCAGAGGACATTGTAACGCTTGTCCAGAGCAAGCTAGTGGAATCAGGTAGGAAATATACGAAGGATGATGTGATTAATTATATTATCAGTGTCGTACAGAGTTATATTACAGTCTTTGCAGGAGAGCCGGGAACAGGGAAAACTTCATTGTGCAGATTATTGTCAAAAGCATTTGGATTATATAATGAGAGATATGCTGAGATTATGGTCGAGAGAGGATGGACTTCTGCCAAGGATTTAGTAGGATATTATAATCCTTTGACAAAGGAGATAGAAAAAACACAGCCTGCCTTTTCAGATTGTATGGCAACCTTGTCTGAAGAGCGGAAACAGGGAAAGCAAAAGCTACCGTATTTTGTTTTGCTTGATGAGGCGAATCTAAGTCCTATTGAATTTTACTGGTCAAATTTCAATTACTTTTGTGACCATCCAGATCATCAGAAGATTCAATATGCGAATGGGGAAGAATATTGCTTTGGGGAGGAACTCAAGTTTTTTGCGACCATCAATTATGACCATACTACAGAGGTGCTTTCACCGAGATTTTTAGACCGGGCATGGGTCATATTAATGCAGGATATTAATATTGACGATATTATTGCATTTTCCCAAAGCGATAGGGAAGTGGATAATAATACGGAGGTGATAGCCTATTCTAATTTGCTGGATTTATTTGGAAAAGATACAGTCAATGGGAAAAAGCTGAACCGTGTTACTAAGGAACGGCTGACAACAATTATAGGAAAAATGAATGCGGGAGGGCATTCGATTAGTGCAAGAAGTGTTAAGGCAATCTGCAATTATTATCTGGTGGCGGAGAACTATATGTCTTCCAAGGAAGTAGCGTTGGATTATGCTATAGCCCAAAAGCTATTGCCCTTATTATCGGGCAACGGACAGCTCTATGAGGATTTTTTGAAGGAACTGCTAGGGATATGTAGTGATAGCCAGCTCGTTAGGTGTTCACATATTATACAACGGATAATTGATAAAGGCGAGCATGGATTCTACGGGTTTTTTAATGCTTAAAAGGAGTGTTTATGATTAGGTTAGAGTTGGAAAGAAATGATAAAGAACACAGTGTTATAGCATTATCAGAGGATTATCCGGCTATGGATTATATAGATGGGGAAGTATTGCTGTTGGAAAATAATCGATATACACTTTCTTTACAATGTGGGGAAGAATTACAGAGTGCCGGGCTGATGATTGGAGATAGTTTTTTTGACATGAGCTATCACAAGGAGCAGGGGGAATATCGTATAGACGATAAGATGGTATTTGAAGGATATTATGATTTAATTAGAATAACGGTGGTGCTGACTGATTTTATGGATAGGGAACAGGTGCTTTTTTCTCCTTGTCTGCGGGTTGCCTCTTCCAAACAGACAATAGCGAAGATTAATGAAATGCTTGCCGAGGTAGAGAATGCATATCCCCAAATACTACATTTCTGTTTTCATGACAATTACAAGGAAGCAAGCCAAAACAAGAATCACAATCGTACAATCTGGAATACGATTACCATACTGGACGAGATTATATCCGTCTATAATACCAACCTTTCTTTGTTTAGTAACTATTGTAATAGCAAGGTGGATGATATTGACAGGATTGTTGATGCACATGCTATGAGAAATATGAATCAGAGCAGCTTGAACTTTATTGTTACCAATCCTAATAATCTTTTGGATACTACACGGGAGCGAAAGGGATTTCAGATTGGGAAAAAGTTTTACTTGCCACAGCGGGTCTGCATTCCCGTAAATGAGAGACATACTGGGACATACGAAAATAGGGTGATTGTCGGATTTTTGAAAAAACTCCAATTATATCTGGATGATACGATTCTTAAATTGGAATGGGAGATAGAGAAGGCAAACGATATACCACAAAAAATTATTGATAAGCTTCCAGATACGCATGATTTAACCGGGAGATGTATTCAGGTACGTTACCGGATGCTTGTTGATAAGCTGAAGAAACGAAGGAAATCGATAAGTGAAGCGTATTATAGTTATCAGAGGGTTTTAGGATGTGATGAGCTGGTTATCAATAATGCTCCCAAGCTTACCAATGTGTTTAAGCAGGTTAAGCAGTACAGGTTATGTTATGAATACATGTTAAAATGGTTTGAGGAGGGAGCATATTCGCTTGAGGCAATGGATTATGTATTCCACTTAAAGAAATTGAGTAAAATATTTGAATATTTATGCCTTCTTAGGCTGCAGGATGCACTTTGTCAAAAGGGTTATCAGCTCATGGATGCGAAGAGAGTGGATTATGCCATAGATGATGACTTTGAGAAAACCGATGGCATAGGGGATGCCCATTCAGCTTCGATAAATAATAAATATGAGTTTCGCAACGATAAATACCGGGTGCTTCTTTATTATGAACCCTATTTGTGCTGTGATAAATGCCATGATGAAATTGAGGTATACTCAACAGGCTTTAATTTTGAAAAAGAAAAATGGAGCCCATACTGGAAACCGGACTATCTATTAAAAATAGAAGGGGAACAGCAGTCATATTACTATGTTCTAGATGCAAAATTTTCTAATTACAGCACGATTAAGAAGCATCATATGAAAAGCCTTGCTTTAAAATATGGGGTACAGCTAGCAACAAAGGATAAGCATTTCTCCCATGTTTTAGGGGTGGGAGCATTGTATTTAGACGGACGGAGGAATACGGACTATTTTAAGAAGAATATCAACAATGTGACTTCTTTTCCATTATATTTTAGTATAGATATAAGAGAGCGGGAGGAGAGTACTTTGGAAAATGCTTTAGGGGAATTGATAGAGCAAATGGAGCAAGTTGGGAGATGTGTCATTTGATGTGTGATTAGAGATTTTGTATGCCCCCAACAAAGAAACCAATACGACAGGTTGTTTGAGAGGAGAGTATCGGCAAAGCCTTGGATTGGTTGCCTAATCAGTCCAAGATTTTGTCCGTACCTCCTCTCGATTATTTATTGTCCTATTTTGCTTTTACCTTCTTAGTATAGGTTTTAATCTTTTTGCCACTGTTATTATAGGCATATATCTTAAACTTATAGCTTTTTCCTTTTTTCAAGGTTCCATTAACAGCCTTGCTTGTCGTCATCGTATAGGTTAATTTCTTGGTAGTTGCAACCCTTTGATACTTTTTGCTGCTTGTATTATACTGATATACCTGATATTTCTTAGCCTTCTTTACCTTCTTCCAGGTCACCTTGCAGGTTGGCAGAGTGCTGGTCTCTAAAGTGGTAGAGGAGATACCCTGCATTTGTGATTTTACTACAATATAATAGGTTCCCGCTTTCAGATTACCAGAAACGGTAGTACCGGTTCCTCTGGTACCTGGAACAGCATCAGAAAGGACGGTATTATATTTATTGTCCACAATCAGGAATCGATTATCTCTAATAAAAGTACTACCAAGTTTGTCATCCTCAATAGTGGAAATAATACTTGTAGAAGCCGTTACCTTTGACTCCTTGTTCAAGGTAAACTTATAGGTCTGCCAGGTAACGGTGCTGGTAAAGAAACCAGTTACTGGTGTATTCTTCGGAATTACCGATGCAGCAGCATAATTGTTACCAAGGGTTCCCCCCAATCGGTCTACATATTGCGCCACAACCCCCTGTGCTACAATCGGATTACCAGCTAAGGCATGCGGGTCACTTTGTGGTTTCCAGCTCACCTTCCACTTGCTAATCAGATAATAGGTTCCCGCCTCCAGATGTGCTGTAATCGTTTTGCTTTCTTCATTGAAGCCGGGAGTGGATTTAAGTACATTCACTCCCATCTCGTCCGTAGCAAGTATGTAATTATAATCCATGGCAGTACTATACTTACTGCTAGAAACCGTAGAGGTGAATCCCACTGTTACTATTGCAGGCTTTACTAAAGTGAATTTCGCACTTTTTGTTCCCTCCTCTAATGAGGTGATACCTGTGTGATTGGTATAATTCACCGAGCTATCCACGGTAATGTCCTGAGATTCCCTGACCGTAAGCTCTGCATCCACCGCCTTCGCTGAGTACCCCTGTGACAATATTCCAATTGTCAACGCAGCTGCCAGCATCAGTACTGTTTTAAATTTTCTCATCATATGATTGTCCTCCTCCAATATTTTTAGCCAAAAGGTGTACTTTTTGAAATTATTTTCATGTATAATTATCTAGGGAAAAATAGACGGATATCGTTACTTTTTTATGAGAAATTGGTGAGAAAAGGAAAAATACCTTGATATGAAAGGGGGAATATGGTAATATATTTTGTGTAGTTAAGGTATCAAAAAGTACACTTTTTGGTATCTTTTTTCTATTTGTATTTCTCTTTTTCAGTGGTTCGTTTATATTCATGGACGTTTCGGTAAAAGGTACTCTTGCTCATGTTACCACATTTGCTTAATGCTTCGTTTAAGGAAAGCCTTTTACATTCCCATTCCTGAACAATTTGAGGAAACGTATCCGGTAACGGAATTCGAGGCCTTCCAAATTGCACGCCTCTCGCTTTTGCTGCTGCAATACCCTGCTCCTGTCGTTTTCTGATGTTAATTCGTTCGTTGTCAGCCACAAAGGATAAAATCTGTAATACTAAATCGGCGATAAAGGTTCCCATCAGGTCCTTTCCATTTCTGGTATCCAGTAAGGGCATATCCAACACACAAATATCAATTCCAAGCTCCTTGGTTAATATTCTCCACTGAAATTGTATCTCGTTGTAGTTGCGTCCAAGCCGGTCTATACTGAGAATGTATAGTAAATCCCCACCCTGTAATACCTCCTTAAGCCTTCGGTATTGGGGGCGGTCAAAATTTTTCCCGGACTGTTTATCCAAGAAAATATTTTCTGCTGGCACTCCTGCCTCCCGTATGGCAAGTATTTGCCGCTCCTCGTTCTGGTCAATGCTTGACACTCTGACATATCCGTAAATCTGTTCCATAATAACCTCCTATGCATATTGATTATTTTCCTGAGTATCATATCATTTCCCCATATCACATAGCTATGTCCAATGCTTGAATACCGTGGTTATCATCTGCCACATATTGTTATAAAAGACTTGCCTTGAAGCAAATGGGTAACGTATAATATAACAGGAAATTATTCTGCCAATACCGATATGATTGATAACCATGAGAGGAGAGTTATTGTGATAAAGAGATACAACATAGTAAAAGCAATTGTCGTGATTAGCATGAGTATTGTCTTGATGCTTAGTTTTTTCCCTAAAGCCATACTCTGTTATGCTAAGGAAGGGACCAGTGTCGGGAACTGGATAAAAACGGATTATAACGCAGAGAATGGACTTCCCACCGGGGAAGCCAATGCTATTTTGCAGACACAGGATGGTTTTATATGGATTGGCAGCTATGGCGGGCTGATTCGCTATGATGGAAAGAGCTTTAAGAATTTTAGCACGCAGAAGGGGACGCTGGAGTCCTGCAGTATACGGGCGTTGTATGAGAGTGAGGATGGGACGCTTTATATTGGCACAAACGATATGGGGGTTTATCTCTATCGGGACGATACATTTATACAGGCCTCCTATAAGGACGGGGAGGATGGTTTTTATTCTGTGCGTTCCTTTACAGAAACATCGGATGGCACCATTTATGTGGGAACGACATCGGGTCTTGCGAAGCTTCAGGAGGATGATAAGGAAGTAACGCTTTCAGCAGTTTCCGGAACAAATGGAGATATTATTTATGATTTGGCATGTGACAGTAATGATGTCCTCTGGGCATGTTCTGACAATGGAAGGATTATTCTCGTAAAGGGAGATACGTTTCTGACGGAAATGGATGCGTCTTTATGGATGAAGGACAATTGTTATTCTGTGCTTGCCGGTTCGGATGGTTTCCTTTATCTGGGCAGCAGCAAAAATGAAATAGTCAGGCTGCAACTAAAGGATGACAATTATAAGACTACGTCCATTACGGGAGTGTGTATTTCTACTGCCACGCTGCATACGGTAAATGATATATATGAGGATTATGAGGGGAATATATGGGTTCTGGCTGACAATGGAATAGGATGTATCCAAAGCGGACAACTGGATAAAGAGGGGGAGAATACCGCTCTTGAGATTCCTTCCGTGATGCGGGATATGTATTCGGTGTGTTCCATGATAGAGGATTATGAGGGAAATCTCTGGACAGCATCTACAAAGAGTGGTATCAGTTATTTTTCCCACGGTAAATATACCAATTTTAATGAAGCGGGCAAGCTGGAAAACATGGCAATCAATGCTATTGAGCAATATGATGGCTACAGCTATATCGGGACAGATTATGGCCTGATTGTATTAAACCGTGATTATGAGCCGGTTGCCAATGCTTTAACTACGGAGCTTGCTTCGAAGCGTGTGCGTCATATAACATGTTCTAAGGATGGCACATTGTGGTTTAGTCTTTACGGAGATGGGCTGGTGCAGTATCATCCCGGACAGAGTCACTATCAAATATATACAACGAAGTCCGGGCTGATGAGCAATCAGATACGCATGACGCTGCCCATGTCGGATGGTTCTATTGCCATAGCCGAGAGCAGTGGTATTGATATTTTAAAGGACGGGAAAGTGATTGGCAGTTATGGTGAAGAACCGCTCCCCTATCCTTTTATTCTCTGTATGTTTGAGGCGGAGGATGGAACGCTGGTTGCCGGTAGTGATGGTATGGGTATTTATACCATTAAGGATTCCGAGGTAAAGCAGTATTATCAAGAGGATGGTTTGGAATCTGGAGTTGTTTTACGAATGGCACTGGATAAGGAGGCGAAAGGGGTCTGGGTCAGTGCAGGTAATGCACTCTATTTCTGGGATGAAAATGGTATTCACAAGATGCCCTTTTATGATGGGGCGGGAAGCGTCTTAGATATTCAGATTGTGGATGACAAGCTGTGGCTGATGAAGAGTAATGGTCCCCTTGTGGTAGATAAAAAGGGGTTGCTGGAGGGGAACTATGAGGTCAGGGAGCTTTCCAGGGAGTATGGACTGACCGGGAATCTGGTTGCCAATTCATGGAATTACAGGGCAGAGGATGGCAGTCTCTGGCTGTGTACCAATAATGGTATTTCCGTGATTCATACGCAGGATTTGCCGATGAATGGGAAAGCACCAAAGGGAACGGTGACACAGGTGATTGTGGATGATGAGGTCATGAGTGCAGCTAAGAAGGTGACGGTTGCTGCGTCGGCAAAGCGTATTACACTGGATTTGGCGGTGATGTCTTATACGTTAGGGGATAAAACAGTGGAGTATTATCTGGAGGGCTTTGATGATAGGAAGCTGCACTGTAATATTTCAGAACTATCCAACATTAGCTATACGAATCTTTCCGGGGGCGATTATGTCTTTCATATGACAGTATATAACGAGGATGGCATAAAGGGCAACAGCTATGCTGTGAATATCCATAAGGCATATCATTTCTGGGAGCTTGGTTGGGTAAAGCTGCTTCTGATTGTGCTGTTGGTTTCTCTGGTTGCATTTGTATTCCAGCTGGTATACCGTGTAAAAATCAAGCAGTTGAAGAAGAGACAGGCAGAATACCGTTCCATTATAGAACAGTCACTGCAGACCTTTGCCAATACGATTGATGCGAAGGATAAGGACACGAATGGGCATTCCTACAGGGTTGCAATCTATTCCAAAGAGTTGGCACGCCGGATGAAGCTGTCTAAAGAGGAGCAGGAAAATGTTTATTTTATGGCATTGCTGCATGACATTGGCAAAATTGGAATTCCCGACAGTATTCTGAAGAAGAGTGGAAAGCTGACTGCTGAGGAATGGGAGATTGTCAAGAGCCATCCTGTTATCGGAGGGGAGATTCTTAAGGAATTTACTGCGATTGAAGGGATTGCGGATGGGGCGAAATACCATCATGAGTTTTATAATGGTAAGGGCTATTGTGAAGGACTTAAGGGAGAAGAGATTCCACTAAATGCGAGGATTATTGCGGTGGCAGATGCCTTTGATGCGATGTGCAGCAGGAGGTATTATCATGATGGCACCACCATCGAGCATGCAAGGGAGGAGATTGCCCGTTGCAGTGGAGAGCAGTTTGATGCGGAGGTTGCAAGGTGTATGCTGGAAATGATTGATGATGGGTTTATGGATGACAAGGTGGCAGAGCAATAGGTTGTGCAGGAGAAGTGCTTGAACAGGAAGAAAACCGCAGGAGGAGGGGAAACACGACATGGATTTTAAGAAGCTAATGCTAACACAGGAATATGATTTTTTGCGAACTAATGAACGGCTTGGGGCGAGAATCATATTGCTGGGACTTGGTGGCAGCTATGCATACGGAACCAATAACGAGCAGAGCGATATTGACTTTAGGGGAATTACTCTGCCGTTGCAGTCGGATTTACTGGGGCTTACGACCTTTGAACAGTATGAGGACAGGCATACAGATACTGTTATTTATTCTTTTAACAAAATGGTGAAATTATTATTAGATTGCAATCCCAATACATGTGAAATACTTGGCTTGGATGAGGAGCAGTATCTGATTAAAACGGCATTAGGGCAGGAGTTGATTGACCATAGTGATTTATTTTTATCCAAAAGGGCTGCTAAATCCTTTGGAGGCTATGCCAGTGCCCAGCTTCGCAGATTACAAAATGCGATTGCGAGAGATTCCATGCCGCAAATGGAACGGGAACAGCATATTTTAAATTCTGTCCGGCACGCATTAGATGATTTTCAACGCAGGTATGAACAGTTTGAATATGGAAGTATAAAACTATATGTGGATTCGGCAGTAACGGCAGGGCTGGATACAGAAATTTTTGTGGATGCCACCCAGACACATATGCCATTGCGGGATTACCAGAAGATGTTTGTAACACTGAACAATGTGATTCGGGACTATGATAAAATTGGAAAACGCAATAAAAAGAAGGATGACAATCATCTGAATAAGCATGCAATGCATTTAATCCGGTTATTCATGATGGCGATTGATATATTAGAGCAGGGGAAAATAAAGACACACCGGGTGGATGATTTGGATTTGTTGATAAAGATTCGTGAGGGTGGTTTTCAAAAAGAGGATGGAACGTTTTGCGAGGAATTTTACTGTATATTATCAGACTATGAAAACCGGCTGGAAATGGCGACGAATAATAGTATTTTGCCAGACAATCCCGATATGGATAAAGTGGAAGCCTTTGTAGAGTCTGTGAATAAAAGGGCAATTGAGGGGGATTATTGATTTTATTAAGACAGAAACGAAGCGGCAAAAGCAGCTCGTGGAGGTTATGGAGGATGATAGGCGAAAAGAGTGGGATACGTTGAATCAGTTGTTTTTGGATATACTGTCCAATGTGTAATTCCAAGCGGTACTTACTTTTATGCAGAGGCGGGATACCGATGGATGAGGCACTGAAAAATGTGGAATAAAATGTTTTGCTAATTTGTGATACATAATATATAATGGAAACTGATAGCATAAAAGGAAGATGTTTAAGGGAGGAATTTCTGATGAAATATGCAAATCAAGTTTCTGAAATAATAAATGCATTTTCACCTGCGCCTTTGAAAAAGGAACAGATGCCGGAGTTTTACTGTGATGATACTATGGAGTATCGTACAAGTGATAAGTATAGCTCGCCAATCGAAGATATATTTGATATTTGTCAGAGTTCGGAAGAATATAGTGCATGTCTGCTGTTAGGGCATAAAGGTTGTGGGAAAAGCACAGAGCTAAACAGGATGTCTGAAAGACTGATGGATGCCGGACATTATGTAAAGACGATTCATTGTAGTACGGACTTGGATTTGTTTAATATTGTATATTCTGACCTTTTTATTCTAATGGGAGAGGCTTTGCTGGAAATCGCAGAGGAAACAGGATGTGATATTAAAAATAAAGTTTTGGAGGATATTAAGAATTTCTGGAATGAGGGTACTGAAATCATGATATCCCAGGAATTAGAGATGGCTTCCTTGGAAACAGGGATGGCAGTTGAAACAAAAGGTATCCTTGCAGGTATTTTAAATGTTTTTGCAAAAATCAAAGCAGATTTAAAGTATAATGAAGAGACAAGAAAAGAATATCGAAGAAAAATAAGTGTTCGTTCCAGTGAATGGATTGGGATATTAGGTAGTGTGGCTGAAGAAATTGCCGAGAAAGCGGATGGAAAAAAGCCGGTTATTATTTTTGAGGATTTGGATAAACTGAATCCAGAAGATGCATGGAAGGTATTTTATAACTATGCGGCAATTCTTTCTGGAATGACGTTTCCGGTAATATATACCTTTCCTATTGGACTTTCTTATGATGCAAGGTTTTCGGCTATGGATAGTTATTTTGTAACGAAAACACTTCCCATGATTAAAATTGCAACAATAGATAACGAGCCTTTCGAGGATGGTATAAATATCATCACTGAAATTGTAACAAAACGTGCAGATTTGAATTTGTTTGAACCCAAGGTTATAAGAAGGCTGATAGAATGTACCGGTGGTTCCCTCAGGGATTTATTTCAGGTGATTAGTGCGTCAGCTAAAAGAGCAGAACGCAGGGATAGTGAAACTATTTCTATGGAAGATGCCAGGCGTGCGTTAGAAGAGATAAAGACATCATTAACAAGGCGGATAGAGGAAAAGGATTACAAGTTCTTATTGAATATTTATAATGGAAATAAAGAACAAATAGAGGACAGGGAGGTATTGCTGGAAATGCTGCAGGCATCCGTGGTACTGGAATATAATGGGAAACGATGGCATAATGTTCATCCTCTTGTGGTAGATTTTTTTAGAGAACAGGGGATGATTGAAGATGTCAGAAAGTAACCAGGAAGGCTATAGGTCGATAGGCTGGATTATCAATAAATCGGAGCAGGGTTTGTTCGTGGTGGTAGCGGATGAGACGTTGCAGAAGGAGATTATTGGTATTTACGGGCAAGGGGCAGTGGGCATTTATGACTATAAGCAACATCCGGGAGAATACTCTTTTCCTGCTCTGCAGGAATGGGTTACAGGATTACCACAAACACAGATTTTTATGTTTGCCAATTTTCATCTTGCATTGCAGAGTGAAGAGAGTATCAAACGTCTGAACTTTAGCAGGGATATGATAGAAGGGTTAGGGAAAAATTTTATTTTTTTGCTCACACCGGAGGCCGATGATAGATTAGCGGTGGGGGCTTATGATTTTTACTCTTTTATAAAACTTAGAATTATATTTCACAATTATGAAATGAAGTGTGAAAAAGATGATAAATTACTTTCTATAGCAGACAATTATGACAAAGATGAGGAGTGGGAAGCAAAGGAATTAAAACAGAAGATTGCAGAAACAGGTATTTTGATTAAGCAGGCTCAAAATGAGAAAAACAAAGCACATTATGATGAGAGTGAAAAACTACTGTTAGAAGCACGGAACATTAAGGAGAACGTGCTGGGAACCAAACATTTGGAGATGGCAGAGATTAATTTTGAATTAGCAGATGTATATGAGAAACAGGGGAAATATAGGGAAGCAGAAGGATTGCATAAAAAAATATTGGAACTAAGAGAGAACGTGTTAGGAGAAGAACATCCGGACACCGTGGCAAGCTATGCTACCCTTGCATTAGTGTATGCTGACCAAGGAAGGTACAAGGAAGCGGAGGAGTTGTGTAAGAAAGCCTTGCTGATAATAAAGAAGGTACTAGGGGAGGAGCATTTGGATACAGCTGCTGTCTATAATAATTTGGCAGGAATTTATGATAGACAAGGGAAGTACAAGGAAGCGGAAGAGCTGTATAAGAGAGCCTTACTGATAAAAGAGAAGGTAGTTGGGGAGGAGCATCCCTCGACAACTGCTACTTATAATAATCTTGCATTGGTGTATGATAAGCAAGGGAAGTACAAAGAGGCGGAAGAACTGTATAAGAGAGCCTTGTTGATAAGAGAGAGAGTATTAGGGGAGGGACATCCCTCAACAGCTATTAGTTATAATAATCTGGCAGGGGTGTATGATAAGCAAGGGAAGTACAAGGAGGCGGAAGAACTGTATAAGAGAGCCTTATTGATAAGAGAAAAGGTTTTGGGAGAAGAGCATCCAGATACAGCTGCTGGTTATAATAATCTTGCATTGGTGTATGATAGTCAAGGGAAGTATAAGGAAGCGGAAGAGTTGTATAAGAGAGCCTTACTAATAAGTGAGAAGGTACTAGGAGGGGAGCATCCCTCAACAGCTATTACTTATAATAACCTGGCAGGGGTGTATGATAATCAAGGGAAGTACAAGGAAGCGGAGGAGTTGTATAAGACAGCTTTACTAGTAAGTGAGAGGGTAGTAGGGAAGGAGCATCCAGAAACAGCTGCTATGTATAATAATCTGGCAGAGTTGTATCATAGCCAAGAGAAGAATGAGATATCTTTATATTATTTTTTAAAAGCTTATAAAATTTTCGTATCCACACTTGGAATGACACATCCCAATACACAGATTGTATATGTTAATATGACATTAACATATACGGAATGGAAGCCGGAAGGAGACTTTGAGCAGTGGTTGGAAGAAAAAATGAAAGAATCAGATTATTCATAAAACTCAAATAAATCATAAACAGATGCTTCCAGAATATTGGCTATATCCATCGCCAGCTTGAGGGACGGGTTATACTGTCCCTTTTCCAGTCTTCCAATGGTTTCCCGCCGAACCCCCACTGCCTCTGCAAGCTCCGTCTGCGTCATATTCTTCTTGATGCGCTGTTCGGCAATTGTTGTTCTTAATTTACTCAATCAAATCATCACTTCTTTCAATGCATAAAAAACAAACAAATTCAATAATTTGCAGTATTCCCAGTGTAATAAACAGATAAGTCCAGCTAATGTGAATGGAAAAAATAAGATTCCGCATGCTTTTGATTACCAGACATAGTAGTCCTAATATTGTAATCAATAAACAAAAACCAGAATAGGTAGCTGCCTGAGCCCGCCATTCATGTTGTTTTGTCATTTCATCCTCTGGCTCAAAATGCTGTGTTGGGATAAAAAAGCATTGGAATACAAAATTAACTATAATAATCGCTCCTAGTATAACATCCAGCACCAAAAGATTCCAGTTATGTTCTACAGAAAATTCAAATATTCCTAATGCGATGAAATTAAGACCAGAAAAACATTTTTCGATAAAATACTTTGTTTTAATACTTTTCATAGTAATACCTCCTATACATAATGTGATATATTTGTCTCTTTGTTTGTGATAAATATATCACATTTTGTAAATCCTGTCAATAACAATTATAATAAAAAAAATGAAAACTTTTTAATAGCTTGTCTCGAATATATAAAGGAGAGCAAAAGCGGAAGGGCATGGATAATGTTAAGGAACGAAGAACAATCGCTGATTCGCCGGATAAAACGACGGCAGGATAAAAAAGCGGCGGATGCGTTAATCCGAATGTATTATAAGGAAATATATGTATATGTGTATCGGCAGCTTGGGGAAAAGGAACAGGCGATGGACATAACCCAGGATGTCTTTTTAAGCATGCTGCAATCTATATGGAATTACGACCCTAAGAAGGCGGGATTTCGTACATGGCTGTATCGGATTGCCACCTACAAAATAGTCGATTATTACCGGAGCCCTGCCTATCGCCATCTCGCAAGCCAGCTTCCGTTAGAGGAAATAGAGCTTAAGGAGGAATGGAATGTAGAACGGCATGTGACCAATCGGGAGATGATAATAGAGATATTTCGATATCTAAGGTCGAAGGATGCCTTGCTGGAGGAGATATTTCGCTTGAAATTCTATGGTGAATATACATTTGAGGAGATAGGAACCCTGTTATCTCTGCCGGCATCCACCATCAAGACCAAATACTATGCAGCACAAAAAGCAATAAGAAGGGAGTTTTTATAGATGAAAATAGAGTATCCGACAGAGGAAGAAATCAATACATCCATTGCCGTAAGTATTGAAAAAGCATATCCGAATAGGGAAGGGCTTCTGGTTTATCTGGGGCGGTTATACCGGCAGATAGGGATGGCATTTTTGTTGCATGGAATGTGGGAGCTGTTTTTGTTGGTGATTGCAGCCTATGGATTCGGAATATGCTGTTATGACAAATTAAGCCAGACATTAACAGGCAATTCCCATTTACTTATTATTCTGGTTTCCCCTCTTGTGTTTCAATCGATTCTGTTGTTATCGGTTCTGAGGGAACAGGAGCAATATACCTATGAGGTGGAAATGACATGTAAATATACCGTCTACCATGTTCTGGCATTGCGTATGCTTATCGTCAGTGGATTTTCTATTTTGCTGAACGCCATTTTTTGTACGATTTTATTCTGGGAAAATGGGATGGCAGTGCTGGTGCGTATGGTATTTTTGTCGGCAACAGCAGTATTTGCTTATAGCCTGTTCTATGTGAGCCTGTTGACGAAGAGTATAAGGCTTATCTATCAGGTTTTGCTGTATGGAGCATGGCTTTTAGGAAATGTGTTATTTCGTTTATTGCTGCCAATGGTATATGAATATATGGTATGGCGGCTTCCGGTGGTGATACATGTTTTTGTGTGGTTTCTGTTTGCAGGCATCATGGGGCATAAGCTGAGCCAATTTATGTATCGTAACTGTCAATATAATGATGTCAGGGTCTAAAGGTCAATATGCCGTTCATGCTTGCATGAGTTGTGAAACAATGGAGCAATCCGTGGCATCAGTTGGGGGCAAAATATCTTTTACCCCCAACATCATATAATTTATATATGGGGGATTCAATATGCTGAGATTAGAAAATATAACAAAAAAATATGGAGACTTTACTGCGGTTGCGGACATACATCTGGAGCTGGAACAGGGAGTTTATGGGCTCCTCTCCCCTAACGGTGCAGGAAAGACAACACTGCTGAAAATGATAGCGACGCTTATGACACCAACCTCCGGTGAAATTATATATGATGGCAAAACCATTCAGGAGCTGGGAGAACATTATCGGGAGCTTCTTGGATACATGCCACAGCATTTCGGATATTACCGGGATTATACAGCAGTACGCTATTTGTCTTATCTTGCAGCACTGAAGGGAATGGATAGGAAAACAGCTGCAAGCCGCATAGAGGAGCTTTTGGATATGGTTGGATTAGCGGATGTAAAAAGGAAAAAGCTAAAGACCTATTCCGGTGGCATGCTCCAGCGGGTAGGGATTGCACAAGCAATGCTTACGAATCCTAAGATTCTCATTTTAGACGAACCAACAGCAGGACTTGACCCTAGGGAACGTGCCAGATTCCGGGAGCTTCTTGCGGAATTTGCCAAGGACAGACTGGTGCTTTATTCTACCCACATCGTTTCGGATATTGAAAATATTGCCAACCGCATTATTATGTTAAAGGAGCATCAATTGTATTGTAATTCCACGGTGGAGGAGCTGTGCCAGACCTTAGAGGGGAAGATATATTCTGCCTATATGGAGGAGGCAGCTTATAAAGAATTTGCCAAGGAGCATTTTGTGTTGTCGGTAAAGCCGGAGAGAAACAGAGTGGCGGTCCGGTTTGTGGTGGAAGAGCAACCAGAGAGCATAGGGGAGATAGTAGGAAAGGATAGCAAGGCTGTAGGGTGTATGCAGGAGCAGTATGCCAGAGATTGGCGTTTGGAATATCCCAATTTAGAGGATGTGTTTCTATATATCTATAGGGAAGAATAGGAGGCAGCTATGGTTTTAAAGGAATTTCATAAAATATGGAATGTAAGGACGTTGTTGCTTGTGGTTATCGTGGGAGGAGCGTTGTTTTATTCATGGGTAATGGGGCAGATGAACCTGAAGCATTTACCATTGTTTGAGACGGTGGAGGTGGAGGTTGGCACCGAATTGCTGAAACGCTATGGGACCCAACTGGATGCCTCGGAGCTTGCCCAGATACAAATATTATATGAGCAGGCAGAGGAGAAATTGAACGAAGTGGCACTTTCTGCATATCCGGAGATTAGGGATATGGGATTTGAAAGTTATCAGGAACTGGAGCAGTATTGTACAGCGCAAGATAAAACAGAGGAAGAACTGGAGGCTTTTTTTCAGACAAAGGAGTATCAATTATATGAAAAAATGTTGGAGGATTCCACTGTAGCATGGGAGGTGGAAACCTGCACTGCCTATCAATCTATTATTACAAAGGCACAGGTAGAAAAAGAAATAGAAAAAATAGATACTGTTTCTACTTTACCGGAATCAGTGCAAATGAATGTGGGTTTTATTATACAAGATTATTCCAGAATTCTTTTACTTGTAACGCTTATGTTAGTGATGCCTTATGTTGCTATGGAAAACCGGAACAGAGTGTATCCCATTGCGGCTGCTACAAAGACGGGCAGGAGACTGATGCTCCATCAGATAAAAGCGATGCTTGTGGCTGTTTTGTTGCTTTTGCTTATTTTTAATATTATATTTTATATTGTGTATCAGATACAGACACCATATACACGGTTTGCATCATGTAAGGCTATTGATTTGTGGTTTGGATGGACGTGGTCTGAGTATCTTTTTATACGAATACTGATGCTTGACGTTTGGGCACTTGCACATGCTATGGTGGTATTTTTTCTTGGCTCATTTTGTAAAACAATTGTTGGAACAGTGGTTATGGCACTTCCCTGCTGGGGAATGGGAGAGCTTGCAGGTCTTTACTTTTTCCCACATTTATTTACAATGTCATACAAGGAGTATGGTAGATTTTCTTCTGGTATTTTTGGGGCAAATAAGTATTTTCCCGTTGTGACGGAGGTTTTTGTATTGGGGATTGGAATGCTGCTGCTCTGGCTGCTATATCAGAGAAGAAAGAGAGAGGATATCGTAGAATGAACATTTCTAATATATATCGATGGGAGCTGGAAAAATTATATCAGATGCCAGTGTTTTATATTCTGGTAATTATGTGTATTGCATGGAATTGTTATTTATTTTGGGATGCCAAGGGTTACCACATAGAAGAAATCAGGTATGATGTATCATATATGCAGGAGAATCCGGAGGGCTTTGCCAAGGATTACTATGTGGATTACTATGCGATATTTGATATGCATAAGATTCAACAATATTCCAAGGCGGAAACAGACTATGATGCCTTTATGGATAGAAATATTGAAAAGAATTATACAAAGCTCAAGGTGCGCACAGAGAACATGTCTGATGAAGAAAGAAATAGTGTGATGTTTACAGGGAATTATAAATTGCATTCATTCCTGTTTGGGGATTTCCTTCGCTGGCTTCTTCTGGAAGGAATGCTGTTAATTGGACTTACCGTGTTATACTCCATGCATTTTGAAAAATATCATCGAACAGAGGAGCTTATGCTGGTGACAAAAACCGGTAAGGATTTGTTTCGGATTAAGCTTTTCGTATCCGGTTTGTTTGCCTTACTACTAAGCGGGCTTGTACTTTCTGTTTCTCTTGGAATCTATTTTATCAGCATCGATTATTCGTCTGTCTGGAATAGCTATATTAGCAGTAATTACAATGCGGGAGCAAGAATTATTAACGATTTATACCGCACTGTCTATCCCTATGTTACCTGGGTGCCAATGACAGTGGGACAGTATCTCTTAGCGGCACTGGGGATTGTGTTCTTATTGTTCCTGTTTATGATGTTACTTATGGGAATGTTATCATACTGGCTGAATCATAGTGTTAAGGTTGTGTGCGTATTTATCATTTTTTCTTTTCTTCTTTATATTTTAGGAAATGAAATTGCGCTTCCTAACGCTATGGAATATGTGCTAAAATGCAATCCTGTCCACTTAATTTTAAAAAGTGGGTATTGGTTTATGGATTATGCACCGGGGGATAGCTATCCGCTATATGAGCTGCTAACGGTGGTGCTGTGGATTGGGTTCGCAGGAGGGGGATTGCGGGTGGTGTGGAATCGGAGGTAAGAAAGCAAAAAGGGAAGATACTTATGTAGGATTTAATGGCATAACACCGGAAGATACTATGGATTTGTTCCGTTGTACGGAAATGAGTATTTCTAGGATATTCCCATATTGGAATCAATGTGCGACGCAACCGACGCTGATTCGCCATCCATGGCTCAAACAGCGTCTTTTCGGGACATCCAGTCCCGAAATTGCTGTGGATTAACGGGAATATCAAGAAATACTAGTTTCCTTCCAAAGTCACAAATCCATAGTACCTTCCGGTGTTATGCCACTGTAGTCGTAGATAAGCTTTCCTTTTTGCAGGAAAGTAGTGAAGTGGATGCTTTCTGTTTTTTTAGCCAGTGTGGTCATGTTTACATTGGTGTTTTTTCGTTTATTAGGAAGATAGTGTAATAATTTAAATCTTTTTTAAAAGATTCATCTGTAACTTGGGGGGGCATGGACGGGGGACATACTATATTATTTGTGACTTTGGGAGAGAATTAGTGTTTCTTGATATTCCCATCTAACAACCAGCAATTTCGGGACAGGACGTCCCGAAAAGACGCAGTTGAGCCATGGATGGCGAATTTGCGTCGGTTGCGACAGCAACCAATAATTTCAAGGGAATATCATAGAAACTCTTATTCTCGTACAACGGAACAAATAATATAGTATGTCCCCCGTCCATGCCATACATCAGTTATAAATAATATAATTCCCTTTTCCTTAGTTGCAGCCAGCTTAGTAATAGGATATAATTAACATAACTGGTAATTTGCAGAAAAGGAGGTGCATCCCATGAATATTTTAGCACAATGCTGTGGCATCGTATTGTTATTGGTTATACTATATTTTTACAGTAATCAGAAGAAAGTACAGCTGCATACAGGACAAGCCTTTATGGGCATGTGGATTGCAACCTTTGTAAGCCTGCTTCTGGATACCAATTCCATGGTACTGCTGACATACCGGGATAATCTTCCCGACCTCGTGGTGCGGTTTGGATGTAAAGCCTATGTCTCTTCGCTGGTATGGCAGGCGATTTTCTGCCTGATTTACGTCTGTTCTGATATTTACGAAAAGGATGAGATGTACTCCAAATATAAAAAATGCCTGTACGTTTGCGGAAGCTTTTTTATGCTGCTTGTGTTTGCACTGCCTATATATATTCATGCCGAAAGTGCCACAGATACTTATACCTATGGCCCAGCGGTTATTCTGACCTATATTTTGGCAGCAACGACGTTGATATTACTGACAATTCTGCTTCGGAAAAATAAGGATAAAATGAATCCGAACCGCCGCCGTGCCGTGCGGGTGTGGATGGGAGTCTGGCTGTTGGCTGCAGTCATACAGTTTTTAAATAATGCGTTACTGCTGGTTGGATATGCCAGTGCGGTTGGTGTTACGATTATTTATCTAAAGCTTGAGAATCCGGAGGCGAATCTGGATAGAAAGACGGGATTGTTTAATCAGACTGCATTTCTTCTTTATATGAAACAGCTTTTGAATCAGGAGGAGGATTACTATTTATTGGGAATGTCCTATTCCTTAGGAAAGGGGGAGAATTTATCCAGTGATGCTGAGGAAGCAATTTATATGGAGTTTATTCAGTTTATCTCTGAGATTCCGGGAGCAACGGTTTTCCGATGTGAGGATGATATGATTGTCTTTGCGTTTTTGGATGCGGGAGAGATGGATTCGGGGTATCATATTCTAATGGAGCGCTTTGAAAAACCGTGGGGGAAGTCTCTGGTCCGTATGATGATACCACATTGGTATTATGTGTCGAATCCGAGAATTGTGCGTGAGGAGAAGGATTATCTGAAGCTGTTTCAATATGCAGAGCAATTTAACCGGGATTTTGTGCGGATTGATGAGGACATGGTGAAAAGTCTTAATAGTGAGCAGGCGATTGAGCAAATGATTGTGGAAGCAATGCGGGAAGACCGTGTCGAAGTATATTACCAGCCAATTTATTCCACGTATAGAAATCAGTTTGCATCTGCGGAAGCATTGGTGCGGATTCGGGATAAGGAAGGCAATATTATTATGCCGGGGTGTTTTATCGAGGTGGCAGAACGCACAGGATTAATTATGCGGCTTGGGGAAATTGTGTTTGAAAAGGTGTGCCATTTTATAAAGGAGGAGAAACCGGAACAATATGGCATTGAGTACATAGAAGTGAATTTATCCATTATCCAGTGTGGATATGAATATCTGGCTGCTTCCTATAAGAGAATCATGAGGGAATACGAGGTTTCACCTAAGGCGATTAATCTGGAGATTACGGAGACCGCCAGCTTGAGTGAGAAGCGTATCTTGCTCGAAAATATGAGAGAGCTTCGGGAATATGGTGTAACCTTTTCTCTGGATGATTTTGGGACAGGACAGTCCAATCTCAACTATATTGTAGACATGCCTGTGGATATTGTGAAGTTTGACAGGGATATGATTCAGTCCTATTTTGCCAATGACAAGGCAAAGTATGTTATGGATGCGGCAATGCACATGATACATGGCTTGAATTTGAAGATTGTTTCGGAAGGGGTTGAGACTCAGGAGCAATATGCTACAATGGAAGAATTGGGAATCAGCTATATTCAGGGCTACTATTTTTCCAGACCACTGCCACAGGAGGAATTCCTTGCTTTTATTAGAGATAGAAGAGGTGGTATTGTTCCGGTTTCTTAGATTAAAATCTAATCACATTGCAAAGCTTATGTGTAAAATTACATTTTTGTAGAATTTTTATTCTGTATTACTGTCTATGTTTATTCTTGACATAGACAGTTTTTTATACTATATTGTTATTAACAAATTGATAATAACAGGTGCATATTAAGAGTGGCGGGTAAAGGAGGAATACGATGGAACGTTATCAACCATGCTGTAAAGAAGAGGAGGAGTTTCTTCGCAATTATAATCCTGGTCAATTTCCTTCGATAGCAGTAACAGTGGATGCCGTAATCTTTGGAATATCGAGGGATAGTGCGGAGAATTATCGAAAATTAGATAAACAGTCTCTTAAAGTGTTGCTGGTGAAAAGAACGGATTATCCTTATAAGGATTATTATAGTTTGCCGGGGGGATTCGTTTTAGAGGGAGAAACCTTTGAGGAATCTTTGCAAAGAACCTTGGAGAATAAGACGGGTTTAAAGAATGCCTACAGTGAACAGCTTTATACCTTTGATGGAGTACATCGGGACCCGAGAATGCGGGTCATCAGCTGCTCATACATTTCCCTGCTTGATACCCGGAAAGCCAGAATTAAAGATGCGGTCTGGGTAGAGCTAGAGGAGGTATCTAAGCTAGCCATGGCATTTGACCATAGCTTTCTTATTGCAGAAGCGGTAAAACGGCTGAGAGGTAAGCTTCAGTATACGGATATTGTATTTCACATGATGCCGGAGGAGTTTACCATAAGTGAATTGCAGAGTGTCTATGAGATTATTTTAGGTGAAAAATTATTAGCAGCAGCCTTTCGCAGAACCATAGCAAATAAGCTTGAGGATACGGGAAAGATGACGAGCAATGCGGGGCACCGCCCCTCCAGAATTTTTCGGTATAAGGGTAGAGAATGCTAAAGAAACGACAGCAACAATTAAGGATGAAAAGGGATAGTGAGGAGTTGATGAGGAATGAAGAAGCTGTTAGATAGGATAAAAAGGGAATTTACAGGCTGGAAGAAATGGCAGATTGTATGGATTGTTTTGGCAAATAGTATTATTCTGGGAGTTTCCTTATATATGGGTGACACCGCCATAGGAATTGTTGCATCCCTAACCGGGGTGACCTGTGTCATTCTTTGTGGAATGGGTAGAGTATCTAATTATTTTTTTGGCACCATCAATGTAGTGCTATATGCAATTGTAGCATGGAAGGCAAGGTATTACGGTGATGTAATGCTGAATCTTCTTTACTACTTTCCAACAAATATCATTGGATGGGTCGTATGGAGTAAACATCTGAATCAGGAAAAGAATGAGGTTTACAAAAAGCGTATGACACTTATGCAGGATATATTGCTGGCGATTATCAGTGCTGCCGGAGTGCTCGGATATAGCTACATATTGAAATTGTTAGGTGGAAATCTGCCAATTGTAGACAGTATGAGTACGGTTTTTTCTGTCATTGCACAGATATTAATGATTAAGCGTTTTACGGAACAGTGGGTTATCTGGATTATCGTGGATATTGTATCTGTAATTATGTGGATTGCGGCATTTTTTAATGGAGGGGAAAGTGTGGCTGTACTGATGATGTGGTCTGTTTATCTTGCCAATGCCGTTATTATGTTTGTTAAATGGCTGAAGGAGTCAAAGCAGGATGCTTCAAAGGAGGTTTCATTATGATGAATGGCAAAAAATATAAAGTGGGAATGTATGGTGGTGCATTTTGTCCACTGCATTTGGGACATTTGACATGTATGATAAAAGCAGCGGCATTATGCGAGAGGCTGTATATCGTTATATCCTACCGGAACCATCCCAGTGATATTGATGTAAAGGTGAAAATCAGATGGGTTTACCAGCTAACGAAGCATTTGGGCAATATAGAGATATTGACACTGGAGGATACACTTGATAATAAGGAAGATTATACGGAGGAATACTGGCAGCAGGATTGTGCATATGTAAAACAACAGATTGGTACGAGGATTGATGTTGTATTCTGTGGCAATGATTATGATGAGGGAAGTTTTTGGAACCAGTGCTATCAGGAAAGCGAGTTAATTATATTTCCGAGAAGTCAGTATAATTCTACCGCTATCCGGGAGGATATTTATGGGCATTGGGATTGGATGCCCCAGATAGTACGTTCTCATTTTGTGAAAAAGGTGTTGCTGATTGGAGGAGAAAGTGTAGGTAAATCCACGCTTACCATCAATCTTGCCCACTGCTATAATACCAATTATTTGGAAGAAGTGGGAAGGGAGTTATCAGAGCTTTCCGGAACGGATATTTACATGCAGTCTGAGGATTTTACAAGAATTCTGCTGGAACATAAGGCAAAGGAGCTGCGGTTACTTTCGCAGAGCAACAAAATCCTTTTCGAGGATACGGACTGTCTGATTACCCGTTTCTTTATGGAATTTTTAGAGGATGAGAAGCTTAAGGACAATACAAATCTGGCAGAAGCTATTGCCAGGCTGAATTCCTATGACCTCATTTTGTTTTTGGAGCCGGATGTTACCTGGGTACAGGATGGAGATAGAAGTGAGGTCATGGCAGCAGACCGGGTAAAATACAGTAACCAGATTAAGGAGCTTTATAAAAAGATGGGCTTTTCTTTTAAGATTATTAGTGGAAATTATGTGGAACGGTTTGAACAGGCGGTGGAGCTGGTGGATGAATTGTTGGGGAAGTAATGATGGCTTTCGTATAAAAGGGGGTGTTGTAGTTTGTGTAGGCATGGAACAAAGGTATATTATAAATTGGTTCCGTTGTTCGGGAATAAGTATTTCTATGATATTCCCGTGGAGTGATTATTGCGTGACGCAAACGACGCAGATTCGCCATCCATGGCTCAGACTGCGTCTTTTCGGGGCATCCAGCCCCGAAATTGCTGGTTGTTTGATGGGAATATCAAGAAATACTAATTCCCTTCCAAAGTCACCAATTTATAATATACCTTTGTTCCATGCTGCCCCCAATTGCAATGAGCCCCTTTTTGTACAAAGGGAATCATTATTTCCCCCTTGGACGATAGTGTTTTATGTGCAAAGTTTGAGAATAGGGGGATTATAGTTTCAGCAGGATGACTATACCTTTTTCTAGGCTCCTGAAATTTTTTCAATTTAAGGATTATTTAATAATTGTTCATGTAGGATACATTAAGAAGCAATAAGCAGCCTGTTGTAATATATCACAACAGTCCTAGTACATCGTCACTAAGTCTATAGTCCACAGCCTAAAAAAGAAAGGAACCTAATCATGAACTTCAAAATATTAAAACGAGACCTGAAACGCAAGAAATCCATGAATTTCATCCTGCTGCTATTCATTCTGCTGGCAACAACATTTATTGCCTCCAGTGTCAATAATGTTCTGGTTATTATGAACGGTACGGATTATTTTATGGAGCGGGCAGGAATTCAGGATTATCTTATGCTAACGGTGGGAGGAAGCAGGGAGGTGCCATCGGAGACAGACAGAGATATCGAAAGCTTTTTAAAGGAAGAAAAACAGGTGACACAGTACACAGTGGATGAAGTAATGTATTTTACGAGTGGTGAGGTAGTGCCTCCTCCTGAAAAGAAAATTCAATTGGATAACTATACGATGTTGAGCAGCTTTCAGATTCAACAGCAGAAATTTTTTGATAGGAATAACAGGGAGATTAAGAGTATGGAGAAAGGAACCATTTATCTTCCTCAAAAAACGATGATAGCCAATGATTTAAATGCAGGGGATACCATTGCTATCCATACAGATAATGGATACCACAAGACATTTACGATAAATGGCTATGCAAAGGATGCCTTAATGGGCTCTGATATGATGGGGGCACAGCGGTGGATTATCAGTAATCAGGATTTTGAAGAGATGGTTTTAAAAAGCGGGCTGCCCTACGGACGCCTGTATTCTGTTTCCTGTAAGGATTTGGAGGCGTTTGAACAAAGCAACGTAGATGCCGGGTTTTCCACAATGTTTAATGGTGGGAAGGCATTAATCAAAATGGCTTATGTCATGGATATGGTGGTGGCAGCAGTGCTGCTGTTGGTTAGCTTGTGCCTCGTTATTATTTCCGTTGTTATGCTTCATTTTAACATTGTTTTTACAGTAAATGAAGATTACAAGGAGATTGGTATTATGAAAGCGATTGGAATCCCGGAGGAAGCCATTCGCAGATTATATTTGTCTAAATACTTTTTGATGGCAATGGTGGGAGCAGTGCTGGGCTTGTTTGCAAGTATTCCCTTTGGCAGGATGCTTCTTGAACAGGTGACACAGAGGCTTGTGCTACAGGAGATAGGAGGCGGGATAGGAGTGCCTTTCCTAACCAGTATCTTAGTTGTGCTGCTGGTAGTCCTATTTGGATATCACAGCACCAGAAGGATAAAAAAGCTTACGCCGATGGATGCGATTCGTAGTGGAAATAACGGGGAGCGATTCAAAAGAAAGGGAATGATTAAGCTTGCAGGCTCGAAATGGAGGGCGACCACCTTTTTGGCAGGAAATGATTGCCTTAGCGAATTCCGGAAGTATCTGGTACTGCTTATTACGAGTGCGGTTGGAATCTGGCTGGTTATTATGCCGGTTAATACGATAAATACTCTGTGTTCTGAACAGATTACAAAATGGTTTACTGTGACGGATTGCGATATATATGTTTCAAATGAGAAGAAGATAGCACAACTCATTACTTCCGGTGACAGGCAGTGCTTTTATGATTATTTAAATCAGGTGGAAGAGAAGCTCAAGGAAGAAGGGATAGATGTTTCTAAGGTGGTAATGGAGGTGTTATTCCGCTTTAATATAAGGCATGGAGAGGATTCCTGTCAACCTCTTGTCTTTCAAGGACTGGGAACAAGGACAGAGGACTATTTTTATGATAAGGGTACGGCTCCGGTACAGGAAAATGAAATTGCCATAACAAGAATTGTTTCGGATAAGATTCATGCAGATATCGGGGATACGGTTTACCTTACTCTTGGAAAAGAGGAAAGAGCCTTTGTTGTCACGGCAATTTTTCAGTCTATGAATAATATGGGAGAGGTGATTCGTATACCGGAGCAGGTGGAGTTTGATTATTCTGATATACCGGCAGCAGGAAGTTTTGGAGCACAGGTTATATTAAAGGAACGACCGGAAGAGGAACAATATAAAAAACTTCTTTTGCAAATAAAACCCCTCTTTCCTGATGCAAAGATAGAATCGGCAACTGCATATATCCAAAGGCAAATAGGCAGTATTTCAGAACAGCTGAACTCATTAAAAATATTAATTCTTGTAATTGTTATTACAATTAATATTTTAGTGGTGGTGTTAATGCAGAAGATGTTTTTAATCCGGGAACGCAGGGAGATAGGAATGTTAAAGGCAATTGGTTTTTCCAATTCTGCCATTATTAGCTGGCAGACGAAGCGTATTATGCTGATACTCTTCCTTGGAATAGTGCTTGGAACCGTAACAGCAACACCTTTTTCCCAGATTACATCGGGGCAGGTATTTAAAATGATGGGTGCAAGCAAGATTGTTTTTGAAATCCGTCCATTAGAGGTATATGTGATGTATCCGATTGTACTTTTTGTAGCAACGGTAATTGCCTGTGTCATTGTGATGCTTCGGGTCCGAAAGGTATCGATACAGGAGATTAATGTAGAATAAAAAAGGAGAATAAAATTATGGCAGCAGCATTACAGGTAAAAAATTTAAGTAAAACATATATTACGAATAAGAGGCAGAATAATGTGTTGAAGAATATTAATTTCACGATTGAGGCTGGAGAGATGGTGGCGATTATGGGACCCTCTGGTTCTGGAAAGTCTACCCTGCTTTATAGCGTGTCGGGCATGGACCGGCCTACTGCCGGGGAGGTTATGCTGGCGGGAAAGGAGATAACCAGTCTCAATGAGAAGGGGTTGGCGCAGGTGCGGCTTAACGATATGGGATTTATCTTCCAGCAGATGCACATGCTGAAAAATCTATCCATTATAGATAATATTTTATTGCCGGCATACCAGTCGGACAAAAATCACCGTACGAAACAGGAGATTAATGCGTATTGTAAGGAGCTGATGCATAAATTAGGCATCAGTGAGATTGCAGAAAATGATATCACAGAGGTTTCCGGCGGGCAGCTGCAGCGGGCGTGTATCTGCCGAAGCCTGATGAACCAGCCGGCAATTCTGTTTGCGGATGAGCCAACAGGAGCATTAAACCGTGGGGCGTCCGAGGAGGTGATGGGAGAGCTTATGCGGTTAAATGAGGAAGGGACGACAATTATGCTGGTCTCCCATGATTTGAAGGTGGCAGCAAAATGTAGTAGAATTTTATATATTGTAGATGGTAATATAAAGGGAGAGCTTAAGCTGCCCCGGCAAGGGCAGGCGTTAAAAGAGCAGGCAGATGAAAAAAGCATCATACGGGAGAGGGAGCGTAAGGTGAATAACTGGCTTAACGATATGGGCTGGTAATACAAAAAAGTGAGGATTGGCTATGGCAGATATTATTGTGGTGGAGGATAATGCAGAAATCGGTGGATTACTCTGTGATTTTTTGGAGGCGGAGGGATATGACACTTACCTTGCTCTGTCGGGGGAAGAAGGCTTGGACATCTATTTCGCAGAGGGTAGTAAGCTTATAATTTTAGATATCCTGCTTCCGGGTATGGATGGCTTTGCTGTATGCAGCAAAATCAGGGAAACTGCGAATACGCCAATCCTTATGTTAAGTGCCAAGGGGGAAAAGGAGGATAAGCTGAATGGGTTGCTACTGGGGGCAGATGACTATATGGAGAAGCCCTATGACATTGATATTCTGTTGGCAAAGGTAAAGGGGATTTTTAAACGAAGATATTCCACGGAGGAAATCATAGATGGCAGCATCCGGCTGGATAAGCTTGGACGGCACATTTATGTGAATGGGGAGGAGCTTACGGTAACGGCAAAGGAATATGATTTACTGCTTTATCTCATGGAACACAAGGGAAAGGTTGTTAAGAAGGAAGAATTATTTAATAGGATATGGGGCTTTGATAGTGGAAGTGAGCCACAGACGTTAACCGTTCATATCAAATGGCTTCGGGAAAAGATTGAGGAGAATCCCAAGGAACCAAAACGCATTCAAACAGTATGGGGTGTTGGTTATCGCTTTGAGTAGGAGAGTGTTATGAAAAAGATAGACAGATTCATTTGGTTGGTTATTACTGGTTTTCTGGTGTTGACAGGTCTGGTAAATGGGATGCTTATATGGGGCGGTGCTTCGGATGGCGGCCGTTTTTACAGGGTGTCTGTTAATCGTATCAAAGCGGCGGTTCGTGCTTATGAATTAAAGGAAGGGAGAGCACCGGATTCCCTGGATGTGCTGTTGCAGAAGGAAAAGGAAGAAGAGGTTAAGAGCTATCCAGGTATTACCGGACTGTACCCGATTACAGTGGATGCCCCGAAGGAGGAACTGGCACAATTTTTGCAGGATGAGCCAGAGGACTATGTTATCCTCGCTACGAAACAATATTACTACCGCATTACCTATAAAGCGGACAATACTGTAAATAAAAAAATATTTTTTATTGTAAATGGGGTTGCCATTGTTATGTTTTTGGCAATGCTGTTTTTCTTGCTTTATATGCGTCAGAATCTGCTGCTTCCTTTTCATCAGTTTGCCTCCATCCCCTATGAGCTTTCTAAAGGGAATCTTACCATTCCCCTTAAGGAACATAAAAATCGTTATTTTGGCAAGTATATCTGGGGCATGAATTTATTGCGGGAGAATCTGGAGGAGCATAAGGTTAAGGAGTTAGAATTACAGAAGGAAAAGAAGCTGTTACTGCTTTCCTTGTCCCACGATATTAAAACACCACTAAGTGCAATAAAGCTATATGCGAAGGCTCTGATGAGAGGACTTTACAAGGATGAGGAGAGAAAACAGGAGATAGCAGTACATATTAACGAGAAGGTTGATGAGATAGAAGCTTATATTTCTGAGATTGTAAGGGCTTCTCACGAGGATTTTTTACACTTTGATGTAAATAATAAAGAATTCTATGCAAAAGAGGTGTTAGAACAGGTTCGGGAATATTATATGGAGAAAATGGCATTGAATCAGATTGATTTTGAAATTGCCCCCTATGACAATTGTCTGCTAGTTGGGGATGCCGACCGTTTGCTGGAGGTGTTACAGAATATCATTGAAAATGGGATTAAATATGGTGATGGAGGGCAGATAAGTATTCGGGCAAACAGAGAGGAAGAGGGATACGAAATCAGTGTGAGCAGTACCGGGTGTGAGCTTTTAACAAAGGAGCTTCCTCATCTGTTTGATAGTTTTTTCCGTGGCAGTAATGTAGGAAAGAAGCCGGGCAGCGGGCTGGGATTGTATATATGCCGCCAGCTTGTACACCTGATGGAGGGAGAAGTCAGGGCATTTATAAGGGAGGAGAAGGGGGAGCGTATTATGGTGGTAAATGTAGTGTTGCGGTTAGCGTAGGTGGTGCTTCTTAAATTGCATAGAACGTATAAATGGACTTATTATAATTTTAGATAGCACAGAATGGGAACACACTATAAATTTGTTCCGTTGTTCGGGAATAAGTATTTCTAAGATATTCCTATAAAATCATTTCTTTACTGACGCAACCGACACAAATTCGCCATCCATGGCTCAGTTGTGTCTTTTCGGGACATCCGGTCCCGAAACTGCTGATGATTGATAGGAATATCAAGAAATACTAATTCCCTTCCAAAGTCACAAATTTATAGTGTGTTCCCATTCTGTGCTTCTGAAGGTTACTGGCAAGTCCATTTATGCATTATAAGCAGTTTAAGGGGGAACTTAAGTTATAGTTTAGAATACTTGCAACCACTACATTTATTTTGTATACTATAAAAGATTAGTTCGAGTGTTAATGAAGAAGATGCTTGTAATTTAGGGGGCATGTAACTGGAACACCTATAGATTTATGATTTTGGAAGGGAATTAGTATTTCTTGATATTCCCTTCTGATACTAGCGATTTCGGGACGGGATGTCCCGAAAAGACGCTGTTTGAGCCATGGATGGCGAATCAGCGTCGGTTGCGTCAAAATGTAATTACAATATGGGAATATCTATAGAAATACTTATTCCCAAACAACGGAATAAATCTATAGGTGTTCCAGTTACATGCCATTTCAAACTACGACAAGTTCTGTTTAACACTTGAAGCAGGAAGATAAAAGAATAATCAAGGAGGGCATATCATGGCATTGTTTCACAAAACAGAAAGTTTAGAGGAACTGATGGAGAAGCTTAAGAAGGCACAGGCGGGCAAAAATTATGTTAAAATTGCTAAGTTATACTATAAGCTTGCACAGTATTATCATCAAGAGGGCAATATAGAGAAGTTGTGGTTATATGTACATCGTTTTGATAATTTGTATAGCAGTAAGGATGAAATATATAACAAAATTTCTGATAAGATGATGGATTCCGGTTCTTGTTGGATTGAGGAGATAGAGGACATGGAAGAATTTTTGCCGAACGAATTAATCCATTGGGCAGAGAAAGAAGCTGAGGACTTGGATATGATTCAGAAGGTTAAATGGAATCTTCTGACTGTGGCTCGGTTTGAGAAATTGTTTGTAGAATTATCAAGGCTTAAGGATTTTACATTTTTGTCCCGTTTTGGAACTGTTGTAGACTGTATGGTGCAGCTTATCTATTCCCCGGATGAGGAGGCATATAGACAACTTCTGGACTTTGCCAAAGAGTTTTATCCATTTATTGATTCCATGGCGTTGGCAGATGCCTCTAATTGTATTTCCGTTGAGCATGGTGCAGATTTTGAGGCGTATGATTTGCAGAATGAAGATACATTGCTGAATATGTATATATTAATGGATGATATTTTACAGTACGCAGAGCATAGGCGGGATATGGGGGATATTAGCATGAATCTGGTAACCAATGTGCTGCAGGCGGATTATTATGTCCGTACGCATGATGAGCCGCTTCGGGAGATTCCGGCGGTACAGGAGGAGGTAGAGAGAATTCATGAGGATTTAGAATTTGTCAAAGGATACCCTGATAAAGAGGAATTTATGGAGCGGGTGAAACAGCATAAGGAGATGATGATTCCAGTTTGTTAAAAAAGTACATAGCAAAGGATAGTAAGATATGAAGAATATATTGTTGATAGTAATTATTTTAATTTCTTTGGTGCCGGCATTTTTCTTATATCTTCATGTGCATCCGGAGGATGTTATTAAGAGAGAGGAAGCTCCGGTTACCATGGAGGAGATTAAGAAGAATCGGCTTGATAGCAGTGTTGGTTATCCGGCAGGAGATGATATTGTGCGGATATCCGGCAAGGCGGATTTTGAAGAGATGAATAGTATTGACCGTTTTACGATAGAGCCAAAGAGTGTTATCAAAACGGATGTCGGCAGCCGTAAAAAGTGGCAGAGTGCGTATTATTCTGTGCGTTCCGGTAAGCGGCGTACCAGAAAGAAAACCAAACCGCAGGTATTGCAGGGGCTTGATATTATGGACTATTATAATACATATTATCTGATGGAATGCCCGGATGGCACTTATATATTGGCACAGCTTCCCCATAAGTATGTGAAAATGATTCAAAAGGGAGAGAAGGTAACCCTTCCTATTTGTATGAAGGATAGTATTACCAAGAATGCACAGGATAAGCTTGCGGCAATTGGCAAGCAGTATGATGCGGCCATGCAGGGTGTGCTTTACTGTTTTGATGACACATGGATGAAGGAGCAGAATTTTAAGGTGATGGCAATTCGTATCGGGGCGTCGGTAGTGTTGTTTTTTGTAATTAGTGTTGGGTTAGTGATGTTGTCAGAAAAGCTGTTTCGTGTTAATCTTACGGAGAATGAATAGGACGGCGAAGAGGTATACATTCTTTGAAGCTGACATTTCTTTGATGGATAAAGTAAAGCAGGTGAAAGGATGATTTCATGAGGGTATCCTTTGATTTGGATGATACCTTATTTGTATCTCCAGATAATTTTAAAACGGAACAGGAGCTTAGGTTTCCCTTTAATAAAATATACAAAGAACGTCTTCGTCTGGGAACAATAGCTCTGATGCAATATATGAAGGAAGAAGGTATTGAGGTATGGATTTATACCACATCCTTTCGCTCTAAAAACTACATTAAGAAATTATTCCGGTGTTATGGGATAAAGATTGATGCTGTTGTGAATGGAGAGCGGCATGCACAGGAGGTACAGGGCAATAAAACAGAAGCAATGCCGTCCAAATATCCGTCAAAATATCGGATTGATTTGCATATTGATGATGATATTTCTGTTGCACAGAATGGAAGAACATACGGATTTAAGGTGTTTTTGGTGGGACAGCAGGATGACGACTGGGTAGAAAAGATAAGGCGGGAGATAGACCGTCTAATATAGATACGAATTGAAATGGATAGCAAAAATTTGGGGAAAGAGTGGCAGTTGGAAGAACATTAGGGGGTGATGAAGGTTTGGTAATCGCAAAGGCGTTATATAAGGAATTACAAAAAATAAATAAACAGGAAGAAAAATGGCTGTCTGCCAAGGGGAGAAATAACGTAGTAAAGGATAAAATTTACGAAAAAGTCCCCGATGGATTAAGTCATACGTTGGAGCTGGCTTTTGAAAAGGCATTTTCACTGGTATTTTTAAAGGGCAGGAAAATATTGGAAAAGACCTTTGACAAGGAAGCATTGCAGATGGAATTTACTGTGGGTGACCAGTTGGTAGAACAGAAGCAGACGAAAAAAAGTGTGAAATTATTGGGGAAAAAGCAGGAGAGGGATAATCTCATAAACCATGCTTCCACCACGGCTACAGGCTTTGGACTTGGTTTGCTTGGAATGGGACTGCCGGATATCCCACTGCTCGTCAGTACCATATTAAAAGGGCTTTATGAGGTTGCCTTAAGCTACGGCTTTTCCTATGAATCCAAGGAAGAACAAATCTACATGCTACGGCTGATTCGTACTGCTTTGGCAACAGGAGAGGATAGAAGAAAGGTGTTTTCGGAGTGTTTCTCTCCCGCAGGCTCTGCGATTCTATCATCAACGGATTCCGGGTCCGCATTACCAGCAATTTATGAGGTTGACCTGTCTGAGGAGATAAAAAGAACCGCCAAGGCATTATCCGATGCCCTGCTGGTTGAAAAATTTGTACAAGGCATCCCCATAGTCGGGGTAGTAGGGGGATTTGTCAATCATACTGTCTATAAGAAGATTCTATTCCTAGGAAAGCTGGAATATAAGAAGAGATATCTGCTTAGCAAGGGAAAATAGTCCTCAATACGAAGCTGTCACTACACTGCTATTATATATGAAAATATGGAGGCAGGAATAGAAACCAGCTTGCAATAAAGTCAAATAGTTTTTTGAGCAATCCCGTTGGTTCCCAGTCCTCCGTGGTATCGTTGTCAGGTAATTCTTCCGCAGTAATGGTTCCAGAGTTTATTAATAGCTGTTTAACATTGGCAAAACAGTAAGTAGTGCTATCACAGGATGGAACAGAGTAGATAGTTTCTTCTAAAGTTCGACTGGGGTCAGCAGAGTCTGTAAAGTTAAAATAATCATATCGTGGTATCGTTTCTCCATTGCCCTCATCGGTATCATCCCATGTAACATCTACATTATACCATTCATTATCCAGACAAACTACATTCCATGCATGGGCACCTTTTTCATTGGTGGTTTCATCTAATATATAGCCACTAACATAGAAACATTCAACTTCACAACGGTTCATCAGCAATTGAAAGGCTTTAGCATATCCGGCACAGACACTGATATGCATATCCGTAAATACCCCGACAATATTCTGACTCCATGTTTCAGCTATAATATCATCACCAATTTTTGAATAACGAATTCTTTTGATTAACTCGTTATGTATGCGATATTCCTTTTCATAATCCGGCATTTCTTCATTAATCAGACTCATGTAATTATATTCAATTTCTTCCTGTATGGAGGTCCAAAGCTTCTGGCGTTCTTCACCATTGGCATAATCGGGGTAGCAATGTAAAAGGATACGGGTGACAAGCTTCGTCTGTCCCTTAGCATCCGGACTGGAATAATAGGAAATGTAATATGCCCAGAAGTATTCCGGATGCATATTCTGTAGCATTTCCCATAAATCCAGAGTAGTCTCTTTAGAAAGCTGTAGCTCTTCCGGGATTTTATAATCAAATCCGATATAATCATCCTTTTCCGAAAGATTTTTGGAGGAATTTTGAAATTGATTCATTTTTTTCTCAAGGGCACGGTATAGCTTTTTTTCTTTTTTGGAGGTTAACTGCTCATATCCGTAGGTGGAATAATATTTATTTTCTTCGGCAGATATGTTTTGGAGGGAAAGGATAAATATCCATGCTAATATAACTAAGATGAATGTTTTTTTTCGGTTCATAAGAGACCTCCTTGTGTAATCTGCCGTGGGCTTTTCGCTTTTGTTACATTTTCACATTAAATTATATCACAGCTTTCACAGAACCAACACACAATTCCAGTAAATATTTAACAATATTCTGCTATACTGTATACTAGCATAATGGTTTGTGATGGATTCTAGGTTGTGTAAGTAATTATGTCTTTGATATAAAAAGAGACTGGTTGCAGTTTTCATTTGCATGCAATAAAGGGATGCTATAAATTGGTTCCGTTGTACGGGAATATCAAGAAATGCTAATTCCCTTCCAAAGTCACCAATTTATAGCATCCCTTTATTCCATGCAACCTAAAATAATGACCAGTCTCTTTTTATATCAAAGACGTAATTGCTTATGCAGGCTACAGAATTTGGGTTTCAGGCTTGGGTAACTGGTAAACAATTGTATTAGGAAGGGATGTGTAGTAATATGAGGAAGAAAGGTATTGTAGTAACTCTGTTGTTGATAGTTGGTACAATAATGTTTAGCGGATGCTCGCTTAAAAAGGACAACGCACTTATGGATAATGAGGAAACACTCATAAATGGGGAGGTCAGTAAGATTACGGAGGATACAATAACGCTTCGGGTAGGGACACTAACAGAACAAAAACAAAATGAAACATCCTCCATGCTGGAACTGAGTGGAGAGGAGCGGGAGATTACAGTTACGGATGATACAGTGATAAAAAGGCAAGGCTTAGGCAGAACAGGAGAGCAGAATATGGCAAAGCCGGAGGGAGGTAATCCTCCAGATGCCAGTGGGGATGGAATGTCGCCAGAGAAGCCAGAGGGTGACAGTATGGCTCCCCAGCAGGAAGAAATTACAATTTCTGATATATCCGAGGGAGATACCATTTCAGTTACTTTAGATAGCGAGGGGAATGCTGCCGAGATTAGTGTCATCTCTCCTGATATGGGACAACAGCCCGGTGGTGCAGGGCAGGCAGGGGGTGTGGAAAGCTATGATGCAGTTACGGAATATAGCGAAGATATTCAGCTTGATGGTATGCACGTTAGCTCCACTGGAACAGATGAAAATGCCATTCATATTTTTAAAGGGGCGGTTGCAAGCCTGAAGGATATTGTTGTTTCCAGAACCTCATCGGATAGTAAAGGTGGAGATAATTCCAGCTTTTATGGTGTGGGTGCTGCTGTGCTGACGACAGATGGTACTGCTTACATCAGCAATGGAACTGTCGAAACCGATGCTGCAGGAGGAGCAGGAATATTTGCCTATGGAAATGGAATGGTGTATGTTTCCGATACGAAGATTACTACGAAGAAAGATACTTCGGGTGGAATTCACGCAGCAGGCGGGGGAAGCCTATATGCGTGGGATATGGATGTTACGACGAATAGAGAGTCTGCCGCAGCGATTCGAAGTGACCGGGGAGGTGGTACAATGAGAGTGGATGGCGGCACATATACCTCGAATGGAATAGGTTCCTCAGCAATTTACAGTACCGCCGATATTGCGGTTCATGATGCTGATTTAACAGCCAATGGTTCTGAGGCGATATGTATAGAAGGACGCAATTCCATTCGTTTATTCGATTCGCATTTGACTGGAAACATGAAGGAGAATTCACAAAACGATTGCACATGGAATGTTATCCTGTATCAGAGTATGTCCGGCGATTCCGAGGAGGGAAATAGTATTTTTGAAATGAATGGAGGTACCCTGACGGCGAAGAATGGAGGTATGTTTTATACCACAAATACGGAGTCCACGATTACTCTTTGCGATGTGGATATTACCTATGCCAGGAATCGTGACTTTTTCCTGCGGTGTACGGGAAACAATAATCAGAGAGGCTGGGGACAATCCGGGCAGAATGGTGCAGATTGCCTCTTTACCGCAGTGAAGCAGGATATGGAAGGAAATGTAATTTGGGACAGCATCAGTAAGCTGGATGTTTATATGATAGAAGGCAGCAGGCTAAAGGGTGCAGTGGTGCAGGATGAAAGCTATGCAAGGGAAGGTGGCGATGGCTACTGTAATTGCTATATTACAAAGGATTCTACATGGGTCGTGACGGAGGATAGTGTGCTAAGTAAGCTTTTCAGTGAAGGATGGATTATAGATGAAGAGGGGAAAAGCGTTACCATTAAGGGCAGTGATGGCACTACTTATGTAGAGGGAGAGGGTGACTTAACGATAACGGTGGACGCTTATGAGAACAGGGTGGATGTGTCAGGTGCTTCTGTTGTTACTTCGTGGTCTGATTATGAGGAGGGGCAGGATGGATTATCAGATAAGAGAAATTAGACAAGATGAATATGCAATACTAGATGAATTTTTATACGAGGCGATTTTTATTCCAGAAGGAGAGGAAGCACCACCGAAATCTATTATCAAACAACCAGAGTTACAGGTATATGTTTCTGATTTTGGAAAGAAAGATGATTGCTGTCTCGTTGCTGAGGTTGATGGGGTAATTGTTGGTGCCGTCTGGACTAGAATCATGAATGATTATGGGCATATTGATGATACCATTCCATCCTTTGCCATATCTTTATATAAGGAGTTCCGTGGACGGGGAATCGGAACAGCGTTGATGGAACAAATGCTTACATTGCTTAAGAAAAGAGGTTATAAAAAGGCATCATTGTCTGTACAGAAGGCAAATAATGCATGTAATTTATATTTGAAAGTTGGTTTTACCGTTGTGGATGAAAATGAGGAAGAATATATCATGCTCTGGGATGAGACGGAGTAAAGCTTGAACGGATGATGCCAGATAAGAAATTTTATCGGAAGGCAGGATATAACAGTGAGGAGAAGACCACATTTATTCAATGAAGTTAAGAAATTGAAAAGGAAAAATAGTAAGAGGAGGAGACTTATGTCAGATTTAACAGCTATGATGAATATCGGTAGGGAAATGGCTCAAAAACTATATTCGGTTGGAATCAACTCATCGGAGGAGTTGATTCATTTAGGGGCAAAACAGGCATTTCTGCAACTAAAACAGGTATATCCCAATGTTTGTCTGGTGCATTTATATGCATTAGAGGGTGCAATTTGTAATATTGAGTTTAATTGTCTTCCGGAAGAAAAGAAAATGGAATTAAAAGAATTTAGTGATTTTCTTAAAAATTAGTATCTTTGTAAATAAAAAACATTAGAAACATCCGTAGCTTCCAAAGCTTTACATAAAGGTGATAATAAGACGTAAAAGGTTTACACAAGGAAGTTTTACTGATATAATCAATTTCACTACACGAGTGAAAGGGCTGATTTGAGTGAAACCAATGCCTTCTATGGAATGTGTGGCGAAAAAGTTTTTGAAACTTCCTATTGTTCAAAAATATGAAGTGAGTGCATTGACAGTATAAGCATAAGCATTTAAAATCTATATATACATCATACAAAAATCATATCCATCTATTATAATGCAATTATTTAGGAAAAAGGAGGTAAAACCAATGAAGAAATTGAAAAGATTAAATGCGTTTCTGCTGGCTGTGGTATTGCTGGTATGTACGGTAGCTGCACCAAATCAAGTGCAAGCCAAGAGCAAAAAAGTGAAGCTTAACAAGACGTCAGTTACTTTGACAGTGGGGAAATCAACAACGTTAAAGCTGAAAAATGCACCAAAGGGCAAGAAGATTACATGGAGCAGCAATCAAAAGAAGGTAGCTGTTGTTTCTAAAAAGGGCAAGGTAACCGCAAAGAAGGCGGGTACAGCAAAGATTACTGCCAAAGTGGGCAAAAAGAAATATACCTGCAAGGTTATTGTAAAAAATAAAAAAGTGACAACAGAGACGCCAAGGCCACAGGAGACAACAACAGAAACACCAAGGCAACAGGTGACAACAACAGAGGCACCAAAGCAACAGGTGACAACAACAGAAGCACCAACTACAGAAGAGGTAACCACAGAAGAGACAACTACAGAAGAGGTAACCACAGAAGAGACAACCACAGAAGAGACAACTACAGAAGAGGTAACCACAGAGGAGACAACCACAGAAGAGACAACCACAGAAGAGACAACTACAGAGGAGACAACCACAGAAGAGACAACCACAGAGGAGCCGGCAACAGAGAAGAATGCTTTGGATGTGGCAGTTTTGAAAAAAATAATTACGGAGAATGACTTGGGAGAGAGTTATTCTAATTTAGATAATGCTGAAATATACACTTGGGATGAGAATGGACGATTGACGGGCTTGAATTATTCTAATGCCGGGTTAAGTAGTCTGGATGTGAGCAGATGTACGGAATTGACGAGGTTGAATGTGAGTAGATGTACGGAATTGACGAGGTTGGATTGTTGGAATAATCAGCTAAGTAATCTGGATGTGAGTGGATGTACGGAATTGACAAATTTGAATTGTAGTGATAATCAGCTAAGCAGTCTGGATGTGAGCGAATGTACGGCATTGACGAATTTGAATTGTAGTGGTAATCAGCTAAGCAGTCTGGATGTGAACGAATGTACGGCATTGTTTAAATTGGATTGTTGTAGTAATAATCAGCTAAGCAGTCTGGATGTGAGCGGATGTACAGAATTGTATACCTTGAGCTGTGAAAATAATAATCAGCTAAGCAGTCTGAAAGTGAGCGGATGTACGGCATTGGAGGAGTTGAAATGTGAAAAGAATCAGCTAAGCAGTTTGGATGTGAGCGAATGTACGGCATTGAAGGTCTTGTCTTGTGATGATAATCAGCTAAGTAATCTGGATGTGAGTGGATGTACGGCATTGGAGAGCTTGTATTGTATGAATAATCAGCTAACCAGTCTGGATGTGAGCAGTTGTATGGCGTTGACGAACTTGTATTGTATGAATAATCAGCTAACCAGTCTGGATGTGAGCAAATGTACGGCATTGACGAGCTTGGATTGTAGTTGTAATTATGATCAGCTGACCAGTCTGGATGTGAGCAAATGTACGGCATTGACAAACTTGTCTTGTAGTAATAATCAGCTAACCAGTCTGGATGTGAGCAGTTGTATGGCGTTGACGAGCTTGTCTTGTAGTAATAATCAGCTAACCAGTCTGGATGTGAGCAAATGTACGGCGTTGACGAACTTGGATTGTAGTAATAATCAGCTAAGCATATTGGATGTGAGTAAATGTAAGAAATTGACGAGATTGGATTGTTGTAATAATCAGCTAAGCAAACTGGATGTGAGTGGATGTACGGCATTGACAAACTTGTATTGTAGAGGTAATCAGCTAGGCAGTCTGGATGTAAGTGGCTGTACGGAATTGACGAGGTTGGATTGTCGTAATAATCAGCTAACTAGTCTGGACGTGACTAATTGTACAAATTTGATGAGGGTTGGCTTAGAATGTGACAGTACCGTTACAGTCATAGGCTATTCAAATTAAAATTAATATATTTTTCCTATTAGTATTGTCTATTTAGTATAAATAAGGGATATTCTAAAATAATGATTAGAATATCCCTTGTTCTATTATCGGGTAATCGGAATAGATTTACTCCGTTCTGTAATCTCCCGCTCTGCGATGTTTATGGTAAAGAGTTTCAATGCGATAAAAGTAAAAATTGAGTTCAAGGCTGACGGAAGGAAAATTTTGGATTTGTTTTATGTATGAAAAAAACGTTTAATCAAAATAATGAAGGTGGATGTACCAAAATGGACAGCATATAAGATAGCCTGCAATGGACACAGATATGCCTGGCTTGCTCGCAATGGTTAGGTACAAAAGGCTATAAGCACAAAGAGACTAACCTCATTTGGACTAGTCTCAATGTTAGATTACTACACCTGCAAATGTGGAGGGGGACAGTGCGGTTTTGCTTAGAAATGCCATGTTGTTATATCCATATATAAAAAATGACACCATATCGCATGGAAAGGCGGCAGAAATGCTTGGCATACCCAAAATGGAGCTGATTGAATTATATGGTTCACTAGGGATTGCATATCCAGATGACACCGGAGGAAATTATTGCAGACACAAAAAAAGGGGCTGAAAGAATTAGGAAGATGCTTCAGGAACGTAAATGCTGCGAGATGGCATTTGAGATTTGCCAAGAGAATCAAGCATTTGGGAGATTTTCCTGTTCTTACAAAACTGTAAGTGCTTGGAGGAAGGGGAGGGCAAATGTTGGAATTTGGGGAGGTTGTGAGGGTAAAGGAGGAAAATTTTCACTGTTATAATCAAATGAAAGTATTGATAAAATCGTACGATTTGTGTATAATAATAGTACAAGAAGGGATGTGATTATAATGTCAATAACAGCAACAGAATTAAAAAATAATCTTGGAAAATATTTATTATTATCGGCTACTGAAGATATTTATATCACAAAGAATGGAAAAGTAATTGCTAGACTTACGAATCCATATCAAGATAGAGTTGATATTGCCACCTCTTTATTTGGAATTTTGCCCAAAGATGCCGACTATGAAGAAGCAAAGGCTGAAAGATTGGAGAGGGTATAATTGAGAGTATTAATTGATACTAATGTTATTGTAGATGCATTAACTTCAAGAGAACCATGGAATAAAAGTGCTGAACAGATATTTTTGATGGCAGCTCATAAAAGTGCTGATATGTATATAAGTGCGAGTATGGCAACCGATATATATTATTTGGTAAGGAAATATTGCCATGATACCGAATTGGCAATGCAGACTATGGAGAAATTATATAATTTATTTGGAATATTGGATGTTACAAAGAAAGATTGTATTCAGGCATTAACATCTTCTGTTCATGATTATGAAGATGCTGTTGTATGTGAAGTGGCAAAGCGTTCGGGAATGCATTATATTGTTACGCGTAATACTAAGGATTATGTGAACAGTTATGTTAAAGCTATATTACCAGATGAATTTATTGAACGGATTTCAGACTGATTTTGACATCAACGCAAAAAACACATATAAACTATCTGATAGGAATCCCTATAACAATGAAAATCAAGCATTTCTTAGATACAAAAAACCCCTAATATAAATGAATATTTACAAAGATACTTCAACCTTCTGAACCTTACAAAACTGTCACCTTACCTTAGGGAAATGTAAGCCAAATCTATGGCAAAGCATTTCCCTTTCCTGTATATTGATAAACAAATAGCAAAGAAAAGAGGAATGAACGATGAAAATGTTGGAGGTAAATAATGTAAAAAAGATTTATACTACCCGTTTTGGTGGTAATCAGGTACAGGCATTAAGCAATGTATCCTTCGAGGTAGAACAGGGTGAGTATGTGGCGATTATGGGGGAAAGTGGTTCTGGCAAAACGACGCTGCTGAATATATTAGCATCACTGGATAAGCCTACCAGTGGCACGGTCATATTAAATGGAACAACCCTTTCCGGGATAAAGGAAAAACAACTGGCTGCCTTTCGCCGGGAGCATCTGGGATTTGTGTTTCAAGACTTTAATCTTTTGGATACCTTCTCCCTAAAGGATAATATATTTCTTCCGTTGGTACTGGCAGGAGAAAGCTTTTCCCAAATGCAGAAAAAGCTGGAGCCGATTGCCGAATTATTGCAAATAACAGATGTTTTGGATAAATATCCCTATGAAGTATCCGGCGGGCAGAAGCAGCGTGCAGCAGTGGCACGGGCATTGATTGCAAATCCGGAGCTTATATTGGCAGATGAGCCAACAGGAGCGTTAGATTCAAGGGCGGCGGACAATTTGCTTACGTTGTTTGAAAAAATAAACGATAGAGGACAGACAATCTTGATGGTAACCCATTCCGTAAAGGCGGCAAGTCAGGCAAAACGGGTGTTGTTTATTAAGGATGGGGCAGTGTATCATCAGATTTACCGTGGCATTATGACGAAGGAGCAGATGTTTGGAAAGATTTCTGATACACTGACAACAATTGCGACAGGTGGTGAGCAGCATGAATAATAAGCATTTTTACTTATCCCTTGCAGGCAGGAATATTAAGAAAAATAGTAAGTTTTATGTTCCCTATCTGCTTACCTTTGTTGCGACAGTGGCAATGTTTTATATGATTCATGCCATCAGTGTGAATAAGCATCTTCCGGGAGGAGGAAGCATGGTTCAGATGATGGGCTTTGGTGTTGGTATTATTAGCATATTCTCAGTTGTATTTTTATTTTACACCAATAGCTTTCTGATTAAGAGGAGAAAAAAGGAATTTGGTCTGTATCATATTCTCGGAATGGAGAAAAAGCATATTGCGAAGGTATTGTTTTGTGAGAATCTGATTGTATCAGGAATAGGGATTATAGTTGGATGTGGAATGGGAGTTTTATTTCAGAAGCTGATTATGATGCTGCTTTTAAGAATTGCCAAATGGGAATCCTCCATTCCCTTTGAGATTTCGCAGGAATCCCTTATAAAGGCAGTGATTTTATTTGCTGGTATTTTTCTGTTGACCTTTATCAACAATGTAATACAGCTTGCCAAAACGAAAACGGTGGATTTATTGCAGGGAGAGCATTTTGGAGAGCGTGAGCCGAAAACGAAATGGTTTATGGCACTGCTTGGTATTGCAGGAATGGGTATTGGTTATTATATTGCTTTGACAGTGGATAATCCATTAGATGCCTTAGCTAGCTTTTTTATTGCCGTTTTACTGGTTATTGCAGGAACCTATTTTTTGTTTATTGCCGGAAGTATTGTGATATTAAAGCTCTTGCGTTCCAATCGGACATTTTATTATAAGACCAATCATTTTACTTCTGTTTCCGGTATGCTGTACCGGATGAAGCAGAATGCGGCGGGCTTAGCGACGATATGCATTCTTTCTACTATGGTGCTGGTTACGGTTTCTACAACGGTATGCCTCTATGTAGGTGTAGAGGATGCTATAAGAACCAGATATCCTTATGATTTGGGATTGACGAGAAGAGCTGTGCCGGCTGATTTTGACAGTAGTAGTCTGGAGCAGGAGGCAAAACAAAGAATAGAAAAAAATTGTGAAATTACAAATTGTGTAGACTATAAAGCACTTACATTTGCAGTTCATTTTCAGGATGGTAGTTTTGATTATTTAGGCAGCCATAATTATCTGAGCGGTGGTGCAGACCATGGAATAATGGTGTTTACAGCAGAGGAATATGAAAAGGTTACCGGGGAAACAGCCAATCTGAAGGAAAATGAGATTTATGTTTATGATACGGGAGAAAAGATGCCAAAGAAACCCCATATTTTTTCGGAACAATATGTGGTAAAAAAATATATAAAGAAATTCAGTTCGGTGGAGATGGGAACATCTATAATTTCTAATGTACATTATATTGTTGTAGCAGATGATAAGGTGATGGAGAATATATATGAGCAGCAAAAAGCGGTATATAAAGATAATGCATCGGATATTGATTATTATCTGGATATAGATGTAAAGGGAGGTGACGAACAACAGATTCAGGCGGCAAAGGAATTAAGGAAGCTTGAACATGTTGAGGTGGAAGGAAGAGCAGAAAACAGAAAAGATTTCTCGGCATTTTATGGTGGTTTCTTATTTCTGGGACTGTTTTTAGGAATCGTATTCATAATAGCGGCAACATTAATTATCTATTACAAGCAGATTTCAGAAGGCTATGATGATAAAACCCGGTTTGAAATTATGCAGAAGGTAGGGATGAGTAAAAGAGAGGTGAAAGCATCCATTAAGAGTCAGGTTTTACTGGTATTTTTCCTTCCTCTAATTGTAGCGGTCATCCATGTATGTGTGGCATTTCCAATGGTAAAAAAGCTTTTGGGAGTATTGAACCTCTCTAATACAGACCCATTTTTCTGGTGCCTGTTAGGAACAGTGGCAGTCTTTGCTATTCTTTATGTAGCAGTGTATTCTGTTACCTCTAGGATTTATTATAATATTGTTGAATAATCGCAGAAATTATATATATGCAACGGAAAATAGCATAATAATATTCTAATGTATATAGTTGTTGCTAGTGTAATTCCACCTTCTCCATTATGATTGTATCATAAAAAAAGGAAGGTGGTTTTGCTATGAGCAGACAAACAGTTATATCGGCAAAGCATTTGAAAAAATCTTTTGGCGAAAAAGAAAATATCCAGACTATTTATTCGGATTTGAACATTGATATTTATAAAGGGGATTTTACGGTGATTATGGGTTCGTCAGGAGCAGGGAAATCTACCTTAATGTATTCACTGTCTGGGATGGATAAACCAGATGGTGGACAAATTGATTTCGATGGTACAGATATCACAAAGTTAAATAGTGACAAATTGGCAGTTTTCAGACGAAGTCAGTGCGGATTTGTATTTCAGCAGATATATCTGATTGATAAAATGAGCCTCATGGATAATGTGATTGCAGCAGGGGTGCTTACAAGCAGGAACAAAGAGGACATCAAAAATCGTGCAAGAAAGCTTTTTTCTTTAGTAAATATTCCGGAAACAACATGGAAGAAAACCCCCTCACAGATTTCCGGCGGTGAAGCACAAAGAGCAGGCATTGTAAGAGCAGTCATCAACCAACCCAATGTACTTTTTGCGGATGAGCCGACGGGGGCATTGAACTCTGCAAATGGAATGGCAGTTCTTAATGTATTTAGTTCGCTTCACGGGAATGGGCAGAGCATTGTTATGGTTACACATGACAAAAAATCAGCTTTACGAGGCAACCGCATTCTTTACATTAAAGATGGTGAAATTTTTGGTGAGTGTAATTTGGGGAAATTTGACCCGGATAACACCGAAAGAACAGAAATATTTGAAAAATTCATTTCTGAAATGGGGTGGTAGGCATGAACAGGACAATAACACTGATTATACATAATTTGAAAAAAGCAAAAGGGCAGTATCTATCCTTTGGTTTTATCATCTGTCTGACGGCATTGATAATGAATATTGCTCTTGTGCTTGCCTTTCAGACATTCAATGCCTATGACAGCCGGTTTACTGAGCTTGACACAGCAGACATTAATTTTATGATTCCGTCTCTTCAGGATGATAGTGAAATCATTGATGAGCTTTACAAGATGGATGGGGTATCGGCAGTTGAAAAGCATAGTGGTGTATTTGTTCTGGCGACCGTCCGGGAATTTGCGGATTCTGATTTTGACATGAATACGGTTTTTTATAATCTTGACGAGGCAAGAACAATGAACCGTCTTGATGTTTCAGAATATCAGAAAAAAGATGAAAATACTATTTATATACCGATGTATATGAAGGAACTGGGAGGCTTTGCCGAAGGCGACCATATCACCTATTCCGTTAACGACAAGGATGATACTTATGAAATTGGCGGAATCGTATCAGAAATGCAATATGGTAATTATGGTACCGGACTGATTGGCGGATATTTGCCTGCGGCAGCCTATGAAAAGCTTGAGGAGGAGCATAAGGAGCATATCGTTGCAGAGTATTCATTAACCGTACAGGATACTGCTGATTTAACGGAAATCAAAAATGCCATAACCGATTGTTTGAGTGACAAAGGAATTGCTGCATTAAATATCAATGACAGGGTCGCTGGGAAGCAGACAAGGACAATGGTATGCACCCTGCTTATTGTTATTTTCCTTGCACTTGCGGCAATTATATTGGCAGTCAGTATTTTCTTAAGCAGCTTTCGGATACGCAGTACGATAGAGGATGAGCTGGCACAGATGGGTGTCTTAAAAGCCATAGGTTATACAAGTAAGATGATTATTTCTTCGGTTGTGTTTCCTTACACGCTGGTAGGTATTGTTTCCACAGGAATCGGAACCATATTATCTTATGCAGTCCTACCCTCTATTGCAGCAATCCTGGCAATCCAATCGGGATTTGTTTATACACCTGTTTTTGATGGCGTTGCCTTGTTAATCGTGGCAGCAATACTGATATTGGTGATATTTTTATTTGCTTTTCTTTCTGCAATGAAGATATATAAGTTAGGACCAATGGGGGCAATAAGAGGAAGTAAAGGAAATGGGGATGCGGGACAAAATATATTGTTGTCTGCGTTGTCAATTGGTATAATGGTATTGTTATCCTTTGCGGGAACACTTCTCTATAATGTAAGTGTTAAGCCTGATAATTTTATGAATACACTTTCGGAGGAAATCCCCTCCATTATTTTCACAGTGCAAAACGATAAGATGTCAGAGCTTAAGGAGATTCTTCAAGAGGACAGCCGGGTAAAGCTCGTTTTGGAATACGCTTCGACACCGTTAAGTTACACAGATGGAAGTCTTACTGCCTTTGTGTGTGAAGATTTTGGAAAGGTAACAAATGATATATGCTATGAAGGGCGAAGTCCTGAAAGTGGAGATGAAATTGCAGTAGGCAATACACTTGCAGATGACTATCCCATTGGTAGTGAGATAGAGATTTCTGCCTCTGATAAATCCGCCTTTTATGTGGTAACGGGTTATATACAAAGTGTCAATAATGCTGGAAGAGTATGTCAATTGACAAGTGAGGGGTACGAAAAAATTGGTGAACGTATGAGCAATGTCAATGTTTATCTGCATAAACAAAATGCCAAAGCATTTATAGAGGAATATGAGGATGCTTATGATTCGCTAATTGCATCTTCCCTAAATTATGAACAGTTAAATGAAAATAGCCGAACATTGTATGCAAGTATTGTTTCAGTAGTGGCAGTTGTTTTATTTGTAATTTCAGTTCTACTTGTTCTGCTTGTTCTTTATGTACTTATCAATTCCATGATTAGCAGACGCAGGCAGGAATATGGAATATATAAAGCAATCGGTTATACAAGCAGGCAGCTTACCATAATGACAGCAGCCCGTTTTATACCGGTTGTGGCTTTGTCGGCGGGGGTGTCGGCGATTGCAGGAATATGGTATCTTCCTGTAATCAATCAGATTATTTTAAGCCAGATTGGGGCAATAAAAAATTATTTTGAAGTATCTATCTTCTTGCTGTTTGTATTTGTAATTATGTTTACTGCTGTGTCATTTTTTATCAGCGTACTTCTCGCAGCACCGATTAAAAAAATTACCGCCTATTCTCTTTTGAAAGAATAGCATAAAAATGGAGGTATATTATGAATTTTTCTGAAAAATTAAAAGAAATAAGAAAAAATGAAGGGCTGTCACAGGAGCAGCTTGCCGAGAAAATCGGGGTATCAAGACAGGCTATCACAAAATGGGAGACAGGAAAAGGTCTGCCCGATGTGGAAAATATGGTAATTATAGCAGAAATTTTTAAAACTACCTTAGATGAGCTGCTTCGGGATTCTGTTACACGCTCAAAACAGGAGAAATCTGTTTTTGTAAGCGAAACCATTTACGATATTGACTGTGAGAAGCATTTCGATGTCAATATCGGTAATGCCGCTCAAATCATTTTGTCATCGGGGACGGATGAAAAGCTTCATATCAAGCTGTCTTCTGAAACCTTTGAGAATTTAGATACCATGTTTAAGATAAAGCTTGACGAAAAGAAAAACAAGCTGGATGTCAATTGTCTAAACAAGGACAAATTAAGCCGCTATGAAATGGAAGATTCTCTGACAGTCACGATTATTCTTCCTGATAAATACACTGACCATTGTGAGTTAGCAGCTTGTGTTAAGCTTCTTGTGATAAAGAACCTTCACCTGCGTCGGTTAGAATATGATGGGGATGCAAAGGAAGTTCTGATTTCTGATAGCAGTGGTAGTTTGGAATTTACTGCAAAAACGGATTATGACATTACAATTGATAAAATTACAGGAAGTTTGGATATTAACCAATGGAAGGCAAAGGCGATGGTTCATATTCCGGAAGAAAATATTGTCAATGTCATAAACAAAGGACGCAGATGTAATGTGTATTATGTGAAAGAGGATAAGGTTATAGAGTATCAAAATTGTGCTGATGGTGAAAATGAACTTTGTGTTTCGGGGATGTTTTCGGAGCTGGTTGTGGATTTGACAAAGAAAAGATTATCTGACACGAATGTCTTATAACCTGTTTGTCAAAACGAAACGTTATTCCAACTGTCCTATAGCTCAACCGTATCCTTCCAGAATCGTTTTGGCATGTTGCTTTGCCTTAGGGCAGGATTGATGCGGCTCTCTATGGCAATGCTTTCGTAGAACTGCTTCCATAGTTTTTCATAGTTTTGTTCCTGTTCGGAATAGCTTGAAAGAGCTTCCTGTTCAAATTCAGGATGCGAAAGTAATATGCTTGGCTGGTGAGGGTGGTGCAGAGCGGCAATGTCGTGGGTAGCATCATATATAATATAGGCTTCCTTGGGCAGGCGGTTATCGAAATGCTCCACCAACATAGTGATTATATTGTTGTTTGGATGAAAGCGGGCAAGAAGAACACCATTACTTAACTCCCGGAAACGAAGGAAACCGTAGAATTGACGGGCTTCATGCTTGGTCTGGCGGGCACAGCGAAAGACCAGATTCACATAGGGGTTGGTAAGGTGTTCCAGGATGTGCCTGCCATCCTTTCCCTGTCTTGCTAGTGAAAGGCCGAGGACAACTGTGTGATATACGGCATCCGCCACCTCTGTAGCATAGGAAGTCTCACATAAAAGGGCAGCACAGAGGTCATAAAAAACCTCACCGCCCAATGTGTTATATAGACGCCTGCTTACCCGCAGGGCATGCTCTTGCTTGGTGGTTACGGGGACATAGTTGGCGAATAATTCATAATTTTTCACACTGCCAGTTATAATTTTATTGTCGGAATGGGGGTGTCGGTCGGCATAAGCACAGAATATTGCAGAAAAGACACCCTCTAATGTATTCTCGCAGACATAAATCTCCATGACTGCCCCCCCTTTTCTATAATGTAATATACAGGCAATTGCGAAACCTATAATTGCCTAGGCAGATAGTCATAATATTATATAAATTTACGCCTTTGTACTTTGCGTAGCAAAGACAACGAAGTAAATTTATATAATATTATGACTATCGTATAAGTAACTTGTTGTTTCATAATTCCTGCAAACATTCATGAACGTCATTCTGACCTTTTGACTCTAGCATCATATCATCGAACAAGCTTAATTGACGATAGCTTAACTGCTGTACCTCTAATGGTGCTTTGGCATCGCTTAGCAGATTCCTTAAAATATAATCCTCCTCAATCCGGGTGGGATACATCTGCCTGCCGCCTAAGGTAATAAAGAATAAGGCACGCTTTAATACAACTCCCATCTTCTTAAGGGCAGGATAGGAAAGCTGTCCTTGTCTTCTCGCTGCCATAATCCGTTTGGCGGAGGTTACGCCAATTCCCGGAACCCGCAGCAAGGTGTTGTAGTTCGCTGTTGTAACCTCTACCGGATAAAGCTCTAAATGACGGATTGCCCAATCGCATTTCGGGTCTAGAAATACGTTGAAATTGGGCTTCTCCTCGGAAAGCAATTCTTCCGCAGAGAAGCGGTAATACCGCAGCAGGAAATCTGCCTGATATAACCTGTGCTCACGCAGCAGTGGGGGACCGCCTGCAGGCATTGGCAGACTGGAATCCATATTCACATTCATAAAGGCAGAATAAAAGACGCGTTTCAGACTAAAATTCTGGTATAGTTTTTCGGCAACAGACAAAATCTGATAATCTGTCTCCTTGGTTGCCCCGATAATCATCTGTGTACTCTGTCCTGCCGGAACAAATTGTGGATGCTGCTGATAAGGCATAAGCTCGTTTTTGCTGGTAGTAATTCCCTGCTGTATCTGCCGCATAGGGGACAGGATGGTGCGGCGGTTCTTGTTGGGGGCAAGGGCTGTAAGACTCTCCTTAGTTGGTAATTCCAGATTCACGCTCATACGGTCTGCTAAGAAGCCGACCTTTCTAATAAGCTCCGCATCGGCACCGGGAATTGCCTTGACATGGATGTAGCCTTGAAAATTCTCCTCCCTGCGTAGCTTTAATAAGGTCTGATATAATAAATCCATAGTATAATTGGGGCTAACCAGAATCCCTGAGCTCAAAAACAGACCTTCAATATAGTTACGGCGATAAAATTCCATGGTCAGACGACAGACCTCATCGGGAGTAAAGGAGGCGCGCACGATATCATTGTCCCGGCGGTTGATACAGTAGGAACAATTGAATATACACTCGTTAGTAAACAGGATTTTGAGCAGGGACACGCATCTGCCATCACCAGAGAAGGTATGGCAGATACCGGGAGCGATACAGTTGCCGGTTCCGCTTCCGTCATTGTTCCTGTCTACCCCGCTAGAGGTGCAGGCAACATCATACTTGGCAGAAGCCGATAGGATATTCAGTTTGCTTAATAGATCCATATCTGTTGTAATCTGCATGGTGACACCTCCATATCTGAAATATAGTTCACCTTCAACTTAAAATATCTTGGTATATGTTCAAGGCATATAACATCATCCCACGAAAAAAAGAACAATTGTTCTATATCAGAATAGCAAACAATTGTTCGAAAGTCAAGTGAAATATAAAAAATTCTCTATTTTGTCAGCATATCCAAGTCCTCATAGAAACTAGGATAGGAGATATTTACACATTCTGCCCCCTCAACTTTTGTAATACCATCAGCGTTGATTCCTGCTATGGCAAAGGTCATGGCAATACGGTGGTCTAATTTGCTGTCGATAACAGCTCCTTTGAGTTTGGAGGTTCCATGAATAATCATGCCATCGTCGGTTCCTTCCACATCTGCCCCCATTTTTGTAAGATTTTCCACCATAACCGCAATTCGGTCGGATTCCTTTACCTTAAGCTCCTGTGCGTCCTTGATAACGGTGTCTCCCTCGGCGAAGCAGGCAAGCAATGCCATGGTTGGCAACTCATCAATTAGTCTTGGTATCACGCTGCCTTCAATAGTGGTGCCCTTTAAATCACTTGTTTTTACTGTGATATTACCCACCTTTTCCCCACCTTCTGTATGCTCATTAGAGATGGAAATCTGTCCGTTCATTTGTCGGCAGACTTCAATAATACCGTCCCGGGTTGGATTCAGACCTACATTTCGGATTGTAATTTCGGAGTCTGGAGTAATCAATCCGGCAACAACCCAATAGACAGCAGAGGAAATATCCCCGGGAACTTGAATTTTTTGTCCATATAATTCATTGGCAGGGGAAATGACAGCCGTTTTGCCATTGGTCGTAAGCTCAGCGCCAAAGGAACGAAGCATTAATTCTGTATGGTTGCGGGAGTGTTCCGGCTCCGTAACACTGGTTTTTCCATCTGCATAAAGTCCTGCCAGAAGAATACAGGATTTTACTTGTGCAGAGGCTACAGGAGAATTATATTGAATCCCCTTTAACGCTTGTCCGTGTATGGATAGAGGGGCACAATCGTTGCCGGAAAGACTTTGAATCGATGCTCCCATTTCCTCTAATGGAGATATAATACGACGCATGGGGCGTTTGCGGATAGAACTATCCCCGTCCAGTGTGCAATCAAAATGTTGTGCGGCAAGAATACCTGTAATCAGGCGGGTTGTTGTACCAGAATTGCCAACGTCAAGAATCTCCTTGGGAGCAGTAAGTCCCCGAAGCCCCTTTCCATGAACCAGTACATGGCTGCCTGTGACGTCGATGGTAATCCCCATCTTTCGAAAGCAATCAATAGTGGACAGGCAATCTGCCCCAGTCAAAAAGTTAGAAACCTCCGTTAAGCCATTGGAAATCGCTCCAAACATAATAGAGCGATGGGAGATGCTTTTGTCTCCCGGTATCGTAATTTCTCCATGTAATCCTTTTTTTCTGCTGAATTCCATTATCTTCCTCCGTTTCTATCTCATCTAAACAATCAGAATGCTCGCACATGCTAAGTCATCGGCAAGATTATACACGTTGCCGGTTTCCAGTCCCACTACGGTTGGTCTTAGAACTGCTTCAGGGTGGTTCTCAACCACGCATGCTTCTTCTCCATTGCTAAGCTTGACAATAGAATCTACAGGGTAAAGTATGACACTTCCCAAAAAGCTGCGCATCGAATCAATGTCCAATTCCTCTGTCATAGACATGATAATTTCTATTGCATCCCGCTGGGACATTCCTTTTTTGTAGGGGCGTTCGGTAACCAGTGCATCATACACATCAACGACGGATAATATCTTGGCATAAGGGGATATCTTCTCCCTATTAACTCCCATAGGATAGCCGTTGCCGTTCATCTTTTCATGGTGCTGTAGCACAGCAAGAGCAATCGGTGCAGAAAAGTCATCCTTCTCTTTTAATATCTGGTAGCCGTATACGGAATGTTTTTTCATAACTTCAAACTCGTCGTCGGTCAATTTCGCAGGCTTGTTTAAGATTGTTAGGGGGATTTTTGATTTGCCCATGTCGTGTAGTAGCCCGGCAATTCCTATATTGTAAATATCCTGATGGCTCATTCCCATCTTTTTGGCGACAACCATAGACATGGTCGCTACATCCACACTGTGTTTAAAAGTATATTCATCGCTCGTCTTTAGTGCAGAAATATCTACAGCGATTGCGGCATTATCATCAATCGCTTTTAACAGATTGCTCGTAATATTTGTTGAAGTTGTGGTGAAGTTTGGGGAATCCGTGTCATTATAGAGAAACTGGATTCCTTCGGATACCCTTCTCTTAATACTTTCTGAAAGCTTTACCTTAGCGGGGTCGTTGGTACGATGCTTCGCTATATTTTTTCTTGCCACTGCTGTCATAGGTTTTTCTTCTTGTTGGGGGGTGGCATCCTCTTCTCCCTCTGAGATATATACCCCACTGATTCCCATGCGTTCTAAAGCCTCAATCTGATAATCGGCAAGGTGGGTTCCTTTTGCGATTAGGACACGGTCGAGACGGTCTTTAATATTCTGGTCAATACGCATTCCCTCTTTTAATGAGCGGATTCTTACGAAATAACGTTTTATCATATTACTTCCCTCATACTTCCTCACTATTATTAGTGTACCAGCAATCAATAGTTTGTTTCACAATTATCGGTTGTTATAATATTCCTCTGGGGGTATCTGTTCCGTCTTCATGTTCCTTTTGTTGTCATACATCTGTTTGTCAGCTTGTTGATAGATGTTCATTAGATTGGTTCCTGTATTGCTTTTGTCATATGTTGCAAAGCCGAATGCAATACTAATCCGGAATTCTTTGTCGGGTTGTGCGTTAAATTGTTTGATTTGTTCTGAAAAACGTTTGATTCCTTCCTCGTAATCCTTTTGCACGGATTCGCCGTCTAATAGTACCGCAAATTCATCACCACCGATACGGAAGCACTCACCACAGGTATTTTCAAAGGAGGAACGAATAATATCTGCGCTTGCAACCAGCATCGTATCGCCATAATGATGTCCCAGATGGTCATTGACGTATTTTAAGTCATTTACATCGAACATAACAATGCCGACAGCAGATGTCTCATCCTTTACCAGCTCCAGCTCTGCCAGATGTTCTTCAAAAGCTGTCCGGTTGCCAATCCCTGTGAGACCATCCTGGTAGGCAAGCTGGGAAACAAATTCGGTTTGTGCACCAAGCTTTACTGCATTGATCGTTTTCTCTAAGCTGGAGCTGCCAAAACAAAGGATGAGGAGCAGTAAGCCAATTCGCACAAACAATGCACTATCTGTACCGATGCCAAGATAATAGCGGGCAACGTCAATAAATGTCGCAATGGAGATAGCAATCAAACCGATTGTGCGGAGAATATGGTAGATGTTGTGGTGTTCCTTATCACGGTTAATATAAGTATTATATATAATAGTATACATTAAGACGCATGCAAACAGTATAAGTAAAATGTGAACCAGTGTAAGTGTTTCGTGGATATCTGCAATTCCTAAAAAATGTAATCCCCAGCACACAGCAAACTGCGTAAAGGAGAGTGCTGAAAATATGGAAAACCAGTACTTATGCCGGAAGCCAAAGGCGGCATTCAGATAGAGTACCATTGGGATAGGTATGAGCATTAGGGAGGAGCAGGATACTACTTGCATCAGCCGGCTGTCTCCCAGATAAAATTGTATCAGATTTGTCTCTGAGGTACACCAGATGGCAATAGAGACTGCAAATAGACCAAGATAGCGAAGCTCGTGGTTTTTTTCGGAACGCATATTAATGGGAATATCGGCTACAATTAGAAGTAGTCCGACAAATAACAGCAGTACACATGTGATAAATGCAACGAGCTTGCTTGCAAAGGTGTCTAAGATAGCACTTCCCGGCTGGGCAATGCAGATGTGGTCCATACACGCACGGGCATTATCATATACATAGGTGATACGGATTTCAATCTCCTTATCAGCATCTGCAACAGGAAGAGCGATATAATTCCAGTCTGTTCCATAAGATTTGGTATAGATGGGACTTTCCGGAATGTAAGGAGAATACAGCAATTCCCCATCTACATAGACTTGAAAGAAGATGTTTTTGCTTCGGAAACACAGGGAATCGCCTTCCTTGATATCGGATGGAACAGTGTTATAAATGGAGAATTCCTTGCCTGCCATTGTTCCTTTCACGGCAGTTAGCTTTTTGAGTGATACCGATTCCCCATCTGCTGTATGCCATCCTGTTTCATATGTGATTGGTGAATGAAAAAAGTCATCCACCAGACTAGGCCCCGTATAAGTGACTAGGGGCAATATAATTATGGCGGCAAAAAACAACAGCATAATTGTATAGATTATATCATACTTTCTGTATTGGTTTTCCATATATACCCCTTTCATCTAGTATATAGTCAAAACACATAATAAATACATAATTAAGTATAGTTTAGTAGATTATAGGCAATTTGTCAAATTATGTATGGAATGGAAGGAGTTGCGGTGACAGTAGCAGAAATGCTATGATGAGGGTGTAATTATAATCTGGCAGATGATAAAATAGTTATTGCGAAATGATATGCTAAATTTATTTTGTATTGAGGAGGGAGAAATACGCATGAAGGTGTATACAATATTTACCGGTGGTACGATTGGGAGCAGAATAGATGAAAAGAAAGGGATAACTACAAAGCATAGTTCCCCATATAATTTGTTAAACCTCTATGAGGATAAATACCATAGCGGTATTGAGTTTGTTACAGAGGAACCATACTATATTTTGAGTGAAAACCTTTCTTCCATGCACATAAAAAAATTAGTTCAGAGTGTCCTGCGGGGATTAGAGGAGAAGGATATTGATGGCATTGTTATCACCCATGGCACAGATACGCTTCCCTATACTGCTGCACTGCTGGCGTATCTTTTTGGCAATGCCAGAATTCCCATTCTGCTTGTTTCCAGCGATTACCCATTAAGTGATGAGCGTGCGAATGGACTTTGCAACTTTCGGTATGCTTTGGAATTCATAAAAGGTGGTTATGGCAGTGGTGTTTTTGTATGTTACTGCAATCAGGGGGATTATCCGGTGATTCACAGGGGAACGAGGCTGCTTAAACATCTTCCATATTCTGCGGATGTGATAAGCGTCGCTGGTTCCTGGTATGGCCGATTTGAGAATAACAGGTATATTTCAAACCCCGGGTACAGGGTGCGGGAGAGAGAAAAAGCGATGTTTCAGCACGCGGAGGAGGTAAAACTTAAGAATGTTTCAGATGAAATCATGAGAATTACTCCATATGTGGGAATGCCCTATATAAAGCCTTCCAAGCATACGAAGGCGGTGCTGCACGAAAGCTTTCACTCTGGAACCATAGCTATAAGCGAGGGCTTAAAGACATTTATGGAAGAAGCGAACAGGCTTAACATACCAGTTTATCTTACGGGATTATCAGAAACAGAGACGGAGTATGAGACAGTTGGACAATACCGGACACTTGGTATTCGTCCGCTTAATGAAAGTGCACCGATTGCACAGTATTGTAAGCTTTGGCTGGCAGTCAGCAATGGGATAAATCCGGATGAAATAATGAACTGCTCTGTGGCGGAGGATTGGGTATGAGAAAAGCAAGGGCAGTGCCCCGCTGCCTTATTGGCAGCTTGTCAGCACATCAATTAGAGAATGGTAGTTATTTTGCAATCGTTCTTTTGTGGAGTTGAGCGTCTCCCTGTCAACATCTGTAAAGTCTTCCTTGTGCCGTAAAAGTTCCGTGATTTCGGAGGCACATCCGGCAATCGGGTCAAGTCCCAGATTTGATGCTACTCCCTTCAAGGTGTGTGCTGCTTTGAAAGCTTCTTCTGCATTCTCTTCGGCTAAATATTTTTCAATGTTTGCAAAGCTCTGGTCATTCTGGAATTTATTAAGAAATTTAAGGTACAAATCCTCTTTGCCCATAAAACGTAAGATTGTGTTGTCTACATCTGCACCTAATTCTTCTAATTTTGTCTTAAAATTTGTATCCATGGATTACCTCCTAATCAAATGCATAATATAATGATGTTGGGGTCAAAAGGTATTTTGTTTGCCCCCAGCTAATGCCACGGATTGCTCCGTTGTTTCACAACTCCTGCAATCCTGCAAACATTCGAAATCCGCTAATTTGCTGCGTAAATTGCTCCTTTCTCATGTTTGGCGGGTTCCAAGCTCCAATGCCTTATCATGCAAGCATGAACGGCATATTGACCTTTTGACCCTGGCATCATATAACTCGTAAATGTTTTTTAAATTATATGCGATTTTTCCATAATTGTCTAATACTTTTTTGGTAGTATTTTTTAGCAGTATAATTAGGAAAATTAAGCCTGTTTGTATTGACAATGCTGAAAATAAATGCTATCCTAAATAAGCTGAATTATAGCAAAAAATGTTACATATTGTTATAAGGGAACTGGATTATACTATAGTAAGTTAATGGGTGATAGGATGGAAAAAGAACGGATATTAATTGTAGATGATGAAGAAGTCAACAGAGCAATATTAGATGTCATGTTCCGGGAGAACTATGAGACTGTACAGGCGGTCAATGGTGAAAAGGCCATTGAGGAACTCGAAAAGAATTCGGATTTTGTTCTAGTGCTGCTTGATATCGTTATGCCGGTAAAGGATGGATTTGAAGTACTGGAATACATGAAGCAGAAAGAACTGCTTAGCCATGTTCCGGTCATTTTGATTACCAGTGAGGCAATCCGGGATAGCGAGGACAGGGCGTATGCCTATGAGGTTGCTGATGTAATTCACAAGCCATTTTATCCGGATATTGTAAAGAGAAGATCGCAGAATATTATCGAGCTGTACCAGAATAAGATGAATATGGAGCGGCGTCTTAAGGAACAGGAAGAGGTTATTCTGGCTAAGGAGAAGAAGATACAGGAGGACAACGAATTTTTGATTGATGCGTTGGGTTCCGTGGTGGAGTTTAGAAGCTCTGAAACGGGAGACCATATTCGCAGGATTAAGTATTTTACGAGAATCCTTTTGAAGTATCTGGCAAAGTATTTTCCTAAGTATGGAATTACCCAGACGCAGATTGATGAGATTGCCAGAGCAGCAGCATTACATGATGTTGGTAAGATTGCAATACCGGATGCTATTTTATTAAAGCCGGGTAAGCTAACCCCGGAAGAGTTTGAGATTATGAAGACTCATACGACGATAGGCTGTGAGATGTTGGAGAAGTTCAAGAGGGACGAAGGCAACGATTTTTACCAGTATTGTTATGAGATTTGCCGCCATCACCATGAGAGGTGGGATGGTAATGGATATCCCGACCGTCTGGTTGGCGATGAGATTCCGATTAGTGCACAGGTGGTGTCTATTGTAGATGTTTATGATGCATTAATTAGTGTAAGGGTATATAAGGATTCTTATACGCATGCCAAGGCATACCAGATGATTCAGGATGGAGAGTGTGGTCAGTTCCCACCTGATATACTAGAGTGTTTTCAACTCGCAAAAGAAGACTTCTATGATATGGTAGAGGTAAATAAAATTTTTAGTTTTGTGTAAGCAAAAACAGGCAGCGAGTGGCATAGAATTCACTACAGGATACGCTGCCTGTTTACTCAGTTATGGAGGAAGCTATGGGTATGGACAATGCAGGAATGTTCCCTGTTGAGAACACCTTGGAGATGTTTCTTTCTTTTGACAGGGCTGGAATAATTACATATGCTAACACTGCTGCCAGGGACAAACTGGAATATGGCACAGAATTATGCGGCAATTATATTAGCAGTATTTTCCCTAATGAGTTTAAAAAAACGGAGCAGGGATTTTCCACAGAGTATATATTTGATAATCAGATACGGAATCTGACTGCATATCGAAAGAATCTTACCTGTTTTCCTGTTGAGGCGAGGATTGTCTGGGAGGAAGAACGGTCTGAATATGTATGCATGGCATACGATATTCTGGAGAAGGAATTTCTGAATCAGGAGATGGAACGGGTGCAGCAGGAAGCCGAGCAGGCACTTAAGGTAAGGTCTGAATTTGTGGCGAATGTTACGCATGAGCTCAGAACTCCTGTCAATGGTATTTTAGGCAATATCATGGAACTGACACAGCAGGAGGAAGACGAGAAGAAGAAGAGGGCACTACAGTTGATTGAACGCTGCTGTGGTGATATGAATAAACTGATTAATAACATTCTGGATTTTTCCAAGCTGGAAGCCGGAAAGTTTGTGCTAGAAACCCGTAGATTTGACTTTCGTAATATGATTGATTATGTGCGGGGCAACCATCAGAATAAGATAACAGAAAAAGGTTTGGATTTTTTTGTGACAGTATCACCAGAGGTGCCGGAATATATTGTGGGTGATGAGCTGAAGATTGTACAGATACTTAACAATCTGCTTTCCAATGCACAGAAATTTACACATGTCGGCAGAATCTCTCTTGAGATTATCAAGACCGCACAGATTAAAAACATGGTGGAATTATATTTCCTTGTAATGGATACCGGAATCGGTATTAAGAAGGAAGATTTCGATAAATTGTTTAAGAGCTTTTCTCAGGTCGATGCATCCATTTCGAGAAAGTATGGAGGAACAGGTCTGGGTCTTAATATTTCCAGACAATTTGTGGAGATGATGGGAGGAGCTATCAACGTAGAGAGTGAGGAAAACAGAGGTACCACCTTTACATTCTCTATATGGGTTACAGATGGTGATGCAGATACAGAAGAAGACAGCGTAGAAGAGCCATCTGTATATACAGGCAATGGTGAAGTGCCTGCAGCAGTTTTAGAATTACAACAGAAAAATGGTGCCGAGACGGAAGCCTTTCGAAAGTATGGTTCACCGGAGAACAGGGAATTGTTTGACAAGACATTGTCTAAGATGGTTCTTTGTATTGAGATGGAAAACTGGCAGAAGGCAGAGGACTTTATGGAGACATTAAAGCAATTGACAGAGGAAGCACCACGGGAGGTTACAAGATGTATTTTACGTCTTAAGATGGCGGTACAAAAGGCCAATTATGATAAGGCGATAAATGGATTAGAGGAATTAAAAGCAATTATGGAGCATAAACCGGAAGAGGGGATGCAGACAGATGGGCTATGAAGATAAGCAAGTTTATGAAGCAGTCATTCTGATTGTTGATGATGTTGAGATTAACAGGGAGATATTGGGCGAAATAATCAATGAAATGGGTTGCAGGTCTGTGCTAGCCGAAAATGGAGTACAGGCATTGGAGCAATTTGAAAAGCACAAGCCGGATTTAGTTTTGACAGATGTTTCCATGCCAGCGATGGATGGACACGAGCTGTGCCGCATTTTGAAAAGCAATGCACAGACAAGGGATATTCCAGTGATTTTTATTTCTGCATTTGGAGAGTCAGAGGATGTGGTAAAGGGATTTTCCTTGGGAGGTAATGATTATATTGTAAAGCCTTTCATATCAGAAGTAGTGCAGGCAAGGGTGAAGCTTCACCTTTCCCTTCACGCTGCGACACAGAAGATTAGTGAAAATAACAGACGGCTTCAGGTATCCGTTATGGAGCAGGTGAAGCAGATTGAGCAGGAACGTAAGAATGTTCTGTATGCTTTGGTCAATATGGCGGCAGAGAATTCGTTTTATAATACAGAACGTATCAAACGCTTACAGCAAAATTGCAGGAAATTAACACAGAGTATGCAGTTTTCCCCACTGTTTGCGGATTGTATATCTGATAGTTATGTTGATACGATGGAGGTAGCCGCCCCCCTTTGTGATATTGGTAATATTGGAATACCAAGGTATGTACTACAAAAAGATACCATGCTTTCTGATGAGGAGAGGGAACTGGTACAAAGTCATACGGAGATTGGTGCAAAGCTATTAAAGGATTTGTATGTAACAAGTGATTTTAATGATTTTATACAGATATCAATTGATGTAGCCAATCATCATCATGAGAATTGGGATGGAAGTGGGTATCCGGCACAATTGAAGGGAAAAGAGATTCCCTTAGCGGCACAGATTGTATCGATTGTCGATGTCTTTTGTGCTTTAACAGAAAAAAGATCTTATCGGGAGGCATATTCTAAAGAAGAAGCGTTACAGATTATGGATAAGGAATCTGGTGAAAAGTTTAATCCGGATATCTTTCAGATTTTTTGTAAGATAGCACGCCAGCTTTGTTAATTTTTAGCGCATTTCATAAACAAACTTAATATATAAGCTTGTATAGGGCTGGTGCTTATCTAAAATACATTAAACATAAAACAATATTATAAGCAAAAGGAGTAAGGAAAATGATAACAGACGAGGAATTTTTGAGAATTGTTACATTTCTAAAACAGCGTTATGGTATTGACATGAGCCAAAAAAAGGTTATTATGAATGGTAGGCTGGAGAATTACCTTAAGGCTGGTGGTTGGAGTAGCTTTAATGACTACATGAATGATGTGGAGAGGGATAGCAGTGGGGAACTGGAAAAGACACTAGTGAATTATCTCACAACGAATCACACCTATTTTATGAGGGAGTTTGAACATTTTGACTTCTTTAAGAGGGTTGTACTTCCATGGATTCAGCGAAAGGAGCAGCGGTCGAAGGATATGCGTATCTGGTGTGGTGCTTCCTCTACCGGAGAAGAGCCATATATGATTGCGATGGTGATAAGAGATTTTTTAGGGTTAGAGCATGACAGATGGGATGCAAGACTTCTCGCGACGGACGTCTCGACACAGGCATTAAGCCATGCGATGGCGGGAGTATATGACGAAGAACATCTGAAGAATATACCAGATAACTGGAAGCGCCATTTTTTCCATAAGGAAGCAGATGGTACATATAAAGTGGTACAGGATTTAAAGCAGCAGGTAATATTCAGAAAGTTCAATCTGATGGATCCGTTTCCGTTTAAGAAAAAGATGCATACAATTTTCTTGCGAAATGTTATGATATATTTTGATGAACCAACGAAGCGGGAGCTAGTGCAAAAGGTGTATGATTTCCTGGAACCGGGGGGATATTTATTTATCGGTATGACGGAGACGCTTGACAGAAGCAGTACTCCTTTCCAGCTAGTGAAGCCTTCAATATTTAGAAAACAGGAGGGATAGGTTAATTATGAGACCAATTAGAGTTTTGGTAGTGGAAGATTCTATGGTATTCCGGGAACTGCTTGTTCGTATTCTGGATAAAGACCCGGGTATTCAGGTAGTGGCTACAGCGAAAGACCCATTTGAAGCAAGAGATGCCATTATTAAATATCAGCCCGATGTTATGACATTGGATGTAGAGCTTCCCAGGATGAATGGAATTGAATTCTTAAGAAAGCTGATGCCGCAGTATCCGCTTCCTGTAGTAGTAATCAGTTCTCTTTCAGACAAGGTATTTGATGCGATGAATGCTGGTGCTGTGGATTTTGTGGCAAAGCCTACGGTAACAGATAGAAAGCAGTTAGAAAGCTTTGTCCAGAATGAGCTGTTGGTGAAGATTAAGATTGCTTCGACTGCAAAGATAAGTAATATAAAGAGAAAGCTAGTGAATCAGGAAGCACATAGCTTTTCTTCATCAGGAAAGAATCTGGTAATCGCAATTGGGGCATCCACAGGAGGAACAGAAGCAATTTTTGCCGTATTGAAGGAATATGGTGCGGATTTGCCGGGGATTGTGATAGTACAGCATATGCCTGTGGGCTTTACAAAGATGTATGCCCAAAGACTGGATAACCAGTGCCGGGTAAGGGTAAAGGAGGCAGAAACCGGTGACAGGGTTCTGCCGGGAACTGCTTTGATTGCACCGGGAGGCGATAAACACATGCATCTCGTTAAGGTGAATGGAGCTTATCAGGTAGAGATTAAAGCCGGTCCGAAGGTGAACGGTCATTGCCCATCGGTGGATGTATTGTTTAATTCCGTTGCTAAGACAGCAGGAGCCAATGCACTGGGGATTATATTAACCGGTATGGGTGGTGATGGTGCCAAGGGTCTTCTTGCTATGAGGCAGGCAGGGGCCAGAACCATTGGGCAGGATGAATCTACCTGTGTGGTTTATGGTATGCCGGCGGTAGCATACGAATTGGGTGCTGTGGAGTATCAGGAAAAGTTACAGGATATTGCTAAAAAGACATATTCTGTGCTAAATAGAATGTAAAGGAGTGAGGGTATGAAGATTTTATTAGCTGAGGACGATTACGCAACAAGAAAATTCATGGTAGGATTCTTGTCTAAGTATGGCGAATGCGATGTAACCGTGGATGGAATGGAGGCTGTGGATGCATTTTTAATGGCATTGGAGGACAATGAGCCATACGATTTGGTGTGTCTTGATATTATGATGCCGGTTATGGATGGGTATCAGGCGTTGATGGGAATCCGCAATCTTGAAAAGCAGAATAATATTCCAAAAGAAAAGGAAGTCAAGGTCATTATGACGACTGCATTGAATGAAGAGCAGAATGTAAAAATGGCATTTGAATTAGGATGTACAATTTATTCTGGGAAGCCGATTGATCAGAACAGATTTGAGCAAGCAATGAAGAAGCTGAATCTGATATGATAAATTTTAAAAAATTAAGGAAAGGAGAAGGATATGGCTGAAGAATTTAATGTAGAAGGAATGCTTGATGTGTATCTGTTTGAAAATGAACAGCTTTTGGAACAGCTTCAAGAGATTGTTCTCGAACAGAAGGATGCAGATTGCTTTGATGAAGACAGCATTAATGAAATCTTCCGGGCAATGCATACGATTAAGGGTTCTTCTGGAATTATGATGTTTGATAATGTAACAGCCATCGCACATAAGCTGGAGGATGTATTTTATTATATCAGAGAATCCCATCCAGAGAATGTTGTCCACGAAGAGTTGGTAGAACATGTGTTGCAGGTAGTTGATTTTATTACCGGTGAAATGGATAAAATTCGGGATGGCGACGAAGCGGATGGAGAACCAGCTGATATCATTGCGGAACTGGATAAGTTTTTGGACAAGATAAAAAATGGTGCGATAGCAGAAGGACAGGAGCTGCCAGAGGAAAATAAACACGAAGAGCCGCAGCAGTTTTATATTGCACCAGTGGCCAATAGTGCCAGCCGTTTCTATAAGATATATATTAATTTTTTCCCGGAAACAGACATGGTGAATGTTCGTGCATATAAGACAGTCTATGCATTAAAGGAAATTGCGGAGGATTTGTTGTACGAGCCGGAGGATTTAATTACCGATGAGTCCAGCGTTGAGACAATTCAGAAGGATGGTTTCAGGATTCTGCTTCAGGCACAATGTAGCAAAGAAGACCTTCAGGGAATTATTAAGGTTGGTTATGATATCGAAAGTGCAGATATCTATGAATGTAAAGCAGAAGAATTTTTACAAGGCTTTGATTTTGGAGAGCAGGAGATTCAGATTGATTTAGAATCTGAAGTGGAGGAAATCGAAAAGAAAGCGGAAGAGAATGAGAAGGATTCTGAGAAGAAGACAGCACAGAAGCCGAAGATGAATCCTGGTGATTTCGTCATTCAGTCGAAAGAGCCTGGAAAGCATAAAAAGCTGGCAAAGGATAAACCAAAGAATGCAAAGGATTCCTTTATTAGTGTAAATGTCAAGAAGATGGATCAGCTTATGGACTTGATTGGTGAGTTAGTAATATCCGAGTCAGTGGTGTTGCATAGTCCTGATTTAAAGATACCGGGACTGGAGTTGTCGAACTTTAACAAGGCAGCATCACAGTTATCGAAGATTTCTACAGACTTACAGAATGTTATTATGTCCATGAGAATGATGCCTCTTACCAATCTCTTCCAGAAAATGAACCGTACCGTTTTTGATGTTTCCAGAAAGCTGGGTAAGGATATTGAATTTGAGATGATTGGTGAACACACCGAGGTGGATAAGAGTATCATTGAACATATCTCAGACCCTGTGATGCATCTTGTGCGGAATGCAGTGGATCATGGAATAGAGTCTAACGAGGAACGTGCTGAGAGTGGTAAGACAGAACGAGGAAGGGTTACATTGTCTGCTAAGACAGAGGCTGGTAAGGTATGGATTAGCGTAGAGGATAATGGAAAGGGGCTTGACAGAGAAAAAATTCTGGAAAAGGCCAAGAAACAGGGTCTCTTAGATCCAACAAAACCAGAATCTTCTTATGAGGATAAAGAGGTCTTTCAGTTCATTACACTTCCCGGGTTCTCGACGAATGAGCAGGTAACAGAATATTCCGGCAGAGGTGTTGGAATGGATGTTGTTGTCCAGAATATACAATCCATTGGTGGAACACTGGAAATCGAAAGTATGGCGGGCGTAGGCAGCAGTATGATTTTAAAAATTCCTCTAACCTTAGCCATCATTGACGGAATCGTGGTGGAGACAGGTAATTCCTCCTTTGTAGTAGAGACAGGAGTGATAAAGGAATTCGTCAGGGTAACGGAGGATATGATGATTCACGAGCCTACGGGTGAAGAATACATTATGATTCGCGGGGAATGTTATCCTGTCTTAAGGCTTGGCGAATGGTATGGAATGGATGATTTCCAGAGAGAAGTCAATCAAGGAATGATGTTAATTTTTGAAGTAGAGGGAAAAACAATCTGCTTGTTTGTTGACAGGCTGATTGGACAGCAAGAGATTGTCGTAAAACCAATTCCTTCCTACATAAAGAAAGTTAAAGGAATTTCCGGCTGTACCCAGTTGGGTGATGGGAGCATTGCTTTAATACTGGATCCGGTTGGATTAATAGAATAACAGGTAGAAAGGAATGGTGTCAGTATGGATGATATGAATGCACTTGCCAATGAGCATGATGCACAAAAGGGCAAATATATGACCTTTAAATCTGGTAATGAATATTTTGGTTTGAAAATACAATATGTAAATGAGATTATTGGACTCGAATCAATTACAGCAATACCGGAGACAGAAGATTACATTAAAGGTCTGATTAATCTTAGAGGAAAGATTCTTCCTGTTATCGATGTGCGTCTTCGTTTTAAACAGGAACCATTTGAATACAATGATAGAACATGTATTATTGTAATTAATGTAAAGGATACAGTGGTTGGACTGATTGTAGAAAATATTGCAGAGGTGGTTGAGATTCAGGATGAGAATATTTTGCCACCGCCATCAATTGGTCGTGCAGACGCACATAATAAATATGTTTACGGCATAGGCAAGGTTGGAAATGCTGTTAAGCTATTGCTGGATCCGGATAAACTGATAAATGATGATGATTTGTTAGTTGCGGAGCAGGCAAGCGATATGAATATTGATGAAGAAGGAGAGGTATAGTTATGAAAGACATGAAAATGAAAACAAAGATGATTATGGGTTTTGGTATTCTTATTGTGCTTACGATTATTAATGTCGTTGTAGGAATGAGTTCATTGCGGGATATGTCAACTCGTGTGGATGACATGCAGCATGAACAGGCAACAAAGGTTGAGGAGACGATGAAAGAAATTGGTGCAAATGAAGAGAAAGCCAATCTTCTTCTTGATGCGATTGCGGATGTACAGAAGGATGATATGGCTAAGATAAACCGTTCAACAACGCTGTCCAATTGGTTTAGTTTTGGATTGGTTGCTGTATCTATTATCATTACTCTTATTATTTCCACATCTTTAATTAAATCAATTAGCAGATCCGTTAGGCAGTTATCTGATGCGGCCAAGGATATTGCAATGGGGCGTGTGGATATCGAAATGGTTAAGCATAATAATGATGAGTTTGGCGAACTGGTAGATGAATATACCAAGGTTATTGAAAACATGAAATATCAGGCAAGAATCGCAGAGGCAGTATCCCATGGTGATTTAACGATTCAGGTTCGTCCAAATTCTGAAGATGATGTGCTTGGTAACGCGTTAAAGAAGCTGGTTGATGACAATTATAATGCTCTGTCCAGTATTAGTGATGCAGGCTCCCATGTTACGGTTAGCTCTTCAGAGGTAGCAAGTGCAAGTCAGGCATTGGCTCAGGGTTCTACAGAGCAGGCAAGTGCAATTGAGCAGATTACTGCATCAATTGATGAAATTGCTGAGAAGACTAAGCAGAATGCAGAGCAGGCTAATTCTGCGGCTGATTTAGTTGCGAAGGCAATTGCTGATGTGAAGGTTGGTAACAAACAGATGCAGGATATGATGGAAGCAATGAAGGATATCAATAAGGCATCTGAGAGTATTTCTAAGATTATTAAGACAATTGATGATATTGCATTCCAGACCAATATTCTTGCACTGAATGCGGCTGTAGAGGCTGCAAGAGCAGGTGAGGCAGGTAAAGGCTTTGCTGTCGTTGCAGAAGAGGTAAGAAGCCTTGCTGCTAAGAGCCAGTCTGCTGCATCCGAAACCGCTGAGTTAATTGAGGATTCTATCGGAAAGGTTGCTGCAGGTTCTAAGATTGCTGAGGATACCGCAAAGGCATTGGGTATCATTAGTGATGTAGTAGTAGAGAGTGAGGGTATTATTACCGGTATTGCAGATGCTTCTAACTATCAGGCAACTGCTGTTGCCCAGGTTGAGCAGGCAATCACACAGGTTTCTCAGGTGGTACAGACCAATTCCGCTACTAGTGAGGAGTGTGCGGCAGCCAGCGAGGAATTAGCAAATCAGGCTTCTCGTATGCGTGAGTTGCTTTCTATCTATACTCTTTCCGGTAACTCAGGTTCTTCATATAAGAAAGAGAGTGTAGCATCAAGTGCTAGTGCAAATGCAAATGCGAACGAGCAGATTATCTCTCTTGGAGATGGATTTGATAAGTATTAGAAGTTTAAAGCATTGAGGGAACCTCTGCATATCCACTAAAGAAATTTACAGCAGAGGACGATATATATGATATAGCCATACTTATCTGGGTTATGGCTATATCATTTTGTATATGTTGTGTTGTGACATTACATATAAAATGGGAGCGGGTCCGTAAGGGTCCGCTCCTTCTTCATGCTATAAAAATGCAATTTCTAGTAATGACATCTCTTCTTCTCCATAATATTGATGGCTATAGTCTGATTTGTGGGTGAGACGGTGGTAAAACACATACCATTGTCCATTTATCTGTTCGATGCTTCCGTGTGTCGTTCCCGTCATATTAAGGCGGTCGTCAGCCCTTCTTCCATTTAATCCAATATCACCATTCGATATAATGGTTCCACCAAAGGTGAATTCCCGGTCAGGGTAATGGCTGGTGGCATAGCACAACTCATGATTCAACCATGAGGAGTAAACAAAATAATAGGTTGAACCAACCTTTCTCATCGAGCTTCCTTCAAAAAAGGGATGCTCTTCAAAGGAAGTGCCTTTTGTACGGTAGGGAATAATGTGCTTGGCGGGTCCCAAGTTCAGATGCCTTATCATGCAAGATATGAATGGCATTTTGACCTTGGCATCATATTATTAGGTATGCTATACTATCAATCAGATAATAACGTGTGTTATTGACAAAGAAAACAGAACGCTTGAAATTTTGCTTTACGCTGACATAATTTTTTATTTCAAGGCTCTGGGCAAGAAGGGTGAGTAATATGAGTGATAACAAAGAGAAAGAATTATTGGATTTCTTGCTGAACAGATTTAAAATAGAATGGAAGAGATTCGACAGGTCTGGTGTGTATGCCTATACGCAACGTCTGCTTGCTTATAATTCCAATAAGATTGAGGGAAGTACACTCACTGAGGAACAAACAGCTTCTTTATTTGACAATGGGACGCTGCCCAAATCTGATGATTACTATAGGGCAAAGGATGTCGAGGAAATGAATGGTCATTTTCTGATGTTTAATAAAATGCTGGATACATTGGACGAACCATTATCAAGTGATTTAATTAAGCAATTTCATTATGAATTAAAGTCCGGTGTATTTGAGGACCGGGCTAATGGGTATGCAATTGGCGATTATAAAAAGCGTCCGAATATGATAGGTATGTATGAGACTGCCAGACCTGAGCAGGTTGTGCAGGAAATGAGTCTGCTTATGGACTGGTATCACAGTCAGAGGATAGATATTTCTGTGCTGGCTGAATTTCATGCAAGATATGAGAGTATTCACCCATTTCAGGATGGCAATGGAAGGACTGGCAGATTGCTTCTTTTCCGGGAGTGTTTAAAAAATGGCATTGTGCCGGTTGTGATTGAGGATGTCAACAGAAATGTGTATTTAGAGAGCCTGAAGGAATATAGAGAAGAAAAAGCTTTGGATAAACTGATTGTTTTGTTTAAGAGGGAGCAGGAGTTTTATATGGAGAAGTGTAAGTGTTTTATATAGTTCCTAAATAAAGGGACGGCTTCTTATGTGCAAGGTTTGGACAATGAGAAAAAGGAAAGGATAAACATACATGTGTACAATTAAAAAAATAGCAGTATTAACGAGTGGGGGAGATGCACCGGGTATGAATTCTGCCATCCGTGCAGTAGTATTTAGTGCCGCTCAGTTTCATATTGAAGTCGTAGGAGTTTTGAGAGGCTATGATGGGTTAATTGATTGGGAGACAATTCCGCTTGGTTTGGAGGATGTGAGAAATATAAATAATCAGGGTGGGACGATTCTTTTTACCAGCAGGAGTGAACGGTTTTTACAGCAGGAATATAGAAGGCAGGCAGCAGATAATCTGACAAAGCATGGAGTGGATGCCGTGGTAGCCATAGGAGGAGACGGAACGCTTCGGGGGGCGATTACGTTTCAGGAGGAAGGGATGAATATAGTATGTATTCCCGGAACCATAGACCGGGATGTTGCCTGTACGGAATATACTCTGGGATTTGACACGGCAGTGAACACGGCGACGGATGCCATTGATAAAATAAGGGATTCCTCTGTTTCCCATGGAAGGTGTAGTGTGGTTGAGGTAATGGGAAGAAAGCGGGGTTATATTGCACTTTGGGCAGGAATGGCAACCTCGGCTGACGGAATTGTTCTTCCAGAAAAATGGGATGGTAATTTCAACAGGATTACGGATGCGATTAAAAAGCGGCACACTGATGGTAGAAATAGCTATCTTGTGGTGGTGGCAGAGGGGGTTATCGATGCACCGGAGCTGGCGGCGATGATTCAGGCGGATACGGGAATTGAATCCCGTGTATCGGTGCTTGGATATATCCAGAGAGGAGGACAGCCTTCTGCTAAGGATAGAATGTATGGTTCTTTGATGGGTGCTTATGCGGTTGAGGTCTTGAGACAGGGAAGAAAAAATCGTATTGTTGCGATTAAAAATGATATTCTGGTGGATTATGCTATTTCAGAGGCATTGGATATCGAAAACAATACATTGGATTCCTTCCAGTATGAATTGAGCCTGCGGTTATCGGAGTAAGGAAAGGTGAGGTTTGCAATGTTTTCGATTGACAAATTAAAGGTTCGGGACGCATTTTCTAATTATACCAGACAGTTTGATACATCCGACGGCAAAGTGAAACTGAAAATCGACCATACCTACCGGGTGGCGGCATTATGTGAGCGTATTGCCCGTTCTCTCGGATTGTGTGATGATGATGTGGAATTAGCATGGCTGATGGGAATGCTTCACGATATAGGAAGATTTGAACAGCTTTGGCGTTATGGCACCTTTTTGGATGAACAGTCTATTGACCATGCCCATTTTGCGGTGGAGCTTTTATGGGAGGAAGAGCATTTGAGGGCATATATTGCCGAGGCTGAGGAAGGGATTGCTTCGGGAATTTCTCCCTATGAGCTGGAAGAGACCTTCGGGGAGCTTACCATTCTTCGTCTTGCCATCTGGAATCACAGTGCCTATAAAATAGATGAGACATTAGACGAACGTACAAAGCAGTTTTGTTATATATTGCGGGATGCGGATAAGCTGGATATATTTAAAGTATTTCATGATACCAAGATGGAGGAAATCTATCATTTTACAAAGGAGCAGGCACAGGTTTCCGGGGTTAGTGAAGCAGTGGTTGATGCATTTATGGGACGGCAGACGGTACTGCGTTCCCTAAAGAAGCTGCCGGCGGATTATATCATTGGCAATGCAGCAATGGCATTTGACCTGCGATATGATGTAAGCTGCCAGATTGCAAAGGAACAGGGATATCTGGCAAAGGTTTTGGAATTTCCATTTGAGAATCCTGAGACAAAGGAGATTTTTGCAAAACTAAGGTTATGCATGGAAGAGTATATGAAGGAAAAGGGTGTCTGAACTATCATAGGAACTCAAAAATAAATGGTGAATAATGGAGGGTAAGAATTTCTTACCTTCTTTTTATTTTAGGGTAATGCTCTGTTGGAAGTCTGGCAGCTTATGTAGGAAAAGTGGCATTATATGTTTAGGACCATTGATAAGAAGGTTATTTTGAGTATAATAAATCGGGAAGGGCGGTGGAATTTTGAAAATAGAGATTAATGTCGATGAACATGCGGCGGATTTGCACATTGCTGTTACCTGTAAACAATTAACTCCCGATGTGGAACGGATTGTTGCTACATTACGGATGCTGAATCACCAGTTGACAGCGAGAAAAGATGGTGAAATTCATTTGTTGGATATTGCACAGGTTATTTATATAGAAAGTGTGGATAGACGATGTTTTATTTACACATCGGATGAAATGTATGAATCGGATTTTCGGTTATACGAATTGGAACAGCAGCTTGAGACCTATGGTTTCTTTCGTGCGAGCAAATCATTTTTAATCCACCTGCAAAACATTCAATCCTTGAAGGCAGATATTAATAGAAAAATTCGTGTCACGATGTCGAATGGAGAACAAATTGTTGTGTCGAGGCAATATGCCAATGAATTAAAAAAGAGATTAGGGGTGATATAAGATGGAGGAGAGGAAAACAATTTTTGATTATTTGGCACAGGTATTGATTGTGTTTGGATTCACGATGCTGGTGATAACTATTTTTTGCCTTGCCTTTGGTGACTCAGCAAAGGACTTTTCTGCTATGTTTGCGTTGGGAAGTAAAGGGATTCCCGTGGATATTGCGTTTCAATTTTTAGGGGTATCGGTTCTGGTTGTAGGGGTTCGGTTTCTGTTTTTTACGGATATTTGTATCAAAAAAATGCCAATATGGCTGAGGACAATTGGTATGCTGACCGCAGCTGTTATCATTATTGCAGTATTTATCATTGTATTTCACTGGTTTCCTGTAAATATGTGGCAGCCCTGGGCGATGTTTTTTGTCTGCTTTGGAATATCCTTTCTTGGAAGCTATCTTGTGATGGTAATCAAGGAACGGGTGGAAAATAAACGGATGGAGGAAGCATTACAGCGGTTAAAGGAGAGGGAGGGAAAGACAATATGAGCCATGCGATGATAGCAGAAAATCTTTCATTAAGCTTTGGTAAAAAGCAGGTGTTACATCATATTTCCTTTGAAATAGAAAAGGGAGAAGTCTTTGGTTTACTGGGACCGTCCGGGGCAGGCAAAACCACGCTGATAAAGATTCTTACCGGACAGCTTAGGCAGGAGGAGGGATATGCCAAGCTTCTTGGAAAGGATACAAAGGAATTAAGTGCCTTGGAGCATGGGCAAATCGGAATCATGATGGATAATTTTGGCTTGTATGACCGTTTATCTGCATACGATAATTTGTTATTTTATGCAGACATTTACCATGTTCCCCGTAGCAGGATAACTAAGATACTGAAACAGGTTGGCTTATATGAAGCCCGGAGTACGGTTGTTTCTAAGCTTTCAAAGGGGATGAAAAACAGGCTGTCATTAGCAAGAGCCTTGTTGAACAATACGAAAATCCTTTTCCTTGATGAACCAACCTCAGGGCTTGACCCTGCCACCGCAAAGGAGATACATACTATCCTGGCAGAGCAAAAGAAAAGGGGAACAACAATTTTCCTTACCACACACAATATGTTTGAAGCGGAGAGTCTCTGCGACCATATTGCCTTGCTAAGTGAAGGCAGCATCATAGAATATGGAAAACCAGCGGATATCTGTAGAAAATACAACCATTTAAACAGGCTTCAGGTGACACTAAAAGGAGGAGAAATGATTTCATTGGAAAATAGCAAGGCTTCTGCACTTAAAATAAAGGAATATCTGGAAAAAGAGCAGATGGAAGCGATACATTCTACGGAGCCTAATCTCGAAACGGTGTTTTTGGAGCTGTCAGGAAGGGGGCTCACCGGATATGAGTAATATTATCGCAGTCATGAAAAAGCAGTTAAAGGATACATTGAAAAACAAAACGGTTTTCATTCAGTTTATTATGTTTCCTGTTCTTACAATAATTATGAATCGTGCAATCACAATCGATGGGATGCCGGAGAATTTTTTTGTGAATTTATTTGCTACCATGTATGTAGGCATGGCACCATTGACAAGTATATCCGCTATCATAGCAGAGGAGAAGGAAAAGAATACGCTTCGGGTGCTGCTCATGTCCAATGTCAAACCCTATGAATACCTATTAGGAATTGGCAGCTATGTCTTTATTGCCTGTATGCTTGGAGCGGGAGTAATCTGTGCTGCCGGGAGCTATCGCTTGCAGGAAGGACTTGTTTTTATGCTGATTATGGCGATAGGGATTGTAACCTCGTTATTAATGGGGGCAGTGATTGGCACCTGGAGCAAAACACAGATGATGGCGACATCGGTGGCGGTGCCGGTTATGATGATTTTCTCCTTCCTGCCTATGTTGTCTATGTTTAATTCTACTATTGCGAAGGTCGCAAAATACACTTATTCCGAACAAATCAGCATTCTGCTAAACGCCGTAAGCACTTGGGAGCTTGAACCGGATAGTATTGGCATTATGGGAGGGAACATGCTGCTTTTTATACTGCTCTTTTCGGTTGTGTATCGAAGATGTGGGTTGGAGTAAGGCAGAATGATACTGCCTTACATAACCTGATGCTTCTTAAATCCTAAGCCTGCAAAGGGTAGTAGTATTATTGTTACAAGTGTATATAGGATGCCTCTTATCGTAAGTACATCCAAAACCATGCTGCCCAATTGATAAGAAATATATTTGTCCAATTCCGGCATGGTGGAGCGGTAGGGCAGTAAAAACAAGGTTAGATTGTATGCTCCTGTGGTTCCATTTGGAGTAAGGAACATAGGAATGAAAAGGATAGGGACAACAATCATCAGCACAAAATACGGATTTTTCATTTTAGCGGACAGAAGAAGTGTCAGTCCAATCATGCAAAGCAGTACCAAATAAATAATGCCGATGTTGATGAGGACAGCTTGCAGGAAAGTGAATGGGTAAGGAATTGTTGTATTGGCAATCTGTAATGGTAGATTCCATCCATCTAAACCAAATGCTGCAAGTGGCAGACCACACGCCACGACAATATGAAATACAAATGCAATCGTTCCAAATAAGAAGGATGCTGCGATTTTAGCTGTTACCAGTTTTGTTTTTCCATATTTGCCACAAAGAATGACCGCATCTGTTCCTGCCTGATATTCTCCTGAAAACACGGGGGCAATCACGATACAGATAGCCAATACTCCGAACATAAGAAGTTCAAAGCTGCTTATTATAATGTTCCAGCCTTCGTGATAGCCATATTGCAGCGGGATATCTACCTTACCTACCATCCTGTTCCAATATTGCTTTTGTTCTGAGGAGAACGTATGGGATGGATTGTTAAGCAGAGCTTTTATCTTGCTATCTCTTGTCTGGTAAAAGAATGCTCCTTTTGCAATATCCAAATTGGGGAGATTATTGTAACCTAACAGTTCATTTGGCTCACTGTAATTGTTTGCAATGAGATTAAGCAGTTTTTCCCTCGGTGCAATTTCATTCCAATAGGCATTGCCAATTAAAAACTGCTCATTTCCATCATATCCGACATTATCGGGATTTTTAAAAAGCTCCTGCACTTCTTTTATTGTGTCGGTAATATACTCCTCTGATAACAAAACAGATAAGGCTTTACACTGCTCTTTTTCATAGGCAATACCAGCAGTTCCCTTTATGATGCCATTCTGATTGTAGGTTTGATATTGCATAATAGGTAGTCCGAAAAAGAAGCCTGTTACGATTAAGCTAATTGCCATAACAATTAAAGTGGACTTTTTGCGTAATATTTTTAAAAATTCATATTTAAGTAACATATCATATTTCCTCCTGTTTTTCAGTTGTTTCACCAAAATAAAATAAGAATAAATCTTCTAGGTTTGGCTCTACTGGTTGCGCATTTTCTCTTGGTGCAGATTCATTTATGATGCGTAACCGTACCATATCGTTTTCGTGATGAAGATTCACAACACTAAAATGACGGCTATATTCCACAGCAGTGTTTTCGTTAACCAGAAGCTCCCATACTTTGCCCTTGATTCCTGCTGTAACGGTCTGCTTTTTCTCTTGTATAAGAAACTGGCCTTGTTTCATCATCAGAACCGTATCGGCGATATAGGATACATCAGATACAATGTGGGTAGATAAAATAACAATTTTTTCTTTCGCCAAGTTAGAAAGTATATTACGAAAACGCACGCGTTCTTTGGGGTCAAGCCCTGCAGTTGGTTCATCCAGTATTAAAATGGAAGGGTTATTTAATTCTGCCTGTGCAATTCCTAAACGCTGTTTCATTCCTCCGGAATAGGATTTGATTTTTTTGTCTGCCACATCGGACAGGTTTACCATATAAAGTAACTCTTTGGTCCGGGTAATCGCTTTTCTTTTATCAAGTCCTTTTACCGCTGCCATATATAACATAAATTCCTGGGCAGTGAAATCGGGATAAAAACCAAAATCCTGTGGCATGTAACCTAAGTGGGTATAATACTGTTCGCCAAGCTCATCAATTGTTTTCCCATTTAATCTGATGTCGCCCGAAGTTGGTTTTAGGACACCACATATCATCCTCATGAGAGTTGTTTTTCCTGCCCCATTGGCACCGAGCAGTCCGTATACCCCCGGAACGAAATTGGCATTTACATCGTTAACTGCATATTTTGCTCCATATTGTTTGCTTAAATTTTGTAGCTGTAATTGCATATAGAAAACCTCCTGTTAATTTCTGAACCGCCCCCAAAGTTAGATCTTAAAGCTAACGGTTGCAGGTTGGGTTTTAGGGCAAACTATTTTTCCGAATTAAAAAAGATGACCTATGCTTATAGCATAAATCATCTATCTTAGGCTGTGCTTTTTTGCAGCTTAATTTCACCTTAAGTTTGTTTTGTGTCGTCTGGCAATCATTAGAAAGCAGGGATTATTTCATCAATGTCCCGGAAGAAATATAATAAACTGTGTTCCTTCACCTTGTTTGCTTTTAACAGAAATATCTCCCCCGTGAAGTGCTATAATCTGTTTGGCAATTGCCAATCCAAGACCACTTCCCTCTGGTATTTCCTTCATGTTTGTTCCCCTGTAATATCTGTTAAAGAGTTCTGCCTGTTCTTCTTCACTCACTCCGATTCCATTGTCTATAATATTAATATAAATTGCTTTTTGAGGTCCTTCTTCCATTCGGACGATAACTTTTGTTTTAGGCGGATTATGTGTAAGTGCATTGATTATAAGATTATTTATAGCACGGCGGAATAAATCAGGGTCAAGAAAAACTTCAACTTCCTGTATATCGTTTTCAAATGAAATATCCCGGTTGACAAAAGCAGGGTCATTTACAATATCAATAACCAGCTCCTTTAGGAAGCGTACAAGACGTACCGTTTGTAGCTGACATGGTATTGTACCAGACTCTAGTTGATAGGTTAGCTTTAAGTCATTCATCATTTTTTCTGTATAATTAACATTCTTTAATATGATTTTTCCATATTCTTGTATGGTCTCCCTGTTAGGGACAGAATTGTCTGTAAGCAGTTCTGCGTATCCCTTAATTGGTGAAAGCGGGGTTTTTAAATCATGTGTGATATTTACAATCCATTCCCTGCGCATCCGTTCGGTATCTTTTTGCACGTTATCACTATGGCGGACTTCTCTATCCATGTTGTTAAGTGCAGTATAAATTTCACGAAATATGCCTTTTTCCGGAAAGGGGGTATACGAACGCAGGGAAACCGCACCGATGCCTTTTGTAATTTGGTTAAGGTGTCTGGTGAGCCAGAATACATAATAAATCACAAACAGCATGATGGCACCGAAAAGAAAAGAGATTCCCATGCGAAACACAGGGAAAAGTCTCCCGACAGCTCCGCCATTGTAGTAGAGCATATATTTTCCTATGGCGTAAGGAAATCCAATCAAATAGTTCCATGTTTTTCCAGAGTCATTAAAACTATTTACAAAAATTGTATTTCCATGTTCGTATGCACTTGTACGAAGTGAAATTAATTCAGAAGCAGAGTAGTTGGTTGGATAATGTTCAGGCTTGTTATGGCAAAAAACCTCTTTCCCTGTTTCGTCAATAACCTGAAGCCACAATCCATATTCATCCAGTCGCTCAAGTCCTATTTCTTTTATTTTGATAGTACCATTATCATTTTCCATCCATATTGAAAAGTTATCAGTAAACATATCCGGCCATGATGCTAAGCTTAAGCCCTCCGGCTCGGTTATTCCGAAGATATAGTAGAACATACCGATTGCGATAGCAACAGCAGTGAAAAGCAAGACCGATATAAAAATAGTGATTCTTAGAAATGGGTTTAGATTCTTTTTATTTTTCATGTGGATTTACAAGCTTATAGCCTAGCCCTTTCATTGTAATAATATATTGGGGTGCTGCAGGATTATCCTCTATTTTTTCACGCAAATGTCGGATGTGTACCATCATTGTATTATCGCAGCCAAAGCTGTCTTCCCCCCAGACTGTTTCATATAGGCGTTCACGGCTGATTACCCGTCCCGTATTCTTTGCCAGACACCGTAAAATTTCAAACTCCCGTGCGGTTAATTCGATTTGTCTATTATTTTTCTTTACCATACAGCCATCCGTATCTATCATCAGATCTCCAATTATAATAGAATAATCCTGTCCTGGATTTGTTTTGTATTGTGCACGGCGTAGCCCGGCCTTTACGCGATATGCTACTTCCTTTGGACTAAATGGTTTGGTCACATAATCATCGCCTCCAACAGCCAAGCCAAGTATTTTATCTAACTCATCGTTCTTGGAGGAAAGAAATATAATCGGGCAATGAGAAAATTCACGAATTTGTTTACACACCTCATATCCATCTATATCAGGAAGCATCACATCTAAAATAATCATATCAGGCTGCAACGTCCTGCAAGTGCTGACAGCCAAAAGTCCATTATCAATTTTGGTAATGTTTTGAAAACCTTCTATGTTTAGGGCCTTTTCCAGTAAGTCTAATATATCCGGTTCATCGTCCACAAGCATAATCTTATATTGGTTCATTGGCAGCTCCTTCTTTTTTATTTATATATTATACTTTTTTTCTTGAAAGAATACTAGCTATGCTAATCTTAATTTTAGCTTAAATATGTAATAAGAGCGTTTGTTTTGAATTTAGCATTGGTTTTTGGTGAGGGTAGACAGGAGCATGTAAAATATAGTTGTAAGAATAAAACCATAAAGGAGATAAAAAACTATGGACACACTACAAATGCAACAACAAAACTATTTAAAATACTGCGAATTCCAAAAGAGACTGGACAACAAAACGATAAAAGCATACCGTATTGATTTGACACAATTTGCAAACCAGATAGGGGTAGAAAAGGTTTCGTTGGTTACTCCTTCTGTTTTGGAAACGTATATTATGTGGCTTCATCAAATGTATAAGGCAAAAACGGTGAAACGAAAGCTTGCCAGTGTGAAGTCTTTTTTTCATTATCTTGAATATAAGGATGTGATTAGTAATAATCCGTTTAATAAAATACAAATTAAATTCCGGGAGCCGGTTATTTTACCAAAAACAATACCACTACATACAATAGAGCTGCTTTTGAAAACAATATACCAGCAAAGAAAACAGGCGCATACAATATTTCAACGGGAAAATGCCTTAAGGGATGCAGCAATGATTGAGCTGCTGTTTGCTACGGGAATGAGGATTTCGGAGCTTTGTTCCCTACAGACGCAGGCTGTTAACTTAGAGGAACAGACAGTTTTAATCTATGGAAAGGGTTCTAAGGAACGAAGGATTCAGATTGGGAATGAGGCGGTTGTTCGTGTTTTGAGGGAATATGAGCAAACCTTTTGTTCTCAAATCCAAGACAGTCATTATTTTTTTGTGAATCACAATGGAACTCCGGTGTCAGACCAGGCGATTCGCAGAATGATTAATAAATATACTTCCCTTGCTGCCATAGAGCAGCATATTACTCCCCATATGTTTCGTCATACCTTTGCTACCAGCTTATTGGAGGCGGATGTGGATATTCGTTATATTCAGGAAATGCTTGGACATAGTTCGATTAATGTTACTGAGATTTATACGCATGTTGCTATGGCGAAGCAGAGAGATATTCTTACTACGAAGCATCCTAGGAAGGATTTTTGTTTGTAGGGGGGAGAAATTGCCAATAGAAAATAAAGGATAACACTTTATTATCTGTTAGTTTTATCGCTAATAGTTTATTAGTTAAACGTTTAGTATCAACTATAGTTTTATGGCACACAGGAGGAAAATGATATTTATGAAATATGAATTATCAGATCAATCTTTGGATTATACAATAAAAACACTTTTGCAGCATTGCAAAAACAAACAGAAATTTCGGAAAGATGCTAACAAAATTACTTCTGGTGGCATAGATCATTCCAATTATACGAATAAGGGAATTAGAAGATCTAAAATAAGTGGCAAACAATTTATACAATCAATATTTAAAAATTCTGCAGCGGCAGGATCAAATTTTTTTGACTGTATTTTCGACAGATGTCAGATTATTAATGCTAATTTTCAAGAATGCTCTTTTATTAAATGCAAAATTATCAATAATTCAAAAGAAATTTCTATTATTCACAGTAATTTTAATGAAAGTTTATTTGCTGATAATTTTGTACTTGATAATAACTATTTTGAGCACTCTGTATTTTATAATACTACTTTTCTTGGAGGAAAAATTTTAAATACGGTATTTTATTCTTGTACATTAGAGGGAGCAACTTTTTCAGATGTGTTAATGGAAAATGTGCGTTTTACAGATATGAACATAGATTATGCTCTCTTTGAAAATGTAAAAATGCATAATGTTATATTACCATTTTCACAGATATGCTATACGTTTGGTCTTTTACCTTATTTAAAAGAAACTTCTGACCAGATATATATAACTTCTGCCTCTAATGAACAAGGGTACATTTCTAAGGATGAGTTTATAGATTTAATGCCACACTTTATCAAATATTATACGGAGACTAAAGACTTCTTTCCATTAGCTAACATATATTTTTTTATGAATGATAATGAAAAGGCAAAACAAGCCATTTTAGCAGGCATTTTGGAAGGAGTAACAGAAACTGATTTTAGGAAAATTAAGTATTTATGTAAACTAATATATGTATATGGAGTATTTAATTTTCATGAACGACAAGACATTATAGACTATATATATTCCCATATTTCTTTTTCAGAAATGCATCCCAGTATACGATATAGTTACTTGGTATATAAAAAAGAAATAGAAAGTTATTTGTTAAATAGTAATCACAAAGGAATTGTTACTGCAGAAATAAATATTTTCACAAATGTGTATTCTACTGAAACATTTAAATTAGGCATACTTCTTTCTACTATAGAGGAAGTTATCGAATTATATAAATCACCATTGGGAGAACATCAAATTGCTTGTAGACATAATTCCGCAGAGACATTTTCCATTATGCTTCAAGAAGTTTTACCTTCGGCAATTTTTATTGTTATGTCATTATATTCGGTTTTAATGGCATATTATAATTTAGAAAATAAAAGAATTGATGTTTGTATAAAAAAGAAAACTTTAGAAAATATGCAAACAAAAAATAATTTGGAAAACACAAATGCACAGTTAGAGGCAGAAGTCCATAGACAACAATTAATTAATTATCAATTAGATAATCAGTTAAAACAATTGGAACTAGATAATATTTATTCTGATCAATCAGAAGAACAGAATAAAATTAGAAAAAAAATTTTGAGTGAGAATATTAACGAAAATGATGTAGAGATTTCCGAAATAAGACACATCATTTACGGAAATATTCCTACTCAAATTGATAAAGATCTTGTGCAATTTCGGCATCGAAAGTCAAAGAGCTAACATGTTATTTCGGCATTCTTTGCAGGAGGGACCAGGCTCCATGTGATATTTTGCACAAATCTCTAATATATCTTGGTAGAGAAATAATAATGTTTGATTAGATGGAGGCACCATAGATTCAAGTTTGGTTCCAATCATTGGTCTAAAAATAGAGAACATAGGCTGAATTCCCATTTTGCATAAATGTTCAGTTGCCTCCAACAATAATTCCCTTTGATTTAACCCTACAATAAGAGCCGTTCGTACGTTGCCTTCTTTCCCCCAAATGTTTGTACTCTCACATAGTGCATTGATGTAATGCGATAATGGTATCTTTCCCTTTCCAGGCATTAATTTTTGAGCTATTGTGCGATCCCATATCTCTATATTAAAGGCAACCTCCGTAATACCTGCGTCTTTATAATCTTGTAAAATTTCCAGTTTAGTGGGCGGAAGACTCATTAAATAGATAGATATATTTTTATTTCTAGCACGTATTTTTTTTGCTAAAGAAATAATTTGATTTGATTCTGTTAAAGGGTCTCCAGAACCTCCTCCAATCAATATATGCCGAAAAGTTGGATGTGGTAATAATGTATCTAATACTTCATCAAAATCTGATTGTGCAAAATCAATAGCTTGTTCCGGTAAATTACAAAAGAAACAGCCTTTGCCTGCTTTTTTAAATGTGCAAATTGATTCATGCTTTAAACGTAATCGATCTGTTGATAAATAAGCAATTCTATTAAAAGGAACACCATCTTGGGTAAATCTGTTTTCCCAATCTGGTTCAAGTTCTAGTGTGACCTCTGATAGCATTTTGTTATAATGGCAAATTGTTAGCTTTTTGTCATAACAGATTGTAAATGGTGATAATTCTCCGAACTTAAGATTAATAGGTGAATTAATCGGGATGCCATTTGCGAGCTTGAAATCTATGGCACTAAATACAGCTTTTTTAATAAGACCTTTTGATTTCAGATAGCACTGTGCTTCATCTGTGATATTGCATCCTTGATTAATAAGTGCTATCTTTAATCCCATTACAGTATTAATATTGTCCTTTAAATATTTTTCTTCTCCATGTATATTTGAATATATATCACATTTTAAATCAGTATTAATGGATGCAATGTTTGTTTGGAAAATAATACTATAACAATAGGCGTCCTCCTCAGTAGGCAGTTGTGGATTCCAACCATCAGTAACAATCTGCTTTACATATTTGCTGGAAGCGGCTTTCTGAAAGACATAATACAAATGTTTTGCACCACTCGTATATAGATATTTATAAAAGCTATAGTTTATCATTATCTGCTCGACAGAAGTGTCCAAACTGCATTGGTCATAAAAAGCTGCTAAATTCATTTTTGATAATGAGGGTAATCCATTCTCTTCTAACGCAATATTGATTAAAAAGCTTGATGCCTGATACCTTGGATTTATTTCTAAAAAATAAAGTTGATTTTCTGCTGCAAGGAAATCTAGACCTATAATTCCTCGATATCCTATTTCTTTTATATGTGTTAGTATAATGTTTGCATATTCTTTGAGCTTTTTTGTAATATTGGGAGGCATAAAGCAGGCAGCAATATAGTCAGCACCATGGTATATAATACGTTCTCTATCCCGCTCTGAAAGTTGTAGAGAAGGTGGTAATAAAATTGTATTTTTTTCACCAATTATTGCATTAATATTTATTGCAAAACTTTTATGAATATACGGTGAAATAATAAAAAGTTCCTTATAATTCTTTTTAAGAACAGAAAGCATTCCGTTTCCCTTGGTGAGAATAAATGTACCTAAGCCGCCTGAACTTTTGCTTTGTTGCACTACATATTGTTCCGAACATCCTAAACTGTTTTCTAATTCTTGAAATGACAAATAGGGGGCGTCCAAGACAACAGAGGGGAGAACTGGCACATAACGTCGGAGCCAATATCTTGTATATATTTTATCGTTTAATAGATTTAATAAATTTTTGTCGTTAAGACACAGTATATATTGGTGTAGGGAACTGCTTAGGTAATATGCTGTTTTAGGATTATAAAATACAAATTTTGCATCAGAATGTTGCTCAAGAATTCGAAGCATTTCCATTTTAATAAACTTATTAAATTTACTTCCATATATTTTTGCCTCACGAAACGGTTGCATATTTTTGCCTGAATAATAGCATATTGAATCTGAAAAAAGTGTATCATAAGCACAGTCTATATCTCTAGGACCTACCCAAACAAAATAACTCATCATTTTCCTCCTGTGTGCCATAAAACTATAGTTGATACTAAACGTTTAACTAATAAACTATTAGCGATAAAACTAACAGATAATAAAGTGTTATCCTTTATTTTCTAGTCAAATAGATAGTTCTAACTACCTGCACAAATAATATAGCATATATCTTCACAAAAGTCACCACAATTCTACAAAATTTATTAAAAACTAAAAATAATTCGAATCTCCCATATTAACTCCTCCTAACGCATCCCCTCTAGCATTCCCCCCAATAATATGCTAAAATACCCCATAGCAACCATAAATCTAATTATAATACATATACAAAGAAAATAAAAACAGGAGAACAACAGTGGAACTTTGGGATATTTACGACAAGAATAAAAACAGGACAGGAAGAACAATGAAACGCAACGACTGGTGTCTTAAGGATGATGAATATCATCTAACGGTGCTGGGGGTCGTTCGGAATCTGGAAGGCAAATATTTAATTACCAAGAGGGTTATGACGAAGGCGTGGGCTCCCGGTTGGTGGGAAGTATCCGGGGGTGCTGCCATGGCAGGAGAGGAATCGGAAGATGCTGTGCAACGGGAAGTGTTAGAGGAAACCGGACTGGATGTCAGTAAGGCAGAGGGTGGTTATATGTTTACCTATCATCGAGAGAACCCCGGCAAGGGTGATAATTATTTTGTCGATGTTTATCGCTTTACCATGGATTTTAACGAATCAGATGTCAAGCCGCAGGAAGAAGAGACGGATGGTTTTTGTCTTGCTACGCTTCTGGAGATACAAGAACTGGCGGCTAAGGGCATATTCCTTCATTATGATAGCATTAAGAAAGTATTTGAGTAAAACATCTTATTATGTCAGTCGCAGTCATAATAGCAAATTTTTTAGGAAAAGATAGAAGAGCATTAAATATTATGTTGCAATTTCTATGTTGCTCACCGAAACCCGCAACTGGGAGGAGGTGTCTGGATGGAAGTTGTAATCTCTTTTTTAGTTACTGTCGTGGGCGGTGTGGTTTGCCACCTCATTGTCAAATGGCTTGATAGTGACCATAAGGGCAACAAATAGTCTACCGGGTGCTTTGCCGGTATAAAAGAAAAGAAAAATCCCCAAACTGTGCTGGAACACGGTTTGGGGATTCATTCTTTTGTCCAAATGGACTTGTAATCTCTTTTTGCCTATTGGCATTATAGCATATGCACAAAGCTTTTGCAATATGTAAAAGTTTATTAAAAATCTATTCTTATTTGGTATCAATCAATATATAATGCTAGAATCAATGAGGTTATTTCTCAAAATTCCTACAAAATATCTATGTATTCTCCAGCCAGAGCCTTATTCATGCTTCGCACCGCACAGAACTTACCGCACATGCTGCAGGTGTCGCTGTGGTCGTCCTCCGGGCTTCTGCTGTCACGGATTGCCTTAGCGGTTTCCGGGTCAAGGGCGCAGGCATATTGTGTTTCCCAGTCGAGGTTTTTTCTGGCATCCGACATTTTATCATCGATATCTCTGGCATGCGGAATGCCTTTGGCAATATCTGCTGCATGAGCAGCAATCTTGGAAGCGATAATTCCCTGTTTGACATCTTCCACGTTGGGCAGGGCAAGATGCTCCGCCGGGGTAACATAGCACAGGAAAGCAGCCCCGCTCATGGCGGCTACTGCACCACCGATGGCACTGGTGATGTGGTCGTATCCCGGTGCGATGTCGGTGACTAGGGGACCTAATACATAAAAGGGTGCTCCCATGCAAATGCTTTTCTGAACCTCCATATTAGCGGCAACCTGATTCAGAGGGACATGTCCTGGTCCTTCTACCATGACTTGAACATTGTGTTCCCATGCCCGTTTGGTAAGCTCTCCTAACCGTACCAGCTCTTCAATCTGGCACACATCCGTGGCATCGGCAAGACAGCCTGGGCGACAGGCATCTCCCAGGGAGATGGTGACATCGTGTTCCTCACAGATATCTAATAGTTCATCGTAATATTCGTAAAATGGATTCTCCTCGCCGGTCATGCTCATCCATGCAAATACCAGACTTCCTCCCCGGCTGACGATATTCATTTTCCGTTTATGTTTTTTAATCTGTTCAATCGTTTTTCGTGTGATACCGCAGTGCAGTGTCACAAAATCTACTCCGTCCTCAGCATGCATTCGGACAACATCAATAAAATCCTTTGCAGTTAAGGTGGCAAGGTCTCTCTGATAATGGATGACGCTGTCATAAACTGGAACGGTGCCAATCATGGCGGGACATTCACTGGTTAGTTTCTGGCGAAATGGCTGGGTATTACCGTGGCTGGACAAATCCATAATGGCTTCTGCACCAAGCTCGACGGCGCTCATTACTTTTTTCATCTCAATATCATAGTCCTTACAATCTCTGGAAACTCCAAGATTGACATTGATTTTGGTGCGGAGCATACTTCCTACACCCTCTGGTTCCAAGCAGGTATGGTGTTTGTTGGCACATATAGCAACCTTGCCTTCTGCAACCAAGCTTCGCAATTGTTCGGGGTTCATATACTCCTTCTTTGCAACGATTTCCATTTCCTTTGTTAAGATGCCTTTTCTCGCTGCATCCATCTGTGTAGTATAGTTACTCATGTAGTTCTCCTTTCCCTTCGGTGGCATTATCCACATCAGGTCGCCGGTCGGGACAAACAGTCCCCTCTCAGCCGGTTTACACCAGCTCCCGGATATTTTTTTCTATTATAAGGTTATTTTTCATAGATTGCAACGGTATCTTTTTTCCCTTTTTCGTGATAAACTACCATGAGAGAAAGGCGTGAAATAGAATGAAGCTAGAGGAAAATAAATTTGAGGACGAGATAGGGCAGGCTATGGAAGACAATCCTTTGGAGACGGAACCAGTCGGCAAACTGATTGCCCGTTTTGCCATTCCAGCGACCATTAGTATGCTGGTAAGCTCTCTTTATAATATTGTAGACCAGATATTTATTGGAAGGGGAGTAGGGCTGCTTGGCAATGCGGCAACCAATGTAGCTTTTCCCATATCTATTATTTGCACGGCTACCGCACTGATGCTTGGAATTGGTAGTGCTTCTAATTATAATTTGCAGGCAGGAGCAGGTAACCAGAAGCGGGCGAGCCAGATTGCGGGGACAGGGCTCTCGATGCTTGTGCTTTCCGGTACGGCTATTATGCTGCTTGTACTGTTGTTTTTGGAACCCTTAATTCATATATTTGGTGTGACGAAGGAAGTACTTCCCTATGCGATTGACTATACAAGCATTACTGCATTTGGTATTCCCTTTTTAATTCTGACGACAGGGGGAAATCATATTATCCGGGCAGATCGGAGTCCTACTTATTCTATGACCTGTATGTTATCCGGAGCGGTTATTAATACGATATTGGACCCTTTATTTATCTTTGGATTTCATTGGGGAATGAAGGGAGCGGCAGCAGCAACGATTATTGGGCAAATTATTTCCGGTATTATGGTAGTGGTATATTTTGCCCGTTTCCGTAAGATGAAGTTGGAAAGAAAAATGCTGATTCCAAGGTGGATGTTCACCAAAAAGATTATGGCGCTTGGAATGGCATCCTGTGTCAATCAGGTCGCTATGGCAATTGTGCAGATTACGATGAATAATATTCTGCGGTATTATGGGGAGCGTTCCATTTATGGGACAGATATTCCTCTTGCCTGTGTAGGTATTATTGCTAAGGTAAATATGATATTTATGGCGTTTTGTATCGGACTTTCCCAAGGCTGTCAGCCTATCTGGGGATTTAACCGTGGAGCGAAGCATTATGACAGGGTGAAGCAAACATATCGTATGGCATTTGTGATAGCTATATCAGTAGGAATATTCTTTTTCCTCTGTTTTCAGTTATTTCCACGACAGATTACCATGCTGTTTGGAGATGGAAGTGAAGAATATTTTCAATTTGCCGAACGGTATTTTCGGATATTTATGCTACTTACCTGCATCAATGGTATTCAGCCGATGTCCTCTGGATTCTTTACCTCTATTGGCAAGGCGAAGCTTGGTGTTGTGGTATCAGTGACGAGACAGCTTGTTTTTTTGCTGCCCCTTATCGTGCTGCTCCCTAAATTTTTGGGAATTGATGGGGTAATGTATGCGGGGCCGGTGGCAGATTTGGCAGCAGCGGTGATAGCGATGGGATTTGCTAGAAGAGAGCTTGGAAGGATGACACAGATGGAGGAGAAAGCTTTATAATAGGTTTACCCTCTTTGACGAAACCACATTTTTGACAACCAGAGGTTGTCAGATTTAACAACTATAAGTTGTTGGACAGACTTTGAAATTCATGCTAACATATTTCTATCAACCATTACAAAAATATAAAATCTCCAACTCTATTGAAGAAGGTGCTGTAGAAACAGGAATTATAGTTGCGGATACACCAATAGGTCAGTATAATAGGAGATAGAAATATGAATAAAACAATAGAAAACCAGTACTTTGAAGATGAAAAAAGTTACGAGGAACTAACCATTACCGATAACTTTATGTTTGCCAAGGTAATGTTGAATGAACAGTTATGTAAGAAATTCTTGGAGCTGATTCTACATATTAGAATTCGCAGAATCGAATATTATAATGATGAGAAAACCTTAAAAAAGTTTTACCACTCTAAGGGGATACGCTTAGATGTATACCTAAACGATGAAAATGGTACAATCTATAATATTGAGATGCAGAATTCCAGACATGCGAATCTTTCCAAACGGAGCAGATATTATCAGGGGATGATAGATTTAAATTTATTAGAACCAGGAGATGATTATAGTAAGCTGGAACGAAGCTATATTATTTTCATCTGTACCTTTGACATGTTTGGAAGAGGAAGGAATATTTATACGTTTGAGAACAGATGTGTTGAGGCACTTGATTTAGTACTGCCAGATGAAGCGGTAAAGGTATTCATCAATACAACAGGAACAGGCGATGACCTCGATGAAGAATTCATGGAATTAATGAATTTCTTTAATGGGGAGCTGGCGACAGCGGGAATTGCGAAAGAATTGCAGGAGGAAGTAGATAAGGTAAAAAGCAAGGAAGAATGGAGGGTGGAATATATGACGATGATGGAACTGGAACGGCAGAGATATCGGGAAGGCATGGAGCGGGGAATGGAACATGCAAGGGAGAAATATCGTGAGGGCTTAGAACAGGGAATCAATCAAGGTATCAAAGTATTTGTTGAGATGAGTCGGGAATATGGACTTGATGATACAGCAATTATACAAAGAATGCAGGATAAGTTTGGGATATCCTTAGAACAGGCGACCATATATTTAAGAGAATATGGGGAGTAGGCATCTAAAAGATGTATGTTAATCTATGTAAGTATGAGTAAGAGAATGAAATAAAAAGCTGTTTTTAATCCGCCAGTTGCAGATATTTTTTGTGACTGGCGGTGTTGTTGTTTGGGGCGATGACTCATTGCATGCAAATTATTTTTGAATTAGAAAACTCATCTGAAACATTTTCTACATTTCCCACGTCTTTATATTAGAATCGGTTCTTAATGGTTCTATAATCCCGGGTAATTATATTTTAACTCAAACTTTAAGGATGAAGTCTGAGTAACTAAAAAATGAAGTATGCATGCTGTAAAAGAGGAGGCAAATTCTATGATAAAGCTAATTAAGAAAGCACAAGGAGGAGATGCAGATGCATTTACCGATTTGATGGATTGCCACATGCAAATGATGTATAAGACAGCAAGGGCGATTTTGTATTCAGATGAGGATGTGGCGGATGCGGTACAGGATACGATTTTATGCTGTTGGGAAAACCTTGCAACATTGAGGAAACCTTCAGGATTTCGTAGCTGGCTTATTAGAATTCTCGTAAATAAATGTAACGATGTACTGAGGAAGAAACAGATGTTTGTGTATTGTAGCGAGGTGCCGGAACTGGCAGATCCTAGTCAGGAGTTTGAAAATGTAGAATGGAAGGAAGCATTAAAGACCTTGGATGAAAAGTATCGTCTTGTTATTATGTTATATTATGTGGAGGGATTTAAGACAAGGGAAATTAGTCAGATTCTGGAGCTTCCAGAAGCGACAATTCGAACAAGGCTATCAAGGGCAAGGAAGAAGGTTGCAGATATTTATCAGCTTTCATTGCAGAGTATATTGTAGATAGAAAGGGTGCTTAGTATGAATCAAAATACAATCAATATATTAAAGAAACAAGTAGAAATTCCAGAAATCGTAACAAATAGTGTACAGGAGGCATATAAAAAGATATATCAGGAGATAGAAATGCCGGAACACTTGTCCCAAAGAACGGATACAGATTCATTCTGGCGGGTACATCATTTCGCAGCTTGTCTGATGGTTGGTATTCTTGCAATTGGAGGCATTACGGCAGGGGCAGCAGTATATCATCAATGGAGCAAAGGGTTAACGGAGATAATGCAGGTGCAGGAAGAGGAGAAACCTGACCTAGAGGAAACAGCGGTGGCAGATTTTTTAGAACAGGCGGTTACCATAGATGGGGTCACAGTGACTGCCAAACAGACCATTGTTGATAATTATAATGCCTATATTTCTTTTAAGGTGGAGGGATATGAGCTTGCCGAAACAGAGGAACCGGGCTTTGGCTCTGTGAAGGTTAGCGTAGGTGGCAGGGACACCAGTATTTTAGGTGGAGGATTTTATGATGGTTTAGTTACGGGACCATACGGTCTTGTGGTTTTGGAAGATGGTTCCCCGGTTCCCAAGGATGAAAATGGTAAGCTAATTGTTTCTTATGAAATGGAGGATGGCAGCTTAGAATATCATCTCAGTCTGTTTTCGGAGGAGAAGGGTAGTTTTTTAAACCAGCCCATTCATGTAAAGCTATCTGATTTGGGTGTTTTTGAAAAGACTGATTTTACTGCCAAACGGCAGGGTGACTGGGAATTTGACTGGACTTTACAGGGGACGGATGATGTGTATTCTACAAAATGTCAAGGGACTTTAGGTGATACTGGTGCAACGTTAATAGCGGCAGAGATATCTCCGATTTCTATTAAGACGGTGATTCAGAGCAATCCAGCCACATCAAAGGAGCCACCGGCATTGATTGGAGTTAAATTAAAGGATGGAACGTTTTATCCCTATGTTACATCTGGAGGGCAGAGAAGCTATGACGCCAAGCAGGGACAATATGAATTCATAGACGGAACAGAGCGTATTTTGGATGTTGAGCAGGTGAAGAGCTTACTGTTTCTAAAGTCTGCTCCCAAGATAGGAGAGGAGGAGCTGACAGAGGAGAATTGTTATGAGGTAAAGATTCGGTAGTTATGAAAGGTTTTATAAATTTGGGGAAAAGAAAAAATCTTTATTGCTAGTAATTTTTAAATCATGTATAATTGTATCGTAATAGAGGTATGTATCAGCATACCTCTTTTTTAGAGCCGGAAATAGGATAATCACAAAGAAAGGAGAGAAGAACATGCCACAAAACAGAGTACTAATCGTAGAAGATGAGATTCCCATTGCCAAAATGATTGCAATGAACCTTAAGGTAGCAGGCTATGAGACCGTGATGTTTCATGATGGTAAGGAGGCAGCCGACGCCTTGGTGGAGGAGCATGCCTATGATATTGCTCTCCTTGATGTGATGCTTCCGGGGATGGATGGATTTGCCCTGCTTGAAATTGTGACATCCTATGGAATACCTGTTATATTCCTGACCGCCAAGGACGATATCGGTTCTAAGGTACAGGGACTACAGGGAGGAGCGGAGGATTATATTGTAAAGCCCTTTGAGATTTTGGAGCTTATGGTACGCATGGAGAAGGTTTTAGAAAGAAATAAAAAGTCGGATGATGTTATTCATGTGTTGGATATAGAGATTAATTTATTGGAACACACGGTTCGGAAAAATGGTGAGGAAATTTCATTAAAACCGATGGAATTTGAGCTGCTTTGTGTACTGGTGCGGAATAAAAATATTGCCATTTCCAGAGAGGAACTCCTGCGCCGCGTGTGGGGTGTGGACTATATGGGAGAAACGAGAACGGTGGATGTGCATATCGGGCAGCTTCGCAAGAAACTTTCCTTAAATGATAACATTAAAACGATTTCCAAGATGGGGTACAGACTGGAGGAGTAGGATGCGTTTAAAGACCAAAATCATATTGATTTGTTGCAGCAGCATTCTTTTTTCGCTAGCTGTCTGTAGCATAGTAATTTATAATCTGGTGAAAAAGAACTCTCTTGATGCGGCAGAGGGTCAGAGCTTTAAAAATGTTCTAACCGTGTTTTCAAAGCTTGAGGATAGAATCGATACATTGAACAACCGTAAGGAAAATGCTGTTGATAGGAAGGTTTTACAATATATATTAAAACAGCAAAAGGATGAGATGCTGGTATGTTTTTATCAAGCGGGAGAAGAGGGGGTAGAAATCTTTAATTGTACTGTTTTGGAGCAGAAGGATTTTGAAGCGTTAGAATATAATCCCGTTTCCGATTCCGGGATGGAAATGGCACAAATGCAGTGGGAAAACAGGCATTTTTTTGTGTATCTTGACTATTTGCAGGTGGGGGATGATAAATATATATTTTACTGGATGGAGGACGTTACTTATGTGTGGGAGCGGATGCAGGGGCTTGCCTTTTTGTTAATTCTTCTGACTGTTGTCATTACGATGCTTGTATGTTTTTTCCTTTTTATTGTGTTAAATAAGGTGCTTATGCCATTAAAGAAGTTAAATGATGGGGCAAAGCAGATTGCGAAGGGACAATATGATGACAGAATTGCGGTTGAGAGAAAGGATGAGATTGGCGAGTTAAGCGACAATTTTAATCAGATGGCAGAGGCGGTGCAGCTTCGCATCAGGAAGCTTTCGGAGGAAGAAGAAAAACGGACTTTATTTATGGGGAATTTAACCCATGAATTGAAAACACCTATGACAGCGATTTCGGGATATGCCAAAACACTCTTAACGGTAAAGCTTCCGGAGGAGGATAAGGAGGAGGCACTCACCTACATCTATGAGGAAAGCTGCCGCCTGGAACGGTTATCGAAAAAGATGATGAATCTGCTGTTGCTTTCGGAGGATGAAGAGATAAATCTTGCAGAGGTTTCCGCTGAAGCTTTATTCCGCAATGCAAGGGAGGCATGTATGGGTAAGCTTTTGGAGGATGGAATTTGTCTTGAATGCCATGAGGACGGTGAATCCTTTTTTGTAGATGCCGATTTATTTACCGAGGTGTTAATCAATCTGATTGACAATGCCAGAAAGGCGAGTACAAAGGGAGATTGCATTATTCTTTCGGCAGCAGAGAATAGCATAGAAGTCCGGGATTTTGGAAAGGGAATCCCGGAGGAGGAGAAGGAACGGATTCTGGAGCCATTCTATATGATTGACAAGTCAAGAAGCAGAAAGAGTGGTGGGGCAGGGCTGGGGCTTGCTATTACGGCAATTATACTGAAACGGCACCATTGCAGGATGCAGATTGAAAGTGTTTTAGGGGAAGGAACACGAATGATTTTACAATTTGTTTAAAAAATGATGAATACTTGGTGAAAACGTCCATGCTAGAATATATCTAACATGGACGTTTTGCTATGCGGGTATTATTGATACCATGCTGTGAAACTTTATGAAATATAGAAAGACAGATGAAACAAGATTGGAGGAGATAATATGAAAGAAAGAGTGATGGCATTGCTGATATCAGGAATATTGGTAGTCACTTTGGCTGGCTGTGCCAGTAATCCGGAGAAATCCATTGTAAAGGAAAAAAATATGGATAAGATGCTTCAGGAGGCACAGAATACGGAGGATAAAAGTTCCTATGAACAGGTTCAGGAGGAGGTAAAGCAATATGAGACCTATCAGACACAGCTTGATGATGATAAGTTAAAGGTGTCGGTTCATGTGGATGCGAAGGTGGAGATTCCGGAGGTGGAGAAGCTTTCCGTTTACCGTGTCAGCCAGAAGAAAATTAAGCAGGGTTTTCTGGATTCCATAAGGAAGGCATTGACACCGGATGTTACTTATTATGATGGGCAGAAAGCGCGGATTCGTACCAAATCAGATATTGCCAAGTCGATTCAATGGTATGAAAGTGAGCTTGAGGGATATGAAAAAGATGGAGATACTGTCATGGCTGAGGAGGTGAAAGAAAGTCTTAAAGAAGAGCAGGAGGCATATAAAAAGGCACCAGATTCTGTGAAGCTTACGGATTATCCTTTGGATAACAAGATCCAGAACATTAAGGATTTATACAACAGCAATCCGGAAGATGAATTTTATAGCTGGTTACATGAGCTGCACGGTGATGGTGAGATGTTTTTTGGTTTGAGCGACGGAGCGGATGGCAATTTCCATTCTCTCTATATGCAGAATTGTGAAAATTATGGGAACTGTCTGCGATATGATTGTAATAAAACCGGATATACCAGTAATATAACCCACGCAGACGTAGGAAGTGATATTCCTGAGATTGCTCTATGGGAAAATGATAAAAAACCGGATTTTCATAATGATGATAAAGGTGACATAGCAATGGATATACAGGATACAGACTCTGTGGAGTGCGTGGACAATGAACCGCTGACGTTGTCTCTGGAGGAGGCACAAAAGAAGGTGGAAGCATTTTTAAAGCAGGTGGGACTAGAGGATTATGCCTGCTACGAGAAGGGAAAGTTTTCACAGATAATTGACTCCGGGCTCGAGCAGGGTGACACGATTCCTTACAGGGATGTGTACCGCTTTTTGTGTTTGCGGAAGCTGGATGATGTATTTGTCAATAACCAGGCAGGCTTTAAGCTTGTAGATGAGTGGCGGGGCAAAGATTATGTAAAAAAGATGTGGGAAAACGAAGCGGTTTCTATCGCTGTCAATGATAGTGGCATTGTGGACTTCTACTATCTTTCTCCTCTTAGCATCGATGATACCGTAGTAGAGAAAAGCAGCATTAAATCTTTTAGCGAAATTAAGGATACCTTTGAGCAAATGGTAGTCATTGAAAATGCCTCTGATGACTTGGAGGGAATGACAGAAAGCCAGAAGGTATCAATCAAGGTCACAGATGTGAGACTTGTCTATACGAGAATTAGTGAAAAGGACAGCTTTGATACGGGGCTTATCGTTCCTGTATGGGATTTTGAGGGGACAATTACCGATGAATATGGATATGAACAGACAGGCAATATCCTTTCCATCAATGCAATTGATGGTTCTGTCATCGACCCATACTTAGGGTATTAAAGATGAATAGCTTTGAAACTGATTTGAAACGGGCAGTTTGCAGTGTGAATTTTATGGCAGGACTATTGATTGCGTGTGTGATTCTTTATCACGCTGGTCTTGACTCGGAATTGTTTCAGATAAGCGTGCCTGTGCTATCTTCCATTCCCTATTCCACTGCATGGCTGAATGAATATCAGAGTGGTTTTATAAAGGAATATCTGCCCCGCTGTGGCAAAACCGCCTATATACTCGGAAAGTTTCTAGCATGTGGCATCAGCGGAGGGGGGCTGCTTACATTCGCCTGTTTTGTCTGGCAGTGGCTTGGAAAGGAAGAGGAATTTACAGGAAATCTATTTCTTCTCTTTCTTTCCGGGATGTTCTGGGCGGTGGTGTCGGCAACTCTTGCCGCTGCAGCGAACAGCAGGTATGTCGCATACGGTGGTGCCTTTGTCCTATTTTATGTATTGGTCATAGTATATGAAAGATACTTTAAAACCTTATACTGTCTGTATCCGGTGGAGTGGTATGCACCGAAGCATACATGGGTATTGGGGGATACGGGGATTATATTGATGCTTTTAGGGATGCTTCTGGTGATTGGGGTCATCTATTATGAAATACTAAGGAGGTGTATAGAAAATGTGTAAAGTAAGACAAGTTTTCTATATTGCCCAGAGTAATTTTAGAAAATGGCATAAAAATCCTCAGATTATCATGTGCTTTTTACTTGCCTTCATTTTCTGCTTCCTCTTATCAGATAAAGTAATGCAGTTTGCCCAAAGCCGTGATACGCATTTACAGGGCTTGGAGGCATTTATATGGACCTTTGGGGATTCCCAGTCGGTGCTTGCAATCTCCATATTGTTGCTTCTTCTTTTCTCGGATATGCCAAACCTTTCCAATGAGGTTCCCTATTTTATGGTGCGGACGAATCGAAGGGTATGGATGCTGGGACAGATTCTATACTTACTAACAGCAACCTTCTGTTTCATGCTATTTATTCTTGGAGCAACAGTACTGTTGTCGGCGAGCAGAGCATACCCGGCAAATATGTGGAGCGATACGGCAGCTATTTTAGGATATTCCAATATCGGAGCTAAGATTGCCGTCCCGGCATTTGTAAAGGTATTGGAGCTGACAGACCCCTATCATTGTACCATACACATTTTTCTATTGATGACGGGTTATGCAGTAACGATGACAGGTATTATATTGTTTCTAAACCTCTGCAAAAATAATGGGGGAATGATAGGAGGCGTTGTGTTCAGTATGTTTGGAATTGTACTGAATCCAGATATCGTGGCAAGCTGGTTTGGGATATCATTGGAGCGGATACGCATTGCCAATATTTTATGCGGCTGGATTTCTCCGCTAAACCATGCTACCTATTATATGCATAGCTTTGGTTATGATAATTTACCGAAACTTTGGCAGTCTTATGTATTCTTTGTGTTGGTGAGTGTAATGTTGTTTGCCTTGTCGCTTTGGAAGGTGAGGAATTATCCATTTCAGTTTACGGGGACATGAAAGTTGTGATAACAAATTCTGTGCTTGAAGTTGACTTGGTGTAGGAAGTATGCCTTTGGTATAAAAAGGGGCTGGTTGTGGTTTGGTATGCATGGGATAACGGTATACTATGAATTTGTTCCGTTGTTCGGGAATAAGGATTTCTAAGATATTCCCATTTAGTAATTATTGCTGTCGCAACCGACGCCAACTCGCCATCCCGGCTCGGTGACGTCTTTTCGGGACGTCCTGTCCCGAAATTGCTAGGGAAAGGAGGGAATATCAAGAAATCCTAATTCCCTTCCAAAGTCACAAATTCATAGTATACCGTTGTCCCATGCTTTCCCCAATACGATATGCCCCTTTTTATACCGAAGGCATATTTACTTGACTAATAATTTTTAATTGTATAGGCAATTATGAAACTTGGTATTCTTAAAACTCGAGTTGTGCAATATAGATAATGTTGCTGACAGGGTACTTTGGAGCCGTCGGTACTTCGCATTGAACACTTAGTGAGTGTCTTAACACGAACTTAGTGTGAAAGTGTACCTTGCGTGGGGTGCCGTATTTTGGCACCTTATGTACCGTTACGAGCGACAAGTAGCGAAAGCGTGCCCTGCAGTAACATTATCTATATTGCAAAACGAGGGATATATAAAAATAGAGTGAATAAAGGAGGAACAACACAATGGGAAATTGCGCCGGAATAGAAGTAAAGGATGTCTGCAAATCCTTTGGAACGGAGCAGGTGCTAAAAAACATCAGCTTTTGTATACCGCCGGGCAGCATTTACGGAGTGGTGGGAAACAACGGAAGCGGGAAGACGGTGCTGATGAAGTGTATCTGCGGCTTTATGAAATGTGACAAGGGGATGATTCTGGTTAATGGCAGACAGGTGGGGAAGGAGGTGGATTTTCCAGACCGGCTTGGAGTCATTATAGAAACGCCGGGCTTTATTCCCAATTTGTCGGGCTATAAAAATCTGAAGATTCTTGCTGCGCTAAAGGGCAGAATCGGGAAAACGGAAATTCGGGAAACGATAGAAAAAGTGGGACTGAATCCTGACATGAAAAAGCCTGTGGCAAAGTATTCTCTTGGAATGCGGCAGCGGCTTGGGATTGCGCAGGCGATTATGGAGGACCCGGACGTACTGGTTTTGGATGAGCCGTTTAACGGGCTGGACAGATATGGGGTTGTGGAGATACGGAGCTTGCTTAAGGAGCTTAAGGCGGCGGGGAAATCCATTTTGCTTGCCAGTCATAATGCACAGGATATTGAAGAGCTTTGTGACCATGTACTGGACCTGATGATATAAGGGTTTCAAAGTTATGCCATTCATGCTTGCATGAAAAGGCATAACCTTGAAACCCGCCAAAACATGAGAAAGAAGCCCGATAGGGCGGAGTTCGAATGTTTTTAGGATTGTGGGAGCACGTAGTGCGGAACAATCCGTATATCATTTGTTATGTGATACTACGAAATTTGGAAGGGAATGAAAACAATGAAACAATGGAAATGGAAGAAAGTAATGGCAATTCTTTGTCTTATCGGATGTATTGTCTTAGATAGCTGTCCAAGTGCTGCTTTGGTTTTTGCAGAAACGCTAACGAAGACCGATGTAGCGGGGCAGCAAAGCACAGATTCCGATGAAAAGCAGGGGCTATCAGATGGGGGAGGTACTTCAGGGGTTATTGTTGATAATCAAAATATATATGAGGGAATGGAGAAGTCCTATTCGGGCGGTTATGTTCCGAAGATAGAGGGAAAAAACGCAGTGGTGGTACTTCCGTTGCTGGCAAAGCGAAAGCTATTGAATGATAAAATGACAGTGAGTGTGAGATTTGGTGAGGCGTCCAATCTGCCATTTGTGTATAAGAACTACGAAAAGTCGGTGACTTATGGATATCATAAGCTTTATCAATCAGAACGGACTGCTGGCTGTTATCTGGTCACCTTTCCTCTGGAATTAAAAAAGGAGCGTTACAATGGGAGTTATCCTGTAGTCCTGTCGGTTAATGCAGAGGATGAGGCGGGGAATGAAATCAATCAGGAATTTAGCGTTTATGTGACGATTACCGATGGAAAACAGTCAGATGGAGAGGGGCAGGAGGGAGCAGCAGATACAGGAAGTACAGCCAACATTGTTATTGACAATAAGCATGTATATGAGGGAATGGAAAAATCCTATTCTGGAGGATATGTGCCAAAGGTGGGGGGAGGAACTGCAACGGTTGTCCTTCCGTTATTGGCAAAGAGGAAGCTGTCAAAGAACCAGATGACCGTTACGCTTAAGTTTGGGGAGGGGGAAAATCTACCCTTTGTTTATAAGAATTATGAGAAGTCGGTTTCTTATGGCTATCATAAGACGGGAAAGGGAGGAACGAAATCCGGGTGCTATCTTGCGGCTTTTTCCTTAAAGCTAAAAAAGGACCGCTATAATGGAAGCTACCCTGTTACCCTGTCAGTTCGTGCAGAGGATGAGGCAGGAAATGAAATTAATCAGGATTTTACGGTTTATGTGACAATTACGGATGGAAAAAAGCCGGAGGGGGACGCAGCAGCAACGGATGGTGCAGATGATTCTCTTCCCCAATTTGCTCCCAAGGTTATGATTTCCTCATACGAATTTTCCGGGGATAGCGTACTGTGCGGGGAGAAATCTACAGCAAAGCTTACGTTGCTTAATACCAGTAAAACAGATGGGGTAAAAAATATGCTGGTAACAGTTGCTCCCGATGAGAATATTGAATTGCTTGAAAAAACGGATAGTACCTATATCGAAAAGCTGGGAACCGGAAAGACCTGTAATCTATCCTTTGCTTTCCGTGTCAAAAAAACAGTGCCCAGTGGCCAGTACAATATTGGTGTTACGATGGATTATGCAGATGCCAAGGGAAATGCCTATACTGTGCAGGGAACGGTAAAGGTATCAGCACAGCAGGCAGTACAAATTGAGATTGCCCCGGTAGCCGTTCCGAAGGAGATACAACTGGGGGAGACGATTGAGCTACAGACACAGGCGATGAATTTAGGAAAGGGAATGCTTTACAATGTCCGTGCTGTCGTTGAGGCGGATGGTCTGACCTCCTCTGGTTCCGCATTTATGGGAGACATTGAGGCCGGAACCGCTATGAATGGAAGTCTGGAGCTGACTGCACAGGGACTTTCCGGAGACTCTTTGTATGGCAAAACCCAGGGGAAAATCACATTTTATTATGAGGATGAAATGGGCAACGAAATGACGCAAGAGCAGGAATTTGAAACCTCAATTTTGTCTCCTCTAAAGGATGCTAAGGAAAATGAATCGGCAGATGATACGAGACAATGGTGGGTGATTATGGCAGTGATAGGGATGTTTCTTATTTCTGCTGTCGTGCTGTTTTTTGTAAGAAAAGCAAACTCTGTACATGAAAACATGCAGTCAGAATAAGGTATTTGCCAAATGTGAGATAGCAGTCTATCGCAGTATTCTAGTGCAAAATCGCTGTACTGGTATTTTAGAAAAGAGGGAGGAAATGGGAAATAGAATAAAACATTTTTTAAAGCTTCGGAAACAGAATGATACAGTAAAAATTATTTGTATCTTTGTGCTGGCAGGAATACTGTGTGCCATCAGTGTGGTATATCATGTGTGGGGAATTTATCATTATGTAAACACTCCTGCGGAATATATACTAACAGGAGACGGTGTGGTTTCTAAAAAGCGTGTGGATGAGCTGCTCAAAAACGAAGGAGTTGCAAAGGTAAGCCGGCAGATGGATGTCCCTGTTATGGTAATGTACCGTGGGGCAAAGGCGGAAATAAATTGTACTATGCTGTCTGAGGAATATGTCAAGGAACTGTTTGATGTGGCTCCCCTGCCGGATACGAAAACAATTTATATGAATGAGGCAGCGTTATCGGAATTGCAACAGGCATTATGGGAAAATAATCAAAGCACGCCGGATATGGTAATTCCGGAATTGACAGAGGGCGGCGCAGAATTTGATATCCGTTATTCTATGGAGGGAGACCCTGCGGATTCGGATGGGGAGGGGACTGTTGTTGCCCCACAATATAAGGCGGCAAAGCTTATGGTGGTGAAATCAAAGGAAAAGGAGAGCTTTTTCTGTATTGCAGAAGTGGATAACCGATTGCTAAAGGAAGCTGTAAGCATAAGGATACAGTATGAACAACACGATTTGGACGGACTTCAGGTAGAAGCGTTAAGAAAGCTTGGATATTCGATTGATAATGAAAATGTGCTTATCGAGGAGGAGTATAAAATACAGATAAAACTGCTTCACATCAAGTATGGATTGCTTTGTTTTGCAATTTGTATGATAGGGGCAGGCATGTTATGGCGTTTGGAGAGGCGAGTATTGAATGATAGATAAAACCCTTCTAAGAGATAAGCCCGAAACCTTAAGGAAAGAGGTTTCGGGCTTGTTTCATGTAAGAAAGCATCATAAATGGAAATGATACTATAATTTTTTGATATTAGAGATAAGGGATTTACTATTTTACTTTCCCTTTATAACCAGCCTTCTTAAGAAGTTTCTTATATGCTGATTTCTTGCTTTTTGGAACCTTAACTGTAATCTTCTTATTGACATTTTTAAAAGCATCTTTGCCAATTGTTTTGATTTTCGTACCTTTGAATGTTACTTTATTTAATTTTTTACAATTCTTGAAGGCAGCATTGCCAATTTCTGTTACATTCTTTGGAATCGTAACGCTTTTTAGTTTACTACAGTTCATAAATGCATTCTTGCCAAGCTTTGTTACGCTGGTTGGAATCGTAACAGTTGTAAGCTTTTTATTCCCTGCAAAAGCATTGTCTGCGATAGCGGTTACTTTATACGCAGTTCCGTTAATCGTAACCGTGCTGGGAATCTTAATGTTAACTGCTTTCTTGTCACCGCTTTTATATAAGACTTCTTTTTTACCGGCGGTCGTTGAAAGAATCTGATAGGTGTTACCATTGACAACACTCGTATCGCCAATCTTGTCTTCTGCTGGTGGTGTCTGGGTTGTAACAGGCGTCTGTGAAGTCGCTGGTGCCTGGGTCGTGGTCGTTGATGCGGCTGCTTTTTTAACGATACTCCACTTCAGCTCGGATATTTTGGAAATATCCGGGTCAGCATAGATGTCCTTGTCATAGGTAAATGCTGCCTTTGCCGTATAGTCTCCTGCTTCCGTTGCTTTGTTATTGGTATAGCTTACAGTTATGCCCTCCGGAAGTCCGGTAAGAGTTACTTCCTTTGCAGTGCCATCGTAAGTGAATGCCTCTTTGTAATTCCATGCTGCCTTGCTCATATCAAGAATTTCCTTTTGTCCATTGGGACTAAGGGCAATCACTTCTTTGTCCTCATATTCCTCTGTGCTTCCATCTTCATAGCGATACATCTTTTTGTAAGATACATCGACGTTAAACTCTTTGTCTGTTTTCTCTTTTATGGTAAGCTTATATCCCTTGCCCTTGCTTAATGCTTCCTTTCTTATAAAATCATCGGGCAAAGCGACCGCTTCCTCATTCTCATCATAGGTGTATGCAGAAATAGCAACATCGGATATGGTCATATCCGGTTCATTGTCGCTATTATAAAGTACGTAAAATGTGCGGTTACTCAGCTTGCCATATTGGAAAGTAAATCCACCTTCATTGTCTGAAAGAAGGTCATTATCGGATATTGTCTCATCCTTATAAAAACCGACGCTTGGGTAACCGACCTCTATTAAGAGAACACCGAGGGGTTTATTTTCTCTTTCATAACGAAGTGTATAGCACCCTGTTTTCGGGAACTGCATTCCGATAAAACCGTCCTTTTCACCGTTTTTAAGAACCGTGCCTTCTACGACTTTGCCCCATGCATCTGTAAGCTTTAGCTGTTCTGCCGTTACTGCTGTTTCTCCATATTTCAGAGCACTCCAGTTTATATAGGGGCGAGAAGCCCATATACAACCGGTGTAGTATTCGGCATTCTGCTGTAAATCAGAAGGTCCATTTTCTGTCCAGCCCTCATCTGTAAAGCCATCGGCGAAGGAAAGCTTACTTTCCTTTTCCTTTCTTACATTGATTGTCCGCTCATTATCCCAACTATCACCATTCTTTTCTTTGACAGTTACCTTGGCAGTGATATCTATCGGTTCGGCAATTACAATGTCTGGATTGACTGTTATTTTATAGCAGTGATTGCCCGAGGGTTCATATTTCAGATAGTCATCAATTTTTTTATTGTTATCCCAGTTTACACATAAGGAATCCAATGAAACTATCATATCCTCATTACTGTTTAATATCATATAGAATTCGTTGGATACACCTGTTTCGTTCAAATCAAGGTCATATAAAATGGTATCTTCTCCGGCAGATGTAGTCTTATAAAATCCGACATCCGGGAGCCCCACTTCAAATGCAATAGACTGTTTCTCTCCATTTTCGGGAACATAGACCAGGCGGTACTCACCAGTTTTAAAAAATGCCAGATTGACAAAGCTGGTTTCCACCGTTTCTTTATAGAAAACATCTTCTTCTGTTATCTCTGCATCGTTATTATCAGTAATGGTAATATCGTCTGCTGATAATACCATATCCTCGTTACCCTCTGACCGAAACACAATAGAATATGTCCCATTTCCCAGAGGTGACCAGAATTCGTTATTATATGCTGCCCCATCACTTACTTTGGTTGGATTCCCCTCATCGTCAAAATCCACATCGCATGTTATAAGTAATCCGTTTGGTGCAGCATCTTCTGCGGACGTAGCATAGATTGCCGTAAACAATCCTGCCACCATCAAAAGAAAAAGTGCCAGTAAAGATGCTTTTGCTTTTACTCTGATTTTCATAATATAAATCCTCCCTTTCTTTTTCCATTTTGTATTTTTAAGATATATATGTAAAAATGCCATTATATTCTCCTCAAGAGTCATTAAAAATACAGATATGGAAAGTAATTAAGTCATCACATTTTATCATAAAAAGCCGTTTGTTTGGTGGGCATATCTGCCCACTGATGGCATTTTATAACTTATACTGTGTGAAATCTGGAAGGTATGTTGTTCCTTTACCTTTTCTCTATTCATCCACAAGCCGGAAGGTGTGGTTTGGATTAATCGTATTAATTGCCTCCTGTTGATTAGAATCTGCACTGAGCGTTTCTAAACTGCTGCATTTAAAAAGTGGCGTATAATCCTTGATGGTATTGCCATTGATTTTAAAAAAATAAATTCTGTTTAATTTTTCAATTTCGGAAATATCACTGATAGCTGAACCATCAATGCACAGGTGATGCAAATTTGATGCGAACGTGATTCCCTCCATGCTTTCTACCATATCGCCAGCCACAAGCAGCTCCTCTATATTTGGCAAAGCCTTTAATATAGTCAGGTCTTTTTCACGGTATTCCCAAAGTGCCAGCCCTGTTAGCTGTGATAATTTTGGTAGTATTTCATAAAATGCTTTCTGGTTGTGGGCGGTATACAAATAGGTGAGATTCGGCATTTTTTGAAGCGGTGTAAAATCCTCATCTTCTACATAAATATCCATGATATAAAGCCTTGCAATGTTAGTTTTCTCTAAAAAATCCAGATTGCTATACGTGTTTCCACAAAGATTTAATGTCAGAAGCTGACTGCACTTTGAAACGTCTGGTAAAATGGAAACCGGATTATTTACAATATATAATACCTGTAGCTGTTCTAATGTTTCAATAATAGAAAAATCCTTTATCTGGTTTCCGGAAAGGTATAATTTTTCAATGGGAAGTCCTTTTAGTGGCGTGATATCCATAATATTCTGGTCGCACAGGAACACCTCTTTCAGGTTGTGCATCCGGGATAGTAACGTGATATCATCAATACCGCCATTAATCAGCTGATTATCAAATTCATGGCCATGTACCATTTCTTCCAGCTCATCAAGCCCGGTCTCCATGTTATATATCTGGTTGCCAATCACGGCAATCCGGGTAATCTGGTCATAATCTGCTGCCCGGTTATTCTTTTTTCCTGTAATAGATTGTGCTACGGTTTCAAGGTCGCTGTCCAATAGCGGGAGCGTCTCATTGGACAATTCCCCCGGTTCTGGTTCATCTTTCGACGTCTCCTCTATAGATGTCTTAGGTGTATTTTCATTCTCTTCCTGCTTGGTATGAAACTGCCGGGGCACAAAAACAACAGCACCTATCAGAATGATTGCTGTTATTGCTTCTACTATTGCGATTATCTGAATTTTTTGTAAGAGCTGTTTTTCATCCACCTTGTTCAAAATTTTTTGCAGAATCTGTCTGAGTCTGGAAACAGATTGGTAGCGGTGTGCAGGGTCAAATTCGGTCGCTGTTTTGATAATATTTTTTATTCTTTTTTGGATTCTGGCACTACTAAATTGTTCGCCATTATTTTCTTCATAAAGAAATTCCAGTACCTTTCCGATACCATATACATCTGTTCTGACATCCGTCTGGGAATATCCATACTGTTCCGGGGCTGCAATGCCTAGCGTTCCACAAAAAATGGTATCCTTTGTCTTGTTTTCGCTATAATTTCTTGCAGTTTCGAAATCAATCAGATGCAGCCTGCCTCTATCATCAATAATCAGATTTTTGGGCTTGATATCCCGGTGGAGTACTGGTGGTGTCATGGAGTGTAATTTTTCTACGATTTCACAAAGTTCAATTGTAATGCGTAATATTTCCTGAACACGAAGTATCCGGTTGCGTTCCTGATATTTTTCTAAATCCATTCCTGAGATATAGTGCCTTAAAAGATACTCGTTTTTTTCTTCTTTCCAATAGAGAGACTTCTTGTATTCTGCGGGGAAGCTTTCTGCTAACTGACAGATTCTTTCATGTTCTATCTTTAATATCTCTCTTTCATTCTCTCCTTGGTTTATTTTTAAAAGATATTTTTCGTCTGTGTTCCGATTGGCTACCAGATAACAGGACTTTTCTTTTCGTTCATAGGAACAGGAGATGATACGGTATTCCTTCAAAAATTCCGGTAATTCTATACATTTATTACTCTTATTATACTGCTGCAAAAAATCGTTCACGATTGCCTGATTATCCAAAGTTTCAACCTCCCTTTGACAGCCTTGCTGCCGCAATCTGATTACTTGCATTATAGTATAGCTTTATTTATGAAACAAGGTTCTTTTTTGAGTAGGATTTACTTCAATATAGTGGCGGTTGCATTTCAAAAATGGGCAAATTTGCCCACCAAAACGAAAGCATACTATGGTAAAATAGTTTTATATAACGAAAAATAGTAAGGCAAGGCGAGGGATTTATGAAATCAACAGAAGAATTACTTAATTTATTACAGAATTTGGATATCGAAGAATTTAAAAAATCGGATTCTTTTTCGGATATTAGTATTTCCTCTTTTTTAAACGAATTATTACAGCAGAAACAGCTTCAGGCGAAGGATGTTATTATCAAATTGAACATGGAACGCTCTTATACTTACCAGATTCTTAATGGACGCCGCCAGCCGACAAGAAATTTTTTAATTCGCATGGCATTTCTCTGTCAGTTATCAGTAGAAGAAACGCAGAAGCTTTTGACAGTAGGCAACCGTCCGATTCTGTATCCCCGCAATCGGTTTGATGCAGCTGTTTTATACTGCCTGCAGCATCAGTTAAGTGAAGAAGAATTAAATGAATTATTAACAGATATCGGAGAAGATACGTTGCATTAATTTGCATTTCTTATTTTTTATTTGGTCTTATATTCGTATCAAGTATTTTTCTATGTAAAGTTTTGTTCCCCTTTAATTTAACAAAACAATAGGTGTTTGAGAAATTATTTATAGAAACTAACGTGATAACCATAATATTATATAAATTTACTTCGTTGTCTTTGCTGTGCAAATTACAAAGGCGTAAATTTATATAATATTATGGCTATCCGCCTAGTGAACATGAGTTTCACAATCACCTAAACAAAAATAAATAAAAAACGTGCGATTATAGCAAATATTGTGATATAATTAGACGATTGCGAAAAATATATCGAGACGGAAGTTGTGATGATATAATAAATCTAAGGGGGATTATGAGTCTCATAAAAGGGCGGATTTTTGCGTGGATTTATCGTGATAGATTCTGGTTCCCTATTGAAGTGAAAGGACATAACGGAGGGCATTTATGAAGATTGAGCATGTGGCAATGTATGTAAAAGAGATAGAAAAGGCAAAGGAATTTTTTGTGAAATACTTTGGTGCCAAAACGAATGATGGATACTATAATACGACAACTGGCTTCTGCTCTTATTTTCTGACATTTGATGATGGAGCAAGATTAGAAATTATGAATAAATCCCTGATGGAGGATTATGAAAAGACGCTGACGAGGATGGGATATATCCATATAGCCTTTAGTGTTGGAAGTAAGAGAAGGGTGGACGAGCTGACGGCAACATTAAAGGAAGATGGTTATGAAGTTATCAGCGGGCCCAGAACAACAGGTGATGGCTATTATGAAAGCTGCATTGTTGGGATTGAGGGAAACCAGATTGAGATAACGGTTTAAATGAATTAATACTTCCACAAAGCAATACGAGGTGAGTGGAGGATTAAATTAAATATAAGAGGTGATTAGAGTATGATTCGTGAAATTACAAAACAGGATTACAATAGCTTAATGACATTATATATGCAGCTTCATGATAATCCTATGCCAGAGCAAACGCAAGATTTGATGGCATTATGGCAACGGATTGTGGATGACAAAGACCACCATATTATTGTGGCAGAAGTAGACGGAAAGATTGTTTCGTCCTGTGTCTGCGTAATTATTCCAAATTTAACGCATAATCAGCAACCCTATGCTTTTGTAGAGAATGTCATAACAGATGAAAAACACCGGGGGAAGGGGTTGGCAACAGCGTGTTTAAACTATGCAAAGGAAATTGCATTGAAGGAAAATTGCTATAAGTTGATGCTGCTTACCGGCTCCAAGCAGGAAAGCACATTGAATTTTTACCGGAGAGCGGGATATAACAGCGAGGATAAGACAGCGTTTATCCAATGGATTTAGGATAAGTAAATAGAAGGAGATAACTATGACAAAAGTACAGTTTTACGACAGGATAGATGACACTTTACTAAAGTTTGCCGTTATTATTGCAAGGGTAGATGGAAAGTTTGTTTTCTGTAAGCACAGGGAAAGAGATACCTATGAAATTCCCGGAGGGCATAGAGAAGCGGGGGAACATATTTTAGATACTGCCAAGAGAGAATTATATGAGGAAACGGGGGCAATGGATTATAATATTTTCCCAATCTGCGTGTATTCTGTGACAGATTCAGAGCAGATGGATGGACAGGAGACATTTGGTATGCTGTATTTCGCAGATATACACGAATTTGAGAAGGAGCTACATAGCGAAATAGAAAACATTATTTTGGTGGATGAATTGACGGAGGATTGGACATATCCCGATATTCAGCCGAAATTATTGGAGGAAGGGATGAGAAGAGCTATATGGGCTTCACATATAAAAAAGCAACAATAGAAGATATTGATTTCCTAACATCGTCAAGAATTGAAGTATTAAAGGCTGCCAATAAATTAGCAGAAGATGTTGATATGACGGAAGTAGAAATTCAGACCTGCGATTATTATAAAAAGACATTGGCGAGTGGAATGCATACGGCCTATCTTGTTTTTGATGGTGACAGATTTATTGGGGCTGGGGGAATCAGTTATTTCAGAGTAATGCCAACCTATCACAATGCCAGTGGTAACAAAGCATACATTATGAACATGTATACTAATCCCGGTTATCGGAGACGAGGAATTGCATATAAGACACTGGAGCTTTTAGTTGCTGACGCAAAAGAGAGAGGTATCACCGCAATTTCTCTGGAAGCAACGGATATGGGGAGACCGTTGTATGAGAAGTTTGGATTCGTGAAAATGAATTATGAGATGGAGCTGCCAGAACAGTAAAGTTCTTGCTGGAGGGACGAAATGGCATATCGGAGAAGAGGAATACAGTTATTTTTTCTCGTTCAACCATACAGCCTCTCTTAATACAACCAGTTTATTACGGTTAAAAGTGGAGGCATACTGATATTTTGGAACCGGACAGGTTATGCGTCCAACTTCGATTGTTATACTTGGCACTTTCACTTTATAAAGTAGGTAATCTCTGTAATTTCCATGCGAACCAGCACTATAACCAGCGGCGCTGGAATACCCCGTCGTATTTCTTGCAATTTTATACATATCTGTGATATCAGCACGGAGGGCCTTGTTTTTTCTTTTGTAATCACCAAATACAATCTGACCCATTGCATGGTAATTGACAACGGCAAGTGTTTGCGTTTTATTCAGTTTTTTGGTAAGGCGGATAATCGCCTTTGTTTCACTTTCACCTGCAGCCTTTGCTCCGCTATAGCTGCCATTTTTTCTTTTGCCCCCCTTCTTAAATGAATAAGGGAAGTTGTGATTTAAATCGATTCCGTTCGCATTACCTTTCCAATATGGCTTTTTTGTCTGTGAAATGGTAACTCCATCCGGATTTGCCATCATGACATAGTGAACATTGCATTTGCTAAATGCATCTGACAATTTTGTCCCATCCACCGTTTTGTTATAATTTAATAGATAGTATTCCAGTTGTTTCATGCAGACAACTGTCGCAACATATTCCCTTGCGTGAAGTGTACTGACAACAAGTATGGTCTTGTCCGCATCTTTATTTCCCAGAATGACGTCATAAATTTTTCTGCCCTCTTCGGAATAACCAATGGTTTCATAAGAAACATATTCACTGTATTTTTTACACAGTGACTGAATATCCCCACACATTTCCGTATAGGTGTATTTCTGGTGATCCATTGATACAAATTCTTTATTTGAATAACTAATTATGCCTGCATTTCCGGAAATTGTTCCAAGAGTGCCATTGAAAACAGGAACCACCTTAAACTGGTAAGTTTCTTTATCTTTTACATCCAGACGGATATCTGTCTTTTTTATAGTCTTTACCAGTTTGTATTTTTTCCCATCTTGCTTTTTATAGATTTTATAGGAATCAGCACCTTTTGCAGCATCCCAGCGCAATTTCACTTTTGTTTTGGAATATGCAGTCGTCTTAAGCTTTTTAACCTTTGCCGGAATCAACACATTGACTTGGGTGGATTCCCCAATCTGTTTCTGCTCAACGCTATAAGCACAGATTTTAAGGGTGTTTGTAGCTCCATAATCGGTAAGGGGAACAATTTCTACGTTTTCCTGTGTTCTGTCTATTTCCTTCCATGCGTTATTGTCCCATAACAAAACAGCATATTCAGTTGCGCCGTTTACAGTGTCCCATTCCAGTATAATATTTTTTTCTTCTGCATCTGAACCAGTGAGCCGTATCGGGATTTCAGTTAGTGGTTCTCCTGACGCTGCTGGCTCCTGTAGGGTATCTGCTATATTTTCGGTCGTCTTTGTTCCTTCCTGTGCTGGGAGAGCAGCCGTACTTATAGTATACGGTACTAATATAAATGACAAAATAAGCGCTGCAATATAAATGCGTGCTGATTGTTTCCTCATTTTAATATCCTCCTTGTAATCATAACTATGTTCAGATAATAATTATAGCATATTTTTTTGCTTTGGCGATATTTTTTCGTGAACGGTGAAATTATGGTGTGAATGGCGTGATAAAAAACTGATTATATGCTTTATTTCTGTACATTTATTTTGGATTATGCTATAATATACAAACTAGAAACGGCGTTTTGAGACAGATGTACAAGATACTTTTGGAGGAGATATATGAAGAAACAGAAATTACCCTTTTTAGTGACTAGTATGTTAATTGGATTGATTCCATTATTTGTAGCATCCGCTACGATTTCTCTGGTAGCGATTCATAAAATGAAAAGCAATTTGGAAGAGGATGTATATTTACGTTTGCAGGCAGCATCCACAGCAGTCAGGGAATATTTTGAGTGGGATATTGATGAAGATATTCTGGCGGTAGATGATGCCAGTCTGGGTTTTATTGACAGTTATACCAGTCAGGATATTGAGCTTACTTTGTTTCTTGAGGATGTAAGATTTATCACATCCATTTATAAGGAAGATGGAGAGCGTAATATTGGGACAAAGTCTGCAGAGGGGATTTGGGAGGATGTCAAACAGGGGAAGGAGTACTATGCAGCTGGGACAGTGATTGGAGGCAAAAAGTATTATGTTTGTTATATCCCTGTTTATAGCAGTTCAGATGAGGTTGTCGGCATGGCATTTGCCGGGATACCAGAATCAATTGTAGGGGACAATATTGCAGACAACACAAAGACTATAGTGCTTGTGTTCATATGTGTGGCAGTGATTTGTGCGGCGGCAATCATAGGTGTCGGATTAAAAATAAGGAAACCGATTATCGGAATCGCCGATTATACGCATTTGCTGTCAAGCGGTAGTTTAGGAATTGACGTAGCCGATGCATCATCTATTAAGGAGATTTCATTGCTGATTGATTCTGCACAAAGACTTCAGAACAATCTAAAAAATATTATTTCAGAAGTGGATGACAAGACAGCAAGGCTGAATCAGAATGTAAAAATGATTCATAGTGGTATTCAGACTTCTAATGAAGCAACGGAGGGTATTGTGGATGCCGTAAATGAGTTGTCACAAAGTTCTGCGAATATTGCAGAATCGGTTCAGAGTACGGCAGAAGCCATGCAGAATGTGGGGGAGAGCATACTTTCTATTGCTGAAAGTGTAGTGTCTGCAGAAAAAGAGGCACAGGGAATTGAGATGATTAGTAGCGAGGCAAAGGATAATTTATCGCTTTTAATTGATGCAAATAAAAATACAGTTACGATATCTGAAGATGTTGTAATGGGGATTGATGAGGCGAATGAATCAATTGAACATATTAGAAAGGCGGCAGATGCAATTACAAGCATTGCGAGTCAGACCAGTATGCTGGCATTGAATGCTTCCATTGAAGCTGCAAGAGCAGGGGAGGCAGGAGCCGGTTTTTCGGTCGTTGCCGATTCCATACAGACTTTGGCTGGGGAATCCGACAAATCAGCAAAAGAAATTCAAAGTATTATAGATGAAATTATAGACAAATCCCGCAACAATGTGCAGCTTGCAAATCAGATTAAAAAAGTAGTTGATTCAGAAGGGAACGCACTGTCTACGGTAAGTGATAGTTTTGATAAGGTTAATGACAAAATCAATATTACGGTGGATACCATTCATAATATATCAAAGGAAGTAGATGCTTTAAATCAGGATAAGGAAAAGGTGCTTGAGGAAGTACACAGCTTGTCTGTTGTATCAGAGAAAAATGCTGCAAGCTGTGAGGAAACGACAGATTCCATAAAAGAGCTGCGGGAAAATATGGAAATGATAAATTTCCAGACGACAGATACGAAGAGCATATCGGAAGAATTAAAAGAATCGGTTGCCTATTTTAAACTTTAATGTTAACGATGATTTTGTTATGGTGAAGTGAATATAAAATATAATATCAAGACATAAGGGAAATAATCAGCAGGATGCCATGTAAATCCTCTGAATTATTTCCCTGTTTGTTTGCAAGAGGGACGAAAGTTAAGTTTGTTGTCATATAAAAATTATTGCAATTTTGCCGTTCGCTATGAATATTTATAATCAATAATTATGACATTTAGGGAATTATTTGAACTATAAATATTTTGACGATTATAGTGAACTTTAGGATAATATATGGTATAATTATTAAAAATACAATAATTTAATTATAATATTAAAATCATGCACTGAATATATTTAATAAATTTGTATTATAAAACAGGAACATTTATTTTTAATATTTTGAATAGCAGGAGCAGAAATTAATTTGATAATGTAGGTTTTTGCTTTTTAAATTAATTGAAATTACGAGAAGGAGAAAAAAATGGAAGAATTAAGTAAAAGTATTGATTTTGATGAAATACAGAAATTAGAAGATATGTATTTAGGAGATAAAAACAGGGATGCAAGTGATAAAATAAGAGGTTTTTTATTTCAAGATCTGGTTGCAATTAACTATTTGCTAGATAAAGAAACAAAGTATGTTTGTTTGGAGTTTTTGGAGGATGTGGATGTTTTTTGTAGTGACGGTACATTGAAATTTATTCAGGTAAAGTATTATCCTAAGAAAAATCCTATAATGAAGGAAATCATGACAGACCTTTATTATCAATATTTGAGGATGGAAGAGTTTCGATTGAGTTTTACAAAAAAGCCATTGTTAATAATTCATAGAGAGAAGAAAGTTACAATGCCGGATTTAGATAAAATGAAAGAATATGCTGATTGCTCTAAATCTGAGGAACCTGATATCATTGAAAATCCGGCTGCTTGGTTTAAAAGTAAGATTTATTCATCCAATAAAAAAGAGGAACAGAAGAAAAAGCTATTTGAAGAAAGAGCCCATGAAAATTCTGTTTCTCGTTTTCTGGGAGATTTTGATATTATAAAAGGAAAAAATATTTTTGACTATCAGGAAGATGTTGCTGAAAAACTGGGAAAAGAGTTTCCAGAGTCAGATATTTTTGAGGATGACGAGGATAGAAAAAAAATCCTTTTGGGCTTAGCGCTTGGATATATGCAAAAACGTTATACATTAGAAAAGCCCGACTTTGAACAGATAATAGTTGAGAAGAAAAAGTTTCAGCAATACATTCTTAACATAATGAATATACAGTCGGAAGAGCATATTGCAGCTTATGTCAGGACTGTTGTGGGTGAACAATATATTACAACAATTGATGAGAATCCACAAATAGAAACGGAAAAGGTTAATTTGTTGAACCATATAGCTGGCAATACGCAGTCATGGATGTCTGAATTAGCGAAAACTAAAGAAGGACAATATCAGATTATTAATACAGTTAGCCATAAAAACAGTGAATATGTGAAAGGTTATATGGATATTGGAATTGCTGAAAGAAAGTTAAAAATGGCTGAATGTAGAGAGGAGATTGAGTCATTTTTAGAATATTTTTGGAAAATCATATTGAATTTATGTATGAATAAAGTAGACTTTAATATGGAAAAAGATAAAGATATGCTTAGACCACAAACATATATTGATAATTCTTATACAAGTTATATATGTATAAAATTTAAAGAAGATTTTGTAGATACCAGTGTGATTTTACCAGCCGTAAGCCGTGGGAAAAAAATAAGTGTTCAAGGGAATATTTGTTCAAGGATGTATTTGGAAAAACCGCAAAAATGGTTTATGGAAGGAGAAACTTGTGGAAAAAAAGAGTATAAGTATAATGTTGCTAATATTTCTGATGGTAATTCTGTTATGGATGTAGATGAAGATGTTTATTACATTGAGTGTATGGAATGTATTAAGATAGATGCGAATCAATGGGATGAAATTGAAAATTGCGAAAAAAGCATTTTTGCAAAAAATTGTGTCAAAGGAAAGGAGTTTTAGATGCTGTTACAGGAATTTTTTACAAAAAGCAATTATTCTAATATCATAAAGAAAGAAGATGCTGTTTCATATGGATTGTCCGTAGAAATGTTATATGATGAAAATGAAAAACTCCCAAAAGAATTCATCTGTTTATATATTAGCAAGACTTGTGATGAATTGTTTTTTATTTTAGATGGACGAGAATGTGAATTAACGCAACTTTGTGAGAAATGGGATCGGAAAATCAGCGCATTTATGACATTTGGTTCAAAAGACAAAGAAATACTTAGAAAGTTAAAGTATAATGTAATTCAAATTATATTGTATGAAAATCCAATCGTTGACCGTTCAGAAGAAGGCTCTTTAAATGTTACAAGGAAAATTCTCCTGCCATGTTTTTTTAAGAAGAATGGCGTGATAGAGGTTCAAGATGATGAAGCGGTTGAAATTCCGTTTTATTTGATTCCAGTAGGTGATTTTAAGGTTAATGAGGAATTTGTAACAGAATTAAATGATTGTCTTCCACAGGATGAGAGAGGAGAGTTTGAATTTCTTTCTTTGAAAAGGAAGTTGGTGCAAAAAAGAGTAGATGATAATAATTTTTTGAAGAAAAACTTCATAAAAGAAGAATATGATAAAATTAAGGAGTGGTTAAATACAAATGTGGATACAATCAGTTAAGATACAGAATTTTAGAGGAATTCAAGAAAAAAGGGAGTTTTTATTTGAGGGAAAACCATTCGTACTATTATCAGCACCAAATGGTTTAGGAAAAACTACGCTTATTGATGCAGTTGAGTGGTGTCTGACAGGCAATATATCCAGATTGAAAAATGCGTTTGATACCAGAAGTACAAATAATGATGAACGTAAAAAGAATGTAGATGGAATTTTGAAAAACAAACGGGCATCTGGCAATGCACAAATTGAGGTTGTTTTGGAAATCATAGATAATGATAAAAAATATGTGGTTAGAAGAGTTCAAAAAAAAGATGAATTGAATGAAAAAGCAAGTACAGTCATGGTAAATGATAAAGAGGAATTGGCTGCTGAATTGCTCCCTCAAATTGCAGATAAGAATTTTTATAATTTTCATTATTGTGATGTGCAGAAATCAATAGAAATCCAGAGCAGAAAGAGAAAGGATTTACCGGATTTGTTTTCGGAATTTATTACGGACTATAGCAGAGAAATTTCAGTCGCTAATAATCTGGATTTATTTGCAGATGATACAATGCGATATAAGCAAGATTTAGAAGGGAAAAAGGTATCAGATGAAAGAATTAGTGAATTAAGGAAAACTATAGCTGATTATGGAGATACACCAGAGATTCAAGCCTATCCAGAAACTCAAATTTATGTTGAAGAACAAACTTTAATTTCAGAACTTGATGCAGAACAACTGAAAAAGCAATTGGAAATGTTGTATAGATGCGGATATGAATGGGCAGGTACGTTTCTTGGAGAGATAATTGCAGATGAGGAGGCAAGGACGACAAAGAAATATTTGACGGATGTGGCAATTATATTGAACTCTAAAAGAGAACAGATAAAGAATGCTATAGCACAGGGGTTACATAAAGGAACACAAAAGATTACAGATATTGAGAAAAAAGTTAATCAGTTAAAAGAGATAGAATTATCCAAAGATAACATATGGGATAATTCAGGATTATTAATTGCAATAGGTAATGCTGCATTTACGGAAATAAAGTGTAATGAAGCAAGGGAAGAAATTGGAAGGTTAGAAAATTCCATGAGGGATGTTGAGCGGGAAATTAAAATCCTTTCAGATGGAAATGAAATTATTGATTCCCTTACTACTTTAGTTTCTAAGGAGCATGCTTTAAAAGAATATCGTTCTGAAAAGTTGCAAAACAATGAAATTCCACGGTGTCCTGTTTGTGGATCAGAGAGATTTGGGCAAATGGAAGAGGAACAGATATTAAGCAATGCAAGAGCCTATATAGACCAGCATGGGCAGCTTATCGCAGATAAAAAGAAAGATAAAGATAAGTTGGAAAATCAAATTAAAATATCCTATGAATCCTTGATAGAGACTTGCAATCAAATTTTAGTTGTTGAAATTCAGAAAGAGGAGAAGAAAAAAGAGAATCTGGGAAAATTGAAGGATGCGACAGAAGAATTTTTTTTAAAACAAAGAAAACTGGAGAATATGGATTCTCAAAAGTACAATATTGAACATCTAATGGTGCCTGGATATGTTGCTTCTATTGAGAATGAAGTTGAAAAGAAATTCTTGGATGAGGTGAAAATTGTTCAAAAAAGAGAAGACTATAAAAAGCTGTTAGAATTGTTGGGATATGAATTGGTAGCTGAAGAATCAGAAAAGACCATTTTTCAAAAGGTACACGAATTAGCCAAGAATGCACCAGAAACAATAGATTATTCCTATTCTTTATTGGTACAAAAAATCAATTCCATAAATAGTATTCTGAGAAATAAGAAATATTTAGATTTACAGAAAGAGCTAGAAACATCAAAAACGAGTAATAAAAATATTAAAAAAAAGCAGGAGGAATTAGATGGTCTATACAATAAGGCAAAGAAACGTGCAGATGATATCCGCAGGTTAGTGGGTTGCCTAAAAGCAGAAGAATATAATATAGTTGGTCCAAACCTGTATAAATTTTACAGAAAATTATCAAGAATTAACACGATTGAAGGAATACAATTAAAGCAAGAAGAAGAGATGTTGTCCATTGTTGATGAAAGTAATAAAAATGTTGTCAATATTCTTAGTAATGGGCAATTAAGTGTATTTATGTTGTCTTACTTTTTTGCAGGAATTGTTTCAAGAAATAGGCAGGAGTTATGTAAAATCTATTTTATTGATGATTTAACAGCCTGTATGGATGACGTAAATATGTTAGCCTTTTTGGATTTAATGAAATATTTGTTGTTGGCGAAAGACGGAACAATGGATCAGATATTTTTTGCGTCATGTGATGAAAGAATCTGCAAATTACTTCATTATAAGTTAAGTGGCTGTGGTGTGGATTTTTGTGAAATAACAGAAAAAAGTTTTGCAAAAATGCCTTGATTTTTAGTCATGTCGAAAAAAATTAGGTAGTAAACGTGAGATTATTATAAAAAGTCTTTTATGATAGTTTAAAGCAAATTGTAAATGACCCAATAGAATCTTTAGTTTCGTTAGCTCGTGAAAATGAAAGAGAGTAACTCATGGTTTACAATATGCTTTTAAATACATTAGTATTGGATAATTCGTTGGAGTATGTGTGATTGGCATTAGATGGAGAAATGCAGGTTTGTATGAATGTAGAAGATTGATTTATAATGTGAGAAAGGAAGTGGGGAGAGTGAAATTTGACTCTGCCTGTTTCTTTTATAATTTGTATCACATATTCTTTTTAGCTGTGCAAAATGCATTTTTACTTCTATGTAGAAAATTTTAATTTAGAGAAGATTTTCAGTATATATAACAGTGACAGCGTTTTTGTCAAAGAGATATCTCTTGTTATATTTGTGCTATCACTAGCATAAATATTCTATTTTTCATCCCCTATGGGCAGATATATGGAGTTTTAGGAGGGACTATAGTCGAGAGTGTGGACGCAGTTTACACTGATTGAAAAGAATTTTAATAAAATTTATAAACTTCAAAACTGATAACAAAAACATTCATTACAGTTAAAAAAACGAGTTGTGTGAAGTTAGACTTGTTATTATATAAAAAATCACTTATACTATATCTAATGATAAAATAGGTTGGAGGTGCACCATATGGAAAATGCAGTAAAAATTTCATATTCACCAGAAGAGCGAAAAATGATGTTATAGGTATTGGTGATTATATAGCGTATACATTACGGGAGCCAGAAACAGCATATCATTTTGCGACAGGCTTAAGGAGTGCTATTTCGACTTTGCAGGAATTACCTAATAGATTTGCCTTAGTTGATGACTGGGTTCTTTCCAGTCAGGGAATTCATTGTATGCCATATAAAAACTATTATGTTTTTTATGAAATAGAAGAGACAATGAATACAGTAATTATTTTAAGAGTTGGATATAACTGTAGAAATTGGAAAGAAATTTTGCTAAAGAAGTGATATAGGAACGCTAAAACCTCTGTAAACAATATTAAAATATTGTTTGCAGGGGCTTTTATTTGTTAAAAGAGTATTTTTTTGAGGATATCCAATTACTATATGATTGTTGAGAAACTTTGTTCGCATCTATGAGTATGTTATAATACTACAATAGAAGTCTGTAATTATGTAGATGAATAATGCATGCATATAATGTAATGGACAGGCTGGATACTGTGCGGAATGTAAGTGAATACATAGGAATAACAACAGTAATAAAACAAGAAAATTCTAGCAAACATATAAAAATCCCCCCTCCCCTCAAAGTGACAAAACCGTAAGTGGAAGATGGGGTGAGGGAATATTGAAATTTAGGGAGTTTGTGAGGACATGGGAGGGAACTTTACACTAGTTTTACACCAAATGAGGGAGCTTTGGAACGATGATGTGAAATGGGGATTTTAAGAGGGGCAACAACGCCAGTGGTTTTGTGACGGAACATTAAGAAGTGAGGATTGGAAATTAATCGGCAAAGGACGGATGATAATGCAATTGATATATGCAAGGTAGAATAAGTATCACAATAGCATTGATATTACGACATTTAATGGTTATCTGCTGCGGATTGACTGTGGTAAGGCGGAGCATGGGTTGAAGGTAACGCCTAATTCGCAGTGTGCTTTGAATGCACTAGCGATTGATGAGCCACTAAAATATGCGAGACTGTATTTGGATGGAGAGATGCAAGCTTGGGTGGATGCGGAGGATAGTATAGAGGTGTGGTGATAGACTTTTATTGGAACCTTCGTAAGTCAAATGGACTTGCGGGGGTTCTTTTGACAAAATTTAAGTTATAGTAGATAATCATGGTAAAGACTGATATAATGTAGATATGAATTGTGATGTTATTGAAATAAGTCAAATAAAGGACGGTGTATGAAATGGCAGAAAAGAATAATGCCAATATTGGATTTGAAAAACAGATATGGGATGCGGCTTGTGTATTATGGGGGCATATTCCGGCTGCTGAGTATAGAAAAGTTATAATTGGACTGATATTTCTTCGTTATATTTCAAGTGCATTTGATAGACGATATCAGGAATTAGTGGAGGAGGACGAAGGTTTTGAGGACGACAGGGATGCATATGCAATGGAGAATGTATTCTTTGTACCCGAAGAAGCAAGATGGGATACTATATCGTTAGCAGCGCATACACCGGAAATTGGAACAGTCATAGATAATGCAATGAGAGCAATTGAAGCAGAAAATAAGTCCCTTAAGAATGTGTTGCCTAAAAATTATGCAAATCCAGACCTTGATAAAAGAGTATTAGGTGATGTTGTAGATATTTTTACCAATAGCATGGATATGGACGATACGGAGGAGAGCAAAGATTTACTTGGAAGAACTTATGAATACTGTATTGCTCAGTTTGCCGCACATGAGGGAGTTAAGGGTGGCGAATTTTATACGCCATCAAGTATTGTAAAAACGATAGTTGCAATATTAAAACCGTTTAGTAATTGTCGGATATATGACCCCTGCTGCGGTTCTGGCGGTATGTTTGTTCAAAGTTCAAAATTTATTCACGAACATAGTGGTAAACGTGGAACGGTAGCTGTTTATGGGCAGGAGTCAAATGCAGACACATGGAAAATGGCGAAAATGAATATGGCGATTCGTGGAATTGACGCTGACTTTGGACCATATCATGCGGACACATTTTTTAATGATTTACACCCAGTATTAAAAGCAGATTTTGTAATGGCGAATCCCCCATTTAATCTTTCAAGCTGGGGGCAGGATAAATTGCTAGATGATGTGCGTTGGAAATATGGAATACCGCCAGCGGGAAATGCCAACTTTGCATGGATTCAGCATATGATTCACCACCTTGCACCAAATGGAAAAATTGGATTAGTATTGGCGAATGGAGCACTTTCTACGCAATCGTCAGGTGAGGGGGAAATTAGAAAAAATATTATTGAAGCAGATTTGATTGAAGGAATTGTTGCGTTGCCAACACAGCTATTTTATAGCGTTACTATTCCGGTTACCTTATGGTTTATCAGTAAGAATAAGCAACAGAAAGGAAAAACTCTGTTTATTGATGCTCGTAAAATGGGTTATATGGTTGACCGTAAGCACAGGGATTTTACAGACGAAGATATTACAAAAATAGCAGATGTTTTCGCTATGTTTCAGGAGGGAAAATTAGAAGAGATAAAGGGTTTTTGTGCAGTTTCTACTTTGGAGGATATTGCAGAACAGGATTACATTCTTACACCAGGAAGATACGTTGGCATTGAAGAACAGGAAGAAGATGGAGAGCCGTTTGAAGAGAAGATGAAGAGGCTGACTTCAGATCTTTCTGGGATGTTTACTAAGTCACATGAATTAGAGGAAAAGATAAGGGAAAATCTCTCAAAAATAGGGTATAATATCTAAAGGAAGAATGATATACAATGTACGATAATATTTATGTATATTTTGATACAAATGCAATCGAAACAAGAGTGGGGGAAAAATTGTTTGTTTCTCAAATAAGATTTAGCAGACTTTATTATGAAATAGAAAAACTGATAAAGGATTTACAGTTAGAAAAGCAAGTACATATCTGTATTCCGGAGGTTGCTTGGCTGGAAATGTTAGAGCATATGAAGATGTGCTATAAATCAGAAAAGCAATCAATGATGGAAAAAATAAGTGAAATCAAAAAGTTATTTGGAGATTTGGTAGATATAGATATTCAGTTTGCCCTTGCAGAGGAGGAGAGCGCATATAGTGGTTTCATAAAAGAGTTGGAAAGAGAGATGCTGGAGGACAGTAAGTTTTTAGCTGAAATAATTCCTTTTCCTAAAGATGAAAAAACAATGCAGATATTATTTGAAAAGGCGAATCAATCTATAAGTCCCTTTACGAGGGCAAAAGGTAAAAAAGAATATTCAGACGCCGGGTTTAAAGATGCACTTATATTTGAAACTATGGTACATCACACCAATAATGGCATGGGGATTTTAGTCACGAAGGATATTGATTATGAAGGTGCTTTTAAATACGCACAGGTTGACAATTTTTGCTGTATAGAAACAGTGGAAGAGTTAAAAACAATATTAGTTGAAAATTATAATATTATGGACACACGATACTTAGAATCACAGATTCAAGAAAATGAGTATTTATTTGAAAGAATCTTGGAGGAATCTGGCATAGGAGTTCAATGCAATTATATATATGAAGGAATGGAAGAGATTCGGGAAACAGACATGGGTCAAGAATTTATCTTGAAGTTAAGAGTTAATGGCATAATTCAGAGTTTTGAAGTGGTCTATGATATTGGAGCGAATGAGTTGGTTTCTGCGGGATTAAAGGAAGATTAGGTGGTGAATAGTATGGTTTTGTCCCAAATATGTACATATTCAAATGATAAAATCAGCATAGTAGATGTAAATAAAAATACATATATATCTACGGAAAATATGTTGCCCAATAAGGCAGGAATCATACAAGCAGCATCGTTGCCATCAACGATGCAAGTGAAGTGTTATAAACAAGGTGATGTTTTGGTATCAAACATTAGACCATATTTTAAGAAAATATGGTTTGCTGAACACGAGGGCAGTTGTTCAAATGATGTGTTGGTATTTAGAGCAAAAGAAACCGTTAATCCGAATTATTTGTTTTATGTATTATCTTGTGATAAGTTTTTTGAATATGCTATGGCGACATCAAAAGGTACAAAAATGCCACGTGGAGATAAGAAGACATTAATGGAATATGAAATACCAGAGCATAATTATGTTGAACAGGTAAAAATTGCAGGTCTATTGAGACGTATTGATGATAAGATTGGTATAAATAATAAGATAAACAATAATTTAGAGCAGCAAATACAAATGCTTTTTCAATCAATGTTTTCAGAACTATATGACAGCTCAAATAAAACATTCGGTGATATTATAGCGTTTTCTAATGGTAAGAAAAGACCTGTAGAAAGCGGCAATATCC
>JAGATQ010000038.1 GCA_017621205.1 Lachnospira sp.
CCGCACAGACTGTTATAATTATTGGCATTATAAAGGTAACTCCAGTAATGGTAAAGATGCGATGAAAATCATATATCTGCCGGTAAAGGAACAGATGAGCAGTGAGTTAAATAAGGCAGACCATACGCATTACGAGATTCCATCGCCGGTATCCTATAAGCGAACCGCAGCTCATGAAATGGGGCATGCACTGGGGTTGGATGATGCGTATCCGTATGAGATAAAGGACGCTAATGGGAATGAGATTGAGATAAATAGGGTTTGGGATAATATACAAAAAAATCATTTGATTATGAAGAATGGGAAGGCATATGATAAAATACATTCGCTAGAGGTAGTTATGCTTTTATATGCGAAAAGCCAGAGTTATGATGAATCAGAAGTATCATGGCAGAGCTATCATAATTATAGTATTTATAATTATAAGGGTAAGAATGGAGTTGCGTATTATAATGCGGGAAAAAGGAGTAAAGCAATCAAGGAAGGTAAGGCGAAATAGATATGAATAAGAAAAAGAATGGGATAATAATTGTATTAATCATAGGTATTATATTAATTGTTATAGCAGTCTGGATGTATTATCAACAGGAAATATCTGATAGAAAAAGCAAACAGACTGCTTCCAATACAACAGAATTATATATTACTACAGAGGTCGAAGAAATAACTACGAGAGAAGTAGCTAATGCTGCAGAAAATAAGAGTAGTACAGGGAAATTAAGGCAGGAAGTAACCACAGCAGAAAAAAAGCAGAATAAAAAACTGCCCGATAATTACGAATGGGACGAAAAACTGTGGGGAGAACCACCACAGATAGTGTATGATTTTGCAGAGAATCAGGAGAAATTTGAGTATATAGTAAAAAAAATAGATTCAATTGTTTCAAAAGAAGATGGGTTTGTAGCTGATTTAAATGGTGGAACAATATATTATAATGATAGTGAGGAAAAGATTAAAGATAAAAAAGATGGAAACTATAAAAAATTTATAGAGGATGTGAAATATCTTTTAAAAAATACTGATTTTTATAATATTGTTAGAGAAGAATCGGGAAATTGGTGTATGTACTACCATCAAGAAGAAGATTGGGAAAAGTATATATATTATATGACTTATATTCCAGATATGACGGAGGAAAAGGCATGGGATGAGGGATATATAAAAGTAGTAGGAAAATGGTATTTTACTACATTATGGAAAGTATAAAGAGGAATTATTTTCTGCACCTAAAATGGTCCTATGTCAAGATTTAGCACAAATTAAAATGAGAAGTTCTGCCAGCTAAGCTGCAGGCAGTGAATTTACCCTCTCATACAATTTTTCGAATTCATCAGGAGACATAAAGTCACAGTGACTATGTATTCTGACGGTGTTATAAAAGGTTTCAATGTATTCAAAAACAAGTGAATAAGCATGCTTGTAGTTTCGAATATGAAATCGGTTAAGCCACTCTCTTTTAATCAGGGAATGGAATGATTCAATGCAGGCATTGTCATAAGGGTAGCCCTTGTGGGAATAACTTCGTTGCATATTTTCTGTGGCTTCACGCCATGAGCTGGAAACATACTGGCTGCCACGGTCTGAATGTATGATTAAAGGCAAATCGGTATTTCGAACAGCCTTTGCTTTATTGATAGTTTCAATTACGGAAGATACTTCCATAGTGTCAGAGAGCGTCCATGCAATAATCTTTCTGGCAAATAAGTCCATAACGCAATTAAGATATACAAAACCTTCCTGTGTCCAGATATAAGTAATATCGGTACACCAGACAGCGTTAGGACGTTCAGGGTTGAACTGCTCATCCAGGATGTTGTGGAGTTCGCTGCTAAAATCAGAGTCTCTGGTAGTAGTGGTCCAAGGCTTAATCCATTGAGCTTTTATACCCATTTCACGCATGTATTTGCCTACAGTACGCTCTGCAATGGTTTCGCCAGATTTGCGTAGTTCCTGTGTTATTTTAGGAGCGCCGTAATTCTGTTTAGAATCATCATAGATTTTCTGGATTTCCTTTTTGACAGTTTCTTTTCGCTGTCGAGCAGGAGAGACCTTACGGTTTAAAAAGGCTCTGTATCCAGAACGAGACACGCCTAAAAATTTCAGCATTCCAGAAGTAGAGACGCGGCGTTTAGTAACTTTAGATGCCTCTGCCTTTGCAGAAACTTCTGTATAGATAGCTTCTGTCAGTCTTTTTCCAGAATGCTGATGGCTTTTTTTAACACATCGAGCGCATCCTGAGCATCACGAAGCTCCCGTTTCAGACGAGCGATTTCCTTTTCTTCGTCAGAGGCATAGTTTCCGGATCCTCTAACCGGGATGTCGCCATCAGAGTCTCTATATTGAGCTTCCCATTTGGCTAAGGTGCTAACGCCTATTCCGAGATTCTTGGCACATTCAGCCTGAGTGAGATCAGGGTGTTCCTTGCGATAGTTGACAGCATCCAACTTGAATTGCTTAGTGTGTTGTTTTCTTGGCATAATGAGTACCTCCTCTTGGTATTATATAATATTTTCAAGGGAATATCTCATTTTATTTTGTACTAATTAGATGCTAACACTATATGCACCTAAAATGACAGAAGAAGTATGGGATAATGGATATATGAAGGTAGTGGGAGACTGGTATTTTGCAACGATATGGAAAGTCTAAGGCAGGGATATATTATTTTCAATATGTTTACGTTATTTAAGTTAAGGAATGATAACATTTTCTAGACAATTCATAGGTGATGTGCTACCATGAATGATAATTATGGCGTGGGGAGGTGCATACCATGGAATACTCGGCCGAAATGCTTAAAAAGCGATTTGATGAGGGAGAACGCTTGAAATACATATTTTTCTGGGGGCATACCGAAAAAGCAGATGGAATATCCAAAGCATGCTTCAGCCAGTGGTATCCATGTACCTTTGAAATAGATGGTACTATCTATCAGACAGCAGAGCAGTACATGATGGCTGGCAAAGCAAGATTATTTCAGGATTTGGAAGTCTATCATCAGATTATGGAGGCAGCACATCCCAAACAATACAAAGACTTAGGCAGAAAAATAAAGGGGTTTCAGGAAGATGTGTGGAATACCCATAAATATGAGATTGTAGTTGCAGGAAATCTGGCTAAGTTTAGCCAGAATGCAGAATTAAAACAGTTTCTTCAAGGCACGAATGATAGAATTTTAGTAGAAGCAAGTCCCTATGATAAGATATGGGGAATCGGAAGAAATGCAGATGCCCTTGATATTGAAAATCCACATACATGGCAGGGACAAAACTTATTAGGGTTTGCATTGATGGAGGTACGGGATAGAATAGGTGATAAGGATGAGTAGAGAAAAGGAAATAAGGGCTGTTTATACAGATCAGACAATTCGGGTATATCAGGCATATAATGAAGTAATCGCCAAAGAAGCGGTGGAGCTGGGGACATTTGGGAAACATTTTAAATTAGGGAGAATGACATGGATTAAGCCCTCCTTTTTATGGATGATGTATCGCTCTGGCTGGGCAACTAAGGAAGGACAGGAGCATATATTAGCTATTGATATAAAAAGGAAGGCTTTTGATGAAATTGTAGACACTGCCATAGTATCTTCCTATAATGAAGGGCTTGGAATCAGCCTTGAGGAATGGCAGTATCAGGTAAAGCATTCCAAAGTAAGGATGCAGTGGGACCCGGAGAAGGATATCAATGGCAATAATCTGCCTTACCGCTCCATACAGCTTGGATTGCGTGGTGATGCAGTTTTAAATTATGTCAGGGACTGGATTGTTCATATAGAAGATATTACAGACTATGTAAAGTCATTGGATGAGAAACGAATAGCAGGAACGGACATAACAGCATTATTGCCACAGGAACAAGTATATATTATAAAGTAGAAAACAAAAAACATGGAAAAAGGAGCGTTCTTTGTGGTATGATATATATAACTTTTTGTTTTTATAGATAATTGTGAAACTCGTAGTTGTTAGACAAGATAATCATACTATTAGATAAATTTACGCCTTTGTACTTTGCGCAGCAAAGACAACGAAGTAAATTTATCTAATAGTATGATTATCGTATTAGCAATTTATTGTTTTGCAATTATCTGACCATTATTTGAAAGGAGCAGAATTATGGTATACCTATTTTTAGCAGATGGTTTTGAGACCGTTGAGGCACTAACAGTGGTAGATATGCTTAGAAGGGCAGGCATTGACTGTCAGACAGTATCTATTCAGCAGACGAGGGAGGTTACCAGTGCACAGAAGATTTGTGTGCAGGCAGATGTAATGCTTCATGATATGAAGGATTGTGACGCAGACATGTATGTACTCCCAGGAGGAATTCCCGGTACTCCTAATCTGCGTGCCAATGAAACGGTTATGGAACTTTTGAAGAAGCAGTATAAGGCTGATAAATTTGTGGCTGCGATATGTGCCGCACCGGGCATCTTTAGTGAAATTGGTTTCCTCAAAGGGAGAAAGGCAATTTGTTATCCGAGTTTTGAAGAACAGCTAGAGAGGGAAGGGGCTGTTTTGGTGAGAGAAGGGGCAGTGAGGGATGCCCATGTAATTACCGGAAGAGGCATGGGAACTGCCATTGATTTTGGTGCTGCCATTATTACTGCACTTGCAGGAGAGGAAGCAGCCCAAAGGGTTATGGATAGTGTGTGCTATCGTAAGCTGTAAGAGTGAGCAACGAGGTTTCCGGTTACCGGATAAGTCAATAATTGGAGTAAAAGATATGAGACAAATCTATGTGAAGGATATAATAAATGTGGTGGAGGGAACGCTGCTTTGCGGAAGTGAGGAGTGTGAGATTACCGATATTCAGACGGATTCCAGACAGGTAAAGCAGGGGGATTTATTTGTTGCACTTATTGGTGAGAAAGAGGATGGGCACAAATATCTAAAATCAGCAGTTCAGCAATGCAGTGCCTGCTTTACTATGGAGCATGATCAGGCAGAGGAGTGGATGGAACAAAGCGGTGCTTGTGTAATTAGGGTAGAAGATACCCTTACTGCCATGCAGAGGCTGGCAGCTTACATAAAAAAGCGGTATCCGTTGCCGACCGTTGGCGTGACGGGAAGTGTGGGAAAGACGACTACAAGGGAGATGATTGCGACAGCTCTTGGCAGTGGCAAAAAGGTATTTGAAACAATCAAAAATTACAATTCCCAAGTGGGGGTTCCTCTGACACTTGCCAAGCTGGATGACAGCTATGAGATAGCGGTGCTTGAGATGGGAATGAGTGATTTCGGAGAGATGGAGCGTCTGGCTGATATGATTCAGCCGGAGACCGCAGTGGTGACCTGTATTGGGGTATCGCATATTGAACAGCTCAAAACAAAGGAGGCAATTCGGGACGAAAAGCTCCAGATTGCCAAATATATGACAGAAGATGATATTATTTATCTCAATGGGGACGATCCACTTTTATATCAGTGTAAGAATATGATGACACCAAAGATTGTCTGGTATGGGATAAATGATGGTTGTGATTACAGGGCAAGAAACATCCGGATGGAAGGATGGGATACGGTGTTTGAGTTAATTACCCCGAAAGAGACATTGCCAGTGAAGTTAAAGGTATGGGGCGAGCATAATGTCAAAAATGCACTGGTTGCCATTGCGGTAGCGAATCAGTATGGAATATCCTGTGAAGCCGCAGCCAAGGCATTGTATGAATTTCAGGGGCAGCGTCAGCGGGTGATAAAAACGCCGTATTTTACGATGATAGATGATGCTTATAATGCCAGCCCCGATTCTATGAAGGCGGCACTTAGTGTTCTTCGGGATGTGCCTTGTGAAGGCAGGAGGATTGCAGTGCTTTCAGATATGCTGGAGCTTGGAGAGCGTGAGGCAGAATATCACGAGCAGGTGGGACAGATGGTTGCTGAAAGCGGCATAGATTATCTGATTGCCTATGGACCATTGAGCAGCCATATTATTAAGAAAGCAAATACTCCGCATTTTTATGCAGAGTCTATCGAGGACATTATTAGCTGCCTGAAAAAAGAGGCGAAGCCTAAGGATGTAGTTTTGTTTAAAGGTTCTAATGGCATGAAATTAAGTCAGGCAGTAAATAAATTTTTGGGAGAATAAAGGGAAATTTTAAGTGAATAAAGATAAAAATTCGTTAAAATGTGCCAAAAATTATGAAAAATGACGTTTTGGCTTTGACAATTTTTGTACAAGGACGTATAATAGACACTGTTTTATTGATTAATTTGAATAAGGAGGATATTAGAATGAATAAGACAGAATTAATCGATGCAATGGCTGTAAAGTGTGAGTTATCCAAGAAGGATACAGAGAAGGCATTAAAGGCTTTGACAGATACTGTATCAGAAGCATTAGCAGAAGGAGATAAGGTTGCTTTAGTTGGTTTTGGTACATTTGATGTAATCGAGAAGGCAGCTAGGGAAGGACGCAATCCAAGTACTGGCAAGAAGATTAAGATTGCTGCCTGCAAGGCACCTAAGTTTAAGGCTGGTAAGGCATTAAAGGATGCTGTCAACAAGTAATAACGAAAGCTAATTGAATTAAAAGGGAGTAGCCGGCACAATTTTTGTGTTTGCGATGACGACATACCCGGTAGAGCACAATTGTGCAGATATCCGTATCGTAATTAAATGGCAAGACTTTTATTGCACAACAATAATATGCAATAGAGGTCTTGCTTTTTTGCGTATTAAAAGAAAATCAAGGAATGTTTGATTATTTTGTATGTAGACTGGAAAAAATAGTAAGATAGTTTGGAGGAAACGATATGGATATATTATGGAATCTTATTTTGGTTATTGCAGGTTTTGTATTATTGGTGAAAGGGGCAGATTTCTTTGTGGATGGTGCTGCCAGTGTAGCAACGAAATTCGGAATTCCACAGATTGTAGTGGGATTGACTATTGTTGCAATGGGAACGAGTGCGCCGGAGGCGGCAGTGAGTATTGGTTCTGCCATAAAGGGAAGCAATGGAATCTCGATTGGTAATGTGCTTGGCAGTAACATTTTTAATATATTGATTGTACTTGGAGTCACAGCATGCATCTGTACCCTGCATGTGAAAAAAAGTGTTGTAAGAATCGATTTGCCTGTAATGATTGGTGTCAGTATATTACTTCTGGTGCTAGGTATGGTAAAGCCAGAGTTAAATTATATAACAGGTATTTTATTCTGGGCTATATTAATCGTTTACATCATCTATCTAATTATATATGCCAAGAAATCAGATGAAACAGAAGAAGAGGAATATAAGATACTCTCTCCAATTAAAATTGTTTTATATATTTTTGGTGGAATTGCTGCCATTGTCTTGGGAAGTGATGTTGCTGTCGATGGAGCAACTGCGATTGCGAAACTTCTGGGTGTCAGTGACCGGATTATCGGACTTACCATAGTTGCCTTTGGTACTTCATTACCAGAATTGATGACCTCAATAACGGCCGCCAGAAAAGGCAATGCTGACCTTGCTGTTGGTAATGTAGTAGGAAGTAACCTGTTTAATATTCTTTTTGTACTGGGAACTACCTGTCTGATTCAGACGGTAACCTTTTCCGCATCCTTCTTATTTGACGGAATCCTCAGTGTTGTAGCGGCGGTGCTGCTATGGTTTTTAGTGTTTAAGAAAGGTGAATTAAAACGCTTCGGCGGTATATTGATGCTGTTAATTTATGCAGCGTACCTTGTCTATTTATTAGTGGCATAATAATGTTTATTTTTTAATTGGGTAATTGCGAAGCGTGTAATCATTTACGCAGATAGTCATACTATTATATAAATTTACGTCTTTGTATCGCTGCGACAACGAAGTAAATTTATATAATAGTATGACTATCGTATCAGCAATATATTGTTTCGCAATTACCTATTTATTGAAACGATACTACCAGTGTTTCATAGCCAAGGTTACGGAGCTGTCTTGCTGCTGCTGCTGCTTCATCAAGCTCATCATAGGAGCCAACCTGTACAGCATAATAGGGACCGCTTGGAACGATGTAGCCGCTAAATCCATCATTTTCTGCCTTGTTTAACTGCATAGCAGCGTTCTCATAGTTGCGGAATAATCCAATCTGGACACGGTAACCGGGACTTTCATAGGATTTTGTATTTTCCATAATTGTTTTATTAATTCCCTCTGCGATTCCCATAGCAATTTCATTAAAACGTTCATCGAATAGCTGATTGTCAATATCACTGTTGATAAAGCCCGCCTCGACTAAAATGGCAGGCATGTTTGTGCGGCGTAATACGGTTAGATTAGGACGGACGCTGATTCCTAAGTCGTTAAAGCCTAAATCAACCAATTCTTCGTTGACATTTCTTGCCATCTCTGCTTTGATTCCGCTATCATCATATACCAATGTTTGCACACCATGATATTGGTTTGGCGTGGCACTGGAATTTCTGTGGAGCGAAACAAAAAAGTCAGCACCGGATTCGTTGGCAATGGCAGCTTTGGTGGAGGGAGATTGGTATACGTCGGAATCTCTCGTATAATAAACCTCATACCCCATGTCAGCCAAATCTTTACCAACTTGAAGTGCAAGCCGCAGATTGTCTTCTTTTTCTAATCTGCCGTTAAAAGAGGCACCGTTATCATAGCCTCCATGTCCGGCATCTACAATAATCCTTTTTGCCATACTTATCCTCATTTTCTTTCTATATCCTTATATACCTAGAATATGAACCCTGAAACAAAGGGTGCAAAAAATTTTTGTATTTTTTTAATAATATATACCGTGTTCCCCTCTTGTTATTTCATCCGGGCATGCACAAGTCTTTTCCCCACAGGATTTTAACTTCTCCTCAGTTGCAATGGGATTGGGACTTGTGACAATTTATGAAATGTGGTAAAATATTTATATCTATGAGTAATTATACAAGCATTTTATTGCTGCAACGTATTTGTAAAAGGAGGAACTAGTTTATGGTTAAGTTATATGACGGCGGTGTGTATTTAGTGGATGGTTATCAGCTTGTGGAGGATGGACCAGAGGCGGAAAATCAGATTACATCCATGGTAGGGGAGCACTGTGCCTGTTCTAAAGAAGAGGCTAAGGCGAATACGATCGCTTATAACATTTTGAAAGAACATAATACATCAGATTCTATGGAGAAGCTTAAAATTAAGTTTGATAAGCTTACTTCTCATGATATTACCTTTGTTGGTATTATTCAGACAGCGAGAGCATCTGGTCTTGAGAAATTCCCGATACCGTATGTTTTGACGAATTGTCACAACAGTCTTTGTGCAGTTGGTGGCACCATTAATGAGGATGACCATATGTTTGGCCTTTCCTGTGCGAAAAAATATGGTGGTATTTATGTTCCTCCCCATCAGGCAGTTATCCATCAGTATGCCCGTGAGCAGCTGGCAGAGGGCGGTAAGATGATATTAGGTTCTGACAGCCACACCCGTTACGGGGCTCTTGGTACCATGGCAATCGGTGAAGGCGGCGGTGAGCTGGTGAAGCAGCTTTTAGAGCAGACATACGATGTGGACATGCCAGAGGTTGTTGGTGTTTATCTCGAGGGGATGCCGGAGAAGGGCGTTGGTCCGCAGGATGTAGCATTGGCGATTATTGGTGCCGTATTTGATAATGGTTATGTTAAGAATAAGGTAATGGAATTTGTGGGACCGGGTATTGCCAATTTAAGTGCAGAATTCAGGATTGGCATTGATGTGATGACGACAGAGACTACCTGTCTTTCCTCTATCTGGAGAACGGATGAAGAGATTCGTCACTATTACTCTGTGCATGACCGTATTGAATGCTATGACCATCTGGAACCGGGAGATGTGACTTACTATGATGGCATGGTACATGTGGATTTATCTAAGATTAAACCGATGATTGCGATGCCGTTTCATCCAAGTAATGTCTACACGATTGAAGAGGTGAAGGCGAATTTAGATGATGTATTAAATGATGTAGAGCAGAGGGCTAAGGTGAGCTTAGATGGCAAGATTGATTTTACCCTTAAGAATAAGGTGCGTGATGGTCAGTTATATGTTGACCAGGGTGTGATTGCCGGTTGTGCCGGAGGCGGCTTTGAAAATATATGTGAGGCAGCGGATATTTTGAGGGACCATCATATCGGGGACGACGCCTTTACTCTGAGTGTATATCCGGCTAGTACGCCGATTTACATGGAGCTTGCCAAGAATGGAGTATTGTCTGATTTGATTGGTGCGGGAGCGATTGTTAAGACCGCTTTTTGTGGACCTTGCTTTGGTGCTGGGGATACACCTGCCAACAATGCATTTTCCATCCGGCATTCTACAAGAAATTTCCCGAACCGGGAGGGTTCCAAGATTCAGAATGGGCAGATTTCTTCCGTAGCTTTGATGGATGCCCGCTCTATTGCAGCAACTGCTGCCAACAAAGGTTTCCTGACGGCGGGAGATGAGGATTTACCAATTTTTACACATCAGACCTACTTCTTTGATAAGACGATTTATGCACATCGTGTGTATGATGGCTGGGGCAATGCGAAGCCAGAGACGGAGCTTACATTTGGTCCGAATATTAAGGATTGGCCGGAGATGAGTGCCCTGCCTAAGAATCTGATGATAAAGGTAGTTTCGGAGATTCATGATCCGGTTACGACAACCGACGAACTGATTCCTTCCGGTGAGACTTCATCCTACCGTTCCAACCCACTTGGACTGGCAGAATTTACGTTATCCCGTAAAGACCCTGCATATGTAGAAAGGGCGAAGGAAGTACAGAAGGCAGAGAAGGCAAGGGTAGCAGGCGAGAATCCTTACAATGCTCTTCCAGAGCTTCAGAAGAATATGGAGATTATTAAGTCGGTTTTTGATGAGGCAGACTTTACGAATACCGGTATTGGAAGTACCATTTATGCAGTGAAACCGGGGGATGGTTCCGCCCGGGAGCAGGCAGCTTCCTGTCAGAAGGTATTGGGAGGCTGGGCGAACATTGCTAAGGAGTATGCAACCAAGCGTTACCGCTCCAATCTGATTAACTGGGGTATGCTTCCATTCTTATTTGAGGAGGACAAGCTTCCGTTTGCCAATGATGATTATATATTTATTCCAGACATCGTAGCTGCGATTCAGGAGAAAAAGGAATCTATTGAGGCGTATGTTGTTAATAAGGGATTAGAGAAATTTAAGATGAGGCTTGGCAGCCTGACGGATAATGAGCGTGAAATTATTCTGAAGGGATGTCTGATTAACTATAATCGTCGTGGATAGTAATAGGAATTAAAGGTGGCGAGGACTGTGGAACAAGGAAATCAGAAGAAAACAAAGGGGCAAGGAACGCGAGGCATCTACATCTTTCTGATGACTGCCATAATCATATTATTGTTTGTTTTAGTTTATCTGCTCGGGATAATATTCTCCCGTTCGTTTGCAAAATGGACGCTTACGGTGCCGGGGATATCTGGAATTTCTAAGATTTTGGTTGGCAACCTTTATCAGGAGGATGATTCTGTGATGGAGGAGATAAAGCATAAGCAGAATCCGGTGGAGCATAGCACAACACAGAGTGTTAAAAATGAGGAAGTAGAAACAGTGCTCCCGCTTTCGGGTGAAAAAAGTGAGACTTACCTGAATCATTGCATTTTTTTAGGGGATTCCAGAACAGTTGCTATGGCAAACTATGGCTATGTGGCGGAGGACAGTACATTAGCAGAGGTAGGTTTAGCCCATGTCAACGCCATCAATCATACATATACTTATAGTACAGGGCTACAGTATACAATGAGTACCTATCTGGAGACACATAAAGCAGATGTTATATATATATCCTTTGGTGTTAACGGAATTTCTTTTACAGAGGAGGAGCAATATAAGGATAAATATGAGGAATTGGTGGATTATGTTATGGATGCTGCGCCGGATAGTAAGATAGTGATACAGGGGATATGGCCGATTAAGGAGGGGTATCCCATGACACAGAAATTCACCAATGCGAATATTGATTACTACAATGATTATTTACTGGAGCTTGCGAAGGAGAAGGGCATCTATTATCTGGATTCCAACAAGGTACTGAAGGATGATTATAATTCGATGGATGATGCATATAACAGTGGGGACGGATTGCACTATAATGAGGCAGGCTATGCAAGGGTAATGTCCTACCTGTTAAGCCATGCGGTTCCGGGAGTATTGGCTGGAGAGGAATAACCTATAAAAAAGATGACAGCTTAATAAGTTCATACAAGAAAGGGAATTGTCTTTGAAAAAGGAGATGCTTCCTTTTTTTGCTGGAAAATATAAGACAGATATGATAAAATAAACCTATCTATTTGCGGAGTGATTGAGCCCCGTTACAATACTCTGCAAGAACGGATGATACTATAATATTAAGGAGGATGTAATATGAAACGTTTAAAACGGATGGCGGCATGGCTGATGGCAATCTGCATGCTGGGCTTTGGAGGGAATTGCCCTAATATAAGCCTTGTTGCTTCGGCAGCGGCAGCAGATGACGGAATTTCCCTACAATTAGGATCTATTATGGCTTCGGGAGAAACAATTGGAGCATACGTATTTGTAAGGGTTTCTGCTGATGCGACAGGAACAGAGATACATATTCCGGCAACGGTATATAAGACGGGTACGGATGAAGGTTGGTCAACTGAAGGAGCGTCTGCGGATGCAGAATATCAGGTGATAGAATTTAATGGTGTAGGATATGCTTCGGGTGACGCTGAAAGTAATGCTTTGAAGGTGATTGGCTTTGAAGGGAAGGTTCCATTGATTGATGTAGCCTTGAATCAATTGAAGAACAGTTATTATATTAAGGTGTTAAAGGAGTATGCCAGTGGTGATGCTTATGAGACTCTAAAGAACGCACTCAATGAGAATTGTTTTACCGTAAGCTCCTTAGATAATAAGCTGTTAAGCGTAAAGAATCCGGATGCAGTATCTGGGGATGCTGCTGCCTTTGCGGATGTGGAAAAGCAGCTTGAGGTCAAGGATGTAGTGACGGGGGAGAAGCTTAACAATGCTTCATTTAAGTGGTATAAGGATGAAGCTCATCAGAATGCGGTTACTAATAATACGAAGATTCCTGCGGATGGAACGTATTATTATACAGTAGAGGTAAGTGGATATGAACCGGTGGATGGTTCCATTGACTTAGAGGCAGCACAGACAGATGCCGAGGAGTTTACCATTACTTCTGATGGGGTGGCTCTGACGATGAGAGTATTAAATAATGCTTCCGGTGATGCAGTGCGTATTAAGTCTGCAACAGCTTCGGCAGATGCAGCAGCAGGTACTCCGTATACAATCCCTGCAACAGCAACGAATAAGGATAATGGTAAGACTTACACGGTAACCGAGATTGGCAGTGGAGTATTTGGAGATGCTGAGGAGCATACAAAGTTTACGAGCTATGTGATTCCGGAGAGCGTGAAGGTAATTGCAGATAAGGCTTTTGGACAGAATGTTTCCCACGATGATGCATTGCTGCTTCGTTTTGCAGCGACAACCAAGGATGCACTTCCAAAGCTTACGGCACAATACAATAGCAACCGCTTTGGTCTGGTATTTAGCAACCAACTGACAGAGAATGATATCAATAGCTGGAAGAACGATTCCCAGTCACAGCTAAGCAATTACCAGAGCTTTTTTGTGGCGAATCCTGCAACAGATAAGATATTAAAGCCAGGCAATGTGCAGGCTGCGGATTCCGCATTGTATACACAGCATCTATCAGACATTGCTATCACAGCAACGGATTTTACTGATTTTGAGACGAAAGCACCGGTAACAGTCACCGGTGGATGGGACAACCCAAACTATGCTTTTAGCTTTGCGGACAGTAATCATAATTACCCATATACTTATAGGGCAGATGGGTATGGCAACATTGTAATTGGTACGAAAACGGTAATTCCTTATACGGCATCCGGCTTCTCCTATGCATTAGAGGGAACCGGACTATATGTGACTGCCTATAATGCAGGGAAGGATAGCGTATCCTCCGCAGAGAAAAAGGCGAATAAGGAAGTAGATATTCCTGCTGCAGAAAGTGATGCGACCGGTGCGACCTATCCTGTGATTGGAATCAAAACCATGAATCGCAATACTACCTTAGAACACTTAAATATTCCTGCTAGTGTGAGCAGTATTAAGGAGGATGCATTTATTGGCTGTGATTATATGCAGATTAATGTGGCAACGGATAATGTAAGCTATGCTTCCGCAGGCGGATTCTTATATAATAAACCGATGACGAAGCTGATTTCTGCTGCCTGTGCATCCGGTAAGACATATCTTCCGGCGGGTATTGAGTTGATTGGAGACCATGCCTTTGAGAGTAATGGAATGGTACAGGATTTGTATATTCCGGCATCTGTAACCAAGATTGGAGAGAGCAATAACGGACACAGCTTACAGGCAACCCAGCTTCGGAATATTTATTTCTTTAATTCCGATAATATTACTACATTGACTTTCATGGGTTCTGTGTTTGGCGGTGCAACAAAGAATATCTGGGTGCCGACTGGAACGAAAGCAGCCTATGAGGCAGCAATTCAGAATCAGTGGAAGGGTGATATTGAGATAAGAGAGTGGATTCCTACTTATGACGAGACATTAACGTTAACAGATTATAAGGAATTTCCATTGACGGCTGTGAATGGTGTGAATAAGACCTATACATGGACAACCTCAGATGCCAATGTTGTCGGAATTACTGCAACGACAGCGGCAACTGCCAACATTCATGCTATGGCAACCTCCGGTACAGCAACAATTACGGCGACAGCAACCGATGGAAGCGGTATGTCTAAGTGGCAGGTAACGGTTAATGTTCCTGCGAACCTTGTGAATCCTTGGGCAGTACCACAATACAGCTTAAAGGTATCCAAGAGCAGTGTAACCATGGGAGCAAAGGCTGGTAAGAAGGTGGATTCAATTACGCTTACAGTCAGTGCCAGTGATAAGAGTAAGGTAACAGTTTCTTCGGCATCTACCTCCAATAAGAAGGTGGCAACGGTAACGAAGAAGGGTAATAAGATTACGATTAAGGCAGTTGCAAAGAAGAAAGGAACTGCTACGATTACGGTGAAGGATGCCAAAGGCAAGACTGCCAAGGTAAAGGTAACAGTAAAGAAGGCACCGAAGAAGGCGAAGCTTAAGAAGAGCAGTATCACCTTGAAGAAAAAGAAATCTTATACGATTGCGTTGAAGAATACTGCGAGTGCGAAGCTTACCTATAAGACCAGTAATAAGAAGATAGCTACGGTTTCCTCCAGTGGTAAGGTAACTGCCAAGAAGAAGGGTAGCTGTAAGATTACTGTAACTACTTACAATGGCAAGAAAGCGACTTTGAAAGTAAAAGTAAAATAATCAGAATGTAATATTGTAATAGTATTCAATATACCAGTTTGGGCTTCACCTGTTTAATTACAGGTGACAGCCCTGACTGGTATATTTTTATGATATTAGGAATTTATATAGTATCATGACTATCGTATCCGCAATAAATAATTTCACAATTACCTATATTTTTAATTGCAAAAAAGGAGAAGTGTGGCTATAATCATGTTGAATATGATGGCAAAAAAGTAATGAAGGGAAAATGGGATGATGTTATCTTGGAAACAGTTTAGACATGGTGTAATAAAGGGATTTCCAGTATGTTTAGGATATATACCGGTATCCTTTACATTCGGCATTATGGCGGTGCAGAGCGGTTTGCCGGTATGGCTGGCAATCTTTATCTCTATTAGTAATTTAACCTCTGCCGGTCAGTTTGCAGGAACGAAGCTGCTTGCTGCCGGAGCAGGATTTTTGGAAGTAGGATTAACTACCCTGGTGATAAATCTGCGCTATATGTTAATGTCCCTTGCCCTGTCCCAGAGAGTGGATACCAAGGTATCCATGGGACATCGATTGTTGATGGGTTACGGAATCACGGATGAGATATTTGCCATTGCAATAACGGAAACAGAAGAAATAACTCCTGCATATATGTATGGACTCATTATTACTCCGGTATTTGGCTGGACTTTAGGGACGGCATTGGGAGCATTGACAAATGGCATACTGCCCGCAAGCCTCTCCAATGCAATGGGAATTGCGTTATACGCTATGTTTATTGCGATTATCATTCCACCGGCAAAGCAATCCATGCCTGTTCTGGCTACGATTGTGATTGCTATTGTAGTAACCTGTATCCTTCGGTATATCCCGATATTTTCTTTTATTTCCAGTGGATTTCAGGTGATTCTGGCAACCATAGTGGCTGCCGTAATTATGGCAGCACTGGTACCAATTACAGAAGATGGAACAGCAGAAAGGGGGCAGCAGGCATGAGCTATGCAGTGACAGGGGTCATATTGATGGCAGTGGTAACCTATATTATCCGGGTACTGCCGATTACTGTTTTTAAGAAACAGATAGAGTCCCGCTATATCCGTTCCTTTCTCTATTATGTGCCCTATGCGGTTATTGCATCCCTTACTTTTCCGGGCATATTCTATGCCACAGGCAATGTCATGACGGCAGTACTTGGAACAGCAGCAGCCATCTTATTAGCATTATTCCGTCAGGGATTGGTAGTCGTCGCCATAGGGGCAATTTTGGTGGTATATATTTCAGGATTGTTTTTATAAGCTCATTCTTTACGCATCCTTTAAAAATGCCGCATAACATTTCTTTGCCTCATAGACATCAGCCTTGCTGGTAAGCTCCCATGGAGCATGCATATTCAGCACCGCAACGCCGCTGTCAATGACCTCCATTCCATAGAGAGAAAGAATATAGGCAATTGTACCACCGCCGCCAATATCAACCTTGCCAAGCTCTGCAGTCTGCCATGCAACCTTGTTGTCATCCATAATTTGGCGGATTTTGCCAAGGTATTCTGCGTTGGCATCGTTGGAGCCGGATTTGCCGCCTCTTCCGGTAAATTTATTAAATACAATTCCTCTTCCAAAATAAGCAGCATTACGCTTTTCAAATGCAGAGGCATAGAGTGGGTCATAAGCAGCACTGACGTCGGAGGAGAGCATTCTGGAATGGGTCAGACAACGGCGTAGTGCCAGCTCTGAAAAGCCGTCATATAGCTCCATTAATTCCGCTACTGTGTTCTCAAAAAATTTGGATTGCATACCGGTTGCACCGACACTTCCGATTTCCTCCTTATCCACCAGCAGACAGCAAAGTGTTTTCTTTGTCTTTGGAGCTTCCAGCATGGCAGCAAGAGAGGTGTAGGCACATACACGGTCATCCTGTCCGTACGCCATAATCATAGAACGGTCAATTCCTGCTTCCCTTGCACGCCCTGCCGGAACAATTTCAAGCTCTGCAGAAAGGAAGTCCTCCTCTTCCATATCATATTTATCCTTTAACAGTTTCAATACCGCTTCTTTCACGGCATCCTTTTCCGCTCCCTTGAGCGGCTGGCTGGCAAAGAGTAAATCAAGCTGTTCTCCCTCAATTACCTTGCTTGCCTTCTTTTCCTGTTGCTCCTGTGCAAGATGAATAAGCAGGTCAGTAACACAAAATACCGGGTCATCGGCGTCCTCTCCGATAACAATGTCCAGAGTGGTGCCATCCTTTTTAACAACTACTCCATGAATAGCGAGAGGGAGTGTTACCCACTGGTATTTTTTGATGCCCCCATAATAATGGGTATCTAAGTAAGCAAAGTCCGTATCCTCATAGAGGGGGTTTTGTTTTACATCCAGTCTTGGAGAATCAATGTGGGCACCAAGGATGGTTAGACCATCTTCGAGTGAACCGCTTCCAATCTGAAAAAGGGCAATCGCCTTATTCATATTTACTGCGTACACCTTGTCTCCTGCCTTTAATTTCTTTTTCTTCTTCTTAAATTCTGTAAGATTCTGATAGCCCTTTTCTTCAGCAAGGCGGATGCTTTCTTTTACACACTCCCGCTCTGTCTTTCCCGCATCCAGAAATGCGAGATACGCTTTGTTTGTTGCTTCCAGCGCCTTTAATTGTGTTTTGTTATAATCATTCCATACATTTTTTCGTTCCATAGACTAGTCTTTCCTTTCTTATATACTGTGTTTCACATAAAACAACTTAGTTACTTTATTTTATCGCAAAATTCCATTATTGTCTATTGCTTAAGAAATAGTATACCAAAGAATGGTAATATTATGCCGTTGCTTTCATATAGTATCTTAAACGCCCAAAAGACCTCTCGGATTGATTAGTCCCCAGCCCTGCTGGTTTTTCTCTACCCCCAGATCCAGGGAGGTTTCGTAGAGCAAAAGCTTTACCTGCTTTGGCGTAAGCTCCGGGTTTTGTGATAAAAGCAATGCCAGAATTCCACTGACAAAGGGAGTTGACATGGAGGTGCCGCTCTTTTCAATATATCCGTTCTGTCTGTTTAAGCAGGAAAGAATATTGGAACCCGGAGCGACTACGTCTGGTTTTCGGACACAGCTTATTGTAGGTCCTCTTCCAGAATAAGCTCTGGAAAAATGTGTCCTAAGGCGGTCATCACTTGCTCCTACTGTAATAACCTTATGGCTGATACCCGGTGTCGTCACGCTGTATGCACCGGGGCCATGATTGCCTGCTGCTGTAACTACCACAATTCCATTATCCCATGCCCGTTCTACAGCCTGAAGAAGGGGGTGGTATGACGAGGAACGTTTGGAGATGGTTCCGATGGAAATATTAATGATACGGATATTATAAACCTTTTTGTGTGCAATTACCCAGTCGATGGCTTGCAGGACGTTTGAGGTTTTTCCTTCCCCGAGCTGGTTTAATACCTTTAATATAATGAGGTTACAATTTGGTGCTGCACCGAGCTTTGACGAGCCAATGATGCCCGCCACATGTGTGCCATGCCCACTGTCATCATAATAATCAGAAGCATGATTTATATAATCACGAAAATACAATAAATGTTTTAAATCTTCGTGTGGATAAGCCCCGGTATCCAGAATTGCGACGGAAACCCCCGCACCGGTTATCCCCTGACGATGGAGATAATCTAATCGGAATATTTTTTGATAGTCGATTGTTTTTGGCATAGACAACCTCCTACGACCTATTCTTGTCATTATAATTTAAAGTATGCACAAAGTCGAAAGATGTCCCTTTTAACTGTCGAAATTTGTCTATAACTAAGTCCGTTTTATCAAATTTATTGTGATATAATAATAAAAAATGATGGTTTAAGTAAAAACTTAAACAGAAATGGGAGTGCTTTAATAATGAATACAATCATAGTTGACTACGATGAAAGTGCCCGCCATACATTGTATGTAATGATGAGTGATTTCAGGCGAATCAATGTGATTGGACAATTTAGCAATGCGGAGGAAACATTACAATATGTTATGGCAGAGCGGCCAGATTTGGAACTAGTTATATTAAATACACAGTTACCGAAGATGAATGGTGTGGATTTAGCGATACGTTTGAGGGAGCTCTATCACGATATTATCATTATCTTTGAGGCGGATTCAGATAAATACGCTATGGATGCTTTCCGGATGAAGGCAGCAGGTTATATGTTAAAACCATATCGGAAATACGAGCTTGACTATGCGTTAGAGTCGGCTTTTTTATTGTCAAAACGGGCAAAGAAACGAATCTATGCAAGAACATTTGGACATTTTGATTTGTTTGTGGATGGTGAGCCAGTGCTTTTTAAGAGTGCAAAGGCAAAGGAATTGCTGGCACTTTTGGTAGACCGTCAGGGAGGTGTTGTGACTTCAGAGCAGGTGATTGCCACGCTTTGGGAGGAGCGTCCAAATGATGAAGGAACACAAAATCTTGCCAGTAAGATATCCAGAACCCTAAAGAATGAACTGGATGCAGTTAGTGCAGGTAACATTATTTGCCTTGGAAGAGGAACGAGAAACTTAAGGGTAGATGCCCTTGACTGCGATTTGTATCAATTTCTGGCGGGAGATAAGCAGGCGGAATTAAAATATTATGGTGAATATATGAGTGATTATGATTGGGGTGAAAACAGAATTGAGGCATTAAACCGTTTAATCGAGAAAAAATAACAAAAATTTCGTTTAATTCCATTTCAATTCCATTTATTTTCCATTTATATTCAGAAGCGTATGGTATTATTTATCGAAAGAACTAAGAAAGGAGTCGTTTATTATGGATACCAAGCTAAATGTTTTAATAGCGGATGCGGACGAGCATCTGGCGATGAAATTAGCACAGTATTTGAGGGGGACAGGAAACATTAATGTGGTGGATGTAGTTAAGGACGGCCAGACAGCTTTCGATGTGCTGATACAGAGTAAGCCGGACTTATTATTGCTAGATTTGGTTTTACCCGGAAGGGACGGTCTTTCTGTAATGGAAGGTCTCTCGCAAATAGATTGTAATACCTGTATTGTTGTGACGTCAGCGTTAGATAATTCTAATATGATTACTTATGCTTGCCAGTTGGGGGCAGATTATTATATATGTAAGCCCTATGATTGTAAAACGGTATATGAAAGAATCCAGCAGCTTTGTGGCAGGTATTACAAAGTTAAGCAGGATAAGCCGCAGGAGGAATTGGCTGCTGCTATGGAGAATTCCGAGCCTGCGAAAAAGGGGCAGGAAAATGCTCCGACGGTATTTACACTGGAGGCAAAGGTTACTGCGGAGATTAGAGCATTGGGAATTCCAGCACATATTAAGGGGTATCAGTATATCAGAGAAGGAATTATATTGGCACTCGGAGATGAGGATATGCTGGATTACATAACAAAATTTTTATATCCAACAATTGCTAAGAAGTATAATACTACTGCGGGGAGTGTAGAGAGGGCTATTCGTCATGCAATCGGTGTTGCCTGGGAGCGTGGAAACAGGGAGGCAATTATTAAGCTGTATGGGTACACATATTGTGAAAAGCGGGAGCGACCAACAAACTCAGAGTTTTTGTCATTGATTGTGGACAAGCTGCGTCTGGAACAGATTACACAATATAGCAGTGAGATGGCAATTGCGATGTAGCTGAAAAATGCTGTTTATAAAGCTCTATATTGTTCAGTATAAGTTCCCGTTTATTAGTTATGGGAGTGTTTTTAAAGCAGGCTGTTTGGAAGACAGTCTGTTTTTTGGTTAAAAAGTAAAAAAACGGGCGATAATTTTGTAAAAAATGGAAATAAAATACAAGATAGCAATTGACAAGTGATTGTCAAAAAAAGTATAATACTAACGATATTATAAAACAAAGAAGGTGAGACAATGGGCAACATTTCGGAGGAGATTGCAGAAAATCTTGGATCCAAAGGTGTGATTCCACTTCCCTTTGAGATTTTGGGTGAGACAAGTATTACCAATTCGGTGGTAAACACCTGGATTGTTATGGTTTTGGTAGGACTTGTGTGCTTTCTCTTAACGAGAAATCTAAGTGTGGAGAAGCCGAAGGGACCGCAACTGGCATTGGAAGCAATCGTTTCGTTTGCAAACAATCTGTTTCAGTCTGCATTGGGACCTCATGGAAAAGCGTATTATCCATATTTGGCATCTGTGCTGATATATTTAGCAGTGTCAAATACAATGGGCTTCTTTGGATTTACACCGCCGACGAAGGATATCAATGTGACAGCCAGTCTGGCATTGATGAGTATCATTTTGATACAGGTGAGTGGAATCCGCAAAAAGGGTGTTGGAGGGTGGTTACATTCTTTTATGGAACCGATACCTGTCGTTACCCCAATCAATATCATGGAGCTTGGAATCAAACCACTTTCTCTATGTATGCGACTATTTGGTAATGTGCTTGGTGCATTTATTATCATGGAATTATTAAAGGCATTCTGTGCCTTGATTGTTCCGGTACCATTTAGTTGTTACTTTGATATTTTTGATGGACTGATTCAGGCCTATGTATTCGTATTTTTAACTTCCTTGTTTATGAACGAGGCAATGGAGTAAATAACAAAATGAAAAGGAGATTTTAACTATGAGTATTGCATTAGGAGCAGCAATTGCTGTATTAACAGGTGTTGGAGCAGGTGTCGGCATTGGTAGTGCAACCAGCAAGGCGACGGAGTCTATCGCAAGACAGCCGGAAGCAGCAGGTTCTATTAATATGGCACTTATTTTAGGTTGTGCACTGGCAGAGGCAACTGCAATTTATGGTTTCGTTATCGCACTTTTGATTATTTTATTATTAAAGTAAATACATAAAACATTAATATTTTAGGAGGTATATTACTATGAGTATCGCATTAGGAGCAGCAATTGCTGTATTAACAGGTGTTGGAGCAGGTATTGGAATTGGTCGTGCGACCAGCAAAGCGACAGAGTCTATCGCAAGACAGCCGGAGGCAGCAGGTTCCATCAATATGGCATTGATTTTAGGTTGTGCGTTGGCAGAGGCAACTGCAATTTATGGTTTCGTTATCGCACTTTTAATTATTCTTTTGTTAAAGTAGTTATTGTATAGTAAGAATATTAGGAGGCGGAGAACATGTTAGAATTACATTTGCTGACAGTTGTTTTAAACATTGTCAATGTTTTAGTGTTCTTTGCAATTATTCGTGCATTTTTATGGAAACCAATTATGGGTGTTATGGAGAAACGCCAGCAGATGATTGATGATGATTTAAATGCTGCGAAGGAGCAGAATGAACAGGCGGCAAAGCTGAAGGCGGATTACGAGGAAGCACTTTCTGAGGCTAAGAGTGAGGCTGAGGAGATTATTGAGAAGGCAAGAAAGTCTTCCAGTGCAGAGCATGATGCGGCTGTTGCAAAGACACAGGAAGAGACTGCAAAGATGATTGCAGAGGCAAAGGCTTCAATTGAGGTTGAACGCAGCAAGGCAATGAAGAGTGTTCAGGCGGAGATTGCAGGTATTGCGATGGCAGCGGCACAGAAGGTTGTTGGTAACAATCTGGATGAGGATGCCAATAAGAAATATCTGGATGAGTTCCTAAACGAGGCAGGTGGTAAATAATGACAGAACGTGCAATGCAATATGGTAAGGTACTGTTTGAATTAAAGGTAGATCAAGCTGTTATGGAAGCAACGGACCTGCTGTTAAGGGAGAATAAGGCACTGATGGATGCCCTTGATAACCCTGCTATTAAAGCGGACGAGAAGCATCGTGTCATTGATAAGCTGTTTGATAAGAGTATCACCGGATTTTTGAAGGTGGTAACAGATAATCATATCATTTCAGAAATTACAGATATTTTTGAGGCATGCGAGGAATGTGCCATTGAGGAGAAGAACTGGGTGAAGGCATCCTTTTATTATGTGTCTAAGCCGGGTGAGGAGCAGCTTGCGGCTGTGAAAGAAAAGATTTGCAAAGAATATAACAAGGATGGCGTCGCACTTGAGTTGATTGAACAGCCATCATTATTAGGCGGTTTTGTTCTAAAGGTAAAGGACTTTGAGACGGATAGAAGTATCAAGGGACGGTTAGAACAATTGACAAAGAATCTTGTACGGAGGTGAAATAAGTGAGTAGTGTGAGTCCGGAAGAAGTGATTTCCGTATTAAAGAGTGAAATCGAAGGATATGACACCAAAACAGAGGCATTAGAGGTCGGTTCAGTTATTTCCATTGGTGACGGTATTGCAACTGTTTATGGTATAGAGCACGCTATGTATGGCGAGCTGGTTGAATTTGCCAATGGCACGACTGGTATTGTACAGAATCTGAATACCAAGACCGTTGGTGTCGTTTTAATGGGTACGGATAAGGGTATTCAGGAAGGAACGAAGGTTACCAGAACGAAGAAGCAGGCTGGTGTTCCGGTTGGAGATAAGATGATTGGGCGGGTTGTTAATTCGCTTGGTGAGCCAATTGATGGCAAGGGTGCGATTGAGACAACCGATTTCTACCCAGTAGAGTCTGATGCACCGGGTGTGTGTATCCGTAAGTCAGTTTCTGTCCCTATGGAGACAGGTATTATTTCTATCGATTCCATGTTCCCAATTGGTCGTGGACAACGTGAGCTGATTATCGGTGACCGTCAGACAGGTAAGACGGCAATTGCAATCGATGCAATCATTAACCAGAAGGGTAAGGATATGATTTGTGTCTATGTTGCGATTGGTCAGAAGGCTTCTACTGTTGCAAAGCTGGTGAACAATTTAGAAAAGCATGGTGCTATGGAATACTCCGTAGTGGTTAATGCTTCTGCGAGTGATTTAGCACCGTTACAGTGGCTGGCGCCGTACTCTGGAACTGCGATTGCAGAGTATTTTATGAAACAGGGTAAGGACGTATTAATTGTATATGATGATTTAAGTAAGCATGCGGTAGCATACCGTTCTATGTCCCTGTTATTACAGAGACCACCTGGACGTGAGGCATATCCCGGTGATGTATTCTATTTACATTCAAGATTATTAGAGCGTTCCTGTCGTCTGGATGAGGAGCATGGTGGTGGTTCTATTACTGCTTTGCCAATTATTGAGACACAGGCGGGCGATGTATCTGCTTATATTCCGACCAACGTTATTTCAATTACGGATGGTCAGATTTTCCTGGAGACAGAGCTGTTTAATGCGGGACAGCGTCCGGCGGTTAACGTTGGTATCTCGGTATCCCGTGTTGGTGGTGCAGCACAGACGAAGGCGATGAAGAAGGTATCCGGAAGTCTTAAAATGGAGCTTTCCCAGTATCGTGAGATGCAGGCATTTACACAGTTTAGCTCTGATTTAGACCCTGTGACAAAGGCATTATTAGACCATGGCGACCGTTTGATGGAGATATTAAAGCAACCACAGTTTACACCGAAATCCATGGCAGAACAGGTAATTCTCTTAAGCGTATGTAACAGCCGGCTGCTTCAGGATGTTGAGCTGTCTAAGGTTGGCCAGTTTGTTAAGGATTTGTGGGCACACTTTGAGAGTGAGCATCAGGATGTAATTAAGGAGATTACAGACAAGAAGGTTATTACCGAGGAGCTTGTTGAACAGATTAAGAATATAACAGTAGAATTTAAAGAGTAGGTGAGAATGCATGGCAAGTATGAAAGAAATCCGTTCCCGTATTAAGGGTGTCGACGATATTATGAAGATAACCAATGCCATGTATCTGATTTCCTCAACCAAGGTAAAGAAGGCGCGTAAGAGTCTTGATGCTACTGCTCCTTATTTTAACAAGATGCAGGAGACGATTCTTGATATTTTAAATCATTGTGGTGAAGAGTTTGAACATAAGTTTTTTGATTTGAGACCAGAGGTTGCCGGGGAAGACAAAAAGCGAGGCTATATTGTTATTACCGGTGATAAGGGTCTTTGTGGTGCATATAACCATAATGTAATTAAGATGACAGAGCAGACGATAGGAGATAACAAGCATTCCAAGCTGTATGTAGTTGGCAGTGTAGGAAGAAGCTATTTCCTAAAGCGGGGCTATAACGTGGATGAGGACTTTCTGTATGCTGCTGCTGACCCTACCTTTTACCGTGCAAGAAGTGTTGCGGAGGAGGTTGTGGAAGCATTTGAACAGGGCGAACTGGATGAGGTATATATCATATACACCAAGATGGTGACCTCTATGTCTGCAGAGCCGAAGTTAATTCCAATCTTACCATTGCATCGTGCAGATATTGAAGAGCGTATTGATGACGAAGAATATCAGTCATACGCAGTATTTTCACCGACGCCGGAGGCAGTGATGGATATGGTAGTACCGAATTATGTGAAGGGCATTGTTTATGGTGCCATGGTGCAGGCATTTTGTAGTGAGCAGAATGCAAGAATGATGGCGATGCAGTCTGCGACGGACAGTGCGCAGGAGATTATTACAGATTTGAATCTGTCATATAACCGTGCCCGTCAGGCAGCGATTACGCAGGAGATTACAGAGATTGTGGCTGGTGCAAACAGCTTGAAAAAATAGTGAGGCAGGTATGCTTTTATAGAATGAGGGTATTTGTCAAGTATGAAGAAAGGAACGAATAGACATGGAAAAGGGTAAAATTGTACAGGTTTTAGGACCCGTTGTCGATGTGCAGTTTGACTGTGAAAAGCTTCCCGGAATTAAGGAAGCTCTTACTGTTGAGAATCATGGTAAGACACAGGTGATGGAAGTATCACAGCACATGGGAAATGACGTTGTACGTTGTATTATTCTTTCATCCTCCGATGGATTAACCAAGGATATGGAAGTAATTGCGACTGGTGACAGCATCAGAATTCCTGTTGGTAAGTCAACTCTTGGCCGTATGTTCAATGTATTAGGTCAGAATATTGACAATGATAAACAGGTAGAAGGTGAGGAGCAGTGGAGTATTCACCGCGAACCTCCGAAATTTGAAGACCAGACTCCGGTAGTAGAGATTCTGGAGACGGGTATCAAGGTTATTGATTTATTATGTCCTTATGCAAAGGGTGGTAAGATTGGTTTGTTTGGTGGTGCCGGTGTAGGTAAGACCGTATTGATTCAGGAGCTGATTACCAACGTTGCAACGGAGCATGGTGGATATTCTGTATTTACCGGTGTAGGTGAGCGTTCCCGTGAGGGTAATGACCTTTGGGTAGAGATGAAGGAGTCCGGTGTTATTGAAAAGACGGCATTGGTATTTGGACAGATGAATGAGCCGCCAGGAGCACGTATGCGTGTTGCCCAGACAGGACTTACTATGGCAGAGTATTTCCGTGATGTGGAGAATCAGGATGTGTTATTGTTCATTGATAACATTTTCCGTTTTGTACAGGCAGGTTCTGAGGTATCAGCGTTGCTTGGACGTATGCCTTCTGCGGTAGGTTATCAGCCTACACTTGCCAATGAGATGGGTGAGCTTCAGGAGCGTATTACTTCAACCAAGAGTGGTTCTATTACTTCTGTTCAGGCAGTATATGTGCCAGCAGATGACTTAACGGACCCCGCACCTGCGAATACATTTACACATTTGGATGCAACAACCGTATTAAGCCGTAAGATTTCTGAGCAGGGTATTTACCCGGCTGTAGACCCGCTTGAGTCTACTTCCCGTATTCTGGAAGCAGATGTTGTTGGTGAGGAGCATTATAAGGTTGCTCGTCAGGTACAGGAGGTATTGCAGCGTTATAAGGAGTTACAGGATATTATCTCCATTCTTGGTATGGAAGAGTTAAGTGACGAGGATAAGGTTACGGTATATCGTGCAAGAAAGATTCAGAAGTTTTTATCACAGCCATTCCATGTAGCCGAGAACTTTACTGGTATGGAAGGTAAGTATGTACCGTTAAAGGAAACGATTCGTGGATTCAGAGCAATTCTGGACGGTGAGATGGATGAGTATCCGGAGGCAGCATTCTTGATGGTTGGTACTGTAGAGGATGTAAAGGCGAAAGCAGCAACAATGACGGCAGAATAGAGGGATGATTTATGGGAAATACATTTTTACTTGAAATCGTTGCGAGTGACCATCCTTTTTATAGTGGTCCTTGCGAGATGTTAGTATTTCGTTCACAGGATGGTGAACATGGTATTTTACCGGGACATGAGACTATGGTCTGTGCGTTGGATGCCTGTGAACTACGCTATCAGGTGGATGGTGAATGGAACTATGCTGCCACAAGCATCGGATTTGTGGAGATTACAGGCGATAAAGCCATTGTATTAGCCGATACGGTTGAGAATCCGGATGAGATTGATCAAAAGCGTGCAGAGGAGGCTAAGATTCGTGCAGAGGAACGTCTGAAACAGCGTCAGAGTATGCAGGAATATGCCCGCTCGAAGGCAGCACTTAACCGGGCTATGGCTCGTTTGAAGGTTACGGAGAGACGTGGCAAGAGAATATAGGAGTTGTAGTACATTGAATAGAGGGATGGCATACTAATTTTTTAGTGTGCCATTTTTTTGTAGGAACGGACATTTAAAACTCGTATACTATATTTATTAAGAAACTGGAGAAACTATATTAATGTTCAAAGGAAGGAGAAATAAAATGGATTTGGCCATTGGATTATTACTTCCCTTTTTAGGGACGACACTGGGTTCTGCCATGGTGTTTTTTATGAGGCAGGAAATGAATAAATTGCTGGAAAAGCTGTTACTGGGCTTTGCTTCCGGCGTTATGATAGCAGCATCGGTTTTTTCTCTTTTAATACCATCGATTGATATGGCATTGGAGCAGAATAAGATTGCTTATATTCCAGCGGCAGTTGGTTTTATGGGAGGTATGCTGTTTTTACTTATTCTTGACAGTCTGATTCCTCATATTCATCTGGATAGTGAGAAACCGGAGGGAGTTCCTGCAAAAATAAAGAAAAGCACGATGCTGGTGCTGGCTGTGACACTGCATAATATTCCGGAGGGAATGGCAGTTGGAGTTACCTTTGCCGGGGCACTGATTGGAAACACAGGAATTACAATGGCTGGGGCAATTGCGTTGGCATTGGGAATTGCAATACAGAATTTCCCGGAGGGAGCGATTATATCCATGCCGCTCTGCAGCCGGGGAGTATCAAAGAAACAATCCTTTTTCTATGGAACCTTATCTGGCATTGTGGAACCTATTGGGGCGGTGCTGACAATTTTACTGGCACAGATTCTGGTTCCGGTTTTGCCATATTTTCTATCCTTTGCGGCAGGTGCCATGATTTATGTTGTGGTGGAGGAGCTGATACCGGAATCTCAGAATGGTGAGCATTCTAACATTGGAACGATTGGGGTGGCAGTTGGATTTGTTTTGATGATGGTGCTGGATGTGGCACTGGGATAACATAATAGTAGGGACAGGAGGTAGTTAAAAGAGGGGAATGGAGCAGTTGACAGTAGAGAAACAGGGATTTTGTGGAAGATTTTATTCCTGCATCAATGCATTTGATGATAAAAAGGCAGTGATTGTAGTGGGAGGGAATGAGGGGGCTGGAATGTTCTCCCATGGAATAGGTGTACTGTTTGCGAAGCGGGGAATTGCAGCACTTGACGTCGGTTTTTTTGCTGTGCCGGGACTGCCAAAGAGCTTGGAGAATGTTCCCATTGAACCGATAGAGAGGGCAGTGGAGTGGCTGCTTGCCAGAGGTTACGAGCGGATTGCAATGTATGGGTTTTCTAAAGGAGCTGAGCTTTCTCTGCTTTGTGCCTCCGTGATGCCAGAGATTAGCGGTGTGATAGGAGTATCACCAATACATTGTATCTGGGGAGAGCAGGATACATTGGTTTCAGAATTCAGCTATCATGGTAAGGGGCTTCCTTGCATGGTAGCCAAGATAGATTATAAGAGAATAGTCAAGAATTGGATTGTGGAACAGCAAATGAGGTTTGTGGATATGTATGAACAAGCCTTAGAAGGCTTTTTAGAGGAAACGGCAATTCCGGTGGAGCGGATTCAGGGAGATATTTTACTGATTTATGCAATGGAGGATACAGTGTGGTGTAGTGCCAAAGCAGCAGAATATATACGGGAACGGCTGAAACAACATCAATTTATCCACTCCTTTACAGAATTATCCTATGAAAGAGCGAGCCATATTTTGATTCCGTTAAATCCTCCTGCATTAAAGATGTTTCGGGTTGAGCGGAAATATCCCAAGGAATGTCTTGAGAGCCGTCTGGATGCGTTTGAGCGGACGATTGCGTGGTTGAAGGGGTGGTAGAGGGGGCAAGCACTGAAAGCTCTTTTGTGTGGATATAAACTTATTTGCAAGATTGTATGGCATGAAAGGGGAACACACTATTAAATTTGTTCCGTTGTCCGGGAATAAGCATTTCTAAGATATTCCCGTGAGGTGTCATGTGCTGACGCAACCGACGCACATTCGCCATCCATGGCTCAGAGTGCGTCTTTTCGGGACATCCAGTCCCGAAATTGCTGGATACCAGATGGGAATATCAAGAAATGCTAATTCCCTACCAAAGTCACAAATTTAATAGTGTGTTCCCCTTCCATGCCCCTTAAGGTTATGGATAAGCTTTATATTTATGATGTTGGGGTCAAAAGGTATTTTGCCCCCAACTGATGCCACGGATTGCTCCGTTGTTTCACAACTCCTGCAATCCTGCAAACATTCGAAATCCGCTAATTTGCTGCGTAAATTGCTCCTTTCTCATGTTTGGCGGGTCCCAAGTTCAAATGCCTTATCATGCAAGCATGAACGG
>JAGATQ010000039.1 GCA_017621205.1 Lachnospira sp.
GTTGTTTCACAACTCCTGCAATCCTGCAAACATTCGAAATCCGCTAATTTGCTGCGTAAATTGCTCCTTTCTCATGTTTGGCGGGTCCCAAGTTCAAATGCCTTATCATGCAAGCATGAACGGCATATTGACCTTTTGACCCTGGCATCATATTTAGTTAGAGGTAATTGCGAAACTTATAACCGTTAGGCAGATAGTCATTATACTATGTAAATGAGTGCCTTTGTACCTTGCGTAGCAAGGGCAACGAAACGAATTTACATAGTATAATGACTATCGTATCAGTAACTTAGTGTTTCGCAATTACCTGCTAATGGAGGAAAGGTTTCATTGATTGCCCTAGAAAATGGAGGGTAGTGTCATCTTTTATCTCCCACCTCTAATTTCAGATTTGAAAATACAAAATAACCGAGAGTCATTCCGGTTATATAGAGAATGATATCAAATATATCAAAGGAACCTCTTTTGGTTATGTATTGTACTATCTCAATAATAAAGCTGATTCCAAGAAAGCATAGAATACTTTTCTTGTAAGGGATGCTTTTAAATCGAAATAAATATCCTAAAGGAAATAATACAGCTAAATTTAAAATCATCTGTAAAAGCATTTCCCGGGATTGGATGCAATCAGCCAGTGCGGCAATAAGATTGAGGGAAAATACTCTTTCATAGGAGGGTCTTCCCCAAAATACCAGTATCAGAAGACAGAAATATAAAATAGTTACAATACGAAACCACAGACGAGTTACCCGTTTTTTAATAATAACCCATAGGAGAAATGGAAATGCAATCAGGCAGAGGGCAAGTGCAAAAAGGGAGGTAATAATATACATTGTGGAAGATAGGTTGCAGAAAGAATCAATAATATCCATAAGAATGAAATAGTAAAAAAGATATCCGCATAGGATGCCTAATGCAATTATTAAAAGATTGGTTAATTTGCTTTTCATAGTAATGAATCCTTTCTTCGTAATATAGAATACAGTGGGTATAAGGTCATTATATGATACAGAAAATTGGTTGGCAAGAGGAGCCGTCGCATAGACAGACTCCTTTTTTCATTTATTGTAGACAATTGCGAAACTTCCATTTACATGGTAGATAGTCCTGATTTTATATAAATTTGCGCCTTTGTACCGAGCTATGCTCGGACAACGAAGCAAATTTATATAAAATCAGGACTATCGTATCAATAACATAGTGTTTCTCAAATACCTATTTATTAACCAATAGCAGGTATGTGTGGTTTTTGCAAATATATTAATATTTGTCTGTTTTTTACTTGACAAATAATATTATATATCATATAGTATTATATGAAAGCTATATATTATATCATTTAACAAAAAGGAGGGATAAATATAATATGAAAAAGACATTCCTGATTTTATATATATTTATATGCCTTATGTCCATTGCATGCATTCCCATTAATTTATTCCTTTGGAACATGCCCGAGTGGATTATGCTCGTATTCGGATGCGGTATTATTTTCCTGACAGCATTATTATTAAGACAAAAGGGAAAGAAGGTTTTAAAATTCTTTGCAGTGCTGTTTACGGTTCTTGTCGTATCGGTGTCTTTGTTTGGAAGTTATTGCAACCCATATTGGAACAGCCTGATTTTTAAGTCCAATGTAGATTATCATTCCGAATCCTTTGATGGAAGATTGTCTTCCAGAGAGGCGTTAAAGGACCTTCATTATGCAATGAAATATTTGAAGAAGCTTCACCCCGTGTTTTATAAAGGAATGCCACAGGATATAAAGGAGAAGTATGAGGATATCAGGAAAAAAATGAAACAATCGGACGAATTCACCGTTCATGATTTAAATCAGGATATTGAAGCTATTTTTTCAATGATAGGTGATGGTCATACCTTTGTTCTGGGAAATTATTCTGATAACCGGTATTTAAAGAACAATGTCGAATGGGAAAGGGATAATTGCCGTCTCATAGCTGTAAATAAAAAGACAGTGGAGCAGCTTTTGGTGGAAAAAGCGGATATCTATAGTTTTGATGCACCAAGCTGGGAGCGTAAGCTTATGGCATTTGATTTAATTAGTGTTTACGGGCTTCGTTATCTGGGATTTTCGCTCGTTGATGGAGTCGAATATACTTATGAAACAGAGGATGGCAAGAGAAATACGATTATCTGTTCTGACGAGGATTTTGTTTCTTCGGAGGAATATCAGGCACTTAGCAGCGGTGAAGAGGATGGTGCACAGGAATTTGTCCGCTATGAGTTAGATGAGGAAAAGAGCCTTGCAGTGCTTACTCTGGATGAATGCATTTATAATGATGAGTACACGGATTGTATAAAAGAGATGTTTACCAAGATTAAGCAAAAGGGGATTCATAATGTTGCGGTTGATTTAAGGAATAATGGTGGAGGAGACGACTCGGTGGCATTTGAATTTATAAAATATCTGAATAGTGATAGCTATCATTGTATGACATATCAACAGCGGCTGGGAATTTTCCAGACACCCTTACCGGATTCTTTTACCGAAAATGAACGATATGAGAGTCTTACCTTTGATGGACAGCTTTATATACTTACCTCAGAAAGTACCTTTAGCTCCGCAATGGCTTTTGCCCAATACATTAAAGATAATCAGTTAGGAATCCTTATCGGGGAGTCCCCCGGAAATGACCCGAATGGTTACGGAGAAGTTGCTGCCTTTCAGTTGCCGAACTCTAAGCTTTGTATGCAGATATCGACAAAGCAGTTTTACAGAGCTGACAGAGACTGTGAGGACAATTTGGTACTGCCTGATATTCCTTGTGATGCTGATAAGGCAGAAGAAAAGCTTAATTTAATTTTGAATTAGATAATTGTGAAACTCCTATTCGAGAGGTAGATAGTCGTGATTTTGTATAAATTTGTGCCTTTGTACCGAGCTGTGCTCGGACAACGAAACAAATTTATACAAAATTATGGCTATCGTATCAGCAATTAATAGTTTCAAAATTACCTAAATAAATACTACTTAGGAAAGGAGGAGCCTATATGACCTATCAATTAGCAGCCCCCTTGCTGGATGCCTGCGTGCTTGGGATTGTGGAGATGGAGGATGTCTATGGATACACTCTGACACAGCGGGTAAAGGAGATTGTCGATATTTCAGAATCCACATTGTATCCTGTGCTTAGACGGTTGCAAAAGGAGAACTATCTGACAACCTATGACCAGCCATTTCAGGGGAGAAACCGAAGGTATTATAAGATTACAAAAGAGGGGATGGATAAGCTTACATTTTACAAAGAGGAATGGGAGAGTTATAAGACGAAGGTGGACACATTATTAGGAGGTGGTTTACGTGAATCGTAAGGAATTTATGGAGGCTTTAAGAAAACAGTTAAGGTATCTTCCCAAGGAAGACCGGGAGGATGCGATTGGCTATTATGAGGAGTATTTGATGGATTTGGATGTTTCGGAAGAGGAGGATATTACTTCTATTGTCGGACAGCCAAAGGAAGTTGTGCAAGCGATATTGGCTGACTGCACAGAAAAACATTATGAGGAGCAAAAGGAGGGGGGAAGTGCCAAAAAAAGTGGTGTGATGGTATGGCTTGTGATTCTTGGAATATTTGCCGCTCCATTTGCTTTTCCGGTGGCAATCATGATTCTTTGTCTGCTATTTATGGTGCTTATCCTTGCAGCAAGTATTGTATTTACCGTATTATGTTTTGTGGTTGCAATTATACTGGCAGGTGCGGCAGCTTTGGTGGGGGTTGTATGGGCAGGAAGCATAGCACAACGTGTTGTATGCCTTGGAATGGGGCTTGCATTCATTGGAGCAGGCTTGCTTGGAGTTGTGATTTTGGTGGAATTGGCAAAGGTACTTACCCGTGGCATCGTGGCATTATTTAAAAGAGTTTTCAGTAAGAAGGAGGAGAGGGTATGAAGCAGTTGTTAAAGATTGGAGTAACATTACTGGTGGCAGGAATCTGTCTTGCCGCATTGGGCAGAATATTTGGTGGAAGCTTCAGTTTTTCGATAAATCCGAAAACACATGAATTTGCTGATGTGAGAGATGATGATGATTATTATGCCCAGGATAGTATGTCACTGGATGCCTTTACATCATTAGATATTCGCACCGGTGTGGCAGATATTGATATAAAGGAAGGAGATTCTTACCAGCTTGAGTATATTCTTTATAAGGAGGATAAACCAACGGTCTCCACGGATGGAGAAACACTGGTTATTAAGAGTAAGGAAAATAACCATACGGTTCATATTGGGTTTGATTTTGAAGTGTTTGATTTTAAAGCAAGGTCTGATAAAGAGCCACAGCTTACGCTTACGGTTCCTAAGGGAACGAAGCTTAAGAATGTTTCTATCTTCACGGAATCGGGAGATTGCCAGTTCAGTAATATTAATGCAGATAAGCTATCGGTAAAGACTGAAGCCGGGGATGTGGTGCTTGATAATATAGACAGCTCTACAATGGATATGGTTTTAGAGTCGGGAGATGCCAAGATAAAAGCTTGTAGTTTTGATTCCTGTACCCTCAAATCAGAGGCAGGCGATGTGGTAGTTTCCGATGTGGATAGCACTGCTATGGATATGACATTAGAGTCAGGGGATGTTAGGATAGACGGATGTGATTTTGCATCATGGGAGCTGTTATCGGAAGCTGGTGATGTAAAAGCAGGAGAGCTTACTGTTGATAAATTGAGTGCAAAGGCAGAGAGTGGGGATGTAGAGCTTGGCATAGAAGGAGAGCAGGAGGAATATGGGTTTGCATTGTTCTGTGACTCTGGTGATATTAAACTAAATGGAAGAAATCAAGGTGAGAACTTTGTTTATGCAGAGGAGAAGGATAAGCTCATTAAGGTTGAGAATGAGTGTGGAGATGTGACAATCAGCTTTGATTAGTTTTCATTGCATGAAAGGGTAAGGATGTTGTAGGAGAATTCTACGGCATCCTTTTTCTAGTTTAGTACACTAGTGTTTAATGAAATAATGTTGACAGAAATATCACCATGTTTGTACAATAAGAACAAGATAAGAATATGGAATGGGGTGACATTGATGAATCAGGGAACAAAAAATATGAAATTAATACAGGCAATTGATGAGTATCGGGAGCAGTGCAAGGCTTTTGATTATGAGAGAGATAGGAATAAGGCAGTACCGGAGGGCTTAAAGATTATAAAGGATGTAAGCTATTCGGATTATGGTGATTTTAGTTTGCTGGATATCTACATGCCGGAGGATGCGGTAGGAGAGCTGCCTGTGATTGTGCACACCCATGGAGGTGCATTTTGTTATGGTTCCAAGGAGGTTTACCAATTCTATTGTATGAGTCTGGCAAAACAGGGCTTTGCGGTGGTGAATTATAATTACCGCTTAAGCTATGAGTATAGCTTCCCAGCTCCCATTGAGGATTTAAACCAGCTTCTTACATGGCTTGCTATTCATGCACAGGAATATGGTCTTAATACAGAGCAGGTGTTTTTAGCAGGAGATTCTGCCGGTGCTAATATTTCTTATGTATATATGACACTGTACTCCAACCCAGAGTATAGGAAATTATTTGCTCTGACAGTTCCCAAGGTAAAGCTTCTCGGTGGTCTGCTGAATTGCGGTCCTTACGATTTTGTAGCGGCTGAACAGAATAACCAGCAGCAGATTGATCTTGTAGATGCATATTATCAGAAGCCCTATAGTAACTATGGTGCGTTGATAGATACATTTTCTTTTGTCAATGACAATTTTCCTCCCTGCTATGTTATGACTGCTAACAAGGATTTCTTTAAAGAGGAGGCATTGAAGCTGGATGAGAAGCTGTCAGCTCTTGGTGTAGAGCATGTTTGTAAGATATGGGGAAGCGGTGAACAGCCACTTTACCATATTTTTCATATCGATATTGCTAGTGATGTGGCGGTGCAATGTAATAAGGAGCAGTGTGAGTATTTAAAGTCGTTGCTTTGAAGCATAGGAACATGGAAAACCAATTAATTCAAATATGGAGGAAAAGAGATGAAGCTTTTAATTGTGGATGCACAGGGGGGCGGACTTGGGAAACAGATGATACAGGCACTAAAGAAGGAAGAATTGTCCTGTGAAATCACTGCAGTTGGTACGAATTCTACTGCAACTGCCAATATGCTAAAAGCGGGAGCTGACCACGCTGCAACAGGAGAGAATGCAGTTTTGGTTGGATGCCGGAAGGCGGATGTTATTATTGGACCAATTGGGATTGTAATTGCAGATTCCTTGTACGGTGAGATTACCCCTGCTATGGCGGTGGCTATCGGGCAAAGTCAGGCTGTAAAGCTTTTGATTCCAATGAACCAGTGTGACAATATCGTGGTGGGGATATCTGGCTTTTCGATGAATCAAGTGGTAGGGGATATTGTGGAACGGTTGAAGGAGATGTCTTAGGTTTAATCGGGGATAGAAGGGGGATTTTTCATGAATACAAAAGCAATCGGTGCCTGTATCCATAGGAATAGAGAAAGCCTTGACATGTCTTTAGAGGAGTTGGCAGATAAGGCAGGCATGAGTGTTTCTGCATTAAAGGAGTATGAAAAGGGATTAAAAAAGCTAAGGGCGAGTGAATTAAAATGTATATCTGATGCATTGGATATACCCATGGTTATGTTAATACATAGTGGGGGAGGCATGTACAGGGAGGTAAAGGATGAAAATGGGAGAAATATTTTGAGATATAGGGAATATTGAAGTGGATAAATTGTCAACCTTAGAGGCTGATTGGGGGCAAAAATAATAAAAGTATATATTCAGGCAGACAAAAGAGGAATGCCATATAATGTGAATGCTTATTGTGCTATGCAGGGCTTTGAACAGATGGGCTTTGAGACGATACTATTTTCAGAGGCAGAGAAACTAAAAAGAGTTTCAGCAGAAGATATGGTAGTTGGGGGAGTGGGCACTGTAAAAGGATTTTTAAAAAATCGGGGACTTCTGATTGAGGATATAGATTATCCTGCGGAGTTACAGCCTTATTATAAGAGAAAAATTGTTAGTCTCACAGTAAGTCAATTATTGCATAGGGATAGAAATGAACCAGTATTTGTAAAACCCAAAGAGGGAAAACAGTTTAATGGATTTGTCTATCAATCAGAAAGAGACTTGATTGGACGAATCACACCAAAGCAGGATGCTGTAATTTATTGTAGTGAAGTGATTACAGTTGAGGAGTAATGGCGATGTTTTGTGCGATACGGTCAGATTCTTGATATTCGCAGATATAAGGGAAGCTTAGGGCTATGTTATGATATGGAGATGGTGCAGCAGATGATTGCACATTATAAGCATGCACCAGCCGGTTATGCATTAGATATCGGAGTTACAAAGCAGAAAGATACGATTATAGTGGAAGTTAATGATGGATATTCTTTAGGTAGTTATGGATTAGACCCTCTTTTATATGCAAAGCTGTTATCTGCCCGATGGGCGGAATTAACGAAGGGGAAGAATGCGTGTAAATTTTAATAATTATGATGGAACTCTTTTGTGATGATTGATTGGGTATTGCACATATAGGAGAGACGGATAGAAAAGATAAGGATAGCGTATTCCAATTGTGTTACGCTATCCTTATCGTATTTTATAGAAATTAGTCAATTGCAAAACTCGCAGTTATTATGACTATCGTATTGATAATTTATAATTTTGCAATTACCTAATTTATAAAAAAGCTAAAACTATTTTCCATATAATTTCGTATCTATTAATGTAGGACACGAAAAGAAGAGGATGAAGGAATGCATTCAGACAATCAATTGATTAAAAAAGTGAAAAGATATGGAGACCGAAGGGCGGCAGATGAGCTGCTTCGAAGGTATTACCGGGAGATTTATGCCTTTGCTTACCGACAGGTATCCAGTCAGGAGCTGGCGATGGATGTAACGCAGGATATCTTTCTGGCAGTGCTTCAGGGACTTTCTTCCTTTGATGAGAGAAAGGCAAAGTTTCGGACATGGCTTTACACGGTGGCTTCCAATAAAATTACGGATTATTTCAGGAGCAAATACCACAGACAGCGTATTCTTACCGATGATTTTTGTGAGTGGGAACAGCCATCAGACATGCTGGTCTCGGATGAGGATTTTATCCAGCAAATCTATGGAAGAGAGTTGATGAATCAGGCAATGGCGATTGTTGTGGAGTATGGGAATGACTGGGTTCAAATTTTTCAGATGAAGCTGTTTTTGGAAAGAACCTTTGGGGAAATTGCCACACAGCTGCATTTGTCAGAAAACACAGTAAAATCTCGTTACTATACGATGATAAAACGGTTGCGAAAGGAGCTTGTAAATGATGGAACAATATAAAAATGGCAGTGCGATAGTATATCCCAGTGATGAGCAAGTGAATCAACAGATAAACTTTATTTTAGATAAAAGCAGGATAAAAAGAAGGAATACGTTAGAGGTCATAAGAGCAATCTTTATCGGTCCGGGACTTTCGGTTGTATTTTACCGCTTTAAGCTGATTTTATTGGGGAGCTTTTTGATATATCTGTTTCTGGCTTTTTTCTGTCAGCTATTAGCGTCCTATATTGAATTAGAGCATACGGAATATATGGTGATGCTATTGTTTCCTATGCTGCATTTGGTATTTCAGAGCCTGTCTCTCTGGTCTGAGGAACAGGAGGAAATGGTAGAATTGAAGCAGACGTTATATTACTCTTTTTCTTATCTTGTAGGGCTTCGGATGTTTTATATCAGTATTTTTTCGGCACTGATAAATCTTTTCGCTATATCGCAGCTTACAGGCTGGCAGAATGTGGGAAAGCTGTGTGCCATCGGGTTTAGCAGTATGTTTTTATTTACGGTCATTGCCTTGGTGCTTTGTGAACATGCCTATGGATATCGTTCTGTTTTAGGGCTTTCTTTTTTCTGGGCAATGTTATGTGTCTTACTATCCAGATATGGTTCCGGAATCAGCTATGTGCTTTTTGAGCTATTACCGGTTTCGGTTCATATTGCTATGGTATTTGTTAGCTTTGGTTTATTACTTTATTATATGGGAAAGGTTGGGAAAAAATATGCTTACGCTTGCGAAGGTTACTAAAAAATATGGCAATCATACGGCAGTGGAGGACATCAGTATCAATATGGAAAATGGGCTTTATGGCATGCTGGCACCGAATGGGGCTGGCAAAACTACATTGATTAAGATGATAACCACGCTTTTGCTGCCTACATCAGGGGAGATTTTATATAACGGAATGAATATATGGGAAATGGGAACGGCATACCGGGATTTGGTTGGCTATCTGCCACAGCAATTTGGTTATTATAAAAATAATACGCCGACACAGTATTTAAATTATCTGGCATGTTTAAAAAAGATGCCAAAGAAACAGGTAGCAGGGCGGATTGCAGAACTATTGGAGCTGGTTGGTTTGTCAGATGTAGCACATAAGAAGATGAAAAAGTTTTCCGGAGGTATGCTGCAGCGTGTGGGAATTGCACAGGCAATGCTCAATGACCCGAAGATACTGATTCTGGATGAGCCAACGGCAGGTCTCGACCCCAAAGAACGGGTGAGGTTTCGCAATATTATTTCGGCATTGGGAAAGGACCGCATTGTCATTTTATCGACGCACATAGTGTCTGATATTGAATCCATTGCCAATCAGGTCATTATGATTAAGAATCAGCATTTATATCAGATGGATACCGTAGATGCGATTTGTAATATGCTGGAAGGCAGTATTTATGAGTTGGAAATTCCTAATGAAGAATTTGAGAGCTTTGAACAGGAATATCAGGTGCTTTCTGCCAGACAGGAGAGCGGGCATATGCTGGTTCGGTTTTATGTGGAGGAGGAAGAGGGAATCCCTAAAAATTCAGTTTTGTGTAATGCTAATTTAGAGGATGTATTTCTGGTTGTGTATCAATAGGAGGGGAAGTCAATGAGAATAATATTATATGAATGTAAGAAAATATTGAAGCTGCCTTTGCTGGTAATTATCATCCTGTTTACGCTTCTTTTTTATAATTTGTTTATGGATAGCCAGTATTATCCTAATGATGATGCGAGCTTGGCGGCAGGGGTGGATTTGGCACACATTTTGATGGATAAATATCAAACAGTATTACCCTATAGTGAAATGGGAATTTTACAGGAGATAAAACAACAACAGTTACAATCCTTAGATTCTCTGGTGCAACATAATGAAGTATTACAAAATGCAGGTGTCAAAGACTACCAGCAATTGCGTGGAATGGATATGGATGCTGTGGGGAAGGAAATTCAAGAAGCATTTTGGGAGATAGATTTTGATAAAGGAATTCGTGAAGTTTTTTTGTATCAGGGAATTGATAATATTGAGGAACATATGGAATATGCCCCCTTTATGGGGATTGAAAAGGGAAGAGAGGAGGAAGCAGCAAAGAAAATATGTGAGAGTCAGATAGCCCAGGATGGTGATGAGGCAACTATCAAGCGGGTTGCCCAGGTGATTGCAAGAAATGAGATGTCCCTGTTGCCAACAGGAGCGTTTAATAGAATGGCAGAGGACAGTTCAAAGTTTGGTGTCCTGCTACTTTTTTCCTGCCTGATATTGATTCTTCCTTATCAGATTAGGGAGCGTCTTGCCCATGTCAATCCTCTGTTTGCCACTACCAATACGGGGAGGGGAATTTTTGGAAAACGATATATAGCCGCAGTGTTGTCCTGCCTGTTGGTCTGCCTGTTACAGGCAGGGGCATTTTTAAGTGTGCTTTTTAAGGTTGGAATATTGAAATATCGGTTCTGTCCGGCTAGTGGTAATGGTTGGGATTATCTATGGTTTGATATGTCGTTTGGCGGCTATCTGACTTTATCTATCAGTATTACTATCTTGTTCAATATCGCAATCGTGTCAGTATTTTATCTGATTTCCCGCATTGCCCTCAATTATATTGTTGGCTTGGCAATTGGTTTGCCAACGGCAATTCTTATAGGAATATTGTACATAAAGGTGATGAATTATTTTTTGTTTGTGGGTCACTTAAGGCAGCTTTATGTTCAGTTTGGATTTATTGCAGGAGGGCTTCTTTTGGCAGCGATGATTGTAGTGATATTGCATTTTCGCGATAGAAAAAGGGATGTGATGGTATGATTGTAAAACAGGAGATAAAAAAATTATGTGCTCATCCTATGATGTGGTGTTTACTTATTTTATGCTTTTTTGTTAATTTATTGTTGTTGTGGAGCAGTCTGAATGAATGTTATAAAGAGCTTCCTAAGGTTCATGATGCGATTCTTCAACAGGGCGTAGAGGAGGAGTTTTATCAGGAACGTCTGTCAATATATGATACCCTTGACATGGTGCAGATAAAAGAAATGAAGGAAGAAATGCTGGATTATCATCCCAAGGGGAGCTACAAACGGTTTATTGACCAGCGGTACGAGCGGTTAAATCAACGTGTAAGAGACATTGTAAAGGACGGTGAGGCAGAACAACTGATTTACCCCGGTATTGTTTACCGGTTGCATCATCATCTTTATGTGAAGCTGCTTCGCTGGATATTGCTGGAGATGGCAGTGCTTATGGCATTCTGTGTGTTATATTTAATGGATTACGAACGAATTCAACGGACAATGGATATTGTTTACACAAGCAGCGTTGGACGAAGACTACAGTATATCAAATGGGGTTCTGGTATTATGGCAGGACTGGGCTTTGGAATGGTACTGATGTTGGCGACCTTAGCCGTCTGGTTTTCTTTAGTTCCTTATCAGGGCTTCTTTGGAGTATCTATGTCGGCTGCCCTGATGGCAGAGCCAAGAGGAATACTGTTATATCCTTTTATTACTTTTCGTAAGCTTACGGTTTTGCAGTATCTATTGTTAACCCTTATTGTGGGAGTGCTTCTTGTCATTATCGTGGGAATACTTACAGGAGTTTTCCAGCTCTTTTTGAAAAATAGTTACCTATCTTTTTTGATGGAAGTTATTCTTTTATTAGGCTGTATAGCACTTTGGGGACAAAGCTCAACAAGCTGGTTTGATGTGGCAGCAACGTGGAATCCGGCTGTTCTTTGGTGGCGGGTTGGAACATGGTTCATGGAAGGAGATGTGGGAACAAGCTTTGAGGGGATGGAGGTGATTAGTATATTGGTTCAGGGATTGCTTTATGGATGCCTTGGAAGAATTGGGTATAAACGATTTTTGGTGAGTGACTGCTGATGAAGCAGGCAGGATGATTGTCTTACCCTGCAATTTTATGCCCGCAGAAAGCTGCGGGCATAAAGAAACAATTCTATCTTCTCTTCACTGGAATCCAGATGGCACTCTCATAATCTGCTTTTGTATTATCACCATCGGAATACCATTCTACAGCGATGCTTTCTGCTATCTCATATTCTGTGTTACCCGGCAGCCATTCCTTATATATTTTGGTGTTCATGGCTTGCAGGACATCCGGCATAGAACCGGTACATTTGAATTTTGCCCATTTTAATGCCGGCACTTCGTAAACCGTCATTCCCTCTGGAACCGCATTGCCATTATAGATTCCGGCAATCATATAGCGAAAGGCATTTTTTTCGGGAGAGTCGTCAATACAGATACCGTATTCTCCGACCTTGCAAGCCTTTGCCGTAGAAATTACCTGCTTGGTTATCTTAGGGTTGCTTGTATCATGACAGTTTTGCTGGAAGAAATCATCCCAGAATTTGGGGATTTCTTTGTAAGCACTGTCATAGTTAAAAACTCTTTCAAATCCAATCATTTTAATTGCCTTCATTTCTTCAATTACATAATCCATGTCATAGCCTCCTTTAATTTCAATGCTAATCTTAAGAGGGAGAAAGGTTGTAAGCTTGGTTGTATCATTGCGTAGCTTTAGGGGAGATATTCCATGGAAGCGGCAAAATGCCTTTGTAAAGCTTTCCGGTGTTTCATAGCCGTATTTATAGGACAAAGCAATTATCTGTTCCTTGCCCGCAATAACATCGAGAGCAGCAAGGTAGAGCCGGCGGTACCGTATATACTCACTTACAGTATACCCTGTCATAATACGAAAGCCCTTTTGAAAATAAAAGGCAGATAGATGTACTGCATCTGCTACATCTTTGGCGCCGATATCCTCTAGCAGATGTGTTTCCATATAGTCAATTGCGCATTTTAAGCTTGCTGTCCACTCCATTTTCTTCACCTCTTATAACAATTTTTAGTACACTAGTGTAATGGTAACGATGTGTAATTAACATATAGTTATTACAACATCGTTATACTGATTATAACGTAGAATAGCTTTGCAGTCCTGTGATTTTTTGCTTTTATTTGTCTGAAATAGTAAAATTCATTTGTAATTTCCCTAGCTGAGTGCTATAATTTATTCAAAGCAGTTTTTCTCTAGTTAGGTATGGTCGCTTGTACTACATACTGAATCCCAATCTTTAGTTCGAATTTAATAATCTGAAAAATCTATGCTTTTAATTATCAACATGTTATAAACAGGGCAGGAGATTTTTTGGATAAAATATCAGAGGTACTCCTGCTGTCAGTAAAGGAGGAGTGCTAATATGGCAGGAAACAGAGAGTATAAGAGTGATGTGTTTAGTATGTTGCTGGAAGACAGGCAGAATGCATTAGAGCTTTATAATGCAGTGAATGGTTCTACCTATGAGGATGCTTCCCTTGTGGAGCTTTGTACGCTGGACAGGGGAATTTCGTTAACGGTTCGCAATGATGCTGCCTTTGTGCTGGATATGAACCTAAGCATCTATGAGCATCAGTCCACGGTATGTCCGAACATGCCGGTCCGGAGTCTGATTTATTTTACCATGACGCTGGAGGATTATTTGAGTGGTAAGAATATTTATGGAAGAAAGCTTATAAAGATACCAACTCCAAGATTTGCAGTTTTTTACAATGGGGATGAGAAACAGCCGGAGCAGTATGAACTGAAGCTGTCGGATGCCTTTGAGCGGCCGGTAAAGAATCCGGAGATTGAACTGACCTGCAGGGTATATAATATTAACTATGGAAAGAACAGGGGGCTGTTAGAGAAGTGCCCTTTTCTGAAGGAATACATGATATTTGTGGATTATGTGAGGGATAAGCACAAGGAGAACGGATATGATAATCTGGAGCATTGCATAGAACTAGCGATTGACCGGTGCATCAGGGAGGGAGTTTTGAGGGAATTTCTGATGCGGCGGCGTACGGAGGTGGTGAAGGTTATGAAGTTGGATTATACATTTGACAGGCAACTGATGCTGGAACGGGAGGATAGCCGGGAAGAGGGAAGAGAATTAGGCAGACAGGAAGGAAGAGAAGAGGGAAGAGAAGAGGGACGAGAAGAAGGCAGGGCAGAAGGAAGAAAAGAAGGCAGAGCAGAAGGAATGATAAGGGGGAGGGAAGAAGGCAGGCAGGAAGGGCATATCGAAAAGCTAATTCTCTTAATATGCAAAAAACTCAAGAGGAATAAATCTATTGAAGAGATTGCCGATGAGTTAGAGGAGGAAGTGTCTGTCATAGAACCTATTTGCGAAATAGCACAGCAATATGCTCCTGACTATGATTGTCAGAGTATTATGCAGAAGCTGTTAGGGTAGATAGATAACAGCTTTCTTCGTATTTTACAAGGGAATGCTTGATTTTTCTTCTCTGATATGAGAAAATAATAAGTGGCTGGCAGGAAGCTGGTTTGGTAAATACAAGAAGTGTTTACAGAGTAATGCAGATAATATTGGTGATGTTATCTATAGCTTATATTAAGATATTGTTTTATTAAGATGATGGTACGAAGCGAGAGTATGTCAGGAAGGCGTATTAATTTCCAGTAGGGGATTAATACGCTTTTTATGGTGGCATTAATATAAAATACAATCTGATGATTATAAAGTCGCTGAGTTAAGAAGATAGGTTCGTTTCCAGTATCTGTAATATTCTGTAAGGTAAAAAAGGAGGTTTCATTATGGCATGTTTTATTGTACCGGGCACAGAAGCCGTGGTAACAACGATTGTAACAAAGGTATTGAAAAAGAAGGAACAGGAGCAGGCAAAGGAAGCATTAAAGGAGGGGGTTGCCTTAGATGAGGTAAAAAAGACTCCGTTTTCCCATAAGCTTAGCTGGCTGAATACTATGCTTTGGGGTGGTTCTGCGCTGCTGGCTTTTGAGCATGTGTGGCATGGTGAGGTGATGCCATGGTTCCCATTTTTAACGGCTATTAATAATGGCGAAGTGATGGAGATGCTTAGTGAGATGTCAACAGTTGGAGTTAGTATGGCAGTTTTGATAACGCTTGTATGGGGAGCTATGGTGGCAGTGTCCTCTGCCCTTAGCAAACGTCCGGTTAAAGGTATTGAAACAGAGAAGTAGGAGACAGTGTATGACATTATTAATAGCAGTTTTTGCAGCAGTTATTTCGACTGTTATCTGGTATGTAAAGGATAGTCACAATCAAATGAAGGTTGGTACACTTGCCCTGATGTTTTGGGGGGCATCCCTGATGTGGCTTTGTGATGCAGTTTTTGAATTTGCTGAGTTGAAGGAGAAATTTTTTCATCCTGCGGCAGCAGAAGTGTTCAATGATTTTTTTCTGGGAATATCGGTTGTAGCAGTGGCACTTGTGATATGGTTAGTGCTGCTTTTGATTAAAGACCCTCGTGGAGTGGTAAGGCAGGCGTTGACTAAAAAATAGCTGGGATGATGCAATTACCCAACAAATGAAATACATGCTTGCAATTTTTCTTTGGCACTGTTATACTGATACGCAAATGAATAAGACAGTTCGTAACCATCCTGTCTCTAAACAAAACTAGGAGAATGATACTTAATAGGAGTAGGCTTTTTTCTGGTCTGCTCCTTTTTTGCGAGGTGAAAGAAGATGTATAATTTTTTAATTTTTTTTCTGGCTGTTGTCTTTTTTTTATTATCTGTTGTAGTAATATATAAGCTTTTTGGAAAGGTGGGTATTTATGCTTATATATGCTTTGCTACGATTCTTGCCAATATACAGGTATGCAAGTCTATTGAATTATTTGGACTCACTACAACTGCGGGACCGGTGTTGTATGCTTCTACCTATTTATGTACGGATATACTTTCAGAGCGATATGGCAAGGATACAGCAAAACGGGCGGTATGGCTTGGTGTGGTCATTAATCTTCTCTGGCTGTTTGGCACCCAGTTAACTCTGTGGTTTATACCAGCAGCGACGGATTACATACAGCCATCCCTAAAAGTCGTTTTCGGGATGGTACCAAGAATCTGCGCAGCCAGTCTGTTATCCTATGTGATTAGCCAGCGGCTGGATGTATTTTTATATCATTTTATATGGGAAAAGACAGGGAAGACAGAGAAGGGACTCTGGCTTCGGAATAATGGTTCCACCATGTTGTCTCAGTTGGCAGACAGTGTTATTTTTGTGACAGTTGCCTTTGCAGGAACGATGCCATGGAATGTATTTGCACAGATTATGCTGACAAACTATCTGTTTAAGGTGATTGTGGCAGTGTGTGATACCCCTTTTGCCTATATTGCCAGAAAAGTTAAGGTGCGGGAAGGAGAAGAGTAATGAAAAGAGAAGAGGAAGGCTTACAGCAGTTAGGGGCTAAGACCGAGTACCGGATGGACTATGCGCCGGAGGTACTGGAAACTTTTGAAAATAAACATCAGGAAAATGATTACTTTGTGAAATTTAATTGCCCGGAATTTACCAGTCTTTGTCCGATTACCGGACAGCCGGATTTTGCAACCATCTATATTTCCTATATTCCAGATGTTAAAATGGTGGAATCCAAGTCACTGAAGCTTTATTTATTCAGTTTCCGCAATCATGGAGATTTTCATGAGGATTGCGTCAATATTATTATGAAGGATTTAATTCGTTTAATGGAGCCACGCTATATTGAAGTGTGGGGCAAATTTACTCCAAGGGGGGGAATCTCCATTGATCCCTATTGCAATTATGGGCAGCCGGGAACAAAATATGAAAAAATGGCAGAGCAGCGGTTGCTCTGGCATGATATGAACCCGGAGCCGATAGATAACCGATAGTGTCAAACATTAAAATCAGATTAAAAATCACCCTGTTTTATTGCAGCTTCCCTCTGTATCTGTTACAGTAAGATAAAAGGTAAGAGGAACAGATGGGAGGAGATTGTATGATTACATTAACTTTAATTTTTTTATTGCTGTTGATTGTTGCAATGATAGGCTTGGTTTTTGGATGTGTTGAATTAATTTTAAAGATTGTATTTACTGTGATTATTGCATTGCCACTTGCTGCAGTACTAGCATCTTTAGGGCTTTTGTGCTGCTGTACGTTAATTTTAATTCCACTTGGCGTGCTGCTCTTTAAGCTGGCATTTGGAGCATTGACACTGGCTTTTTAGGTCGATGCCATACAGCCCATTCTTCTATTGACGCTTCTTTGGAAAAGCGTTATAATACCTACTAAAGAGGTATGAATTAACGAATGAAGAGGGAGTGATAATTGTGAAGATTTCTACCAAGGGGCGTTATGCACTGCGGATTATGCTGGATTTGGCACAGAATAGTAAGGGAGAATACATTCCTTTGAAGGATATATCCAGCCGGCAGGGGATAACAATTAAGTATATGGAGCAGATTGTGCCGATGCTGACGAAGGCGGGGCTTATAAGAAGCTTAAGAGGGAATAATGGGGGCTATATGCTTTCAAGACAACCGGAGGAATATACGATAGGGGAGATATTGCGCTGTGCGGAAGGCAGCCTTGCTCCAATTGCCTGTCTCGAGGATGAAACGAACCAATGTCCACGAAGCGAAAGCTGCAAAACACTGGCATTTTGGCAAGGAATGCGGGATGTGATTTATGAATATGCAGATGGCAGGACGTTGAAGGATTTGCTGTAATTATATTACAATGGAATAAAGCAGTCGGATAGTTAAAGCGGAGCATACATGGCTTCGCTTTTTAAATTGATTACCTGAAAGCTATTTTTTCCCATAAGGAAAGAATCGAATTCCATTGCATAAAAAGACAAGATATTTTATAATGTGAGGAGGTTTATTTTATAAATTAAAATATTATACATACATAAGTATGTGTGATACTCGGGTAACAAATGGAAAACAGGAGGCAATGAGTAATGAGCAATTATCAGGTAGAAACGAAGTGCGTGCAGTCAGGGTACACCCCTAAGAATGGGGAGCCGAGGTTTGCTCCTATTGTACAGAGTACGACATTTAAGTATGATGATGGGGAACAGGTAGGAAAGTTGTTTAATTTAGAGTCAGAGGGATATTTTTATTCCCGTCTTGCCAATCCAACTGTGGATGTGGTAGAGAAGAAAATCTGTGATTTGGAGGGCGGTGTCGGAGCGATGTGTTGTGCTTCCGGTATGTCTGCCATTATGCTTGCCATCATGAATATTGTCCATGCGGGGGAGCATATTATAGCGACAAATGCAATCTATGGAGGAAGCTTCAACCTGTTGAATGTCAGTCTTCGTAAGCTTGGTATTGAGACTACCTTCGTTCCGACAGATGTATCCGAGGAGGAGCTTAGAAAAGAGATTAGGGATAACACCCGTTTGATATATAGTGAGACGGTAACGAATCCGGGACTGGAGATTGTTGATTTGGAGATGTTTGCCAGAGTGGCACATGATAATGGGATTCCTTTTTGTGTGGACAACACCTTTGCAACACCAATTAACTGCCGCCCGATAGAATACGGGGCAGATATCGTTGTTCATTCTACCTCAAAGTATATGGATGGGCATGCCGTTGCCATGGGTGGCTGTATTGTAGATTCCGGTAAATTTGATTGGGCAGCCAGCGGCAAGTTCCCAGAGTTTACGGAGCCGGACGATTCCTACCATGGTGTGGTTTATGTAAAACAGTTCGGCGAGCTTGCGTATATCACGAAGGCAAGGGTACAGGTGATGCGTGATACCGGTATGATTATGAGTCCGAATACGGCATTTTTATTAAATCTTGGACTGGATACATTAGCGCTTAGAGTAGAGCGGCACTGCTCCAATGCACAGAGGATTGCAGAATATCTTTCTAAGCACAATAAGGTAGAGAAGGTTTATTATCCGGGACTTTCTGAGGACAAATATTATGATATGGCACAAAAATATATGCCAAAGGGAACCTCCGGCGTCGTATCCTTCCTTGTAAAAGGAGGAAGGGAGAAGGCAATGGCATTTATGGCTGAATTGAAGCTTGCAATGATATGTGTGCATGTAGCGGATGCAAGAACCTGTATTCTTCATCCTGCAAGCTCTACCCATAGACAGATGACGGATGAACAGCTTGCGGCAGCGGGCATTGAGGGCGGACAGATACGTTTGTCGGTCGGCATTGAGAATGTGGAGGATATTATTGCAGATTTAGAGCAGGGCTTTTCTGCAATTTAAGGGTATTATGAACGATATATTTGAAAGGAGATAATTATGGCAACAATATATAAGTGTCCAACTTGTGGCGGCAATATGCTTTACGATGCAGAACTGGGACAGCTTAAGTGTGAGCAGTGCAGCTTAGAAATGCCTGTTCAGGACTATGAGACAACAGATGCGAAGGAGGAGAATAATGCTTACACAGAGGATGGCAGGCGTCAGTACCGCTGTCCGTCTTGTGGTGCGACATTGATGACGGATACATATACCGCTGCTACCAGCTGTGCATACTGTGGTTCTCCTAACGTGATAGAGGAGCAGGTGGACAGGGATTTTAAACCGGATATTGTACTGCCGTTTCAGGTAGAACGAAAAGAGGCGGTTGAAAAGCTGAATAAATGGTGCCGGGGCGGCATTTTAACACCTTCCGATTTTTTAAAGGATGATGTAGTCAAGGCAAAGCTTAATGGAATTTATGTGCCATTCTGGGTGTATGATATTATGACGGATTCCAGCATTGCGGCTCATTGTGAGAGAGTTTCCGTGACTACAAGCGGCAACAAGGAGACCACCAAACGGTACAAGTATCATGTAAAGCGTTCCGGCAAGGCAGCCTTTGCAAGGATTCCAAGGGATGCTTCTAAACGCATGGATAATAAGAAAATGGATATGTTAGAACCCTTTCAGATAGATAAGGCAAAGGAGTTTTCCGGGGCATATCTAAGTGGTTTCAGTGCGGAACGTTACAGTGAGACGAAGGATGAGGTTTATTCCCGGGCGAGTGGTATAGCCAGGCAGTATGCAATTGATGAGCTGCGTAATACGATTTCCGGGTATGATAGTGTCAATGTGACCTCTGAGCATGTGGATATGAATTGTGTCAAAACGGATTATGCATTGTATCCGGTCTGGCATTATGAATATAAGTACAATAACAAGCTGTACGAATTTATGATGAACGGTCAGACTGGCAAGGTAGTTGGTAAACCGCCGGTTAGCATAGGAAAAGTATTTCTTGTAGCTGCTACCTGTTTTGTTACAGTATTTTCTCTGGCAGCATCTTTGGTTGCATTTGCTTTGGGATAGGAGGATGACATGAAAAAATATCTTACAATAATGGGTATATTATTTTTTGTTTCTATTGTATTATGGGTTGCAGTATTTTTTAAACAAAACAAAACAGTAGAAACCAGCTCGAGTCGTAATAATGAAGGGCTGATTGTTACAGAGAACCGTGTGTTTGATGAGGCGGATTTGCTGAGTGAGGAAGAGGAGAGTAAGCTTCAAAAGCGTATTGAGACGGTTCGTGAGGATAATTCCTGTGATGTTGTTGTTTTAACGACAGCGGACGCAGAAGGGAAAAGCTCCATGGCGTATGCGGATGATTTTTATGATACCCATGATTTCGGTTATGAGGATGCACACGGTACGGGTGTTTTGTTTCTGGTAGATATGGATAACCGGGAAATCTGGTTTTCCACCTCGGGAGATTGTATGGATGCTTATACGACGGATAGAATTGATTCCGCCATTGACCTGGTATATGACAATCTGAAGGCTGGCAATTATTATCTCGTGTTTGATGGCTGTATTGATTCTGTTGGCAGATATATGTCCTCCGGTATCGGAAGTATGGCTTTTGCTGAAGCAGTGTTGGGGGCATTGGTTCTGGCGGGTATTGTGACCCTGGTGTTGGTATTGGTTTTAGTGATATCTCGTGGTGGCAAGGTTACGGTAAGTTCTTCTACCTATCTGGTGGCGGCATCCAAGGAAGTGTATGAGCGTTCGGATATTCATTATGATACAGTAGTAACTACGAGAATTATTGAGACAGATAGTGGAAGCGGCGGCGGTGGCGGCGGTCACACAAGCAGTGGCGGCTTCAGCCATGGCGGTGGCGGACGTTCCTTTTAATTTTAGAAGGAAGCTTGGTAATATCGTATAGTAACGGGAGGAAGTTATGAATAAGAGTGTTTCGGCAAATGGCAGATTACATGTAAATGGTATTGATTTAGTAAATGAAAGGAATGAAATGATTCAGCTTACTGGTATGAGCAGCCATGGACTGCAGTGGTATCCTGAACATACGAAAAAGGAAGCGATTGCCTTTACGAAAAAGCATGGTGCCAGCCTTTTCCGCATAGCGATGTACACGGATGAGGAAGGTTATATTTCCCACCCGGAGGAGAATAAGAAGAATCTTATTGAGGCTGTTAATGCGGCGATTGATCTGGATATGTATGTTATTATTGACTGGCATATTCTGGCGGATAATAACCCGCAGCAGAATAAGGAAGCAGCGAAGGCGTTTTTTGACGAGATTAGTAGAAAATATGCTGGTATCAAGAATGTGATTTATGAAATCTGTAACGAGCCGAATGGAGAGGATGTGACCTGGGAGAAGGATATCCGACCTTATGCCGTGGAGCTGATTGAGGTAATCCGGAAGCATGATAAGGATGCATTGATATTGGTAGGGACAGCATGTTGGAGTCAATTTGTGGATGAGGCAGCAAAGCATCCGTTAGAGGATCATAATTATATGTGTGTTGCACATTTTTATGCGGGAAGCCATGGGGAAGAGCTGATGAACCGTATTGATACAGCAAGGAATGCCGGACTTGGCATTTTTATGTCGGAATGGGGAACAACGACGGCAGATGGTAAAGGGGATACCGTCTTTGAGGAGGAGACAAGGAAATGGATTGCTTTTATGAAGGAGCGGAATATAAGCTGGGCAAACTGGTCCTTCGGAAGCCGGGATGAAACCTCGGCGGCATTGAAGCCGGAAACAAAGGGCGGGGCATACACAGAGGAATGCCTGACTAAGAGTGGACGGTTTGTGTTTACGTTGTTTGAATAAAGTATTACATTACGAGGAGAATTGTATAGATTCTCCTCTTTTTTCATATACTTTAGATGAAATCTATAGAAAAACGGAGATAGTATATGAATTATGAGTAAAGAAGAACGTCTACAGGAAGAACAGCTAAAGGGAGAGCAGATTGAAAAATTTGGGCAGATGACCTTCTGGCATGATAAGGAAAATGGACAGGGGGATGAGGAGCCGACGATTCAACTGCTCACGATTATCGGTGAGATTGAAGGGCATGAGTGTTTGTCCCAGAATACAAAGACAACAAAATATGAGCATATTCTTCCACTACTTGCTAATGTGGAGGAAAGCGGAGAGATTGATGGTCTTTTGCTCTTATTAAATACGGTGGGGGGAGATGTGGAGTCCGGGCTTGCGATTGCGGAAATGATTGCCTCCCTTAGCAAACCTACGGTATCCCTTGTCCTTGGCGGCAGCCATTCGATTGGTGGTCCTCTGGCAGTGGCAACAGATTATTCTTTTATAGTGCCGACAGGCACGATGATTGTTCACCCGGTGCGTTTAAGCGGCATGGTTATTGGAGCTCCCCCGACTTATGATTATTTTACAATGATTCAGCAGCGGATTACCGGATTTATTGCGAAGCACAGCCGGGCAAAAGAGGAGAGGCTGGTGGAGATGATGATGAATACGGAGATGCTCAGTAAGGATTTGGGTACCATTTTAGTTGGAGAGCAGGCGGTAAAGGAAGGGCTAATCAATGAAGTGGGTGGGATTAAAGAAGCTATTTCGAAATTGAGGCAGATGATAAAAGAATCGTGTCATTCTGGTTCATGCAAAGAAGAACGGTGCTAAGCCATTTTCCAAAGCAAATGCTTTTGCTGTGTGCATCCACGCTTCCTGCTTGAAATATTTTCCTGTTCATAGTATTATAAAAAGAGTTATGCCTAAATAGGTCAGACAATGAAGCGGCATGTATTGCCCATAAAGAGAATTATAATTAGATGATGATAGGAGGATATTATGTCATTAATACAAGCGATACTGTTGGGTTTGATTCAGGGAATGGCGGAATTTCTGCCGATAAGCAGCTCTGGTCATTTAGTAATTCTGAAGAATATTTTTCAATTGAAGACGGATACGGATAAGGTGTATGACATTATGTTGCATTTGGGTACATTGATTGCTGTGTTTGTGGTGTATTGGAAAGATATTAAGGAGCTGATTATCGAGGGCTTTTGCATTCTCGGTGGCTGGTGTACCAATGCAGGGAGGTTTATTGCCAACCGCTTCCGTGGCAACAACAGCCGTAAAGCTTATAAATCAGTGATAAATACACCGTACCGGCGGTTTGTACTGATGATTATCCTTTCAACAATTCCAACCGGAATTTTGGGTCTGTTGCTTGAGAAGCTGGTTGGAGATGCATCAACAAAATTGTTATTGCCGGGCTGCTGTCTTCTTGTAACGGCTGGTCTGCTGGCGCTGGCTGACCACATCGGAGGTGGACGTAAGACGGAAAAGACCGCAACTTATAAGGATTCCCTTTTTGTAGGGACGGTACAGGGAATTGCGACCCTGCCCGGAATTTCCCGTTCCGGAAGTACGATTGTTGCCTGCATGCTATGCGGTTTTGAGAAGGAATTTGCAGTGAAATATTCCTTTATCATGTCCATTCCGGCGATTCTTGGTGCAGTGGTGCTAGAAATACCAAAGCTTGGCAGCCTTACTTCTCCATTTGCATATTACATAACAGGAATGGTAGTGGCAGGAGTGGTAGGATTTTTATGTATCAAGTTTATGCTGGTGCTAATTAAAAAAAATAAATTTACAATCTTTTCCATTTATTGCTTATGTGCAGGAATATTAGCGATTGTTGGTTATTTTGTAATGTAAGAAGGATAAGCGGGGATGAGTTATGGCTTCAGGTCAGGCAAATAAAAAAACGACAACTAAAAGGACAACGCAGTCTAAGAGCCGCAGTACAGGGACACGCAGGAAACAGACGCCTAAGAAGACGCAGCAGGAGGTATTTTCGGATGGGATTATGCTGGCGGTTGTGGTGGCAATCAGTATTTTCCTAATCTGCTGTAATATGGGACTTTGTGGTGTGCTTGGCAGCTTTGTCAGCAGACTGATGTTTGGGCTGTTTGGTTTGGTGCAATTTGTATTACCAATATTGATTAGTGCAGCATTCATACTGGCAGTCGTATATAATTATAGTGCATACATATTACGGAAAATAACGTTTAGTGGTGTATTTATGCTATTTATCTGTGCATTGTGCCACATGTCGGTTCATATAAGCTGGGGTTTTAAGGATAACGGAATTATACAAAGTTATATTTACAGCAGTGAACATAAGAGTGCAGGCGGGGCAATTGGTGCCATTGTTACAGGCATTTTTTATCCTCTGCTTGCTAAGGGTGGTACATGGGTTTTTGTAATATTGGTTCTGGTTATTTTATTTTTCATTATTGCAGGTACCTCTGTGATTGATTTAGTAAAACAGATATATTCATGGTACCATATGGACGAGGATGAGCTTGTAGCAAGGGAGGAATTTCTTGCCAAGAAGCAACAGCGTATGCAGGAACAGCAAAAGGAACGTAGAACGGTTCGCAAACAGCGTTATCAGGAGGCAACGGCAAGAGAAGAGGAGCAGCTCAGCCGGTTAGAACGCCGCCGGCAGAGGTTTGATAAGGATAAGCTTTTGTTAAATTTAGCTGAAGGAGATAATGATAGTGAGGGAGTTAAAGGGCAAGGATTACTGCCTAGTGATAAGGACGGAAGTAAGATTTTATCGAATCAGGGTTTGATTAGCAGTACAGATGGGAATGTTTCTGACAACGGTAAGAAGGCGGCAGGAACGGCTAAGGAGGATAAGACGCCAATCCAGAAAAAGAAACATATTGTAGAGATGGAACCGGACGGTGAACTGCATATAAGGGGATTAGTGGAGCCTTTAGAGGAGGAGTCTTCTGCTGCACCGCAGGAGATGACTGCTGTACATAATACAGACAAGTTAGAAAAACGTGCTTTAGCGAAAGGCCGAACGAGGAAAAAAGATAAGTTGGAGAGTGCGATAAGACAGGCAGATACCCTTCCGGTCAGTTCCTTTGACAATACTATGAATACAACGGTGAATGAGACGACAGCAGAATTTGTCAAGGAAGACGATTGGGTTGATGAGACTTTGGATACCATAAAGCCGGACGAGACAGCAGATACCGCAGTGAAGACAGGGGAAAAGGAAAGTGTCGGAGGCAGCACTGCTTCCCGACGCAGGACAAAGCAGTCGGCACAGGAAGCAGTGACAGAGGCACAGCATACTGCACAGGCAATTGGGGAAGCACAGGCAGAATCAGATTACAGTGCTTATGAAAAACCGATGCTTGAGCTTTTGGAGCGAGGGAAGCGTGCTGCCCAGAATACGAAGGCAGAGCTTCAGGCAACTGCCAAGAAGCTGGAGCAGACACTTGCAAGCTTTGGTGTCCATGTGACGGTAACAGATGTAAGCTGTGGTCCTGCAGTTACTCGTTATGAAATGCTCCCGGAGCAAGGAACACGGGTAAATAAGATTACCAGTCTTGCAGATGATATTAAACTAAATCTGGCGGTAGCGGATATCCGTATTGAAGCACCGATTCCGGGAAAGGCGGCAATTGGTATCGAGGTACCCAATAAGGAGGCGTCGATGGTTTGCTTTCGGGATTTGTTAGAGGGCAGCAGCTTCTTTCAGGAGAAATCAGATTTGTCTTTTGCAGTCGGTAAGGATATTAGTGGTGAAGTGGTAGTAACAGACATTGCGAAGATGCCTCATGTATTGATTGCGGGTGCTACCGGCTCTGGTAAATCAGTCTGCATTAACACGCTGATTATGAGCCTGCTTTACAAGGCTCATCCGGATGAAGTGAAGCTGATTATGATTGACCCGAAAGTGGTGGAATTAAGTGTTTACAACGAGATTCCGCATTTGCTGATTCCGGTTGTAACAGATCCCAAAAAGGCGAGTGGTGCGTTGAATTGGGCAGTTGCCGAGATGGATGCCCGCTATAAGAAATTTGCAGAGTATAATGTAAGAAACCTGGAGGGATACAATAAAAAGGTGGATCAGCTTACGAAAAAAGGTGATAATGCAGAGGGTGAGATTAAGAGGATGCCCAAGATTGTCATTATTGTAGACGAGCTGGCAGATTTGATGATGGTTGCCCACGGGGAGGTGGAGGATGCGATTGTACGTTTGTCACAGCTTGCGAGAGCTGCTGGTATTCACTTAGTGATTGCAACCCAGCGTCCTTCTGTAGATGTCATTACCGGACTGATTAAAGCCAATGTACCATCACGAATTGCCTTTGCGGTATCCTCCGGTGTAGACAGCCGGACGATTCTTGACATGGTGGGAGCAGAGAAGCTGCTTGGCAAGGGTGATATGTTATTTGCACCGAGTGGGATTCCAAAGCCAATCCGTGTGCAGGGTGCCTTTATATCTGATAAGGAAGTCGGCAGGGTGGTCGAGTTTTTAAAGGCACAGAAGCTTAGTGTCCAATATAATGACAATATTACTAAGGAGATAAATTGTGGTCCTCGTTCTGTAAGGGATGCCAATAAGGAACAGGATCGGGATGAATATTTTGTAGATGCGGCAAAGTTTATTATAGAGAAAGAAAAAGCATCTATTGGTATGCTGCAAAGAGTGTATAAAATTGGGTTTAACCGGGCGGCTAGGATTATGGATCAGCTTAGTGAGGCTGGTGTGGTAGGTCCGGAGGAAGGAACCAAGCCAAGACAGATATTAATGTCAATGGAGGAGTTTGAAAACTTCTTAGAGCAGGGGAACTAAAATTAAAGGCGGTGTTAGAAATGGAAGAAAATAAGACGCAGGGGAAAAAAAGGGAAACAACTGGAAAGAAGCAGCCTGTAAAAGCTGCTACAGGAAAAAAGACAGGGAAGCCGGAGCATACAAGAATCTATGTGATGACGTCTATCATTGGTAATTTTATTTTAGGTGCCATGGGACTCGGTCTTGGTTTTTTGTTCTTTCTGACCAAGGTGATTGCCACAGGTTCCATAGTATTGAATTTCTTGGTGTTTTTTGTTGGTGCCATAATTATTGTACTATACCTTTATATTATTTTACTGGCAAACCGCTGGCTGGTAAGGAGATGTTCCAATAAAAAAAGTAAGCGGAGTGATAAAAACCGCTTATTTTTCAGTATGTTATATGTAATTTCGATACTGATAATCAGCCTTGCCTATTCCTTTTTGCGGGCGGCAATTGAGGTGAATTTGATATCATAGGATGATTTTTTTGGATATCAGGAATTTGTTCAAAGCTGCCACGGCTTTTTAAAAGCTGCCCATTTTCCAGATAGGTCAGTACATCGTAAGCAGGAATATGAAGAGCATCGGAAATCTGCAATGCATTACTATTGGGGAACTGTCGCAGATATGCCACGATACGGTCATAGGTTTCGCTGGACACTTCCTCACAATCCCTGCAGATGTTGGTGTTTCTTTTGCTGTAAAAGGAAAAGCCGCAGATACGGCAGGTGCAAAGCTCCATGAGAGACTCCTTTCCAATGAGATAAATAATTAGAGAATTGCGAAACACGAAGTTACTGATACGATAGTCATAATTTTGTATAAATTTGCTTCGTTGTCCGAGCATAGCTCGGTACAAAGGCGCAAATTTATACAAAATTATGACTATCTACCTCGCGAATAGGTGTTTTGCAATTATCTAAGATGTACAATGAAGCAATCCTGCAAACATTCGAAATCCGCTAATTTACTGCGTAAATTGCTCCTTTCTCATGTTTGGCGGGTCCCAAATTCAAATGCCTTATCATGCAAGCATGAACAGCATATTGACCTTTTGCCCCTGGCATCATATTAGCTGTATTATACAATAAATAAAGCTTTATTTCCATACGTTAGGGGAAAGGTTTATCAGAATATAATTAAATAATCAACAATCAAGATGAAAGAGCAGAGAAGGATGAACAATAAAACTATAAAAATGAGTGGAAAAATCATGATAATAATATTACAAATAGCAGGTGCATTATGTATTTTATATGGAGCCTTTGTGTTTATGACAGCCGGGTGGAATGTCAAGTTCCATGCGATATGGTTTGTGATTGGATTGCTGTTTTTTGGTGCTGCACAGTTGTTAAAGCAATGGTATGCGGGAGAGTGTGCTTTGCCTAAGCCTTTGTTAATCGCCTTATGTGCCATTATTGTGGTGGGAGTGATTTGTTTTGTGACGGTGGAATTTATCCTGATTTCTTCCGCATTGCATAAACCGGAAGAGCCAGCAGATTATATGGTGATTCTTGGATGTCAGGTCAATGGAACGACAGTATCCAGAGCCCTTCGCTATCGCCTTGAGGAGGCGGTTGATTTTGTGGAAAAGCAGGATGCAAAGGATATGAAGATTATTGTGTCTGGTGGTCAAGGCTCTGGAGAGGACATTAGCGAAGCAGAGGCGATGTATCGTTATCTTGTAAAGAAGCGAATTCCGGCAGGGCAGATTATCAAAGAGGAGCAGTCAACAAATACAGTGGAAAATATTCGATATAGTAAGAAGCTTATGAAGAAGGCGGAACCTTCTGTTATTGTTGTCAGTAATGGGTTTCATATTTTCCGGGCTACTCATATTTGTAAAAAACAGGGAATTGTCCGGGTCGAGGGCTTAGGAGCCAGCAGTGATATATGGATGGGTGCAGCGTATTATTTAAGGGAATTTTTTGCGGTTTTAAAGGATTTTCTGGTGGGTAATCTGGCATAATTCCTGTAGTTTGCTATTTAAATGGATTTGCGAAATAAATAAAAAAATGCTATGATATACAGAAAAAGAAGAGGATGGGAGAATGTATTATGGATAAGCAAATGGAACGTAATATAATCGAAAGTCTTGTCAATTATTTTGATAATACGAATTATGATAATCGGAACATACCTTTGAATTCCCGTCCCTTGTCAGAGCGGCAGAGCATAGACTTAGCCTTATATTTGAAAAAATTTATTGATGGAATACCGGGTGGCTTTTTCATCTACCGGGCAGATGGGGATGAGGAGATTATTTATGCCAATGAAGCGGTGCTTCGAATGTTTTGCTGTGATACTATGGAGGAATTTCGAACGTTGACGGGTAATTCCTTCCGGGGAATCGTGCATCCGGATGATTTGGAGGCCATTGAGGAAAGTATACAAAAGCAGATTGCTAACAGTAAGTATGATTTAGATTATGTGGAATACCGGATTATCCAGAAAGATGGCGGGATACGTTGGATTGATGATTATGGACATTTTGTTCACAGTGAAAGTGCCGGAGATTTTTTTTATGTGTTTGCCGGGGATGCAACAGAGAAAAAAGAACGTCAGTATAAGGAGAGACAGAGGCTGTTAAGTGAAAAGTATAGGACAGAGCAGCAACTGCAAAGCCAGATCAAGGAATACGACGAGGAATTGGAGATGATTCACCGGGAGCATTTAAGGCATTATGAGATTATTGATGGTCTTAGTATTGATTATGAATCTATTTTTTATGTGAATTTAGATACAAACCGGATTAAGGCATACCGTATTAGTGAACGGTTTAAGAAGCAATTTCCTAAGATGCACCATATATGTGAATTTGTAGGCTTTGATGCGGATTATATTAGGGATTGGGTATATCCGGATGACCGGGAGCTCGTTGATGGTATTAGTAATCCTGAATACATACGTAAGAAATTAGAAGCAGATAAATCTTTTCATATTATTTACCGGGTTTTTAATAATGGAAAACCTTCCTATAAGCAACTTCGTGTAGTGAGGGTAGGCAATGAGGAACGTATTTCGCAGGTTATTATGGGTTATCGAAATGTTGATGCAGAAATTGTTCGCGAAATGAAGCAAAAACAGATGCTTTCTAAGGCATTGGAGGAAGCAAAGCTTGCAAATAGTGCAAGGAATTTATTCCTTTCCAATATGTCACATGATATAAGGACACCGATGAATGCCATTATGGGCTTTACTTCCCTTGCGAAAACCTATAAAGATGAGGAAAAAATATCGGAATGTCTGGATATGATATCTACTGCCAGTGAGCAGTTGATGCAGATATTGAATGATATCTTAGAGATATCGAGAATAGAATCCGGTAAGCTTTGGGTGGAGGAGGAAGAGTGTAATTTAGTGGAGCTGTTTGAGCAGATACGCACGCACATGCTTGTGCAGGCGTCTGAAAAAAATATTTCTTTTTCGCTTAAGCTGTCCGATTTAAAGAATAATTTTGTTTATGCAGACCGGAAAAAACTTAGTCAGATACTTTCCTATCTTGTTGATAATGCTATAAAGTATACAAAGGAGAATGGCACAGTTACAGTGCTCGTAAAGGAGCAGGAGAATGCACGAAGCGAATTAAAAAATTACCAATTTATTGTCGAAGATAATGGCATTGGCATGAGCAGTGAATTTCAGGAGCATTTGTTTGATGCTTTTGAGAGGGAAAAAAATACTACGCTAAGTGGTATACATGGTACAGGGCTTGGTTTAACCATTACGAAGCATCTTGTTGAAATGCTTGGTGGTAAGATAGAAGTAGAGAGTGCTGCCGGTAAAGGCAGCAGGTTTATGGTCACCCTTTCTCTTCGCATATGGGTGCAGCAGGAAACAAAACAGAGTGATATTAAGGATACTAAGAATACTTATAATCAAAAAGAAACTAAGGATACTTTAGATACTTCTTGTCCTCAGAGAATTTTAATTGTGGACGACAATGAAATCAATCTGGAGATTGAGAATGAAGTGTTAAAAAATGCTGGTTTCCTTGTTGATACTGCAATGGATGGTAGTATTGCACTAGAAAAGGTACAGCAGGCAGGACCGGGATATTATGATTTAATTTTGATGGATATTCAGATGCCAATTATGGATGGATATCATGCTACCAGGGCGATTCGGGAATTGGATGATAAGGTAAAAGCCAACATCCCAATTATTGCAGTATCTGCGAATGCCTTTGAGGAAGACCGGAAAAAGGCAATTGAAAGTGGTATGAATGTTCATTTGGCAAAGCCGATAGATGTGGCTTCGCTGTATGATATGATTGGGAAGTATATCTAAAGTCAAGGATAAAATTAGATGGTGTAAGAATACATATTGAATATTGTTTTTCTTATAGATGGTATGCTATTATTTTAAAACGTGTAAGGGGATGGTAAGAATAAGGACACAGGTGATAAAATGGGTAATCAAATATGGATTTTGACGCCGGAAGAGGCATATAAAAAATATGGTGATATGGTATACCGTCTGGCATTTTCCCGGGTACAAAATAAGATGGATGCGGAGGATATTACGCAGGAAGTATTTATGAAATATATACGGTACAAAGGGCAGTTTGCCAATGAGGAGCATATCAAGGCATGGCTGTTAAAGGTTGCTCTAAATAGCAGTAAATCTCTTTTTTCCTCTGCATGGCGACGCCATTACGCATCCTTGGAGGAGGCGTTAAGCAGTGGGGTACAGATGGAGGAGAAAAGTGAGGTTTATTATACGGTTATGCAGCTTCCTGAAAAATATCGTGTAGTGATACAGCTTTATTACTATCAGGAGTTATCGGTTGCTGAAATTAGTAAGATTATAGGAAAAAAGGAGACGACAATTCGGTCCCAGTTAAAGCGTGCAAGAGCAAAATTGCAGGAAATGTTAAAGGAGGGACGATATGAATTTTAAGGATGAATACCAAAAAGTGAATCAACACATTGTTCCGGATGAGACATTTCAGAAACAGATGCTGTCTAAAATGAGACAAATGGAGACTGTTGATAAGGAAATGGTTACAGAAACTAATAAGTGGTATCAGCAGCCTTCCTTTGTAGCAATATGTTTTTTGATTTTGGTGATGATGGTAGGGGGGATTATGCTCTGGGGTGGAATAGAGGACGCTAACCAGCAGACGGCAAAGACGGACCCCTTTGATGTTAATGTAGGTAATATGACAACAGAGTCTGTATTAAAAAACTCTGAAGATGCTACGACCAAAGAGAAGGGGGGAATCTTCTCTCCTAAAATGTGGTATAAGGAAGATGCCACAGCAGAGGAGATTTATCAATCCTTTTATCAGCGCCTTAGTGATATGGATGGGCTGGATACAGTTTATGAGAGTAAGGATAATGATACCTTTGAAGAAAGTGAACGGATGCTTGAGGAGGATGTTTTAAAGCTTCGTAATCGATTGGTTTCAGGACGGAACAGTAACAAACCGTATGTGGGCAGCAGTAAGGTATACTATATGGTCAAATGTAAGGATGGTGTCATTATTAAGTTTGAGATTTATGATAATCAACTGTTAAAGTTTAGCGACGTAAGCACCATATATGAATATTAGGAGAACGGCTGCGAAGCACAGAATGAGCTATAACATATGAATTTAGGGAAATTTCCGGAATAGATATATTATATTCCGGAAATTTTATTTTTATGCAACTTTTTTAGGTTGTAAATTGTTTTATTTATGTGGAGTAATAACATATAACGAAATGGTTCAAAATACTTGAAAAGGGAGGAAGATATGAAGAAACATTATGTTAAGAGACTTGCTGCAATTGTGCTTTCTATCATGCTGGTTGTTACCATGGCTGGTTGTAATAGAGGGAAGGAAGCAAAAGACAGCTCTGGTAAAAAGAACCAAAAGCAATTTACTGGTTATGGAGAAAATATCTCGGTTGAAGATATGAAGCTTAAGTATAACCAGACAGAGGATGGGGTGATGCCATTATATAATATTGAACCGGATGAATCCTTTGATATCCAGTTTAAGTCCAATTTATTGACATCTGGTGTAGTTGCAGGTTTTTGTACGGTTCATACAGATGCTGCCTGTGGGGGAGAAAGTTTAATTTATATTGGTGAAGATGTGAACCCTACAGAAGATGGAGGGAGTACACTTACGATTTCCCCGATACAAGGAGCTCTTACCAATGAATCAGAAGACAAACTCGCAGAGGAGAAAAAGTGGTCATGGGGAAGTGCCCCGATATACTATATCTGTCTTTATTATGATACAGAGTCTAAGGAGGTAAAGGAAAGAGAGGAACCTTTGATTATTCCTTTTACTGTAAAGCATGAGGTGAAGGCTCCAAGTGTTCATTCAACGATTGGAAAGGATGGACGATTGCAATTAAACTGGGATGCAGTCGAGGGGGCAGAGGCGTACAAGGTATATCATCTGGTTACCCTGGACCAGACTACAGGTGTTGAAAATAACAAATCCAGTGGAGCGAAAAAAGGATATTCCGATTCCTTTTTTCAAGGTGATGCTGTGGTAACCACAGGGACAAGCTTTGAAGATTTTGATGGGGTGGAAAAGGGAATTGATACCTATCAAAGCACCTATACCAAAGAACTGTTATATAGAAAACAGAATGTTGGAGTCGGTGGAGAATACTATGTCAGTGCGGTTGTTGATGGAAAGGAGAGTGGTTTTGCATCAGCAGTAGAAACTTATGATATGAAGCTGCCTTATGAAGTAGCTCTGGAAAATGAAATAGCAGACGAAATATTTGGCAGTGTGAAGGAACTTCCATTATCCATTCCGGTAAACAACATTGATGGCTCTGTTACCAATCGAAATGTGATTTACACTCTGATAAAAGAGTCTCTTGGGAATGAATTTGAAAAACCAAGATATTCCTATGTCATTGATGGTACAGTATTAAATGGAATTGTGGCTATAGAAACACAAGATTTTGATACGCTTCCGGAAACAATAGGAGAGGGGACAACCGGTGGAAATGCCGGTATTGATAATCAGATGGAGCAGTCGCCAGACCCGGAGCTGCCTACGATTATTCCTACGAATAATAACGAAGCCGGACAAGCTTCTGAAACAGAGGGAATTACAGAAGAACAGATTTCTACGACGGAAGAAGCAGTAATACAAGAGCAGACTACAGAAGCTGTCACAGAGGAGCAGCCGGAAGTAACGACAGAAGAAGCGGTGACAGAGGAACTACCGGAGGAGACTACAGAGACTGTAACAGAAGTAACGACAGAGGAAGCAGTGACAGAAGAGCCACCGGAGGCAACAACGGAGCAGACAGTAGAATCAGATAAAGACTTGATTCAACAACAGCAGGAAAACACCCAGAAGCATGTGGAAAAGGGGAATCAGAAAACGGTATCCAATCCCGGCAAGGATGTTGTTATATTTGCGGAATCTGCAGAAGAGGAGTGGATTGCAACCAATATGGTAAATGCCCAGACTGACATTTCCCTGCAAGGATTTCCAAGCTTGCAGACAGCAAACGTGCTTGAGGATACACTATATAAGGTATATTACCAAAACCCTTATATCATGGGGATGTATGCATTTTCCTATGATTATGGCAGTATGACTTTAAAAATTGCCTATAATTATTCTGCCGAAGAGATTAAACAGAGGCAGCAGGAGATAACAGCCGAAGCACAGAATGTAGTTAGTCAGGTGGTAAAGGATGGAATGTCCCCAGAGGAAAAGCAGATGGCATTATATAATTACCTTGAGCAGAATTGTGCGTATGATACAGAAGCACTTGAGGATGCAGAGACAAAGGGGTATCAGAAAACAACAGATAATACCCATGAGGATGCGTTTAATACGTATGGAATTCTGGTTAAGAAAAAGGGTGTGTGCCAGTCTTATGCGTATACCTATAAATTGCTTTGCCATTTATGTGATGTAAAGTGCCTTGTTATGACCGGATTTTTAAACAGTAATCTTCCTCATGCATGGAATATGGTACAGTTAGGAGACAAATGGTATCAGGTAGATACAACGAATAATGGTGCAACTACAGGCATTCCGTATTTTTTATATAATGCGGATAGTGAGGTAGCGGAGCTGACTGGATTTACACCGGATATGAATTTTGCTCTGGATTCAGATGTAAATACTTATGAGACGCAGGATGCTACGCAGGAATATTATGCCGTTAACCAATTGGTTGCAGATTCCATGGATTCCTATGAGCAGATACTGGACAGGGTGTTAACCGGAGAGGAGGAGCGTGTCAGCATCCGGTATAATGGAAGCTTTGACGAAGCAGAGCTGGTGCAAAGCGTACAGACTGTCTACAGTAAGCATGGACTGGATAGCCAGCTTGCAGAATTGGGATATATCTATCAGTCAGGTTATATTATTTTATCTAAGGGGCAGTCAGATGCTTCGAGTGAATAGTCTCAGAAAGGATCAACAGACAAGTAATGGTATAGTCATGATACTTTCAAAATGGAAATGGAGGATAATAAGATGAAGAATAGATTAAGGAAGCGTTGTATAAGTTTTGTAATAGCAGTAGTAATGCTGGCATCCGTAGGTGCGGTGAATGTACAGACAGCAAAGGCAGCAGATTATTTATATGGGGGCTTTGCAGTAACGGCATTGAGTGACACCTCCGTAACGATTGATTATCGGAATCTTTACTATGATTTAGAGGGATATGTAACGGTAAACGGATGGAAGGTTAGGGTGTCGGATCAGTATGGTAATTCACAGGACATGCAGACAGCTGCTCCCAATCAGGTGATTTATACGATTGGGGGATTAACTCCGGGAGTTAGATATACGATTGAAGTTATGATGATGCGTACGTGGCTTTATTCTGGTGAAGCTGATGAAGGCTATACTTTTGTTGCCTTTACTACTCCATCGGCGGGTATAGGTACCGTTGATGTGGTTACGCAGACTCCGCCTACAACGACACAGGCACCAACGACACAAACACCATATGTTCCAACTACACCGACCGTAGATACCCCATACGCTGTACAGCCATCTACTCCCTCTGTAAAGCAGCCAACAATAAAAACATCCAAATGTAAAATTAAGAAAAATAGTATTTATCTGAAATGGGGAAAAGTAAAGAATGCGAAGAGCTATACTATTTACATGAGGAAAGAAGGGGCAAAAAAGTGGGTTAAGGTGAAAAAGCTAAGTGCTAGTAAGACAAGCTACAAGATAACAAAGTTTAAAGGGAAGAATATTAACGTATATAAGCAGGATTATGAGGTTACGGTGATGGCGACTGCTAAAATTAATGGTAAGACATACAATTCGCCCAAATCAAAATATATCCGGACGTATACATATTATTATTAGTTATAAGGAAATCATCTCATTTTTATAGTTTTATATTGTTAAGCACAGAATTGCGAAGCGAAGTAGTCCTAACACTTGTCTCAAAAAAATATTTGTGCTATACTACACTGTGGTGTTTCATGCACCACAGTGTTTTTATATAGAAACGCAAACATTGCACATAGAAAAAATTCGTATTTGTAGTAAAGTAAATGTTATATTTTATATAAGGTTTGATATTCCAGATTAAAAACAAGTAAGCAAAACTTGCTTAAGACCAAGCATTCGTTTCGAAGCTTGAGTAGATAAATGTATTTATAGTAGGAGGACAAAATTATGGGAAATAAAACACCATATAACCACATCGCCATAGAGAAGAAATGGCGTAAGAACTGGGAGGAGCATCCAATCAATGTAGAGGATGGGATAAAGGAGAAATATTACTGTCTGGATATGTTTCCGTATCCATCCGGAAATGGGCTTCATGTAGGGCATTGGAGAGGCTATGTAATCTCAGATGTCTGGAGCAGATATAAGATGCTTAAGGGGTATTATCTGATTCATCCGATGGGGTGGGATGCCTTTGGTCTGCCGGCAGAGAACTATGCAATTAAGAACGGGATTCATCCGAGTATTTCCACGGCAGAGAATGTAAAAAACATCAAGAAGCAGATTAATGAGATTGCCGCCATCTATGATTGGGACAGGGAAGTGAACACGACTGACCCGGATTACTATAAATGGACACAGTGGATTTTTGTCAAGATGTTCAAGGAAGGCCTGGCTTATGAGAAGGAGATGCCGATTAACTGGTGTCCTTCCTGTAAGACCGGACTTGCCAACGAAGAGGTAGTAGACGGTAAATGTGAGCGTTGTGGCAGCGAGGTAACGAAGAAGAACCTCCGCCAGTGGATGCTTAAGATTACTGCCTATGCAGATCGTTTATTAGCGGATTTGGATAAACTGGACTGGCCGGAGAAGGTGAAGAAGATGCAGACGGACTGGATAGGCAAGTCCTATGGTGCAGAGGTTAGCTTTAAGGTAGACGGCATGGAGGAAGAGATTATCGTTTATACCACCCGTCCCGATACCCTTTGGGGAGCAACCTTTATGGTACTTGCCCCGGAGCATGCCTTGGCCCATAAACTGGCAACGGAGGAGACGAAGGATGCGGTAGAGAAATATATTTACGATGCATCCATGAAATCCAATGTAGACCGTATGCAGGATAAGGAAAAGACGGGTGTATTTACTGGTTCCTACGCTATTAATCCTCTAAATGGTAAGAAAACGCCAATCTGGCTCTCTGATTATGTTTTAGCAGATTACGGTACTGGTGCCATTATGTGTGTGCCTGCCCATGATGACCGTGATTTTGCCTTTGCCAAGAAATTTGATTTGCCGATTATTCAGGTCATTGCCAAGGATGGTAAAGAGATAGAGGATATGCAGGAGGCGTACACCGAAGCAGCCGGAACTATGATTAATTCCGGTGACTGGAATGGTATGGAGTCTGCTGTCTTAAAGAAAGAAGCTCCCGCTATGATTGAAGAGCTTGGCTATGGTAAGAAAACAACGAATTATAAGCTTCGTGACTGGGTATTTTCCCGCCAGCGTTACTGGGGGGAGCCGATTCCGATTATCCATTGTCCGGATTGCGGTGCAGTTCCGGTACCAGAGGAGGAGTTACCGGTATTATTGCCTGATGTAGAAAAATATGAGCCAACCGGAACAGGCGAGTCTCCCCTTGCTGCCATTGACAGATGGGTTAACACAACCTGTCCGTGCTGTGGCAAGCCAGCGAAGCGTGAGACCAATACGATGCCGCAGTGGGCGGGGTCTTCATGGTATTTCCTGCGGTATGTGGATAGCAAGAATGATAAAGCACTTGTGGATAGAGAAAAGGCAGATAAATATTTGCCAGTGGACATGTATATTGGTGGTGTAGAGCATGCGGTATTGCATTTATTATATTCCCGCTTTTATACAAAATTTTTAAATGATATCGGTGTAATCGATTTTGACGAACCATTCAAAAAGCTGTTTAACCAGGGTATGGTTTGTGGCAGGGATAAGGATACCGGAGCTGCAACGAAGATGAGTAAGTCCCTGGGCAATATTGTATCTCCAGATGATATCGTAAGAGATTACGGTTGTGACAGCCTGCGCCTGTATGAGCTGTTTATCGGACCACCAGAACTTGACTCCATTTGGGATGACAGTGGCATGGAAGGCATTTACCGTTTCTTAAACCGCTTATGGAATATGTTTAACGAGAATAAGGACAAGGATGTAGCGGAGACCAAGGAGCTTGTCAAGCTGCGGAACAAAATGGTCTATGATATTACTACCCGCTTAGAGCAGTTTAGCCTGAATACCGTAGTATCCGGTTTCATGGAGTACAATAACAAGCTGGTGGCTATGACCAAGGAGGGTGGAGTCGATAAGGAAACCTTAAAGACCTTAACGATTCTCCTTGCCCCATTTGCACCGCACCTTGGAGAAGAAATGTGGGAACAGCTTGGCAATACTGATTCCGTATTTCATCAGACATGGCCATCCTATGATGAATCCAAGATGGCAGATGATGAAAAGGAGATTGCTGTTCAGATTAATGGAAAGACGAAGGCAGTGATTAAGATTGCTGTGGATGAGGCGAAGGATGCCGTTATTGAGAAGGCGAAGGCGGAAATTGCTGATAAGCTGACAGGCAATGTTGTAAAGGAAATCTATGTGCCGGGACGTATTGTGAATATTGTTATGAAGTAGAGTATATGCTCTGGGGGCAGATAATTTTTAGACGTAATGGTTCTAATTGTAAAAAGAGATAGCTGTTTATGAACCGGGCTCCCAATCATTAGACTTTTTTGGTCTGATTTTTGGGGGGCGGTTTATTATTGCAGGCTATCTCCTTTTATATTTTTTGGAATTTATGTTTATTTCTGCGAGCAACGAGCCAGGAAGCCCTGCTTGTATGATAATTCTACAACGAGTTGAATTCCTCCTCGTCGAGTATTGCATCAAATGCTTCAGACACTGCTTCGAATTCCTCATCATCTTCAATGTTCGTGATATCCAGATTGTCTTCATCAATTTCTTTATAGCGGTATAGGAAGATTTCTCCATCCTCATTTTCATCTTCCAGAGACTCTATTGGTAAAAGTGCAGCATACTTATCTTCATATCCCTCCACCGGAAAAACTGCTAATACTGCACATTCTAATTCAGAATCATCCTCTAATGTAAGGGTTACCACTGGTACATCCATTTCTTTTTCTGACATATTGCTACCTCCTCGTGAAATATAGGTCAAAAAGCTTTTTCCATTATACTGTAATCTTTTCCGAAAAGCAATGAAATAATCGTTGCTTTTTTAGCATATTCATTATAAAATAGATGCGTGTGGCAATTTTTGTCAGATTTTGTTTTTTATAGTATTTGAAATAGGATAGTGACAAATTTTGTCGGAAAATATTCATTAGGAGGCGTACGAGTGTTATGAAAAAGTTACTTGTGACAATGGGAATGCTTATCAGTGCATTGCTGCTAAACAGTAATGTAGCATTTGCCGCAGAGGAGGCAGCAGGACATGCTAACATTGGAGCTGAGTTATCTCTGGTATTCGTTATCCCATTTGTATGTATGTTGTTATGTATTGCTATCTTTCCGTTGGTAGCAGGAGAGTTTTGGGAGAAGAACAAGCACTGGTTTGTGATTCTCTGGTCTGTGTTGTTTTTAGTACCATTTGCCATAAAGTACGGTATGGGTGCTATGACAGAGAATTTGTTAGAGTCCATTGTTGGTGATTATCTGACCTTTATCGTATTATTATTTGGTCTGTTCTGTGTGGCTGGTAATATTACGTTGGAGGGGGATCTGGTCGGTTCTCCAAAGGTGAATGTTATATTGCTGTTGATTGGTACAATATTAGCAAGCTGGATTGGTACAACAGGTGCATCCATGGTTTTGATTCGTCCATTGATTCGTGCCAACAAATGGAGGAAGCGTAAGGTACATATTATTGTATTCTTTATTTTCTTAGTTTCCAATATCGGTGGCTGTCTGACTCCGGTCGGTGACCCGCCATTGCTGATGGGCTTCATGCGTGGAGTTGGCTTCTTCTGGAGTCTGCGTCTGGTTCGTATGCTGCTTGTGAATGTAGTTTTGCTTATGATTATTTTTGTCATTCTGGATGTTCGGGCATATAATAAGGATGTCGCAGAAGGACTGAAGCCGGAGTTTGGTGGGGAGCAGCCGGAATACCTTTTATATGCAAATGTTGAAGAAGAAATGAAACAGAGACTTAGCCAAGAGAAGAAGCCACTGCGTATAGCAGGTGGCCACAATATTATTTTCTTAATATTGATTGTAGGTGCTGTGATTCTTAGTGGTGTATTGCCTGGCGTGTTTGATAAGGCAGGGCTTCCGGCAGGCATTCATATCTTTGGTGAGGTTACCTTAGGCTTCCCGGCAATTATTGAGTGTGTGATTATTCTGTTGGCAGCACTGTTGTCCTTTAAGACAACGAATAAACAGGTTCGTATTAACAACCAGTTTACATGGGGAGCTATTGAGGAAGTGGCAGTACTATTTATTGGTATCTTTATTACCATGATTCCGGCACTGTTAATCTTAAAGGCTCGTGGTGCTGAGCTTGGCTTAAATAGTCCATGGCAGATGTTCTGGGGTACAGGTTTGTTATCCTCCTTCCTTGACAATACACCGACCTATCTCGTGTTTATGACAACAGCAGGCTCGTTAGGGGCACAATCCGGTGTTGCTACGACGGTTGGTATGATTTCTGTTAAGATGTTAGAGGCAATCTCCTGTGGTGCAGTATTCATGGGAGCAAATACCTATATTGGTAATGCACCAAACTTCATGGTGCGTTCCATCGCAGAGGAGAATGGAATTAAGATGCCATCCTTCTTCGGATATATGGGCTGGTCAGTATGCTGTCTGATTCCGGTATTCTTTATTGATATGTTAATATTCTTCTTATAAGATAAGAATAATTAAATTAAACATAATTATGTAAAGTTGGGTACAGTGAGCCGGCATGTTTGCCGGTTTATCTGTACTTTTCTGTTTATAATCAGCATTTGTTAAAATGCACAAATTATTGTGAAATAATTCGCTTCTGTTGTGCGTTATCTCTTGCATTTGTATTTCAAATTCGTTATAATAAAACTGTATGGAGCAAATTACATAATGATACCAACAGTACGAGGGTTAAAGTATCGTTTGCCCCGGATAACACATATATTTTTTAAGAAGGGAGTGCAAAATAATGTTTGGCAATTATTTTGGACACTATTTATTGGAACAAGGTTTAATTACATCTTCTCAATATACGGAGATTTCGGAGGCTCAAAAGTCTGCCAGAGTAAAGCTTGGATTATTAGCAGTGGCATCTGGTCTCTTGACACAGAAGCAGGCTGACAGGGTAAACCTGTTACAGCAGCAGAAGGATAAGAGATTTGGTGATATTGCAATAGAAGAAGGATATCTGACAAAAGAACAGGTTGATGAGATGCTGTCTAAGCAGGGAGATGCCTATATGACTTTTGTTCAGACAATTACGGATAGAGATATTATGACTTTGGAAGAGCTTCAGGAGCATGTGACAAAGTTTCAGGAATATGAGAATTACACCGATGCTGAGATGGATGCATTAAAGAGTGGTGATTTGGACCGTATTGTTCCTATTTTTTTAAGAGAACCTGCACTTTCTAAGCTTCATAAGGATTATGTTGCCTTGACGATGCGTAATCTGATGCGTTTTGTAGATACGGACATCCGCATGGAGCAGGTAGTCCAATTGACATCAATGACAGTGACAAGTGGTGCACAGCAAGGCATATTTGGTGACCAGCAGATGTTTACCAGTATATTTGGTGATGATGCTGGTATACTTAAGGTAGCTTGTGCTTATGGTAAGGAAGATTTCAAAGAAATAGACATTTTTTCGCTGGATGCCATTAGTGAATTTTTGAATGTAAATAATGGTTTGTTTGTTTCCGGTCAGAGTGAGGTAGGGATTGAGATGGATTTAGAGCCGCCTGCAATGTATCAGGGGGATAAGACTGCTTCCTGTGAAGGAATTGCATATGTGATTCCGGTTTATTTGTCCGGTAATAAGATTACTGTAGTTTTTGGAATTAATGTTGAGTTAACATTGGCATAGGGAGGAACAACGATGGCTAAGATATTAATTGTGGATGATTCTATAACTTCTAGAAAGGTGCTGCGGGGAATATTAGAACAGGCGGGTTATGAGGTAGTTGGTGAAGCTCAGGATGGCGAACAGGGTACAAAGCTTTATTCTGAGTTAAAACCGGATGTAGTGACATTGGATATTACGATGCCGGTGCTTGATGGTATTGGAGCATTGCAGAAGATTAAAGAAATTGATGCGGATGCTAAGGTTATTATGGTAACTGCAGCGGGACAGAAATCGAAGATGGTGGAAGCGGTAAAATATGGTGCTTCAGAGTTTGTAGCAAAACCATTTGATGAAGAACAGCTACTTATCATTGTAGAGAAAGTGCTTTCTTAATTTACTTTACAGAAAGTATGAAGGTGCTCTTTTGAGCACCTTTTTTATAAGGGAGAATGCTATGATTGAAACAGTTGTTAAAGTAAAGCTTCCGGTAGATGAAACACTGCGGATAAAAAAGAATCGTCTGACCCCCGATGTTATGCATGGCAATGAGCCAAGGCTGGCGATTGTGTCGGGGATTCATGGAGATGAGGTTGGTGGGCAATATATCTGTTATGAACTCATTAGACGTATCAAACAGGACTATGCCAGCTTAAAGGGGATTGTGGATGTTTATCCTGCCATAAATCCGGTAGGATTAGATATCGCCAAAAGGGAGAGTCCTTTTACAGATGTAGATATGAATACCTGTTTCCCTGGTAGTGAAGGGGGGTCTATCGATGAATACATTGCTTCCCAGGTCGTGAAAGACATGGAAGGAGCCAATGTATGTGTTGATGTACATTCCAGCAGTATTTATTTAAAGGAGCTTCCACAGGTCCGGATGAATGATAGAGATGTGGACAAGGTGCTTTCTTATGCTTATTGTTTAAATACAGATTTGATATGGGTTCACCCATCCAATACTGTTAAGGAGGGAAGCTTGTCCTATGCACTCAATAATATTGGCGTAAAAACGATGGTTATTGAAGCAGGAGTAGCATTAAAAATATATCATGATTACTGTAATAAGCTGATAGATGGAATTTTTTGTTTAATGAAAAATATGGGGATATGGTCCGGCGAAACAATTTCCTTTAAGCAGGCGTTGGTTGTAACCGATTCGAATATTGCCTATATTAATTGTGAGACAAGTGGTATTTTTGTTGCAGAGTTAGAGCATGGAACCAAGGTGAATAAAGGGGATGTGATTGGAAGGATTGTTAAGGTGATTACCGGAGCAGTGGAGGAAGTGCTTACGTCACCGTGTGATGGTCTGGTGTTTTCCTTGCGGGAGTATCCCTTGGTGGAGGAGGGCTCATTGATTGCCAGAATCGCTAAATGTTAGTGTATCGCCAGGCAGTTATCTGCTCTTGCTTTGTAACAGCCTAAAGTATGAATGGGCAAAAGGAGTGTTTGCTATGACAGTAGAAGAGATTATGTCCGTAAGTACAGATTATCGCGAAGATAATCAGATAAAGGCATTTCGATTTGGGCGTGGAAGAAAATCGGCAGCTATTGTGGGAGCGATGAGAGGTAATGAATACCAGCAGCTTTATATTTGTTCCTTATTAATTCATACTTTGGAACGAATAGAGGAGAGAGGAGCTATTGTTGCCGGAAAGGAGATTATGGTCATTCCTTCACTCAATGCCCACTCTGCCAACATTGGTAAGAAGTATTGGGGAAAGGATAATTCCGATATCAATCGGCAGTTTCCGGGCAATGAACAGGGAGAGCCGACGAGTAGAATTGCGGCAAAAGTTCTTTCGGTAGCGAGTGAATATAGTTATGGAATTCAGTTTCCGAGCTTTTATCTGGAGGGAGAGTTTATTCCCCATGTCCGGATGTTTGCAACGGGTAAGGAAAACAGCAGCCTTGCTACTCAGTTTGGTATGCCGTATGTAGTAATAGCAAAGCCTAGGGCATTTGATATGTCAACATTAAATTATAATTTACAGATGAATGGGCGCAATGCCTTTTCCATCTATACGAGTACAACAGTGAATATTGATGAGGCATTGGCTGGGCAAGCAGTATCGGCTGTACTTAGATTTTTAACCCGTATGGGAATTATCCGTTATCAGCTACATCCGGGATATATTGCAACGGTGCTTGGTGACAAAGAGCTGGTAAATGTGAAAAGTCCGGCTTCTGGCGTTCTACACAAGTGTTGCCATATCAATCAGGAGGTAGAGCGGGGGGATATACTGGCAGAGATTTTAAACCCTTATGATGGCAGTGTAATTTCTGATATTATTGCCCCCTTTGACGGTATTATATTTTTCGCTAACACGGAGCCTCTGGCATTCGAGAATAGTGCAGTATTTAAATTAATTAAAAAGCTGCATGCGTAGAATATTGACAAAAAACAAAACATTTTCCCGTTATGACTTGTTTCATGACGGGAATTTTATTATAATGTTCTCAGTATGCTTTGTAATTTGAGCTTATAATATTGAGGTAGAAATAATGTGGAGGTAACGAAGACATGAGTAATGTGAGACGAGTTTATGTGGAGAAGAAGGAGGATTATGCAGTACATGCCAAGGAATTGCTGGCAGATATCCGGGAATATCTTGGTATTAAGTCGGTGACGGCTGTGCGGATTCTGGTTCGCTATGATATGGAGAATATCTCTGAGGAGACATATCAGAAAGCACTTTATACTGTTTTTTCCGAGGCTCCTGTTGATAACTGCTACGAGGGTGATGGAGCGTTAGAGGTTAGGCAGGATGATACGATGTTTTCTGTAGAATATCTTCCGGGGCAATTTGACCAGAGGGCAGATTCTGCCGAGCAGTGTGTGAAGCTTCTGAACGAGACAGAGGAGCCTGTCATTCGTTCTGCTACCACCTATATTATCTCTGGGGAGCTTACCAGGGAAGAGCTTCAAGTGATTCAGCATCACTGTGTGAATCCTGTGGATTCCAGGTTGGCGGATTTAGATGTCCCCCAGACACTGAAGCAGGTATTTGAAGAGCCGGAAGATGTGAAGATTTTTGATGGTTTTCAGGATATGCCTGAGGAGGAGCTTCGTAAGCTTTATGATTCCCTTGGGCTTGCTATGACATTTAAGGACTTTTTGCATATACAAAATTATTTTCATAATGAGGAGCATCGTGACCCGTCGATGACAGAGATTCGTGTACTGGATACCTATTGGTCTGACCATTGCCGCCACACTACCTTTTCTACAGAGCTTAAGAATATTACTTTTGAAGAGAGTTATTATACAGAACCGGTTAAGAAGAGTTATGAGGAATATTTGTCTGATTTTGCGGAGCTTTACAAGGATAGAGAGGATAAATATGTCTGTCTGATGGACATTGCCTTAATGGCAATGAAGAAGCTGAAAAAAGAAGGCAAGCTTTCAGACATGGAGGAATCGGATGAGATTAATGCCTGTTCTATCGTTGTTCCGGTTGAGATTGATGGCAGGGAAGAGGAGTGGCTTATCAGCTTTAAGAACGAGACACACAATCATCCGACTGAGATTGAGCCCTTTGGTGGTGCTGCGACCTGTCTTGGTGGGGCGATTCGGGACCCGTTGTCCGGTCGTTCCTATGTCTATCAGGCAATGCGTGTGACTGGTGCAGCCGACCCTACCAAATCACTGAAGGAGACATTGGAGGGGAAGCTTCCTCAGCGTAAAATCGTCAATGGTGCTGCGGATGGTTACAGCTCTTATGGTAATCAGATTGGTCTGGCTACCGGATTGGTAGATGAGATTTATCATCCGAATTATGTTGCAAAACGGATGGAGATTGGTGCAGTAATGGGGGCAGCTCCGAGACGGTGTGTTAAGAGGCTTACTTCTGACCCCGGTGATATTATTGTATTGTTAGGGGGACGTACTGGACGTGACGGCTGTGGTGGAGCAACCGGTTCCTCCAAGGCACATACAACAGCCTCTATTGATACCTGTGGAGCAGAGGTTCAGAAGGGGAACCCACCAACGGAGCGTAAGCTGCAACGGTTGTTCCGGCGGGAAGAGGTGGCACACCTCATTAAAAAATGTAATGACTTTGGTGCTGGCGGTGTGTCCGTTGCGATTGGAGAACTGGCAGACGGCTTGCAGATTAATTTGGATAAGGTACCTAAGAAATATGCGGGTCTTGATGGAACAGAGCTTGCTATCTCTGAATCACAGGAGCGTATGGCTGTGGTTCTTGATCCAAAGGATGTTGATCAGTTTATGGAGTATGCGAAGGAAGAGAATTTGGAGGCGGTTTGTGTAGCCGAGGTAACAAAGGAACCAAGACTGGTACTTTGTTGGCGTGGAAAGGAGATTGTGAATTTATCGAGAGCTTTTCTTGATACGAACGGTGCCCATCAGGAGAATGATGTATATGTGGCATTACCCGAAAAGGATGACAATGATTTTTCAGTCAGTGTTAAGACAGGGGATGTAAAAGAGGCGTGGCTTGCCACACTTTCTGATTTGAATGTATGCTCAAAGAAGGGGCTGGTAGAAATGTTTGACAGCTCGATTGGGGCAGGCTCTGTGGTTATGCCCTACGGTGGAGCATACCAGCTTTCTCCGACCCAGACAATGATTGCCAAGCTTCCTGTTTTACAGGGACATACGGATACGGTTACGATGATGAGCTATGGATATGACCCGTATCTTACCTCATGGAGTCCGTATCATGGTGCGGTTTATGCTGTTGTTCATTCTGTTGCGAAAATCGTGGCAAGTGGTGGTGATTACGGCAAAATCCGTTTCACCTTTCAGGAATATTTCAAACGCCTGGGAGAAGAGGCGGAGCGTTGGGGGCAGCCGTTTGCAGCGTTGCTTGGTGCCTATAATGCACAGAAGGGATTCGGTCTGCCATCCATTGGTGGTAAAGATTCCATGTCGGGGACATTTAACGATATAGATGTACCGCCGACGCTTGTTTCTTTTGCGGTTGATGTAGCACAAAAACAGGATATTGTCACTTCGGAATTAAAGCAGGCAGGCAGTAAGCTGGTACTTTTTACTATTGAAAAGGATGCATATGATTTGCCTGAGTATGATAAGGTAATGGCATTGTATGATGGTATTCACAAGCTGACGAAGGAAGGAAAGGTATTGTCTTCCTATGCTGTTGGCTTTGGTGGAATCATAGAAGCGGTCTCCAAAATGGCATTTGGTAATAAGCTTGGTGTGGCATTGAATGACATGCTTTCTCTGGAGGAATTAAGCAGTAAGCTTTATGGTGGTATTCTATTGGAGATGCCAGAGGATGCTTTGACAGATATTGCAGTAGCGTACAAAGTGATTGGTGAGGTGACGAAGGAGAGCTGCTTTTCTTATGCAGGGGTAACGATTTCAATGGATGAGGCATTAAATGCATGGACAAGTAAACTGGAAAAGGTATTTCCAACGTCATCAGCAGTAGAGCAAAAGGAAGTAAATACCGGACTTTACGAGGCAAAGAATATCTATACCGCAAAGAATAAGATAGCAAAACCCAAGGTGTTTATCCCGGTATTTCCCGGAACAAACTGTGAGTATGATTCTGCTAAGGCATTTGAGCAGGCGGGAGCGGAACCCGTTGTTAAGGTATTTAAAAATATGACAGCAGAGGGAATTCGTGATTCTGTTGAGATATTTACAGAGAATATTAAAGAGGCACAGATGATTATGTTTCCGGGGGGCTTTAGTGCTGGTGATGAGCCGGATGGTTCCGGTAAATTTTTCGCAACTGCATTCCGCAACGAGAAGATTAAAGAAGCGGTGATGGAGCTTTTAGATAAGCGGGATGGTCTTGCCCTTGGTATCTGCAATGGTTTTCAGGCATTGATTAAGCTAGGGCTTGTACCTTATGGCGAAATCAGGGAGCAGAAGGAGGATTCACCTACTTTGACGATAAACAGTATTGGACGTCATGTATCTAAGATGGTTTACACCAAGGTGGTGACCAATAAGAGTCCGTGGCTGAAGAATGCACAGCTTGGCGGTGTTTATGCGATTCCTGCTTCACATGGGGAAGGCCGGTTTGTTGCAAGTAAAGAGTGGATAGACAGGCTCTTTGCAAATGGACAGGTGGCAACCCAGTATGTAGATTTGAATGGCAATCCGACGATGGATGAAGACTTCAATATTAACGGCTCGTACTATGCAATTGAAGGTATTACGAGTCCGGATGGACGTGTGCTTGGTAAAATGGCACATTCCGAGCGTATCGGTGATAATGTGGCAGTGAATATTACCGGGAATCAGAACCAGCAATTGTTCCGGTCCGGGGTAGAATATTTCTTATAATCAGAAAATAACAGTGTTTATTTCAAAAAAATGGTAAATATCACATTTTTTTCAGAAAAAACACTGTTATTTTTTGTAAATATGTAGTAAAATGACATTATATGTAGCCGAAATGTAACGATTTGTTAATTATTTTGCTACATTTTGAACTGTTTTACTTATAATTTTACAAAATATGAATATGGTGGTGAAAGAATGAATACGAAGCGGGGGCTTAGATTAGTTTCATTTTTGATGGCGTTGGTATTATTGTCAGGCATAGTGCCATATCATGATGCAAAGGCTGCATCGGGGACGATGATTACAATTACGGCGGAGGGACAAGTAGTTGATACCTTTAATGGTGTCAGTTCTTTTTACCGTCCGGGTAGCTGGGATGGTACAGATATGACCTATGGGTGTCATGCCTATGTGATTCGGTATTATCAGGCAATTTATGGCAGAACAGTATATAATTTATTCCATAATCAGGTTCCACTGACCTATGGAGATGTCTTTATTGCGGTAGCGAATCCGCAGCCGGGAGATATCTGTGCACAGGTAAAGACAAGCAGTAACCATTGGTCCATTGTCAAGAGTGTAAGAGGCAGTACGGTTACTGTAATTGACCAGAACAATAAGTGGACAGTGGGCAATACGACATATGCATATAAGAATTATACCTATAATACATCTGAGGTAACATTTTACCGGCTGTCATCGGTGGCAGCGGGAGCGGCAACAGCAGCTCCGGCGGTTACGGTTGCACAGACGCCGGCGACAACAACAGCTGCACCGGCTACTACGACAGCACAAGCTGCTACATCCGCAACAATGACAGTCAATAAAGGTAAAAAGAAGAAGATTACGGACGCAGTGTTGCCGAATCTTTCACTCAATCCTGCAGTAAGCTGGAAGAGTTCTAAGAAGAAGGTTGCTAAGGTGTCTGCTAAAGGGTATGTAACAGGTGTGAAGAAGGGGTCTGCTAAGATAACAGGAACACTCTCAGATGGGCAGAGTGTAACAATTAAGGTCAATGTAAAGGTGCCGACGAAGTCGTTAAAGCTGGTTAGTAAGGATGTCACATTAGGAATGAATACAAGCTGGAAGCTGACATCGACGGTTTCGCCCCGGAATACAACGGATGTCCTTAAGTTTTCAAGCTCTAACCCAGCTATTGCGACGGTTTCTTCAGATGGAACTGTACAGACCTATGGTATTAGAGGAATGACAAAGATTAAAGTAAAGTCGGGTTCTAAGAAAAAGATTTGTATTGTGCGAGTGTATTAAGGTGATGATGTTATAACACCAACAAATTGCTGCTTGGGCGGTTTGTTGGTGTTTTTCTTTTATTTTTATGTTTTTTTATCGAAATTGACGAAAAAATACTACTCTTTTTGTTGAAGAGAATCAAATAGTATAGTAAAATAGAGTTATACAAGTATGGCAGTAAGGAGGCAATTATGGCGGACATAAAAACATTTACAGCGATAAGGCCGAAGCAGGAGTTAGTGGCACAGATTGCTGCTCTTCCTTATGATGTATATAATCGGGCGGAAGCAAGAGAGGCAGTACAGGGACACCCCCATACTTTTTTACGTATTGATCGTCCGGAGACACAATTTTCTGAGAATTGTGATATGTATGCACCAGAGGTATATGAGAAGGCGGCAAGGTTATTGCAGGATATGATAGCAGACGGCAGATATGTGCAGGATACGGACGAAGCGTATTATATTTATCAGTTAATTATGGATGGTAGAACACAGAATGGAATTGTTGCCTGTGCTTCTATTGATGACTATGTGAGTGGTGTAATTAAAAAGCATGAGAATACAAGGGAGGAGAAGGAACAGGATCGTATTCGCCATGTGGATACATTGGGGGCACAGACAGGACCAATTTTTCTTGCCTACCGTTCTAAGGACATATTAAATCAATTGATTCGTGCAGTAACAGCAGAGCAGGTTTTATATTCCTTTACCTCCGAGGATGGCATTACACATAATGTATGGAAGGTAGCAGGGAAGGAGCAGATAGAAACGATTCGGGATACTTTTGCCAATATGGATGCAATCTATATTGCGGATGGACATCATCGGGCAGCTTCGGCTGTTAAGGTTGGATTAAAGCGTAGGCAGGAGCATCCTGATTACGATGGGACGGAGGAATTTAATTATTTCCTTTCTGTATTATTTCCGGATGAAGAGCTTAAGATACTTCCATACAATCGCGTTGTGTCAGATTTACATGGCTATGAAGCAGATGCATTTTTAGAGAAGCTTAGGGAACAGTTTGATATAACGGTTAGTAATCAGCCGGTAGCTCCCGATCGGAAAGCAGATTTTGGAATGTACCTCTTTGGACAATGGTATCGGCTGACGGCGAAAGTTGCTTTGCTTAGCAGTGACCCGGTGAAGGGACTGGATGTATCTATTTTACAGGAACTTATTTTGGAACCCCTGCTTGGAATTCATGATCCGAGGACGGACAGCCGAATTGATTTTGTCGGTGGTATCCGGGGGCTTGAAGAGCTGGAACGACGTTGTAGAGAGGATATGAAGCTGGCGTTTTCTATGTATCCGACCTCTATTGCAGAGCTGTTTGCGGTAGCGGATGCAGGACGGCTGATGCCGCCTAAGTCTACATGGTTTGAGCCAAAGCTCAGAAGTGGTATATTTATTCATTCTATATAAGAGAGTATTAGGAGGTAGCAGCTTATGCGTAGGGACAATGATATTTTTGTTAATTGGGAAGAGGTACATGCAATCAAACATGGGTTACACGATAATCCACATCATATTTTGGGACCTCATATGGAGTGGGATGGTGTTGTGATCAATGCCTATGTGAAGGATGCACTAAAGGTCGAGGTAATTCATCGTGATAGTGATGTCAGTTATGAGATGCGGGCATCCGGTATTGCGGATTTCTTTATTGTGGCTACAGGGGAGAAGAGTGCATTTCCTTATAAATTAAGAGCGACTTATCGGGATGGAAGTACGTATGAGTATGTAGATGCGTATTCCTTTGAACCTGTGATTGATAATATGGATTTAGCAGCATTCTCTCAAGGAATTGATTATGAGATATACCAAAGACTAGGGGCTCATAGGATGACTATTGACGGTGTGGATGGCGTATTATTTGCCGTTTGGGCACCGAATGCACAGCGTGTTAGTGTGGTTGGAGAATTTAATATGTGGGAGGGTAGCCGTGGACTGATGAGGCGGTTGTCAGACTCTGCTGTATTTGAATTGTTTGTTCCGGGAATCGAAGAGGGAGCTGTTTATAAATATGAGATTCGTACCCATAACGGAGATATATTTACAAAGTCTGACCCTTATGCTGCTAAGAATGAACTGGCTCCTTCCGATGTATCTGTGATAGCAGATATCCGTTACCAGTTTAAGGATGGCAAATGGGTGAAGGGCAGAGATAAGCAGGCTGGCAGTAAGAAACCGCTTTCTATCTGTGAAGTGAATTTATTTGATTTTGCACAGATGACGGCTTGTAAGGATAAGACCTATAAAGGAATTGCGAAGGAGCTTGCGGATTATGTGAAGAAGCAGGGATATACTCATGTGGAGTTTTCTCCGGTAATGGATTATACCAATCAGGCAGCTAAAGGATATGTAACAAGAGGGTTTTATGCAGTGATGGCTTCTCTTGGAACCCCTGCAGATTTTAAATATTTAGTAGATTATCTTCATCAGAAAGAGATTGGTGTCATTTTAGATTGGGCGCCACATCACTTTGGCAAGGAGGATAATGGACTGTATCTTTATGATGGGGCAGCGGCTTATGAGGATAGTAATCCGCTTCGGGCAGAAAACCCAGCATTTGGAACGATAACCTTTAATTATGGAAGACCAGAGGTAAGCAACTTCTTGATTTCCAATGCTCTTTACTGGATAGAGGAATTCCATGCGGATGGTCTTAGAGTATCCTCTCTCGCTTCCATGCTTTATCTTGATTATGGACGTAATCCGGGAGAATGGCTGCCTAATATTTATGGAAGTAATGAGAATCTGGAGGCAGTAGAATTCTTTAAGCACTTGAATTCCATTATGAAGAAACGTAATCCGGGGATACTTATGATTGCAGATGATTCGAGTCTTTGGGCAGATGTAACACTGCCTGCTGAGGATGATGGCTTGGGATTTGACTATAAGTTAAACCTTGGCTGGACACAGGATATGATGGATTATGTGACAGCAGAGGTTGGAAACCGTAGAGATAAGTATAATGCATTAACTTTCAGTCTTCTTTATGCTTATAATGAACAATATATGTATGGTTTTGGTATGAAGGAGAGTGAAGGAGGGCTTGCACAGAGGATTGCAGGGAATCAGATTCAAAGATATGCGACGACTAAGGTGCTGTTAGGGTATATGATGATGCAGCCGGGCAAGAAATATATTGCTTATGGACAAGAGCTGTCAGATATGCTTGATGAAAAACAGAATAAGGCGTTGTTGTCTTATATGAAGGATTTACAAAACCTATATATTTCCGAACCAGCATTGTATGAAGAGGATTATGATGCGGAAGGCTTTGAGTGGATTAATACAATGAGGGCGAAGGATGGAATTCTGGTTTTTGCCAGAAAGACAGATAATGCGGATGATACCTTGATTGTAGTATGTAATTTCTCTGGTGATGTGTATGAGGATTTTATGTTAGGTGTACCTTATGCTGGAAAGTATAAAGAAATCTTTAACAGTGACCAGAAGAGTTATGCCGGAGAGGGCAATACCAATGCAAGGTTACGACAAAGTAAGAAAGAGGAATGTGATGCCCGTGCCAATTCTATCACTACGACGATTCCTGCTTTTGGTATTTCTATATATAAATATAATGTAGCGGGAACGGCAAAGGAAGTTCAGCCGGAAAAGAAGGAGACGACAGAGAAGACGGTTGTTACGAAGAAGGCTACCGCAGGAAAAGGTACGAAAGTGGCAAAAAAGGCAGAAGCAGAGAAGAAACCGGCAGTGGCAAAAAAGGCAGAAGCCCAGAAGAAGCCAGTGGCGGCAAAGAAGGCAGAAGCCCAGAAGAAGCCAGTAGCGACAAAGAAGGCAGTAGCAGAGAAGAAGCCGGTAGCGGCAAAGAAGGCAGTAGCGGAGAAGAAGCCAGTAGCGGCAAAAAAGGCAGTAGCAGAGAAGAAGGCGGCAGTGACAAAGAAGGCAGAACCAGAGAAAAAGTAGAAAATAATAATCTCTATGGATAATCATTTATATTGGAAAGGCGTTACCCTATTATGCAGACACAGACTCTATTATTAACATGGAAACAGCTTACGTTGGAAGGTTTGGCTTCTAAGGCTGTAGAAACTTGTACACAGTATGGTATAAGGATTCTTCTTGCCCTGTTGTTTATTGCTATTGGTTTTAAATTAACAGTATTCGCCCTTAAGATTATGGGGAAAGCATTAAAACGGCATGAGGTTGACCCTAGTGTTACCGGTTTTTTGTTATCCTTTAGTAATATTGTTTTGCGGATATTAATATTGTTAACAGCGGCAAATGGTTTAGGGATTCGCATTACTTCTTTTTTGACGGTGTTAGGCTCTGCCGGTGTGGCAATTGGTCTTGCCTTACAAGGAAGTCTTTCCAATCTGGCAGGAGGATTATTGATACTAATCTTAAAGCCTTTTCGTGTAGGTGATTATATTAAAACAGAGGCGAATGCCATGGAGGGAACGGTAACCGCTATTGATATTTTTTATACACGGCTAAAGAGCAATGATAACCAGACGATTGTCATTCCGAATGGAACATTGTCTAATAGTAGTATTGTAAACGTTACGAAGGCACAATATCGTCGTATTGATTTTACGGTAGATATTTCATATAATTCTGATATCAAAAAAGCAAAGGATGTATTACAGTCTGTGATTAAGGCGGAATCGAGAATAATGACGGATATGGAATGTGATGTATTTGTCAGTGCTTTAGGGGAAAGTGGTGTAGCTATGGGAATTCATGTATGGGTTACTACAGAGGAGTATTGGAAGGTTCGTTGGGATTTGCTGGAGGCGGTAAAATATGCACTGGATGAGGCGGGAATTGAGATTCCATATCAGACGGTGGACGTAAATGTCAGGGAACATAGTTGATTAGATGGGAAGGGAAGTGCAAAGGATGAACATTTTATTTTTTCTTACACCCAAGAGTGAGGTTGCACATATTCATGATGATAATTCCTTGGAGAAGGTTCTATGTAAGATGGAGCAATATCAATATTCTGCAGTTCCAATGATTGACCGTAAGGGTCATTATATTGGTACAATAACAGAGGGGGATGCAATGTGGTATATAAGGCATCATAAGCTCTGGGGCAAAGATTTACATAAGATTCCGGTGACGGATGTGAATCGTAGGATGGATAACCGTGCAGTTTCCATCGATGTCAATATTGAAGATTTAGTAGCAGTTTCGATGGTACAGAATTTTGTTCCAGTAGTGGATGATGATAATATATTTATAGGAATTGTAAAGCGGAAGGATATTATTGAGTATTGTTTCAAGAGGATGCAAAAGGAATCATAGCAGTATATATTTGCAGATAGCTGATACATAAATACAATAGAAGTTATTTCTTGGAGGTTTTATGGATTTATTAGAGACATTACATCAAAAACGAGAAGTAAACAGAAGGAGAATGCACCCGTTGTATTCTCTTTCTTTGAATGAGCGATATATCTATTGTTTCGGACTTGCAATATTGGCAAAGGGTAATATTAAGACGATTAAGGAGCTTAGTCAACCATTTGCGCAGATTTGTTCTATGCTTGATATCTCCAATGCATCGGCAGAGGAGATGATTGTTGATATTAATAATCATTTTGAGCCGACTCTTGACCGTTTAATACAGTTGTTGTCCATTGAGCAGAGGATGTATTCGTGCTTTTTAATTGATATGCTGAAGCTAAAGATGAAATCAGAATGGGGAAGCTGGTATTGTGAGGAGGTCATTCGCCAGTTTTGCTATATACTAAAGCTGCCGGATGAAACAGCACATTTTTTTGAAGAGTTTTTATTGGAGGCATCCTTTGGGGATAGTAATAGAGCCCATCAGCTAGTAAAGGAATATGAGCAGGCAGGACATACAATTGACTATGAATTGCTATGTTATATGAATCAGGAGTATCAAAAGCAGGATAAGTATCAGAATATGCTTCTTGATAAGGGGGGACGAGTCCGTATAGAATGCCCTACCCGTGTGGAACAGGATATTGTTGTAAAGAATGGAACAAAGCTTTATATATCGAATACCCGTGTTGAAATTGGGGGAAGGCTTATTATAGAAGATGGTCAAGTAGAGATTTGCAATGCAACCTTGGAGGCAGTAGGGAAAAAGAGAGAGATGCATAGTCTGTTACTGGTTAGGCAGGTACATAGCCTTAAGTTAAAGGAGGTAACCATCAATTGTAATAAGCTCTGTTATGGTATCTGGCAGGAGGAGGGAACACTGATATTAGATCAGGCTGTTGTATGTCAGAGCGTGGGAGAGTATGGGGTATTGTTTGATGGGGAGTGTCTGTTTTGTACTAACAGTACTTTTCATGATTGCCTGCACGGCGGAATACATATTCGGCAGAATGCTGACGTGGATATTATCAAGACCCACTTTATAAATTGCAGTGCGGAACATGGAGGGGCAATCCATTCTTCTACAAAGGGAAGAGCAGTTATTCGGGAATGTTATTTCAGACAGTGTACTGCTAGGTATTTAGGGGCGGATGTATATTTTAAATATAAGCGTTATGGGCAAGTGGTACAGGAGTGTTATTTTGAGGATGAGGAACCCGATAAGAATCATTTATTTAATGTTTATAACATGGAAAGGGTGATTTAGGCATTATGAAATCTACTTTAATGAGGCTAAGAGAGAAAACAAAAACATTGCTTGCACCAAGACATGAGTTTTGCCATGAGTCCCTTTCCTTCCGGCGTCAGTATGCTGCAGCGATTCTTTTGCAAACACAGCTTAGTGATGAAATCAGTCCTATGGATAATTTTGAATTATTAAGGTTGTTTACGACAGCATTAAATTTAAAGAAAGAGGATGTGAAGCTTGTTATCCGTCTTGCTTCTGAGAAAGAGGCGGTGCTGGAACATATTTTAGTTATATTAGATGAACGCAAGAAACATACTATTTTTCTTATGGATTTGTGTACGATGTCTTTTACCGGAAAGGGGTATGGGGAAAAAGAGGAAGAGGCTATTGATATTTATGGAGACCTTTTTCATTTCCCTAAGGTGGAGCTTCGCCTGCTAAAAGAGCTGATGCAGGCGGCATTGACAAATAACCCACAGGAATGTATGAAGCTGTATGCTAATGCAATGCAGGTAAGAATGGCCTTTACCTTGGAGAACTTAAGATATTATATTCCGGAATTATCTTATACGACGGTTTTGGATGTAAATGCTTTTTCCAGTGGAAAAACTACAATTATAAATGGTCAGGCTGAAGTTAGGGAACCATTAGTATTGCCAAGGGATTGCACATTAATCGTACAAAATGCCAAGCTTTCTTTTTCTGCTCCGATTGTGATGGATGGGGGAAGGCTTCAATTGATTGATAGTGAATTATGTTATTTGAAGGGAGATTATGGGCATTTCATTAATATAAAGCATGAGGGAGGCGTTACAGTAAAGCGGTGCCAGTTTTACGGGCATAATTACAGTGGTGCACTCAGACAGGAGGGAGGAAGCCTTACAGTTTGTGACAGTTCCTTTTATGAAAGTAATAAAAAGAGTGCAATTGTATTTTTAGGCAGGGAATTTAGGATTACACATAGCCTGTTTCAAAATTGTTTTACGGGGGAGCAGGGAGCGGCGGTGTTTGCCAGTGCTGAACGTGGAGAGATTTCGGATTGCAGTTTTCATAGATGTTTTGCCAAAACAGGGGGGGCGCTTCATTTAACAGCCCCGATTGAGGTGAACAATTGTAGCTTTTCAGGCTGCCATGCTAAGGGCTTTGCGAATTCTATTTATTATATTGGAGTTGGACAGGGGCGGCTGCACAATTTAGTTTTTGAGCATTCGGAGGATGAGAGGAAGGAAGTGATACAGGAGCTTCGTGAAGAGCATATTGAAGCATTGGATTATAAGATTGAATTATCTGCGTATTTTGTAACTCCATGCTGCTTTGGCAGGGTAAAACCACTATGTGTTCATAATGCTATGCTATTTTTAAGCGGAGTGATGCGATTGGAGGGAGGCGGCTATTTTGACCATGCTATAGTAAAACCATATCATTTTGCCGGAAAGGATATGATTAATATCAGTAATGGTAGTGGTTTTGAGGCGGTAGATACGGAATTTGATGGAGGAGAGGAATTTGGAATTTTTTATGCTACTGGAACAAAGGTAGTATTGTCAGGATGTATGTTTAAGAATACTGCGAATGGTCGTGCTATCTATAACTCTGTTGATTTATTGTGTGAGGATACGGTATTTAGCAATTGTTCGGACGGTGCTATCTATGGGAGCAGAGCGGTTATCAAAAATTCTACCTTTGTCAATTGCCGCAGCGATACCGGAGCAGGAGTATATCTGGTTGGCAACAAGGGATATATAAAGAATTGTGTGTTTGATCGTTGTATTGCTGTGAAAAATGGGGGAGGAATCAGTTATTTTGGCAACTATCAGATTCAGCAGTGTCAGTTCTCGGAGTGCAAACCGGATGAGATAGGACGGTAGTCCGTTGCTGGTTTTAAGGAAGCATTCATATCGGAATACAAAGATAAAAGGTGTTGCCGGACGTTTGTCCGATAACACCTTTTTTACTTATGCCTCATTTTCAATTATGGTAAGCAATACCCGTTGAATGCGGTTTTTGTCCATACGCACAACCTTGAATATAAGATTGTGTTCTGTTGCAATCTCCCCTTCCTTGGGAAAATGGTCGAGCAGCTCGATAATGTGTCCCCCAAGGGAATCATAATCCTCGGAAGTAAGGTTAATATGCAAAGCATCATTAATATCGTCCAGCCGCATACTGGCATCTATTTCGTATTTGTTATCATTGAGCTTGATAATATCATTTTCTTCTTCTTTGTCATATTCATCGCGAAGCTCACCGACAATTTCCTCTAACAAATCCTCTACAGTAACCAAACCTGCCAGAGCACCGTACTCGTCCAGTACTACCGCCATATTACTGTCGGCATTCCTTAATATGGCAAGCAAGTCAGAGGTTTTTTGAAATTCTGTTGTAAAATATGGCTCCCAGAGTAAGTCTTTAATCGTAAAGCCGATATGGTCACAGGATAATTCATATAGTAAGTCCTTAATATTTAAAACACCTATAATATTATCGGGTTCTCCTTCATACACCGGCATACGCGTGTATTTGTGGTCGGCATAAACGGAGATGATAAAATCAAAGGAATCAGCGGCGTCGATACAGACCATATCAATGCGGGGAACCATGACATTCTTTACCATGGAATCTCCAAAATCAAATACATTGTTAATCATTTCCCGTTCTTCTTTTTCAATAACACCATCTTCATGACTTTCATCTACAATGAGGCGAAGCTCTTTCTCGGTCATAATCTGTTTGGCAGAGGGGTCTACCCTAAGAATAAAAAGAATGCCATTTGTTATTTTATTTAATATCCAGATAACCGGTGTAAGAATGTAAAATAATAAAAGAACTATTGGGGAATACAAAAGTGACATTTTTTCCGAATAGTTTGTTGCAAGCGTTTTAGGAGTAATTTCACCAAAAATCAAGATAATTAAGGTCAGTAAACCTGTTCCAATACCAGTAGCATAGCCGCCAATTCTACTTGCCAGTACTGTGGTAATGGAGGAAGCGGTCAGGTTGACAATGTTATTGCCAATTAGGATTGTACTCAAAAGCTTACTTGGGTTGTCAATTAGCTTTAATACCCATACTGCCCGTTTATTGCCCTCCTGTGCCAATGTTACAATCTTGGTACGGCTGACCATAGTCAGCGATGTCTCTGCCGAAGAAAAGAAAGCAGATAAAACAATAAGAATAAGTAATACTATAATTAGTGGAATGGAACTATTGTCCACAAAATCAACCTCCTATAAATGATATTATTTTGTGTTTGTGAAACGATTCGTCTTTGTTATATTAGTCCTCATCGGACGGCATATTCATGATTTGACGCTTTCTTGCCATCTCGTCACTTGCCAGATACTCATCATAGGTTGTTACCTTATCAATTAAGCCTTGCTGGGTCAGCTCCATAATACGGTTTGCCGTTGTCTGGACAAATTGATGATCCTGACAGGTAAACAGGGTAACACCGGAAAACTTGATTAAGCCGTTGTTTAATGCTGTGATAGATTCCATATCGAGATGGTTGGTCGGCTGGTCAAGGAGCAGAACATTGGCTCCCGTAATCATCATCTTGCTAAGCATACAACGTACTTTTTCCCCACCGGATAACACTTTCACTTTTTTTACACCGTCATCGCCTGCAAAGAGCATGCGTCCAAGGAAACCACGGACATATGTAGCGTCCTTTTCCTCAGAAAACTGAGTGAGCCAGTCCACAATGCTGTCGTCGCAGTCAAAATCTTTGGTATTGTCCACAGGAAAGTATGCCTGTGTTGTAGTAACACCCCATTTATAGCTGCCACTGTCGGGTTCTAATTCTCCAGCAAGAATCTTAAACAGAGTAGTGGTAGCAATGGTGTTAGGACCTACAAAGGCAATCTTGTCCTCCCTGCCGACAGTAAAAGAGATGTCATCTAATACCTTTTCTCCGTCAATTGTCTTGCACAAGTGTTCCACAGTTAATACTTCGTTACCGATTTCCCGGTTTGGTCTGAAATCAATATAAGGATAGCGGCGGCTGCTTGGACGCATTTCGTCTAGCTGAATCTTCTCTAATGCACGCTTTCTTGAGGTTGCCTGCTTGGATTTGGAAGCATTGGCAGAGAAGCGTTGAATAAATTCCTGTAGCTCTTTGATTTTCTCTTCCTTCTTCTTATTGGCTTCCTTCATTTGTTTAATCATAAGCTGGCTGGATTCATACCAGAAATCATAGTTGCCGGCATAAAGCTGAATTTTGCCATAATCAATATCTGCAATCATGGTACATACCTTATTTAGGAAATAACGATCATGGGATACGACAATGACAGTGTTATCAAAGTTAATTAAGAACTCCTCCAGCCATGCAATGGCATCCAAATCCAGATGGTTGGTCGGCTCGTCGAGCAGTAAAATATCGGGATTGCCAAACAATGCCTGGGCCAATAACACCTTGACCTTCATGTTACCTTCCAGTTCGGACATCAAAGAGTAATGGCTGTCTGTTGGAATACCGAGTCCGTTTAGGAGAGTAGCAGCATCTGATTCTGCTTCCCAGCCGTTCATGGTAGCAAACTCGCCTTCCAGTTCACTGGCTTTCATTCCATCTTCTTCAGTGAAATCCTCCTTGGCATAGATAGCCTCTTTTTCCTTCATAATTTCATATAGACGCTGATTGCCCATAATGACAGTGTCTAATACCATAAATTCATCATATTTGAAGTGGTCCTGCTCTAAAACGGAAAGACGTTCACCGGGATCAATAATCACTTCGCCACTGGTCGGTTCCAGTTTGCCGGATAAAATCTTTAAAAATGTGGATTTGCCAGCACCATTTGCACCGATTAAGCCATAGCAGTTTCCAGCGGTAAACTTGATATTTACATCTTCAAATAACGCTTTTTTACCTAAGCGTAAGGTTATGCTGCTTGCACTAATCATTGTCATACCTCTTTCTATTGCGTAATCTCCTCTATTTTAACCTAGAGCCATGGGATTTACAAGTCTTTTTTGCATGAATAAAAATGCAAACAAAAAAGACACCCCCCAGAATGCTCTGAAAAATGCCTTTTTTATAAGCTCGTATTAAAGTGTCTTTACAATCTTATCGTAAAGATCTAAACGGCAATGCTCATCTGCGGCAAAGTGGCCACAGGTCTGGCAACTTCTGGTGCAGCCATAGCAGCATGCACTGTTTCTGACAGAATCCTTGGCGATTGGGTCATATTCGCTGCAACGGTCCGCAACCTTACAATAGGTTTCTTCTGAACTTCTCATGACATTCTACCTCCTTAAATGAGCTGTTACAAGCCTTAGTATAGGTAGATTATAAGGATTTTATGCATGAAAAATAAATTTCGCATAATGATTCATGCTTGGTAAATAACATCACACACAATGGTATAAAAGATAATCTATTCTGGGTAAATTAAGTGTTCATCCGTAATATGATACAAGGTTTCTTCTAAATAGCGGTTGGCAAGGTATTTTGCCATGGAGAGATTCAAGTCGAGATAATTGCCACAATCTCTTGGAGAGGCACCGGGAATTTCACCTTCATAATCCCGGATAAATTCATACATTTCGATGATTAAGGAAACGATATCTTTGGATGCATAATCACCAGAAAGAATCAGATAAAACCCGGTACGGCATCCCATTGGTCCAAAATAAATTGTTTTGTCACCATATTCTTTGTGATTTCTTAAAAAAGTTGCTCCTAAGTGTTCGATAGAATGAATTTCTGCTGTGTTCATAACCGGCTCTTCATTGGGGCGGGTCATACGAAGGTCAAATGTGGTTACAATCTGCCCACCAACAGAATCCTTTCTTGATACATAGATTCCACGAAGTAAATCTAAGTGGTTTACAGTAAAGCTTGTTATTTTTTCCATAATAATGTCCTCCATATTTTATTCATTGCTCAGACTTCGCATGATAGAAATCTGAGTTCGTTTCTTTATAGTATAATAGAAAAATACAAGAATGAAAACCCATTTCTTGAAAATAAGCTTGTGCTATGGTATACTAATACATCGTAAACGAAGTAATGATTTACTTTATCAAGTGCAAGAGAGTATCAAGGAGGCTTTGTGCTATGGCAAACGTGATTTCGGATGAGACCATTGAATATGTTGGCATTTTAGCTAAGCTGGAGCTTAGTGGTGAGGAGAAAGAAGCAGCGAAGAAGGATATGGGCAGTATGCTTGATTATATTGATAAGCTTAACGAGCTGGACACCTCAGATGTGGAGCCGATGTCCCATGTATTTCCTGTTGAGAATGTATTTCGTGAGGATATAGTGACAAATGGGGACAATAGTGAGGCGATGTTAAAAAATGCACCAGAGCAAAAGGATAACAGCTATCAGGTGCCAATGACAGTAGAGTAGGAGGTGTCTTTGTGAATAGTATGGATATGACTGCCGTAGAATTAGGCAGTAGGATAAAGGCGGGAGAGATTACTGTAGAACAGGCAGTGGTGGATACATTAGATTCCATTGCCAAGGAGGAAGATAAGGTTCATTCTTATGTGACAGTGTTAGAGAAGGAACGGGTGCTTTTAAGGGCGAAAGAGGTACAAAAGGGTATTGAGGATGGAACATATACATCACCCTTAGCAGGTGTGCCGGTTGCCATTAAAGACAATATGTGTACAGAGGGGATACGGACAACCTGTAGCTCCAGAATTTTAGATAATTTTGTTCCTACTTATACTGCAGAGGCAGTTTTAAATTTGGAGAAGGCGGGAGCAGTCATTATCGGAAAAACAAATATGGATGAATTTGCGATGGGAAGTACGACGGAGACCTCTTACTATGGAGTGACGAAGAATCCATGGAATCTTGAACATGTACCAGGAGGGTCTTCCGGTGGTTCCTGTGCAGCAGTAGCGGCAAAGGAATGCTCCTATGCATTAGGTTCTGATACGGGTGGTTCTATCCGTCAACCGAGTTCCTTTTGTGGTGTAACGGGCTTAAAGCCGACGTATGGTACGGTTTCCCGATATGGTTTGATTGCTTATGGTTCTTCCCTTGACCAGATTGGACCTGTTGCTAAAGATGTAACAGATTGTGCCACAATATTGGAAACTATCGCATCCTATGATCCGAAGGATAGTACCAGTGTGAAAAGAGAGGAATACGATTTTACATCTGCCCTTTTGGATGATGTAAATGGAATGAGGATAGGGATTCCAAGGGATTATTTTTCAGAGGGATTGGATGCAGAGGTGAAAGAAGCAGTCCTGAATGTAGCAGAGCAACTGAAAGCAAAGGGGGCTGTTATTGAGGAGTTTGACTTAAGTCTTGTGGAATATGCGATTCCTGCTTACTATGTGATTGCCAGTGCCGAGGCAAGCTCTAACCTTGCCCGTTTTGATGGTGTAAAATATGGATACCGGACAGAGAATTATGATGGATTGCATAATATGTATAAGAAAACCCGTTCAGAGGGCTTTGGTGCGGAAGTGAAACGCCGCATTATGCTTGGCTCTTTTGTATTGTCCAGTGGATATTATGATGCATATTATTTAAAGGCACTTCGTACAAAAGCATTGATTAAGAAGGCATTTGATGAGGCATTTGCAAAATATGACGTTATATTGGCTCCGGCTGCACCGACGACTGCACCGAAGCTTGGAGAATCCTTAAGCGACCCCATTAAGATGTATCTTGGTGACATTTATACGATTTCCGTTAATCTGGCAGGACTTCCGGGTATTAGCATACCTTGTGGTGTGGATCGTCAAGGGCTTCCAATTGGGGCACAGCTTTTGGGTGATTGTTTTAAAGAGAAGAATATTATTCGTGCCGCCTATGCTTTTGAGCAGACTTATGAGCATAGACTGCCACAATTATAGGAAGGGAGTGAGTAAAGATGGCAAAACAGTATGAGACAGTGATTGGACTTGAGGTTCATGTAGAGCTGGCAACAAAGACCAAGATTTTTTGTGGCTGTTCCACAGCTTTTGGTGGGGCACCCAATACTCACACCTGTCCGGTATGTACCGGAATGCCGGGTTCTCTGCCTGTGTTAAATAAGCAGGTGGTAGAGTATGCTATGGCAGTTGGTTTGGCTACAAACTGCGAGATAACAAGAAATGGGAAGTTTGACCGTAAAAACTATTTTTATCCTGATAATCCGCAGAATTATCAGATTTCCCAGCTATATCTTCCTATCTGTCGTAATGGACATGTAGATATCGAGACGGAGATGGGAAAGAAAGCGATTGGTATCCATGAAATCCATATGGAAGAGGATGCCGGTAAGCTGGTACATGATGAGTGGGAGGATTGCTCTCTGGTGGATTTTAACCGTTCCGGTGTGCCTCTGATTGAGATTGTATCAGAACCAGATATGAGGAGTGCCCAAGAGGTGATTGCCTACCTTGAGAAGCTTCGCCTTATTATACAATATCTTGGGGCTTCCGACTGTAAGCTGAATGAGGGTTCTATGCGTGCTGATGTTAATCTATCCATCCGAGAGGTGGGGGAGAAGGAATTCGGAACCCGGACAGAGATGAAGAACCTAAATTCTTTTAAGGCGATTGCAAGGGCAATTGAGGGAGAGAAGGCAAGACAGATTGATTTGCTTGAGGAAGGCAAGAGTGTTGTTCAGGAGACCCGCCGTTGGAATGATGAAAAGGAATACTCTTATGCGATGCGTTCTAAGGAGGATGCACAGGATTACCGCTATTTCCCAGAACCGGATTTGGTGCCGGTAGTTATCAGTGAGGAGTGGCTCAATCAGGTTAAAAGTAACCAGCCAGAGTTTCGGGATGAGAAGATTGCCCGTTACAAGGAAGAGTATCAGATACCGGATTATGATATTGATATTATTACGAACTCCAAGCATTTAGCTGATTTTTTTGAAGCAGCAGTGGCGATTTGTAAGAAGCCCAAGGAGGTTTCGAATTGGCTGATGGGTGATACCATGCGGTTGTTGAAGGAAGCGGATATGGAACCGGAGGATATCAGTTTTTCACCAGAGCATCTGGCACAGTTGATTGATATGTTGGATGCCGGAGCTATTAACCGCCCGGTTGCAAAAGAAGTATTTGAGCATATCTTCAAGGAGGATGTGAATCCGAAACAGTACGTAGAGGAGAATGGTCTTGCGGTTGTGAATGATGAGGGTGCTCTTAGAAGTACGATTGAAGAGATTGTTGCTAACAATCCGCAATCTGTTGAGGATTATAAGAGTGGAAAGCAAAAGGCAATTGGATTTTTGGTTGGACAGACAATGAAGGCAATGAAGGGCAAGGCTGATCCGGGCATGGTGAATCAGATTTTAAAAGAACTGCTTAGTTAGGGAGAGTGACAGTTGTGATATAACTGTTAAACGGATATTAGATGATAGTGTTTAAGAACCGCTAAAGTAAACCATTTAATGGATACTTTAGCGGTTCTTTTTACTGTGTTATTCAAGAAAAGAGATGCTGCGATTGCAGCATCTCTAAAAATTTTAATTATAAAAGTGAAGCTTCATAACTAATCATTAGTAGAATCGTTACTTCACAACCTTAAGCTTAAATGTCTTCTTTACTCCATTAACGGTAACTGTAATCTTAGTAGTTCCTTTCTTCTTTAACTTGATTACACCCTTCTTGCTAATGGTAGCAACACTTTTCTTAGAAGACTTATAGCTTACCTTCTTTTTAACGGAACCCAGATAATTAGCACTGTAGCTAAGAGTTGCCTTCTTTACCTTCTTTGAAATCTTGTACTGGGTCTTCTTCTTATTGGCTGAAGCTCCCGATATGCTGACACCTAAGGTTGCCGTAGATACATTGACATTGATGGTGTAAGGAACGCCATAAACAGTTACTGTAACCTTAGCTGCTCCCTTTTTCTTACCAGAGATTACACCGGAAGCAGAGACAGATGCAGCTTTCTTTGATTTGCTATCTGCCATTGCGTAGGAGACAGGTATATTGGATGCCAATGCCTTGCCATCTGCTCCTTGTGGCTTAATTGTTGCCTTTTTATTTGGTCCAGCAGTATATATACTAAAGCTGGATTTTTCAAAGCGTACCGGATTAATACGTACAGATATTGAGCATTTTTGTTGTCCGGCTGCATTCTTGCCTTGAATAGATACACTACCTACTTTTAATGTTGTGACAGCAATGGTATAGTTATTTCCGTTTGGAGTCACACTAATTTTTGCAGTATTTTCATCACTAGAGGTCCATGTGATGGAATCTGGTGATGTCATATTCTGATTTTTTAATGTAGTAGTAGCAGTAATTGTCAAGGATTGACCTGCAATAACATTGTAGCTGTTTAGCCCATCGGTGGTCTTTACTTCTGTAATATCATTTTTAATTGTTAGTGCAACAGATGTTGCGATACCAGATTTCATACCAGTGGCAGTAATAGTAACCTGACCAGGTGAAACACAAGTTATCTGACCATTTTCATTAATGGTTGCAACAGAAGGATTATTACTACTCCAGTTGATTTTCTCAGGAGTAGCATTTGGTACAAAGCTAAAAAGTGTTCTGGCATCAGTTGGAGTGCTTGAATAATCAATGGATGCAGATGCCTGTTTAGGATTAATTGCAGTATATTTTTGTGAAATCCTTATAGGAATGTCCACTGAACTACAGTTAGAGGCACAGGTAGCAGTAATTTGAGTAGGAGTATATTTTAGTACCTTGATTGTTGCAGTAGCAGTGGTGCCAGTTCTTTGGGTATAGGTAATAGATACATAATCATTTGCTACTGTATTACCGGAACCATAAACAATACTGTTATTGTCATTGCCATACTTTAGACTCCATATTAAACTGTCCTCATCTTTATTATTATCTCCTTTGGAACTGTCAATGTCTGTAGTTACAGTTATAGCTACTTCATCTCCCTCAAACAATGCCTTTTCATAATCAGCAGAGTTATTAGAAGCTGTTCCTAAGCCATCCGTTCCCGCACCAGAAACAATTGAAGTAATTGGATTCTTGACGTAAGGTGCTGCACCTTCACCAGGGATGACAGTAACAGTGATTGGGTTAGATGTTAAACCAGATGCAGTTTTGGCTGTAATTGTTGTTGTGCCAAGTGAAACCGCTTCAATTGTACTGTTATCTACTACCTTTACAATGTTATCGTTTGTAGAGAATAGTGAAGCTCCTTCTGAACCATCTTGGGTAATTTTTGCTGTAGCTTTGGCTCCAACATTTAATCTGTTTGGATTAATACTTAATGTAATAAATGACGCCCCAATAATTGATGTTTTAAATTGACTGGACGTAAATGAAAATCCTAAGTCAGCAAATAATTTTTGATAATCCTCAAGTAAGTTAGCTGGTACAGTTATTACAATATTGGAATCCAGATATCGCTCTGTTCCATCCACAGAACGAACAGCGGTTTGAGCAATTTTTGCTACAGCATTAACATTTTGGAAGGTCATGGCGCCTAATGAGCAACCTTCAAAGGCTTTAGCATTTATACCAGTTAAGTTTTTTGAGAAAATAATTGTCTTTAAACCGCTTTGTGCAAATGTTTCAGTGTTAATAATGCTTATTTTCGTTGCACCCAAATCAACTTTCGAGATTTTTTTGCAACCGGAAAATGCTTTTGGACCTAAATTAGTAAAAGTGCTTGGAAACGTTATCTCTCCGGATGTGTCACCATTAAAACCTGTAAAGCTGCTGCAATTATAAAAACCAGAATCTTCTATTTGTGTTATTTCATCAAAACCTGGCATTGTTAGTGATGTTAACTGAGTATCACCACTAAATAAATTAGTTGAAATATTTTTAATAGAAGAAGGTAGTACAACACTTTGCAGGGATGTACAATCTTTAAATACTCCACTTGGCATCTTATTGTCTGGTAAAGAAGAAAGTTCACCACTAAATGATACTGCTTTCAATGAACTACAACCTTCAAATATGGATTGACCGATTGTTTCAACAGAGGCAGGAATTACAAGGGGAGTAGTAGCACTCTTTCCTAATGTTGTACAATTATAAAATGCATTTTTTTCAATTTTCTGTATATTATTATGCAACTCAAGAACAGTAAGCATACTGCATCGCTGGAATGTAGCTTCCTGAATGGCAGTTAACATAGGAGGAGCATAAAAATTTTGAAGTTTTGTAGAGGCAAATGCTCCCACACCAATAGATGTTATTTGACTTTTTCTAAAATTAGTGCCATGTTCATCTTCATTGTTTGCATTATCTTCATAGTAAAATATATTGGCTAATTGAGTACAATTATTAAATGCATTATCTCCAATTTTTGTTATAGAAGTTGGAATAACAATACGTCCAATGTTCGTGCAGCCATAAAAAAGTTCATTTGGAATTTCGGTTAAAGTTGACGGAATTATCGTGTTACCCAAGCTGTTACACAGAGAAAATGCGGCCTCTCCCAGGGAGGTGATATTGCAGGCAACATCATTCTGGGTATTTGTCCAATCAAGGCTGGTAATAGCACTACAATGATAAAAAGCCTTATCTCCGATAACATTAAGTGTTGTCGGGAAGGATAATCTGGTAGATGTGGTCTCTGTTGCTGAACAGAGACTAGTGCACTCCTCAAAAGCACTAGTTCCAATTGTGACGAGACCTTCATTAAAGTTTGGCTGTCCGGTAATGCTGGAACAATTATAAAATGCTTTCTCAGGTATTTCTGTAATTTTACAGTCTGAGAAGTCAACTCCAATAAGTTCCTTACATCCTGCAAAACAACTCTTACCAATGGATGTAATGTATTCTGAAAATTTTACATTAAGGCTTAATAATGAGCAATCCTCAAATGCACTTTCAGGAATTGTAGTGAAGTTCTTGTTATTTGGTAACTGGTCACCAATTGTCTTGAGTTTTTGACAGGAAAGGAAACATCTCTTGCCAATGCTTTTCGTTGAGTTTGGCAGCTTGACTGTCTCTAAAGAAATCTTTAGGTTGGCAAATACCTCGTCCCCTAAAGAAACTTCAGCCCCATCTGCAATTACTACTTCTTTAAGCATATCACATCCTTGGAATGCATTATTACCAATTGATGTGATTGTGTCTGGTAAGGAAATTTTGAAAGCAGCATCCTCAAGTTCTGTAGGGAAGTTGTTAGTAGATCCTAAAAAGCAGCCATTAAAAGCGTGTCTTTCAATTGTTTCCAATTGGGAATTCTCCTCTAAGATGACTGTAACTAAATTCTTGTCTGCATTAAATGCTCCGCTATAGATGTTTTTTATCGTCCGTGGGAGATTAATAGCGTGGAGAGAGGTTAATCCGCTCAAAGCATCGCTTACAGTCTTGCCCTCTTCGCCTGAACCTTCTGTGCTTGGGGAGCCTATTCCTGTAATGGTATATGTAGTCCCATTATGGCTTATGGTAGAGGGAATTGTAAGGTGTGAACTTCCGGCATCTGCGAATTCGGATGTGGTTACACCAGATATTGTAACATTATTACCACTTAAGACTGTAAAATGAAAGGTTACCTTGGTAGTGGCTGAAGACCCTTGGCTTTCATTAATTATATTAGCTACATCTAGTTTCTCTGTAAACGTCTCTCCAGCCGCCTTCGTATGTAAAAAGCTAAAGTCAGGGCTAATCTTAATCAACCCTGCTGGTAGATTAATCTGGCCAAGTACAAAACAAAGTACTAAAAACAAAGCCAGAAATCGTTTTGTGAATCGGTTATGTTGTTTCATTAAAAAACCTCCTTGAAATAATAAATGTAAAACTTGTAAATAAAACAGGGACATACTTTATTGCTTTAAACTGTCTTCATAATGCTTAAATGCAGGATGAAGTATCTCTGGAAGCCCGACAAACTCACATCCATATATAAATGCATTATCTGTTTTCTGGGTTCTGACAATCTTCACAACCGTATAAACTAAATTATCTTTCGCCCCCAAAACAATTTTGGCATTAAAGTAGAAGTTTAATGGTAATATACTTTGACTGTAGAATCCAATACCCCTTGTAGATACATCGAAGACTTCAATATCTGCCTCTTTTATGTCAGCCTTCACATTGTCCTGGCAAAACAAGTCGGAAATGGTTAAGTCGAGTTTGATTGGCAGGCGTTTGGCTCTTCGCTTATCTAGTGGATTAGACATATTATGTACCCTCCTTTCCGCATAGTGTCATTGAATTTAAAATCCTACATTGTATTATATCAAAATATTAAAAATATTTCCATAAAAAAGACACAATTTGTTCATATTTTATTATGATATTTTTGTGAGAAGCAGAATGTGGGAAATACTCTTGTTTTTCCCCTTCAAATGGGATAAAATAGGGCTGGTAAAAAATATGGAAAGTGAACACTTAATAAGGTGAATAGGTATGATAAAGATTATGAAGAGAGACCAAGTCAGATGTGTTGTGGGATTGCTTATATTGTGTGCTTTTCTGCTGGTGTTAAGCGGCTGTGATCCCATATATGATAGTGCTATATCATACATTGATGCAACGACGGATGTGGAGGAGTTGTCTGACGAAACCATTGACACCATTGTGGATAATGTAGTGAACTGCATGACATTAAATGAACAGGTAGGGCAGTTGTTTATTATTGATTTGAAGATGATGGATACATCGGTGAAAAGTATTAAGGGGAAGAGTTTGACTAAGAAACAAAAAAAGAGCTTGCGGCTTTATCCGGTGGGGGGCATTGTGCTTTATTCCTCTGATATTAAGAATCGGGAGCAGCTTACGAGGCTGCTTGCCAATCTACAGGAGGAGAGTGAACTTGAACTGTTTATTTGTGTTGACGAAGAGGGTGGGGAAGTGAGCCGGGTATCCTCGAATAAAAACATGAAAACGACAGCATTTCCCTCTATGTATACAGTTGGAAAGGCTGGGGATGTAAAGCGTGCCTATGAAGTGGGGGCTACCCTTGGTAAAGATTTAAAAAAACTAGGTATTAATGTGGATTTCGCTCCGGTGACAGATGTGGCAGCGTTGACGGATGATATGCAATTTGTTTCGGAGGAGATAGGAGAGCGTTCTTATGGTTCTGATGCACAATTGGTATCCCAGATGGTTGCAGGGCAGGTGCAGGGCATGACAGAGGAGGGGCTTTGTGCTACCCTCAAGCATTTTCCGGGACAGGGTTCTGCGTCCTCGGATACACATACCAGTGCTGCTAATATATCGAAGACGATTACAGAGCTTCGGGAGTGTGATTTTCTTCCATTTCGTGCAGGGATTAAGAAGGGAGCCCAATTCATAATGATGTCGCATGAGGGGGTAAATGCAATTACTGGTGACAGTACTCCTGCCTGTATGTCTTCCTTGATTGTTCAGGATATTCTTAGAGAGGAGCTTAAGTTTTCGGGAATTGTTATTACTGATGCCATGAATATGGTTTCCATAACAGGTCAATATACCTCTAAGGAAGCGGCTGTGAATTGTCTGAATGCTGGTGTGGATATGATTTTGATGCCAGAGGATTTGGAAGAGGCATACAATGGTATTCTGGATGCGGTGGCAGATAATACGTTGAGCAGAGACCGAATTAAGGAAGCTGCAAAACGGGTTATTAAGTGCAAAATTAAACAGGGGATTTTACCATTGACTTCTGAATTTGTAGTGGATGCCAGCCAGAATTCTTATGATAGCTATCATGAAATTGGAGAACAGGAGAACCAGAAGAAATAGCTGTTATTTGTAATATCAACCAGAATTTTGTATGAATTTGGATAATATTTATGAAAAATGAAGAAATTGTACTTCGCACTTTAAAAAATACAACAAGAGTGTTAGAATTGTAGTGGTTTCAGATATTTTATGTAGCGGATGTTGTCAAAGGGATAGGTGAAACTATCCCTTTGTTTTTAGCAGATAATTGCGAAATGATACTCCGCTGCTATTATGACAAAGAACCTAATGAGCATGCGTTTTGCAATTACCTATAATATAGCATAAAGTATGACAAGGAGAATTTTATGGCTTTAGAACGATATAGCCTGACAAAGTCAGGTAATGGCGGTAGTGTGAGTATGGTGGATGGTTTTATGGAGGAGGATAAAATACACGAGGAGTGTGGTGTATTCGGGATTTATGATTTCGATGGTAATGATGTGGCGGCAACGATATATTATGGTCTTTTTGCATTACAGCACCGTGGGCAGGAGAGTTGTGGAATTGCGGTGTCGGATACAAAGGGCCCCAAGGGCATTGTGTCAACCCATAAGGGGATGGGACTGGTCAATGAGGTATTTACCCCGAAGGATTTGGGTGAGCTGAAGGGCAATATCGGGGTTGGACATGTAAGATATTCTACTGCAGGTGCCAGTACCATCGAGAATGCACAGCCTTTGGTTCTCAATTATGTGAAGGGGACACTGGGTCTTGCACACAACGGTAATCTAATCAATGCCAATGAACTACGGGAGGAGCTTTCTTACACTGGTGCAATATTTCAGACAACGATAGATTCGGAGGTGATTGCTTACCATATTGCAAGAGAGCGGATACACACTGCTTCTGTGGAGGAAGCGGTAGCAAGAGCGGTCCGAAAGATTAAGGGGGCATATTCTCTGATTGTTATGAGTCCTAGAAAGCTGATTGGCGCAAGAGATCCATGGGGATTTAAGCCACTTTGCATTGGAAAGCGTGATAATGCTTATATATTAGCTTCTGAGACCTGTGCATTAGATACAATTGGTGCGGAATTTGTCAGGGATGTTATTCCGGGAGAGATTGTGACGATAACACCGGAGGGGATAGATTCTGATACTACTATGTGTGGTGAGCAGCAGGGAAGATGTATTTTTGAATATATTTATTTTGCAAGACCGGATAGTTACATTGATGGAATCAGTGTCTATAACTCCAGAATCGTTGCAGGAAGGTGTCTTGCTAAGGATTCGCCTGTGGAGGCGGATGTAGTTGTCGGTGTGCCAGAGTCCGGTAATGCGGCGGCTCTTGGATATTCTTTGGAATCAGGAATCCCATATGGTACAGCATTTGTGAAGAATAGTTATGTTGGACGGACATTTATTAAGCCAAGACAGAAAAACAGGGAATCCAGTGTACAGGTGAAGCTGAATGTGTTAAAGGAATCTGTGGATGGCAAGCGGGTGATTATGATTGATGACTCCATTGTCAGAGGGACAACCAGTGACCGCATTGTTAATATGCTAAAGGAGGCGGGAGCGAAGGAGGTTCATGTTCGCATTAGTTCTCCTCCGTTTTTACATCCCTGTTATTTCGGAACGGATATTCCAAGTGAGGATCAGTTGATTGCCCATAACCGCACGATTGACGAGATATGTGATGTTATTGGGGCAGATTCCTTGGGGTATTTAAGACTGGAGAGGTTAAAGGAATTAGCTCCGGGACTTTCCTATTGCCACGGATGTTTTTCCGGAGAGTATCCCATGGAGCCACCAAGGCAGGATATTCGCGGGGAATATGAAAAATAGATGTGTGATATAATAGCGAAGCAGGACTGAGAAATTAATGTAATGGAGCTTCGCAATTACTAAATAATAATACAAAAGGAAGGAAGAGAAGAATGAGTAATGATAAGTATGTGAGTCCATTATGTGAACGGTATGCAAGCAAGGAGATGCAGTATATTTTTTCCCCGGATATGAAGTTTAAGACATGGAGAAGGCTGTGGATTGCCCTGGCTGAGACAGAGAGGGAGCTTGGTCTTTGTGATGCGGATGGGAATCCTCGTATTACAGAGGAACAAATTGAGGAACTAAAGGCGAATGTGGATAATATTAACTATGAGGTTGCGAAGGAGCGGGAGAAAGAGGTACGCCACGATGTGATGAGCCATGTGTATGCTTATGGGCAGCAATGTCCTAAGGCAGCAGGTATCATTCATCTTGGTGCGACAAGCTGTTATGTCGGGGACAATACGGATGTAATTGTTATGACAGAGGCGATGAAGCTGATTCATAAAAAGCTTCTTAATGTTATGGATGAGTTAAGCCGCTTTGCTATGAAATATAAGGATTTGCCGACGTTGGCTTTTACGCATTTTCAGCCGGCACAGCCGACAACTGTTGGAAAGCGTGCGACTCTTTGGCTTCAGGAACTGCTTCTTGATTTGAGCGATCTGGAATATATGATTGAGCAGCAGAAGCTGTTAGGTTCTAAGGGAACTACTGGTACACAGGCAAGCTTTTTGGAGCTGTTTGATGGCGACCATGAGACGGTCCGTAAGATTGATGGTATGATTGCAGAGAAGATGGGTTTTGCCGCTTGCTATCCGGTTTCCGGGCAGACCTATTCCCGCAAGGTGGATGCGAGAATACTAAACGTATTAAGTGGTATTGCCCAGAGTGCGCATAAATTCTCTAACGATATTCGTTTGTTACAGCATTTAAAGGAGATAGAAGAGCCTTTTGAGAAGAATCAGATTGGGTCCTCAGCTATGGCATATAAACGGAATCCGATGCGTAGTGAGCGGATTGCTTCTCTGGCTAATTATGTTATGGTGGATGCGTTGAATCCGGCAATAACTACCGCTACCCAGTGGTTTGAACGGACATTGGATGATTCCGCCAACAAGCGTATTTCTATACCGGAGGCTTTTTTGGCGGTGGATGGTATTCTGGATTTATATTTGAATGTTGTAGATGGTCTTGTGGTGTATGATAAGGTTATTTACCAGCGTTTTATGAAAGAGATTCCGTTTATGGCAACCGAGAATATTATGATGGATGCAGTAACTGCCGGAGGCAACCGTCAAGAGCTACATGAGAAAATCCGTCAGTATTCTATGGAGGCCGGGGCAGTGGTAAAGCAGGAGGGTAAGGACAATGATTTGGTTGACCGGATTGCTGCAGATCCTGCCTTTGGTATGAGCAAGGAAGAAATTGAAGCACTGTTAGATCCGAAGAATTTTGTAGGACGTGCACCGGAACAGACACAGGAGTTTATTAAAGAGGTGGTATCTCCAATACTTGATGCACATAAGGATGTGTTGGGAATGAGGGCGGAGATTACGGTTTAACAGATATATGGAGGGAGTTAAGTTAATGCAATAAGCTTGTTAAGTCTCCGGACCTGGTTCGGGGACTTAACTTTTTTCTCACTTTTGGTAATTAGACTGAATTAGAGAATACATAAACAGGAGATGAGTATTGTAATGAGAAGGATTAGTTATATTATATGTGCGGTGATGTTAATTACACTTGGAACACCGATAAATATAGATACCTATGCTACAGCTTCAAAACAGCTGGCAGTGGGGGATAACCAAAAAGAAGTGTCTGGGGAAGGTTCCAATAATACATCAGGTAATGGTTCAGGTGAAGCGTCAGGGGATGGCTCTGGGAAAGTATCGGGTGATGCATCAGGGAATGGTTCTGGGGGAGTGTCAGGCGATGCATCAGGAGATGGCTCTGGGGGAGTATCAGGTGAAGCGTCAGGGAATGGTTCTGGCGATGCATCGGGTGACCCGGAGCAACCAATAAAAGAACCATATCAAGGGATACAGGCTAGTAAGCCGCAGTTAATTTTTGCTTCTGCTGTAAGCTTGTGGGTAAATGTTCCGTTATCAGGTAATGAGTATGGTATTCGTCCTCTTGGAAGCAGTGAAGAGTTCCGCTTTCAGAGTACCAATCTTTTTTTTGGTTTGTTGCCCCATACAAGCTATGAGATAGTAATTCGTTATGCGGCAACAGATACTGTACAAGCAGGTGGTGCCAGTGAAATATTGGTAGCGTCAACAGATGACTGGAATTACACAATCCGCTATCATTTGAATGGCGGTGTAAATAATGCTGGCAATGCTTTGAGCTATCAGACCGGGGTGGCGAAGCTTCCTTTGTATATACCTCATCGGAGCGGATATCAGTTTGTTGGATGGTATCAGAATGCCGCACTGACGAAAGCAGTTACCAAATTTAACACTGCCAAAGCAAAGGATGCTCATTTATATGCCAAATGGAAAACGGTCAATAAAAATAAGGTGACAGGAATTAAGTTAAAAAAGAAGGGAAAAAATAAGCTGGTTATCAGTTTCACCAAGAAGAGCTTTGATTGTGTATATGAAGTGCAGTATTCTACGAATGCGAAGTTTGCCAGGAAGAAAACCATAACAAAGCAGATTTCAAAAAATCAGTATACAACGGGGGTACTGCTTTCCGGGACGAAATATTATGTGCGGGTTCGTTCCATTGCGTATGATTCTTGTGGCGAAAGGTATGTGGGAGCGTATAGCACGGTTGCCAGTGCTACCTTACCAGCCTCTGGTGCTGTGGCAAGAGGTACGATGAAGGCTGGGAAAGCGGTGGCCGGGGCTGTTACGTCTAAGAAAAAGACGGGTAACACCAAGACCACTAAGAAAAAGGCGGCATCAGATAAGAAGCCAAAGGCATCGGCAGATGCCAAGAAGGCGAAAAAAAAGAAAAAGTGTGGAACTGTTTATTTATCTGTGAAGGATAAAAAACAGCTTACTATGCCCAAGGCTTTGAAAAAGCAGGTGCAGGGGAATTGGAAACAGGTAACATTAAAAAGTAGTAAGCCGGGGGTCGCTTCCGTTTCTGCTACGGGTTGTATTACGGCGAAGAAGCTTGGTAAGACAAAGGTAAAAATAATCGGAAAGGATACTATTTATCTTTATGATATTGTTGTAGAGAAAGTCAAACTTTCTGTGGAAAATAAAACCTTGATTGAGGGAAATAAAACACAGGCACATCTTTTGGATGCGGTAAGCATGCCCAAATGGAAATCATCGGATTCCCATGTCCTAAAGGTAAGTAAAAAGGGTGTAATCAGTGCGGTCAGTGCGGGAAAGGCTACGGTTACGGCAACATACCACAACCATACCTACAAGGTGACGGTAACGGTAATTACGCAGGAACAGTACTATATCAGCAAGACCAAGAATGTATATTTTCATAATATTTATAAGAAGCTGCTGCCAGGGGAAAGCTATACTCCTGCATATACAGTTTCTCCGGAACATTTGCAGCCTTCTGAGCTTGTGTGGGGGAGTACCAAACCCGCTGTTGCAACGGTTGCTGCCGGGGTTATTACAGCACAGAGTGTAGGAGAGGCTACGATATATGTTCGTTGCAAAAATAAAATCGTAAATATGAAGGTACAGGTTGTAGCGACAGAGGCTGAAAAGCAGGCAGTTACCATGATAAGCCATCGGGGAAGCCTGAATGCACCGGAAAACACCATTCCCGCATTTGAGCTAGCAGCAAAGGCTGGTTTTTCCACTGTGGAGACGGATATCCGTTTTACGAAGGACAATGTGCCAATATTGCTCCATGACGCTTCCGTTAACCGTACATCAGATGCATTGGAGGATGTTAATGTCAGCTCTTTGACGTATGATGAATGCATGGCATTGGATTTTGGAAGCTATTTTGGTGAGGCGTACAAAGACACCAAGATTGTCCGTCTCGACGATTTCTTAAAGCTTTGCCAGACCTATCAGCTTCATTGTTATATAGAGATTAAGGGTAGTATGTATCAGGAGCAGTGCAAGCTTTTGGGTAATTTGGTACGATATTATGGAATGGAAGGAAAAACAACCTTTATTAGTTTTTCTGCCAATTCGCTATATAGTATACGGGAGGTGCTCCCGGGTGTTCGGCTAGGGTATCTTTGTGATACCTTTGCGGATAAATATATCGATACATTAAAGGATTTGCAAAACGGAAAGAATCAGGTATTTTTGGATTTGAAATATGAAAAGGCGATTTCCCTTTCTAATCTGCAAAAAATAGGAAATGCAGGAATTATGCTGGAATGCTATACGATTAATTCCATGGAACTGTTAAATCAGGCAGTTTCCCAAGGAGTGGCTAATATCACGACGGATGCGATTACGCCGGCAATCTATGAGAGTGGGAGGGACTTGCTAAGATGAGTGTAAAACAATATTACAGAAACCAGATGAGTTTTTTAATGATGTTGGTATGCGTAGTTATTAGTATAGCATTGTATACCATTAATAGCAGTGCAGAGGATACGGCATCTGGTGATGCGTATAACAAGCTGCCGAGGGAATATGTGATTACCTACCATCTGAATGGAGGTACCAATCAGAGCAATCCGGCACTTTATCACGAAGGTGAGGTGCTTGGTTTAACCTCTCCTGTCAGGGAAGGTTATACCTTTCTTGGCTGGTATGACAATGCTTTGTTTCAGGGGGAGGCGGTTACCACTATAACTACCAGTGCCGGAGGATTGCATTTTTATGCTAAATGGCAAAGACAAACCTATAAGATACATTATCAATATAGTGGTGGCAAGGCGATGGGGAGTAATCCTAAGACCTTTCAATATAAAGGAAGTACCAGAATTTTGTATCCTGCAGGGAGAAAGGGATATCAGTTTCTTGGCTGGTACCGTGGGGATACAAACAAGCTTTTGAAATCACTAGGTGAAGGAATTCGGAGTGATATCACCTTAAAGGCAAAGTTTAAAAAGCTAAAGGTGAAGAAGGCGAAGAAGGTATCTGTGAAGCGGAACAGAAATGTGTTAATTATGCAGGCAAAGACAGCAAAGGATGTGGCGGGCTATGAGTTTCAGTATTGGAAGAAGAAAGGGAAAAAGGTGACACTGACAGGAGATGTTACACGTTATCGGTTATTGAAATTCAGCCCTACAGAGGACTATTCCTTTAGAGTGCGCTGTTTTGTATATGATTCTACAGGAAGCAAGGTATATGGTGCTTATAGCAAGGTAACGCTCTCTAAGGGGGTGAAGCCTAAGAAGGAGAAAAAATAAACACTCGATTGACTTTAAGGACTTGGTATGCTATTCTAACTAGGTGTGCAATAGATTATATTAGGATTTAGGAGTAATTTTAAATCTGTTTAGGAGGCGGAACAAATGGTAAGAGCAATCGTTGGTGCGAACTGGGGCGATGAAGGAAAGGGTAAGATTACGGACATGATGGCGAAGGAATCCGACATTATTGTACGGTTTCAAGGTGGTGCTAATGCCGGGCATACCATTGTAAACAATTATGGTAAATTTGCACTTCATACGTTGCCTTCGGGCGTTTTTTATGACCATACGACAAGTATTATAGGCAATGGTGTTGCATTGAATATCCCTGTTTTATTTGATGAAGTAAAGTCCATTGTGGATAAGGGTGTTCCAGCACCTAAGATTTTAGTGTCAGACCGTGCTCAGATTGTTATGCCATACCATATTTTGTTTGACCAGTATGAGGAGGAGCGTCTGGGCGGCAAGTCCTTTGGTTCTACTAAATCTGGTATTGCTCCTTTTTACTCTGATAAATATGCGAAGATTGGTTTTCAGGTCAGTGAGTTGTTTGATGAGGAGACCCTTAAGGAGAAGGCAGGGCGTATAGCCAAAATGAAGAATGTAACGCTTGAGCATTTGTATCATAAGCCTGCGATTGATGAGGCAGAGCTTCTTGATACACTCCATGAGTATCGGGACATGGTAGCCCCTTATGTATGTGATGTTTCTTTGTATTTACATAATGCTTTGAAGGAAGGTAAGACCATTCTTTTAGAGGGGCAGTTAGGCTCTATGAAGGATCCTGACCACGGTATTTATCCGATGGTAACTTCCTCATCTACGTTAGCAGCATATGGTGCGATTGGTGCAGGTATTCCGCCCTATGAAATTAAACAGATTGTAACGGTATGTAAAGCATATTCTTCTGCCGTTGGTGCGGGAGCATTTGTTAGTGAGATATTTGATGATGAGGCAGATGAGCTTCGCAAGCGTGGCGGTGATGGCGGTGAATTTGGTGCTACTACAGGGCGTCCGAGAAGAATGGGCTGGTTTGATTGTGTGGCGTCTAAGTACGGCTGCCGGATGCAGGGGACAACGGATGTTGCCTTTACGGTACTGGATGTTCTTGGTTATCTGGACGAGATTCCGGTATGTGTTGGCTATGAGTATGAGGGAGAAACAATTACGGATTTTCCGGTTACATGGAAGCTTGAGAAATGTAAGCCGGTATTAAAGTCTTTGCCGGGTTGGAAGTGTGATATCCGTGGTATTAAAAACTATGAGGAGCTTCCTGATAACTGTAAGGCATATATAGAATTTATAGAGCAGGAGATTGGATATCCGATTACCATGGTTTCCAATGGCCCGGGAAGAGAGGACATCATTATGAGAAAGAGTCCTCTTGGAGGAACATTATAGATGATTATGATGAAAAAGCCGGTTTTATACCGGCTTTTTTATGCTTGTTTTTCTCAACTAATATTAGGATAAAGGCTGAATCCAAGAGTGCGAGCTTGTGAAGGTTGGATCCAAGAATCGGCAAATCCCAATTTGTAAATAAATATAAACTTTTCTGTCGTATCCGCTTTAAAAATGTCGGGAAAATTGGTATACTATAGGATAGGTTATTATGTGATATCATACAGTGTGCGATAACCCTTGCTATCCAAATACCTAAAAAACAATGGGCGGTGTTAGTTTGAAGGAGAAAATCAGAGCATATTCCAAATGTGAATTTCATACAGTGGTACATCCGAAGATTATATTTTCCTGTGAGGAATTGACGGGGGAGATTATTGAGGAGCAGAGCCTTACCGGAAGTTTTACGATTCAATCTGGTAATGAGGTGCCGATTACCGGCAATGTAGAGGCGTTTGATCACCGGATAGAGCTTCTGAAGGGAGATTTTGTCAATACCACATTTACCGTAACTTTTCAGGTATTAGCCAAGGGGATGCATGCCGGAGAACAGATACGGGGGGCATTTCATGTGTTAACCAACGGTGGTGAATATGATTTGCCATACACCTATCAGGTAGTAGAGCGTAAGCTGGATTCCCATTATGGAAAGATTGCGAATCTTAAAGAATTTGCAGAGCTTTCGCAGAAGGACTACGACGAAGCAATGCGGTTATTTTCGGATTCTTTATTTATTCCTATTTTGTGTCATGGTTCTTTGGAGGAATCCTATCTGCGTATTTATAAAAGCTTAAGAAGGAGTGCTTCTTTAGCACAGGCAATGGATGAGTTTCTTATTTCGGTTGAGGAAAAGGAACGTGTTACATTGCTGCCATTAGAGGAGAATGTTTCTGTCCTATATGATAAGGAGGATGTTTCTAAAGAGATTATTATAAAAAAACAGGGCTGGGGGTATATTACAGGACAATTTTCCTGCTCGGCGCCTTGTATCTTCCTTGCTAAAAAGGAGCTGACAAAAGAAGATTTTATAGGGGATGAGGCCGTATTACCAATTGTGGTTTCCCTAGACAAGCTTCCCTTTGAAACGACTACGGTAACCATTCATTTTGCAAATGTGTATCAGGAATTTGATATAGAGCTTACGATTCGTCCGAAGAAGAATTCTTCAAAGAATACATCGGTAGACATGATGTTTTCTCCGAGACAGCTAAAAAAGACATACCAAAAGCAGCTTGTGCAGGATTATTTAGATTACCGTGTGGGTAAGATTACCTTACAGGAGTATACGAACCGTTCCATAGAATGCTGTAATGAGCTGATGAAGTTTGAGGAAAAAAATCACTGGTATCGCTTTATAAGGCTGCACATGTACATTATGAAAAAGGATTTTGTCCGGGTGGAGCAGGAGCTGGAGATGGTAGAGCAGTATCGTGATAAGATGCTTACCGACACAGTAAGCAGGTGCTATTACTCGTATCTGCTTTCTCTTTATAAGAAAGACCGTTATGTGATTTCGGAGGCATTGCGGCAGATAAGGGATGCCTATGAGGAGAACCCGGAGCAGTACCTTTTGTTCTTTATGATCATGTATCTGGACGAGGATTATGTTGAGGACAAAGAATCAATTTATGAGGATCTGGCTACTGTATTTTCTCTTGGCTGTAATAGTCCGATGCTTTATTATGAGGTATGTGAGCTTTATAATGAATATCCCAATATGATTCGGCGTATTACCTCCTTTGAGTTGACTGTGCTTTACTGGGGTTTTCGTAAGAATTATCTGAATGCCGGGGTAAGGGCAAGATTTATTGATGTAGTAGAGGATTACCGTAGATATGAAGATAAAGTGTATAAAATACTTGATTTCCTATATCAGCAGCAGCCGGACGGAAAACTTCTACAGGTGATTTGCCGGGTGCTGATGAAGGGGAATAAGATTGGCAACCAGTATCATCACTACTATGCTCTCGGTGTGGAACAAAGCTTCAAACTGTTAGGGCTGATGGAATATTATATGAAGAGTATAGACTATTCAAGCTATAGCGTTTTGCCACAGCAGGTGGTGCTATATTTTGCGACGGAGGAAAAGCGGTTAAATGAACAGCAGCTTGCCTATCTCTATGCTAATGTAGTGGTGAACCATCAGGTATATGAAAGCTCCTATGAGGAGTATAAGGAACCGATTCGGAAGTTTCTTGTAGGACAGGTGGAAAAAGGTAATATGAGTGAGGATCTCATTGTTCTTTACCGTGAATTTTTAAATGATCCTGCACTGCTTGCAAGTGTTGGCAAGTTTCTTCCCAATATTTTGTTTAAGCATAGGCTTGAGTGTACTAATCCTAATATGGAATTGGTGTTAGTGGATTATGATGAATCCAATCAGACGGAGCAGGTGATTTTACACAATGGGATTGCCTATGTAGACCAGATTACCGATCATGTCAATATTACATTGGTGGATAGAGAGCGTCGGCACTACATTGGTTCTGTACCATTTACCTTGTATCCGATTATCGATGATGAGCGTTTCCTTCCGGTGTGTTATGAGGCGGATTCCAATTCTTTTGTGGTTCTGCTTCGCCTAGCCTATTATGCGCAGCAGGCAGATGAGGTGGATTACGAGATTATTAAGGTGTACAAAGCACTTTTGGAATATGAGCAGATATCAAAGCAATACCGCTGTAAGCTGAATGCTGCAATTTTAAAATATTACTATGAGCAGTATGAAGGGGATATTTTTGAGGAGTATCTGTCGGAGGTTGATTTAGAATTATTGGATGAGGAGAACCGGAATCGGGCGGTAACCTATATGATAGACCGGGAACTTTATACTATGGCGATGGAAGCGGTACGCCAGTTTGGCTATTATGGTTTGTCTATGGAGAGTGTCAGCCAGCTTTGCACGGCATTTGTGGAGGAAGAGGAAGCAGAGTATGATGATGTGTTGGTGACGATGGCATATGAATTGTTCTATGCTGAACAGTACAATGAGCCGGTATTAAAATATTTGATTCAATATGCCAAGGGAGGAAATCGGGAGCTGACTGCCATCTATAAGGTGGCATCGAAGCTGAAATTTGATACCAAGGATTTGGAGGAACGGATTGTAAAGCAGGCATTGTTATCCGACAGATATGATACGGAGGTGCTGCATGCATTTATCGGTTATTGTAAAAAGAGTCCGAACCGTTTTGTGATGGAAGCATTTCTAAATATTATGGCATATCGATATTTTATTGAGGGGGAGAAGGTTTCTAAGTCGATGCCTACACTCTGGGCAACGGCATACCGTTCAGGTAATTTGACGTATCCACTAAGCCAGGCAGCAATGCTTTATGCATTTTCCAAGGAGCTGACACTGGTGGAGGAATACGAGGATGTGCTTACGGAGGTTATGAACAGTTTTGCTAAACAGGATATGCTATTCCCCTTTATGAAGGATTTTGAAGGAGTTCTTGCGCTTCCTAAGGAGATGTATATTAAATCCTTCCTTACATACCGTTCTAAGGCGGGGCATCATGTGGATGTTCATTATTACCGTAAGGGAAGAAAGCGTCCGGATACGCATACGGAACGGATGCGGGAATATTTTTCCGGCTACTATGTAAAGGATTTTGTTTTGTTTGCAGATGAGGAGCTGCAATTTTATATTACGGATGAGGAAGATGGAGAAGTGAAAAGGGTTGAGGGGGCTTGTTTAAAGCTTGAACCGTGCCTTAAGGGGGCTGCGGATTCCCGTTTTGCTATGATTAATCAGCTACTTGCCTGCCGTGAGGAGAAAAGCGCAGGGGAATTTGAAGAGATGCTGCTATTGTATATGAAGGATGTGTATCTCATTGATAAAACAATCACGAAGCAATGAGAAAGATAGCATTATTTTAAGGGAGAACTACGATGGAAAAACTGGTTGTAGGAATGGATATACAAACAGAATATGTGGAAGCTTGTTACTTTGATGCAGATATGGAAGATGTAGTTGAGGTAGCAGAGGTCTCCTCCGGGGAAATGAAACGGGTGAGTAATGACTTGTTTTTTTCTGTTGAGGAGAATTGTTGGTATTGTGGTGTAAAAGCACAGGAGCTGTACATGATAAAGCCGGGGCAGATGTATTCTGATATTTATGATAATCTGGATTCAAACAGTATTATTATTGCAGGGGGACGGGAATATATTTATATGGATTTGTTCTGTATTCTTATCCGGTTGCAGTTAGAGCAGTTATTTGGGGAGGAGATAGGGAAGCTTTCCAAACTGGTAATTTCCTCCCCGATGGCAGATATCGTGCTGAATAAAGCAGTTGGCAGACTTGCCCGTTTTCTGAAGCTTGATAAGGAACAGGTTGAGCTCATTAGTCCGATGTTGGGAAGGCTGTTTTATATTTTTTCACAGGATAGCAGTGTGTGGAGTTATGGGGCAGCTGTTTTTCATTATGATGAGTCCCTTATCTTAGAGCGGATTCAGGTGCTTCGTTACCAGAATCCGATGAAGATTACAATTTCAACGGAGACCTTTGACTCCATGCCTCCCGTGGATGCCTCCAATTCGGAGAAGGATAATGCATTTCACGAGGTGGTGAGAGAAGCCTTTTTTGGCAGGAGTAAAGCTGTGTCGGGAGTATATCTGGTTGGCAGAGGATTTCTAAACAACTGGCTTGATAATTCCTTAGATAACCTGTGCCGTGGACGAAGAGTATTTATGGGGCAGAATATGTGTGCCAAGGGAGCATGCTATGCGGCTGCTAGTGGTTCTGCCGCTATCAGTCCGAAAGGAGATGTCTATGTCAATGCAACAGGAATGATACAATATGATATCGGGATAAAGGTCATTTATCAAGGAAGGGAACAGATTGCCCCGATTGCACTAGGGGGAAGGGAATGGTTTGCGACAACGGGAAGTGTTACTATTTTTTTAGATGATACGAACCGCATTGAAATTGATATGTACCATAGAGGAACCAATGAGCTTGTAAAAGAGGTCATTGAGATTAAGGGATTACCAAACCGCCCGCCCAAAACGACAAAACTTACGATTACGGTGCGGTATCTGGATGAACGGCGGGGAGAAATCTGCATTCGGGATAAAGGCTTTGGTACGATGTATCCGACAACAGGAAAGATGTACATCAAGGAATTTTTACTTCCAGAAGAAAGGTGAGAGCTATGGGGAATGTAATTTATTGCGAGACAAAGGAGACGACGGCTCCTTTTATATTTGCCAATACCAGAATTGCGGTGTATTCCTATGAGGAAGTATGTTATTATATTTTCCACCACCCTTCTATGATGTCTATGGACAATTTTGGGGCAGAATTTACAGAGTGGCTTAGGGAAAAGCTTCATCTGGAAGAGCTTGCAGATTCGTTGGAGAAGCTTGAAGCTTCAGAATGTACGTTGCTTACCTATCTGGAGACATTGTTGCTGGCAGCAAACTATTACGATAAGCATGAGGTGGCACTGTTTTTTGAACGGCTTAAGACGGAGCAGTCACTTCCGAAAGCGTTACAGCTAAAAAAGCAGGCGGATAGCTTCCTGGACTTTCACAAATATGTCCGGGCGATTAGAATCTACGATGATGTGTTGAAGCAGGAGGGGCTTGAGGCAGAATTCCGGTCAACCATTTATCATAATAAGGGTGTGGCTCTTTCTAAAAATTTTGAGCTAAAGCCGGCATTAAAATGTTTTAAGATGGCATACGAAACATACCCGAATGAGGTTTCACTAAGCTGCTATTTAACGATTTTCTTTATGCTGAACCAGTATGTGGAGGCCAAAAAGGAGGCGGAGCGGCTTGAGGTGTCTGCAAAGCTTTACGAACGGCTGTTAAAGGATTATAAGAGAAGTATGAGTGGTTTTGAAGAAACAGAGCAATATGAAGAGTATCAGAAAATAAAGGACGCTTTCCAGTATGGGCAGGAGAAGAAGGCAGAGGCACGCATTGACCAGTTGTTACATGAATGGAAGGAAGAGTATAGGGTTCAGACAACCTGATAAGGAGGATTATGGGATTAATTGAACGCATGAAGCGGCGGTTCCGAAAAAAGAGCAGGAAGCATGCAGAAGAAATCAGCCATGAGAGTGAAGAACAATTTCAGGAGGATGCACTTGCTTTAGAAGAAGAAAAAACGGAATTTGTCCGCAAAAAAATAAAAGATAAGAATTTATCGGTTGAGGATTACTGCGAACAGCTTGTGGTGAGTACAAGGCAGATAGAGCAGAAAAAACTGGAATATGAACAGGTAACAGCATATTTGACGGATATCCAGTTGATAGACCAGATGACAGAAGAAGAGCGGGACAATGTGCAGGCAGTAGCATTTAAGCTTGTGGCACTGAATACAGACCGGGAGGAGTTAAAGCAGGAGAACCGCAATCTGACGCAGTTGCAATTTCGTTTTATGCAGCTGCATGAACATGAAATTGAGGATGGGATTGCCAATATGCAGGAACAGGAGAAGTATCAGGCGGATATCCGTTCCGATATGCAAAAGCTTCAGGAGGAGAAGGTTAATCTCCAATATGAGGAGAAATACTATCTCGAAAAGCTTCACAATATCCGTATGATTGCATGCTCTGTTTTGTTTCTGGCTGTGATTGCGGGGGCGGCGGCAGGCTTTTTATATACACAGTATGTGTTTGATATTTTATTTGTCTGCTTAATTATTTTACTTGTGGTTGCAATTTTGGGGACAATATTGTTTATCCGTTATAGAAATGTAAATTATGCCCTTGCATATTGCAAAAAGCAGCAGAACCGGGCAGTCGTATTAATGAATAAGGTTCGGTTAAAATGGGTTAATAATACATCGACACTGGATTACATGTATTCTAAATATAATGTCAACAGCTCGAGGGAGCTTAATTTGATGTGGGAGCAGTATCAGACAATATTGGACAATGAGGAAAAGTTTAAAAAATCATCCAAGGAGCTTGCCCATTATGGGGATTTGCTCGTTAAGGTGCTTGGCAACGTGGGGGTTCATGACCCGGATATCTGGATTAACCAGCCAGAGGCATTACTTGATCCTAGAGAGATGGTGGAGGTAACCCATAATCTTAATGCGAGGCGGCAAAAGCTCAGGGAGGATATGGAGTATGATTCCGATGTCATGGATATGGCGATTTCGGCAATTAGGGATGTCATTGCAAAGAAGCCGGAACAGGCGGTGACAGTACAGCGGATATTAGAGCCGTATCGGATTTCGATTTGATGGGGGATTTTAAAACTTTGAACTAAGGAATAGAGCTTATATGAAATTGCAAATGGCATAAAACCGGAATGTATTAGAAATTTGTTTCGTTGTTTGGGAATAAGTATTTCTATGATATTCCCATAGAGGGTATTGTTGCTGACGCAAACGACGCCAATTCGCCATCCATGGCTCAGTGGCGTCTTTTCGGGGCATCCTTGCCCCGAAATTGCTGTGGATTAAAGGGAATATCAAGAAATACTAATTCCCTGCCAAAGGCACAAATTTCTAATACATTCCGGTTTTATGCCCCCCGAAGGTTGATATAAGCCTCTTTTTCGGTAGTTGAAGGAGTTTTCAATTCTCCCATCTTATTTAGAGTAGAAGGGTTATGGTTATACGGATATGTTCTTCATAACAACTAACAAGATTGTTGTTTAAAATTCATTTTGAAATTTGATGGCGAATCTGTAAATTTTGTGGAGGGGGGCATGGAAGGGGGACATACTATATTATTTGTGACTTTAGAGGGGAATTAGTATTTCTTGATATTCCCGTTAAATTACCAGCAATTCCGGGACCGGATGTCCCGGAAAGACGCAGTTTGAGCCATGGATGGCGAATCTGCGTCGGTTGCGGCAGCATAAATTACCGTTATGGGAATATCATAGAAATACTTATTCCCGGATAACGGAACAAATAATATAGTATGTCCCCCTTCCATGCCGATTTACAAATATCTTGATTTCAACAGCATTTGGGAGTATAATGCCATAGGACAGAAACGGCTTTTATTGTGATATAAAAGCCTGTGTTTAGTGTAAGGGATTGCAAAAATCAGGAGAGAAATAGGAAAGGATAACAGTAATGAGCAAGGAATTAGAAAAGAATTATAATCCTCAGGATATTGAAAAGCGATTATATGATAAATGGGTGCAAAAGGGCTATTTTCATGCCGAGGTAGACAGAAGTAAAAAGCCATTTACGATTGTCATGCCGCCTCCTAACATTACGGGACAGCTTCATATGGGACATGCACTGGACAATACGATGCAGGATATTCTCATTCGTTTTAAGCGGATGCAGGGCTATAATGCGTTGTGGCAGCCGGGAACGGACCATGCCAGCATTGCAACAGAGGTTAAGATTATCGACACCTTAAAGGAGCAGGGAGTTGATAAAGAGGATTTAGGAAGAGAAGGATTTCTTGAGAAGGCGTGGGATTGGAAGAAAGAGTATGGTGGACGTATCATTAACCAGCTTAAACGCATGGGTTCGTCTGCTGACTGGGACAGAGAGCGGTTCACTATGGACGAGGGCTGTTCCGAGGCAGTACAGGATGTATTTGTAAAGCTTTATGATAAAAAGTTAATCTATAAGGGTTCCCGTCTGATTAACTGGTGTCCGGTATGCCAGACCTCCATCAGTGATGCAGAGGTGGAACATGTGGATATGGATGGACATTTCTGGCATATTAATTATCCGGTTGTAGGACAGGAGGGAAGATTTTTAGAGATTGCAACAACCCGTCCGGAGACGATGCTTGGTGATACGGCTGTAGCGGTGAATGCAGAGGATGAGCGGTATAAGGATTTGATTGGTAAGATGGTGGAGCTTCCTCTTACCGGGCGTCAGATTCCAGTCATTGCGGATGAACATGCCGATATGGAGAAGGGAACCGGTGTCGTTAAGATTACTCCTGCCCATGATCCAAATGATTATGAAGTCGGTAAGCGTCACAATCTGGAAGAGATTACGATGTTAAACGATGATGGTACGATTGCGGCAATTGGTGGTAAATATGCCGGAATGGACAGATACGAGGCAAGAGATGCTATTTTAAAGGATTTAGAAGAGCTTGGACTGCTTGTTGAGGTAGAGGATTTGACGCACAGTGTAGGTACGCATGACCGTTGTAAGTCAGTTGTGGAGCCGATGATTAAGCCACAGTGGTTTGTTGCTATGAAGGAACTGGCAAAGCCTGCCATGGATGCTGTAAAGAATGGAGAGCTTCACTTAATTCCGGAGCGGATGGACAAGACTTACTATAACTGGCTTGAAAATATAAGAGACTGGTGTATTTCCAGACAGCTCTGGTGGGGACATCGAATTCCTGCTTATTATTGTCAGGAATGTGGGGAGGTTGTTGTTGCTAAGACAGCACCTAAGGTATGTCCGAAGTGTGGCTGTACACATCTGAAACAGGACGAAGACACGTTAGATACTTGGTTTTCTTCTGCTTTGTGGCCGTTTTCTACGCTTGGCTGGCCGGAGCAGACAGAGGATTATGATTATTTTTATCCGACAGATGTGCTTGTTACAGGATACGATATTATATTCTTCTGGGTTATCCGAATGGTATTTTCCGGCCTCGAACATACGGGCAAGCTGCCTTTTCATACTGTATTATTCCACGGTCTGGTCCGGGATGACCAAGGGCGGAAGATGAGTAAGTCCTTGGGCAATGGGATTGACCCATTGGAGGTTATCGATAAATATGGTGCAGATGCTCTTCGTTTTACGCTGGTTACGGGTAATGCACCGGGTAATGATATGCGGTTCTATTGGCAGAGAGTAGAGGCAAGCCGTAACTTTGCTAACAAAGTATGGAATGCCAGCCGTTTTATTATGATGAATATGGAGAAGGGTGATTTCTCTATGGTAACACTTTCTGATTTAACGGATGCAGATAAATGGATTCTTTCTAAGGTAAACAAGCTTTCCAAGGAAGTAACCGATAATATGGAGAAGTACGAGCTTGGAATCGCAGTGACGAAGCTGAATGATTTTATATGGGAAGAGTTTTGTGACTGGTATATTGAGATGGTGAAGCCCCGCCTTTACAATGATGATGATGAGACGAAAGCGGCAGCACTATGGACGCTGAATACAGTGCTTATCAATTCCCTTAAGCTATTGCATCCTTATATGCCATTTATTACGGAGGAGATTTTCTGTAATTTGCAGGATAAGGAGGAATCCATTATGGTTTCCGACTGGCCGGTATACAAAGAGGAGTGGAACTTTGAGAAAGAAGAGCAGGATGTAGAGCTGATGAAAAATGCAGTCCGCAATATCCGTAACCTTCGTGCAGAGATGAATGTAGCACCGAGCCGTAAGGCAACCGTTTATGTAGTGTCCGAGGAGAAAGCTGTAAGAGATACTTTTGAAGAGGGTAAAGTATTCTTTGCTACCTTAGCCTACGCATCAGAAGTTTTGATTCAGCCTGACAAAGCTGGTATTGCAGAGGATGCGGTTTCGACTGTGGTTCCACAGGCGGTTATCTATATGCCGTTTGCAGATTTGGTGGATATTGAGAAGGAGCTTGTGCGTCTTAATAAGGAGCAGAAGCGGTTACAGGGTGAGATAAAGCGTTGTGAGGGTATGCTTTCCAATGAGAAGTTTGTCTCTAAAGCTCCAGCTGCTAAGATTGAGGAGGAGAAAGGCAAGCTTTCCAAATACTCTGATATGTTAAAACAGGTAGAGGAGCGACTTAGGCAGCTTGGGAAATAATAGGAAATAATATGGAAAATAGGTCATGCCTCGTAGCTTGCTACGGGGCATTTGATTTGGGTTGGCATATCCGTTGCTATTTGTTATAAGTTATGATGATTCTGATAAATAATTAATTTTACAGGTTTATATCAGGTGATATTCTCGACAGGTAAGATGGAATTATTTAGAATAAAACTTGAACTAATTGAAAACGCTAACCCCCAGCTATGCTGGGAAGAATTGGGTAAGTGAAAACAATTGGTAATATAACGGACGAAGTAGTACAGAAATACTTCAGGGAGTTTTCGATATGGTAAATATGATAATAGGATAGGGTTATAACGAGGGGAGGAAGTAGTAAATGTCCTGTGATAGAATTCTTTTATCAAGATAAACGCTATGAAATTACAGACACAACTTATCTTCTTTTTTATCAAAATCTTAAGTTAGGTGATGTTATGACTGTTTGTTTTAATCCAGATGTAAATGAAAATGTAGTTATAATTAAACGAGGAAAATATAATATTGAAACGTTAGCTTGGTTATATATGCTAGTTTTAGGTTTATTCTGTCTGGCAGCAACAATAATAGTGACAATTTGGTTTGTTATAACATATTTTTAATCAAAAAGCTGTAATCCGACAGAGATAGCAGTATGATTTCTATGTGGAAGGAAAAGGCTGGTGTGTGACTAGATGGTGGTAACATTTTAAGAAGTGTGTGGTTGGCTTGAATGTAATGAAAAAAAGAAATATACCAAGCTGTTTCGTAAGGGGGGCTTGAGTAAAAAGATAAAAATTAAGGAATCAAAAAAGTGGTAATACCGTAATATTTTTTCGCAAATGGTAAAACCTAATCAAAAAAGAATTGCAACCGTCTGGGTGAAGAAACGGTGTGCCGTAATGATTAGGGAGGTAGTTCAATGAGCAAGCGGGTAATTATCATAGGAAATGGAGTGGCAGGCTTTACTGCGGCAGCGACCATCAGGGAGCATGACAGTGAGACAGAGATTATCCTTATGACAAGGGAAACAGAGCGGTTTTACAACCGGATGATGCTTTCTAAGGCATTGTCATCAGAAGAATTGTTAGATGATATTTACATGGAGACGGATAGCTGGTATGAGGAGCATAGAGTGACTACCATGCTTGCCTGTGATGTGATACGGATTGAAGCAAAGGAAAAAAGTATTGTGTTTCAGGATTTATCTGTTCCTAAGGAGAAGCAGAGTAATAAAAAAATGAAGTATGACGCATTAATCTATGCTCTGGGAGCTCAGGCATTTTGTCCGGATATTCCCGGAATGAACCAAAGAGGGGTAGGGGTACTTCGCTCGATTGAGGATGCTAAGAGGGCACAGGAACAGCTTAAGGAAGCGAAGCATGTAGTAGTGATTGGTGGCGGTATTCTTGGACTGGAAATGGCATGGCAGTGTAAGGCGGCTGGAAAACAGGTTTCCGTTGTGGAAGCGGCAGACCGGTTAATGGAAAAACAGTTGGATGAGGAGGGAAGCACCTTTTTACAGCATTTGTTACATGATGAGGGTATTAATGTATATTGTGGCAGAACAGTAATGGAACTGGTCATGGGACAGGATACTGCAAGGGTTTCGGGAATGGTAATTGCCGATAAGGTAGAAACTACGATAGAGCATGAACAGGCGGTGCTTGAGGAGGATAGGGCAATGCAGCAGAGTATTCCCTGTGATATGGTGCTGGTTGCCTGTGGCATCACATTAAATACGAAGGTGGCTTTGGATAGTGGATTAGCAGTGAAAAAGGGTGTCGTAGTGGATGAAAAGATGAACACCAGTGTGGAGGGTATTTTTGCTTGTGGTGACTGTGCAGAATCAAAGGAGGAAGGAGTTGGCCATGGCTTGTGGGGAGAGGCAAAGGCGATGGGAGAGACTGCTGGAAAAAATGTGGTTTCTTATCTGAAGGGAGAGAACCAGACTGCTATCTATCATGAAGATAGAGTAGCATTTTACTTCAAGGCTTTAGATACCGTACTATTTTCAATTGGACAGATTGAGGTGAGAGAGGAAAGTCTGAACGAGTGGGCGATTGAGAAGGGAATTACCCATCAGGAATGTCGGGATGCTTCCGCCGGAACCTACGAGAAGTATTATTATCATAAGGATGAACTAATTGGGGCAATTCTGATTGGAGTACCGGATAAAATTCCTGAGGTCAATGAACGAATTGGCGTGCTAAAGTAGCTACTAAAGTTTCGAGCATAATTGCCATTTTTTGTGCCAACTGCGGAATCGTGATTTGGGAACCACCCCGAATCCATTCAATAAAGACATTGTAGATACCACCGGAAATAAATAAACATTGTAGCTTTAAAATATCAGGATTAAGGTTTTGATAGGAGAGGAAGATTTCTGAAATCATATCAAATATATCTAGTAAAATGTAAGACCGATTACAGGATACCAGATGATTGATAAAATCTGGCGAGAAATAGATGCCCTCCAATAAGAAAGTCAATAAGATAGTAGTATTTTCAAGGCTCTTCGGATTGGAGAGCTTTTTGTAATTGGCAATAAAATTTTCTTTAAATATAGTAGTTAATAAATCATCAATCGAATGAAAATATTTATAAAAGGTAACCCGTGCCACCCCTGCCCGTTTGCATATATCCGTTACTGTAATGTCCTGATAATGGGAAGAACAAAATAATTGTATGGTAGCATCCATAATACTTTCCTGTGATAATATACTATCCCTTCTTGCTTTTTTCATACTTCCATCCTTTCTCAGTAAAGTATAATAGTAACACGAACAAAAGTGAAAATGTGTTCACTTTAGAAGCAAAAATCGACATTTTTCTTGTGTGTTTCCTTGAATCGTTATATAATCAATAAAACTAACAGATGTTAACAATATTTATATACCATGTTTGCTTTTTTGTCAATTAATATACATATACTATGATGTTGGGGTCAAAAGGTGTTTTGCCCCCAACTGATGCCACGGATTGCTCCGTTGTTTCACAACTCCTGCAATCCTGCAAACATTTGAAATCCGCTAATTTACTGCGTAAATTGCTCCTTTCTCATGTTTGTCGGGTCCCAAGTTCAAATGCCTTATCATGCAAGCATGAACGGCATATTAACCTTTTGACTCTGGCATCATATTATAGTATTGGGATAAAAGGGGATGTTATTATGTTAGATGGATATCATATTACTACATATGCTATTATGCTGGCAGTCATTTCGTTTGGTGGTTTTGTCGTGGAAAATATCTGGCTTGCTTTGACAAAGGGATTTATTGATAACCGGAATATGTGTGCTCCATTTTTAATAGGTTATGGCATGCTGGTGCTTGGTTTCTATTTTTTATTTGGGACGCCGCAGAAAGTGAAATTTTTTGGAAAAGTGGTTCCGATTGTAAATCGTATGCTGCGATTCCTTCTTTATTTTATAATCGCATTCTTTGTGGTGAGTATATGCGAGGTGCTTTTAGGGACGATAGCAGAGTGGATTTGTAAAGTGGAGGTATGGAATTATACAAGATTGCCACTGCATTTTACTAAATACACTTCTGTTCCAACCAGTACCGGATTTGCCATGATTATTATGGTGGTAATGCATAAGCTGTTTTTTCCAATCATGAATGTAATTGAGGGCTTGGACGAATCAGTGGCAGTACTATTAGCGGCTGGCTTGATGGTGGTGATGATTGTTGATTTTACCTTCAATGTTATTCGTCTGGCACGCACGAATGAATTGACTCAATTATGGAGAATTGATATAAAATGGGGGAAGGCGGGCAAAAAAAGCGGTAACGAAAACTATTCGTATCTGTAAGAACCAAATAAGATTTTCCTCAAAAAATTAACAAATTTTAAATACAGGAACTCTGCAATTTTTGGCAATCATACTATAGTAAATAAAATTATATTCATGATGAACTATATTTATAATAGTTGACAATATAAGTGGATGATGATAACATTTGAAAAATGTCAAAATGTTAGAAGGAGATTTATCATGAATAGGAAATCATTGAAAAAAGCCATTGCACAAATTTTAATCTTTACACTTCTAATCGGCAGCATTCCTTTACAGCCAGCCGTTGCACAATCCATGAAAACCAAACAATTTCAATCTGGCAATGCCCTCATAACAATAGCCCTGCAGAATCAATGGGAAAACGGGTATATTGCTCACGTTACCATACAAAACGAAGGTGAAAAGCCTATAAATAATTGGGGCTTGGAGGCGGAGATAAACGGAACGATAGATAATGTGTGGAATGCCAACCTCTCTGGGAATCATCAGAAGGGTGTCGCAATTCTTGTCAATGCAGGCTGGAACCGAACGATACAAGCAGGGCAAAGTGCTACGATAGGTATTAAGGTAGAACAGGCTTCCTTTGATGATTTTGCTTCCATTTTGCTGACCCAGAGCAAGGAGCAGACACAGGATGATGGCTATGCCATAGAATATAGTATTACCAGCCAATGGAATCACCATGCCATCGTGGAAGCCAGCATACATAACACTGGTAAAGCAGCAATCACAGACTGGAAGCTAGCTTTTCAGTTAGATGGGAAAATTACCAATATTTGGAATGCGGTTGTTGAAAGCAGGGATGGGCAGCAGTATACGATAAATAATCAAGGTTATAATGCAGTAATAGCTCCTGCTTCGGTTGTTTCGTTTGGTATGGAAATAGAGTATCCTGTTCCTTTGATAGAGCCTCCTGTTAACGGGCAGTTAAAGAGCCAGAATTTGCAGGATAATCAACAGGAAGGTAGTAAAGATAACAATAAGGATGAGCAGCCGGATATAGACTGGAATGACCCGACTGATACCGACAAGGATGGGCTTACAGACGTATTAGAGCAATACCGGTATTTTACGGATATGCACAAAGCAGATACAGACGAAGATGGTTTAAAGGATGGATATGAGGTAGAAATCGGGACGGACCCTACACTCCCCGACACGGATGAGGACGGTCTGACGGACGGAGAAGAAACCAGCACCTATCAGACGAATCCAACAGAGGAGGATACAGATAAGGACGGATTGCCGGATGGGGATGAAATTGTTCTTGGCTTAGAGCCGCTTAATAGAGATACAGATGGAAATGGATGCCCGGATGGAGAGGAATACATCTCCCAAACCATAGCGAGCGATAACATAGATAGTGAGCTTAATGAAAATAATGACGCCATTCCAAGTAAGATAGAGCTTAAAGCAAGGGGTAATATCAACCGGGATACATACATAGCAGAATATGATGGGAGCTTAGCACAGGATAATCCTGCCTGCATAGGGAAGCCCATTCTTTTAGAGGAGTTGGAAGTACAATCAGGAACTCTCCAATTTACCCTGTCAGAACAATACGAGGTCACTCAATATCAAGTTGGAGGGGCATATACCAATGGATTACTGATATGTTATAATGATGGTGAGGGAGGGGACACGATTCCGTTAAAGACAAGCTATCATTCCAAAATGCACACACTCACGGCACCAATTAGTGAATGTGGAATTTATTTTGTCGTTGATACGATAGAGTTATTTCATGGTTTGGGAATCAATCTGGAGGAAGCCGGAGCCATGCTTCCCAAAAACAAGGCAAGGGCAGCGAATATAACAGCTAGCACCAGCCTTAAAGCATCTGATACAACAGGCATACTTGAACAGGGGACAGTAAATAGTAAGGCAGATATTATATTTGTAATAGATACAACAGAATCCATGGATTATTATATTAATAACGTAAAATATAACCTAAGTGCATTTGTCGACGAATTAAAGACCTATCACGTTGCTGCTAATTTTGCCTTGGTTGAATTTAAGGACATCACTGCAGACGGAACATCCTCCACCAAGGTTAGAAAAAATGGGACATCCTGCTGGAGTGCCAATGTTGAGAAATTCAAGAAGCATATTGGAGGTCTGAAAATAAAAGGAGGTGGAGATTATCCGGAAACTCCTATTGATGCGTTAGAAAAAGCAAGGCGGATAAAGAAGCATAAAACTGCAGAGAAGCATATTATACTTATCACAGATGAAATATATAAAACAGATAACAGCTATGGAATCAAAGATATGGAGGAAATGATACAGCTTTTGAAACAGGACGGCATCACTGTCTCTGTCGTATCCCATGCTTATAGGAAAAATGATTACAAAAGCCTCTACCAGAAAACAGGGGGACGTTTTGCAGCAGTAGACCGGAATTTCAAGGATAACCTGTTAGGAATTGCAGATAGCATAGGAGAAGGAACAGAGCAGGGTTACTGGATAGCATTAGAAGGACTCGTGCCACAGGTTGTAAGGCTTGATGAGCAGCCAACGAAGGAGGGAAGTGCCGACACGGATGGAGACACTCTCTTAGACAGAGAAGAGCTGAAAAGTTTAACTCCCACAAAAAGCATTAGCACAGCCCCCTATTTAAAGGCATTAAACATTATGGCAGGAGGCAGCAGCACAAAGGTATATGTGTATGAATATACTAGCAAGCCCATGGAGCAGGACACGGACAATGATGGCATTAAGGATGGTAAAGACAACCGCCCCGATAAAAAGGGAATCTACTCAAAGAAAGAAAACAGGGTGGTGATTGGGGAGATGACAATTGTGTCGTGTTCAAATGGAAGTGGACACACTTTTCTGGTATATAAGAGTTATATAAAGACTACATTGGATTTTAGAAAATTTACTGGGGGATACAAGTATAAGACATGGGAGAAGAAAGACCCATGTAAGTACAAAATTAAATGCTCGCAGTATGTGTCATTGGGGAACGCGTGGGGAGCCTTATCGGGTGAAACGGATTTGGATGAGACAAAGGATGAATTAAATGATGGGGATAACGCAGGTGTTTACTTTAATCGGGAGTTTGCTAAGGAACATACTGAGGAAAAAGCTATTTATGATAAAAATTGGGCTTATACAAGAGAAATTTCACAATCCCAGCTAAAGAAAATAGTTAAAACCTATGAGGAGAAAAATTATTATAATTTATTTACTAATAATTGTACTCAAGTTGCAGTTAAGGCATGGAATAAAGCATATCCTAAAGATATTTTTTATCCTGCCGTTTTACCAATGAAATTAGAGGAAGAGATTCACCAGAGGATGGGAAGCTTTCAGTTTGATATGTCAAAGGAGGTACCCAATATTCGATGAAAAAAATATTAAAAAAATTGTTATTATCTATCTTGCTTCAATGCATTTGGATATATTATTACATAATGGCTTGTGTGATGAATGATGATATAAATTGGAAAGTAGATTGGTGGGTAACTTGGTTGCTTTCGTTTCTGATTTGTCTAATAGTGCAGGGAATTATATATAAAATATATAAATGTAAACCGTTAGAGAATGAAAAACATAAAGATATTTATATGGGAGTAAATGGAGTATTTATTGTAATTGATGTGTTTTTGCTTTTTGTTGCTTCAGAAGTATTGTGACATAAGCTTTAATATAGCAAAGGAGGTACCCAATATCCGATGAAAGGTTTAATTATAAAACTATTTTTATCTATATTAGCTCAGTTTTTATGGCTTTGTTCCTATATTATACTTATGACATCAAGCTGGGGTTCTTCCTATGTTGGTGCAGCAAAAGGAATATCATTTATTGGAAATTTGATTGCCATAGGTATAGTATATAAAATATATAAAATTAACCCTTTGGATAATGAAAAATATAATAATATTTATATGAATGTTAATGGAATTATTGTTATGCTTTTATTATTTTTTCATCTTCTCCCGATGGGAACTCTTTAGGGTATCAAGATAGAAATAGGAAATTAATAATATCAAAGGACGTATTTAATATCCAATCAAAAATTAATATAAAATAACAGTGCAAAGACGCAAGGAACGTTAAATTGTAAACCTTGCGTCTTTTTTGTACTTCAAAGGAGAACAGGGTATTCCGCTTGAAAAAGACAAGGTGGTATTATATAATATTTACAGTTATACCAAGGGCGAATATATATGGTTTTGGGATTGGCAGATATATATTTTGTATTTGTCAGAGATGTTGGTTTGGTAGAAGGGAATGGGATTGTTATGAAAAAACGTCTGATAAGCTTTTTTATTGCATTTATGATGGTATTATGTTTTTCTTATGTATCTGAGGATACTGCCTTGAATGCTGCGGCAGCCAAAAAGGTTTCTATTAACAAAACAAATGTAACCTTGAAAAAGGGGAAAAGTATTACCTTAAAGCTTAAGGGAACAAAGAAGAAGGTTACATGGAGCAGCAACAAGAAAAGAATAGCGTCCGTTTCCAAGAAAGGAAAGGTAACTGCCAGGAAAGTTGGTAAGGCTAGGATTACGGCTAAGGTAGGCAGGAAGAAATATTATTGCATGGTAACAGTGGTTAAGAAGAAGCAGCCGGTTACAACGTCCGCTAAGGCGACAACGCAAGGACGTCCAGATAATCCCTCTGGCACGACAGCACAGGGAAAGCCGGGGAATTCATCTGAGGTAACAACACAAGGTCAACCCGGTACCCCGTCTGATGCAACCATCAAGGCAGATGCGGGGGAATATTCCATTGCGAATATTCATACCGGGGAGGGGACTTATTATGACCGTGAATCTACCGGAGCCGCCAACTTAGATGATTATGAAAGTATGTATTTTACTGCTGCGATGAATCATGAGGATTATATGAATGGATTAGCAGGGGCATATGTAGAGATTACAGATAAAGATGGGGACAAATTGAATGTATTGATTACTGACCGTTTGCCAGAGGGGAAAAAAGGAGACATCGATTTGACAAGGGTTGCTTTTTCCCAGATAGAACCATTGGTCACAGGAAGAATGAATATTAGCTGGAGGATTGTGCCTTTGCCGACAGAAGCACCGATATCATACCTTTTTAAGCCGACGAGTACAGAGTATTGGGCAGAGGTACAGGTGCGTAATGGGCGATATCCGATTCGTTCGGTGGAATACTATAATGCGGCAACAGGGCAGTATGTAGCACTTCAAAGGCAGGAATACAATTATTATAAAGCCCCTTCCGGAATGGGACAAGGTCCCTATACCTTCCGGGTTACGGATTTTTATGGACATGTGTTAGTGGATTCGGGTATTCGTATTAATACGACCTCTACCCCGGTTGCGGGAGCTGCTAATTTTCCATATTAGAATAGGTTTGGGGTTATGAACTGAAAAATAGTAATAATGTGAGAGTTTAGATTAAGATGTTTCATTTAAACATGATGGTGGAAAAGGTAGGAGGCAAAAGTATAAAATGTATGATGAATTAACGCAGAGTGATATTGATAAAATGAAGGAGGAAATCGAATATCGTAAGGTAACCTTAAGGCATGAACTGTTGGAGCACGTAAAAGTGGCACGGGCACAGGGTGATTTGAGTGAGAATTTTGAATATTATGCTGCAAAAAAAGAAAAGAATAAAAATGAAAGCCGGATTCGCTATCTTGAGAGGATGATTCGCACGGCAAAGCTTGTCAGTGAATCTGAGAATGAGAATGAGGTAGGCTTGAATACGAAGGTAACGATTTATATTCCTGAGGATGATGAGGAGGAGACCTATAAGATTGTTACGACAGTGCGGGGAGATACCATGGCAGGACGTATTAGTAATGTATCTCCTCTTGGTAAGGCATTGATGGGACATAGGGTCGGGGATACGGTTACAATAAAGGTTAATTCTTCCTATAGCTATGAAGCTGAGATTCGGGCAGTGGAAAAGATTGGCGAAGAAGATACAGACGTTATAAAGGAATTTTGAGAATGATATAAACTTCTATGTTATATACACAAGGAGGGGCATGATGGCAAAACGGATATTAGTGGTGGACGACGAGAAGGAAATTGCAGATTTGTTAGAGGTTTATCTGGTTAATGAGGGATATGAGGTAAAGAAATTTTACAACGGAACCGATGCGTTGGCTTATGTTTTGGAGCAGAGTGTCGATTTGGCAATTTTGGATGTTATGCTGCCGGACATGGATGGCTTTGCTTTGTGCCGCGCCATTCGGGAGAACTGGTATTTTCCAATCATTATGCTGACTGCCAAGGTGGAAGATTCTGATAAAATAATGGGGCTGACTATGGGGGCGGATGACTATATTACAAAGCCCTTTAATCCATTGGAGGTAACAGCAAGGGTTCGGGGACAGCTAAGGCGGGTTGAGACATATAATCCGGCTTTGGAGAAACACAAAGAAGAGATTTATGATATCCGGGGATTAGTGTTAAATATTGACCAGCATACCTGCACGCTTTATGGGAAACCGATAGAATTAACACCACTGGAATTTTCTATTTTAGCTTTTTTATGTGAGCGGCAGGGACAGGTTGTTACCGCAGAGGAATTGTTTGAAGAGGTATGGAAAGAGAAATATATGGACAGTAATAATACGGTGATGGCACATATTGCTAAAATCCGTGAGAAGCTTTCTGAAAATGCAAGAAAACCGAAATATATAAAAACGGTATGGGGAGTGGGATATAAGATTGAACAATCATAAAGATACAGAAGAAGAATTGAAGTATTCGCTTTCAAAGGAGCTTGTTTTACAATTATTGTTCCGACTGGCATTGTTTGTTGTTGTTATGGTTATCGTTGCCTTTATTTCCTACAAGCTATGTCAGACACGGGTATGGCAATGGTATGATTCTTTTTATCCGTTAATTCATTTTTTTCATGAGAATTTGATAGCAATTATGCTTGTATTGCTATTGCTGGGTTTATTTCTTTTGACCGTATTTTATATCTGGAAAATGATGGGATATTTCGAGGAAGTGCTTAAGGCAGTGGATGTAATTGCCAAGGGAGAGGAGGTCACCCTGTCGCTTCCTAAGGATTTGTATCAGGTGGAGCAAAAACTCAATCAGATTGCATTAGAAACCAGCAGAAGTAAGAAGGAGGCACAGGAGGCAAACCAGAGAAAGAATGACCTTATTGTTTATATGGCACATGATTTGAAAACACCGCTTACCTCCGTTATTGGTTATCTTACGTTGCTTACCGAAAATCAAGGGCTTTCCAATGAGCTAAAACAAAAATATGAGAGCATTGCGTTAAAGAAGGCGGAGCGGTTAGAAGAGCTAACCAATGAATTTTTTGAAATTACCAGATTTAATTTATCAGAATTGACTTTGTCATTATCCACAGTAAATATGTCAATGATGCTTTCTCAGATAGCGTATGAATTTTTACCCCTATTTGCGGAGAAGAATCTCACCTATCGGCTTTTGGCGGATAAGGATATTATGGTGAATTGTGATGTGGAGAAAATGGAGCGGGTGTTTGATAACTTGTTAAAAAATGCAGTCAATTATTGTTATAGTAACAGTGAGATTCTTATTACAGCCAGAAAACAAGAGACAGGTGAGGTAACGATTTCCTTCATGAATCATGGAAGAACGATTCCAAAGGAAAAACTAAATCAGTTGTTTGAGCAGTTTTTCCGGTTGGAGGCTTCTAGAAGCTCGGGAACCGGGGGTTCCGGATTGGGGCTTGCGATTGCCCGTGAGATTGTTAGAAAGCACGGTGGAGATATTATCTGTGAAAGTGAGGATGAGAAGGTTCGTTTTCTGATTGTACTGCCGGGGCAGGCGATGTGAAAATGTTTTTTCACCTGCTTGATGTGGCATTGTCATGTATTAAGGTAAAGTCATGTGATTTTCATGAAATCATAAGGATTTCATAAGGCTATCTTAAAACAAATATATTGCAGTTTTGTTATGCTATAGACAGGAAAGAACATAGGATAACAAAGCTGTTTTTTTGTGGAAAGGATGGGGAAATATGGCTAGAATACGTGTGAGAAAAAAACGAAAAAGAGGGAAGCTGTTTCTTATGGGAATGCTGCTTTTAATACTACTATTTTTGGGTGGACAGGTGCTTTCCGGACTGGCGGATATGTATAGGATGCATAAGGCGAAGGCTGGTGGAGAAGGAGGTGTATCCGCCGGGGGTACATCATCAACCAGTTTTTGGCAGAAAAAGGAGCAAAACAAACGTCCAAGCTGGCTTACGGATGAATATCCTGATGAGCTGATAGAGTTATATGAGCGGAATCCGGAAACAAAGAGTTTTGTTAAAAATTATTTTAAGGAGAAGGATATCAAGCATAAGATTGATATTTCACAGGAGGTCGGTGCTGGATATTATCCGTATTTTTATCAATGGGACAAGCGTTGGGGATATGAGACCTATGGGGATGATATGATTGCGTTGACTGGATGTGGCCCAGTCTGTTTGTCTATGGTATTATGTAAGCTTCGGTCAGATTCACAATATGATCCGCTTACAGTAGCAAATATGGCGGACAATAATGGATATTATGTAGCTGGAAGCGGTTCCTCCTGGTCTTTGATGGATGAGGGGGCAGCTCTTTATGGACTTAATTCTTATGCAGTTCCCTTTAACGAAAATGGAATTCGCGAGGAGCTGCTTAATGGACATCCGATTATCTGTGTCGTTGGTCCCGGAACCTTTACAACGACAGGACATTTTATTGTGATATGTGGTATTGCAGATGATGGAAACATGATTATCAGAGACCCCAACAGCAAGGAAAAAAGTAATATGACGTGGCCGCTTTCCGAGCTTATGGGGCAGATTCAAAATCTTTGGTCTTATTCCTTGTAATGATAAAAGGATATAAGAAGGATACATTATGATGCTATTCTTAGATTGTCAGATATCATTTTCCAATTATATTAGACGGATTTTTGTAAACAGATTTCTGCCATTGTGATACACAGTTTTTTTATGTTATGATGACAGTATTGTTTCGCAGGTGTTTGCAATCAGAAAGGAGCTGCCATATGTACCGGATTCTTTTGGTCGAGGATGATGACTCGATTCGTGAGGTAATATACGATTATTTTATGAGAAAGGATAAGGATGGCTTTTCTCTTACTCTTGCCAAGGATGGAAACCAGGCGGAGGAGGCACTATATGAACAGGATTATGATTTGATTCTGCTTGATGTTATGCTGCCCGGGACGGATGGATTTACGCTTTGCAGGACAATCCGGCTTGGCAGCAGTGCCCCTGTTATTTTCTTAACAGCCAGAGGTAGGGAGGAGGATAGACTATACGGTTATGTTGTCGGATGTGATGATTATATGGTAAAGCCGTTTTCTCTGGCAGAGCTTTATGCCAAGGTGCAGGCACTGATTAAGCGTTCTAAAGGGATGGTGCTTTGTCAGGAAATCAAGGTGGCGGATATCTCATTAAATCCAAGGCAGATGACGGTAAGTGTGGCAGGAAAGCAAATAGAGCTTACCCCCAAGCTTTATGCATTGTTGAAATATCTTATGGAGCATAAAAATGAGGTAGCAGCACGGGAAGAGCTGCTGGTACGGATATGGGGCTATGATTTTGAGGGTAGTGACCGGGTTGTGGATAATCATATAAAAAAGCTTCGCAAAGCGTTAGGGGAATCTGGTTCCCGCATAAAAACAGTGATTGGGAAAGGATATAAGCTGACAGAATAAATGCGAGGTGATGAATATGAAAAAAGGAAAAAATAAAGGGGTGAAACGGCTTCGAGAGCCTTCCTTAAAAAAGATGCTGTTGCAATATGAAATAAGTGGTATTCTGGCTGTGGTGGTTTTGGGTATGTTGGCAACCGGAGTGTTTTTAAAATGGAAAATGCAGCTGGAATATCAGAACTGCATTGAGGTATATGATGCTAGATTTAATAATCTGAGTGATGCTGAGACAAGATATTATCAGGATCTTACAAGGAATAAGTATGCTTATAATTCTTATAGGGGAAGAATCTTGTGGAACATGAAAAGTATATCCTTTTTTGAAGAGTCGCTATACCATGATTTTGCCGCAGCAATTGTAGAAAAAGAGGGAAATGACTATGTTATATCTTATGATTCTAAAGAGATGATTGCTGCACGTTTTCTATTGGATATGGATAAAGCGTTTATTGGTTTTGCCAGCTTTGATGATAATGATAACCAGAGAGAAGTCAAGAAACTGATATTAAGCCAAGAATATACTATTGAGATGGAAACCTGTTATGTATGTCGTGCGGATAGTACAAAATATCAGCCAGGTATCGTAAAAATATATAAATCAAAGGATTATAATTCATCTGAAGATTCTGAGTTATATAAGACTCTGGATTGTACACCTAAGGATGTCAGTGGGTATCAACAGCTTGATTTGAAAGAGGGACTTTGGCATGTTGGTATTCAGAATCTTTTGGCGGGAAGTAAGGAGAATAGTGGCTCAATGTCTTCCATAGAAACGAACCTTGAGGAATATCTTAAGGATGCAAGATTTCAATTAGATGAAAATGGCAGATATGCGGTTGGAGACGAAATTGGATTTGAGGAATTACATTATTTTAAGGAATCAAAGATTGTTAGAGGTACATCATTTTTGTTAATTGATGGGGACAATACAGCCTTATTAGATATAGGAGAGGAGGAAGCAGGAGAGAAGGGATTAATACCGCTGGATAATGATTTAGCCATTTATCATCAGAGTAGTCCATCAACAAAGGCGGCTTATCTGGTGACGGAGCAAAGGTTCTGCTTGTGGGATGAAAATAAGGAATTGATTTTAACCGCATGGCTGGTTGCCATATTGTGTACTTTATTACTGACAGCCTTTGTAGTGTATCTTCAGTTTCGCAGCAAAAAAATGAAATGGGAGAAGGAACAGTATCGGATTACATTGATGAATACCATGGCACACGATTTAAAGAGTCCGTTGATGGTATTGTCCGGTTATGCAGAGAATCTAAAAGAAATTCTTGCAAATTCTGATGAGAAGCAACGCCACTATGTGAATTCTATTATGGATAATGTGCAGTATATGAATGACATGATTGGAGATGTTATTGAGCTTAGTAAGCTGGAACAGACACAGGAGGAGCTGGAGAAAGAAGAGGTGGAGCTTTCTGTTCTGATACAGGAAACAATGAATCGGTATCAGGATATTCTTATTTCCAAGGAGATAGGGGTTAACATAACGGGTGAGGCTATCAAAAAGGTGGAGAAAAGGGCGATGCTTAGGGTCATTGATAATATCGTGAGTAATGCAGTTTGTTATACACCCAAGGGCGAGCAGATTGTGATTACAATCAATGATGAGTTTATGGAGATAAGAAATACCGGGGTGACAGTATCGAAAGAGTTTTGTAGTGAGGCATTTTTACCATTTGTTAAGGGAGATAGTGCAAGAGGAAATGAACAGGGGAATGGTCTTGGACTGGCTATCGTGAGGGAACTGTTGAAGCAGTGTAATATGTCCTGTGAGATGCAGGCAGGAGAAAATGAAGTGAGGGTTGTGGTGTATTTTTGAAAACAGTTTTAGTATAAGAATGACATAAACGGAGAAAAAGGATAATATCAGGTAGGTATTATCTTTTTTTGTTACCATACCAAATCTATTTCAACTTGTACATTTTTAATTTAACAAGTATAATGAGATAAATTAAAGCAAAAGCAATGATACGGAGGAATTCCAGTGGATAAGACTAATACTTTAACAAAAAACACATCCTATGGAAAAAAACGGAGATTTAAAAAGGTGCTTGTCTCCTTATTTCTTCTCTTTGTACTTCTGCTTCAAGGCTGTGCGGATGAAAAGCCGCAATTTCAAGCTGGGGAAGCGGGACAGGGACAAGCGGCGGAGGTTGTACATAACAGTGGTGAACTTGCAGTACATTATATCGATGTAGGACAGGGGGATGCCACTTTAATAACCTGTGGAGGCAGTTCTATGCTTATTGATGCCGGTAATAATAACATGGGGACAACAGTACAGTATTATCTATCAAAGCAGGGGATTACAAAGCTTAATTATGTAGTTGGAACGCATCCGGATGCAGACCATATCGGCGGTCTGGATGTTGTGTTATATAAGTTTGACTGTGAGACCTTCTTTATGCCGGATATTGAGAAGGATACCAAAACCTATCAGGAGGTAGTGGACGTCGCAGGCTTAAAGAGGCTTACCATATCTCATCCGGAGGAGGGAGACAGTTATGCCCTCGGTGATGCTTCTTTTACGATACTTTCTCCTTCTGTAGCTGAAGGGGAGCAGGATGCCAACAATTCCTCTATTGTAATTCGTCTTTTATATGGAGAGAGTTCTTTTTTATTTAGTGGAGATGCAGAAGCTGAGGAAGAGCAGGCAATTCTTGATAGTGGGCAACGTCTTTCTTCCACTGTATACAAGGTTGCACATCACGGAAGCTCCGGTGCCAATAGTAAACCTTACTTAGATGCAGTTTCACCAAAGTACGCAGTAATAAGCTGCGGGAAGGATAATTCTTATGGGCATCCTCATAAAGAGGTGCTTCAGATGCTTCAGGACAGGGGCATAACCACCTACCGAACGGATGAACAGGGAACGATTATTGTCTATTCAGACGGAGAAACCATCTCCTTTCAGCAAGAAGGGCAGAAGGATACAGGAAGGGCAGAAAACAAGTCAATGGCAACAACTCAAAATAAAAGTGAGAGTGAAGAAGATTATATTTTAAATACTAACACGAAAAAAATTCATCTAAAAACATGTAGCAGTGTAGCTGATATTCATGAAGAGAATAGGTTAGAAAGCAAGGAGACGCTTACTGTTCTTATGAAACAGGGTTATACTCCCTGTAAACGGTGCATAGGTTATTGATTTAAGCTTGTCATATAACCAAGCCTCCATTTCTGATTTCTTTTGACAGATTGTACCGTGATGTCTAATTCTTTCGTAAGAGCATCCCTAGGCTCCTTCCCATCAATATAGTCAAGCAGCTGCCCCTCGCCAAACAAATCAAAGGTGCATATTTCTTACTATTTCTTTTATAAAATTCCTCTATCCTTAGTCTGGCATAGCATAGGGGATTGGCAAGAAAAACAGACAATTCGTAGAAGCAAGTATATAAAATTGATAAAATAAAGCTAGGAAAGTAAAAGAGGAATGTATTGTCATATGCGGAGTTTTCGTGAATAAGAAAAATGAAAGGAAAAATTTTTTAGAGAAACTACTACGAAAATATGTCTGAATATGGTAAAATAGGTCTAGATTGACAATTATAGCATGTACAGATACATTAACAGTAGTTAATAACTGTTGCTTTGCTATCAAGGAGGGGTCATTATGTCTGAAAAGAATAGAATGGATTATGAAGGTGACAATAATATGTCAAGTGATGCTTCACAGCAGGAAGAAGGAATTGTTCGTATTAGTGAGGATAGAATGACAGCGACAATAGAACTTCCCAAGCCTGAGCCGGGGCAGGAATATACAGTAGAGATGATTGTTGGAATGCTTAACGAGAATGATGTCAGGGAAGGAATTTTTGAGGAAGCAATCCAACAGATGCTGCGGGATAAGGTATACCATACAGAAACGGAGGTTGCTTTTGGCAAACCGCCGAAGCATGGTGAGGACGGTTATTTTATCTATCATTTTAATACGAATCCTCGTTCTGCACCTGAAGTTTTGGAGGATGGTTCTGTAGATTACAGAAATTTACAATGTTTTGAGTCTGTAACAAAGGACCAGATGATTGCGGAATATGTACGGGAGACTAAGGGAGTGGACGGTTATGATGTGACAGGAAAGCCGATACCTGCCCAGAAGGGAAAGCCCAAACCTGCCATACGTGGTAAACATATCTATATGAGTGAAGATAAAAGATATTTTTATTCTGATGTAGATGGTAAGATTAGTTTTGACGACAGTATTGGTAAGATAACGATTTCTAATAGCTGGACGATTACAGGAGATGTGGACGCTTCCACCGGTAATATTTCTTTTAAGGGAGATGTTGAGGTAATGGGTTCTATCCTTGCGGGATATAAAGTGGAGGTGACGGGGAGCCTTGTAGTAAGTGGAATTGTGGAGGCGGCTACGCTTTTGGTTGGTAAGGATGTAATGCTAAAAAGTGGTATGTCTGGTAATGGGAAGGGAATTATTGTTGCTGGTGGTAATGTAGAAGGACGCTTTTTTGAACAGGCGAATATTGAGTGTGGCGGATATGTTTATGCGAATTCTATTATGAATTGTTATATAGATTCTAAGGATATGGTAGTTCTCTCCGGAAACCGGGGTGTACTTTTAGCGGGGCGTGTCTATGCACTTCGTGGTGTGGAGGCTGTAAATATTGGCAATGAAGCACAGGTACACACATATATTAAGGTGGGTATGGAACCCAAGATGCGTAAACGTTATGAAGAGCTTCGCAAAGAGATTGACCTGGCAGAAAGAGATATAGAAAAGCTTTCCAAAATACAACAATCTTTAAGTGTTGCCAGGATAGCTCCTGAACAAAAGAGCGAGATGGAGAAAAAGAAAGTACAAATCACCCGGACAAAGATACAAAAATCGACGGAGCTTGAGAAGCTTAGGGATGAGAGTAAGGATTTGGAAGCACAGATTGAAGCTGGTAAGCAGGCAGCAGTTGTAGTGGATGAGTGGGCTCATGCAGGATGTTCTATCACCATTAATGGTGCAACTAACAATATAAAAGAAGATATCAAGGGAATTGTGTTCAGCCTGCGTAAGGGTAATGTTGTAATGAATTATAAAGAATAATAAGATAACATTGCCAGTGTCAGATGTAATTCCAAGGAAGGGTAATTGTTCGCAATGGATGTGGAATATGAGGAAGTGGTTTCGTCTATTCTGGCGATTCCAAGATATAAAAAAAAGGCGAATCTGGAGACGGTATCGTATCTGCTCAGATTACTGCATCATCCGCTTGCACATGTTAAGGTGATTCATGTGGCTGGGACCAATGGTAAGGGTTCTGTCTGTGCATATTTAGACAGCATTGGTAAAGCTCAGGGTTATTCCATGGGGTTGTTTACCTCCCCCCATTTGCTCACTATTCGGGAGAGAATGCGGGTAGGTGGGGAGATGATTTCTGAAAGCGATTTCGTTTTGTGCTATAAAAAGGTGCGTCAGGCAGAGGAACAGATGCTTGCAGATGGTGGTGTGCCAGCGACCTTTTTTGAGGTTATATTTTGTATGGCAGCGGTTTATTTTGCTGAAAAACATGTTGATTATGCCATTGTGGAGGCAGGAATTGGTGGCAGAAGTGACACAACCAATATTGTACATCCAGTTCTTTCTATTATAACCTCTGTTGGGTTGGACCATGTTGCTATTTTAGGTGATACAATTTCCCAAATTGCTTATGAGAAGGCGGGTGTGCTAAAGACTTCGGTTCCTGCTGTTATTGGTCTTGTGCCGGAAGAAGCGAAGGAGGTCATTCGTCGATATGGAGAGGAGATTGACGCTTCTTGTCAGTTTATTGAAGAATATGGGTTACGGATTTTGAAAAATCGTCCAGAAGGGATTGATTTTTCTTTGGATTGTGGGTATGATAAGGAAGGTTTCTTCCACACTGGTCTGATGGGAGCATTTCAGGCATTTAATGCGGCAGTAGCGATTCTTGCTGCTAAGAGGCTGTTTGATATACCGTATTCTGTGCTGTTTGGAGCTATTGCAGATACAGTCTGGGAAGGTCGGATGGAGGAAGTTGCCCCTCGTTTTTATGTGGATGGGGCTCACAATGAAGAAGCGATGCATGCGTTTGCAGATACCGTTTTGACCTGCTTTGGGGACAAGCCTAAGGTAGTGCTTTATGCTGTGGCGAATGATAAGGATGATGTATCTATGCTTCGTGAGCTGCTTTTAAGTGGTGTTCATACTATCATAGTGACAGAGCTTTTAAATGAACGCCGTACAGATGTGCAGCAGGTGGGTGCCTTGATAAGGCAGGAGGCACGGTTACTTGGAATAGATAAGATAGAGATTAAGGAAATGGCAGAACTTTCAAAGGCACTGGACTATGTAAGAGCTATTCAGAATACGAAGGATTATGTGTTCTGCGTTGGTTCCCTGTATCTGGTTGCTGCGGTGAAGGAGGTATTTAATGATTAACTTTGAGGAAGAGATAAAGAAGTTTAAACCGAGTCTGGAGATTGAGGATGTAGAGAATGCAGTCTATGAAAATGAGATGCAGGATATCATGGATGTGATGCAGATGATGGCGGAGCAGGGTAACGATAATGAAAGTCAACAGTAAGGTGGTAGAAGAATGAATTGTATGAGATGTGGTGCCCCGTTACTGATTAATGGAACCTGTAGTCAGTGTGGTCTTAAGGAAGCATTTGTCAAAAAGTGTATCAGAACCTCAGATTATTATTATAACCGGGGGCTGGATAAAGCACAGGTGCGGGATTTGTCTGGGGCAATTAATGATTTAAAGAAGGCACTTCACTATAACAAATATAATATACAGGCAAGGAATCTGCTAGGTTTATGTTATCATGAGATGGGGGAGATGGTATCTGCATTAAGTGAGTGGATTGTAAGCCAGCATTTTAAGCCAGAGGATAATGACGCTGACGATTACATAAAATCCATTCAGCATAATTCTGCAAGGCTTCAGGAGGTCAATGGAACGATTCGTAAATATAACCAGACCTTGACATATCTGCGGCAGGGAGATTATGATTTAGCATTAATTCAGTTAAAGCGTGTACTTGGTATGAGTCCGAATTTTGTTAATGGACATCTGTTGCTCGCCCTGCTCTTTATTAAAACGGACAATAAGGAGAAAGCAAAAAAGGCACTTAGAAAAGTGCTTCGTATTGATGCGAATAACACACTTGCGTTAAAGTATTACCGGGAGATAGCTGGTAATCCGGGTATTAGCCGTCATGTAGAAAATGGGGGACGTAAGGAGAATGCAGCAGAAACAGGCGGCAACCAGATTACACCTCGGGAGAGTGATGAGCGTAAGATTAAGCATAAGGAGATTGCTCCGAGTAATCAGCTTTCCATCGACCAATATGTGGAGTCCTCCAACAACAAATATACATTTGTCGGTATTGTAGTAGGGCTGCTTGTAGGTATAGCAGTTATGTATTTCCTGTTTATTCCTCAAAAGACAGCCGAGCTTGCCAATAGCTATGACACATTAAAGCAGGAATATAATGAGGAGTTATCCAGCAAGAATAAAACGATTTCCGGACTGAAGGACAATGCCACCAGCCTGGAACAGAGTGTGAATCAGTTAACACAGGAATTGGCGAAAGCTACGGGAGAGTCTTCCAGTGGCAATGTATTTGAGAATATTATGAATGCTGCCAAGTCTTATATGGATGGCGATGAAACAAAATCGGCAGAATATTTAACAAGGGTGGATATTAAGGATGTAGATTCCAAGGATGCGAAGAAGCTTTATAATGAGTTGTATGAAAAGGTGATGCCCAAGGTGGCGGCACAGGCATACAACAAAGGGTACTCACAGTTGAGTTCAGGTAATTATGAGGAAGCATTGGAGAATCTGACACTTGCCATTGAATATGATGAAACCAACGAGGATGCTTTATATTATCTGGGACGAACCTATCAGCACATGATGAAATATGATAAGGCGAAGGAGACCTATCAAAAGGTAATCTCCAAGTTCCCGGATTCCAGAAGAGCCAGACAGGCAGAGGATAATATGGCGATGATTGGGTAGAAACAGGAAGAATATAATTTAGTACACAAAGGAAGACAACAGGTTTATTTGTTGTCTTCCTTTTTATTTATGTAAATGAATTATTTAATAAAAGGGGTGATAGTATGAATCCGGTATTTGAGATTCGAAGAAACTATTTGATAATTACAGTGGATGGAGAGTTGGACCATTATATGGCAGATCAAATTCGCTTAAAGGCAGATACTTATCTGGAGGGAACAAGAATAAAAAATGTCATTTTTAATTTTCAGCATACAACCTTTATGGATAGTTCAGGTGTTGGTGTAATTATGGGACGATATAAACAGGTGAGGCGGATGAAGGGGAAGCTTTATGCTGTTCATATGAATGATTCCATTAAACGAATTATCCTGATATCGGGTTTACATAAGCTGGTTTGTGAGAGGGATAGTATTGAGGATGCATTAAAGTCGGAGTAGGAGGAAAAACCATGGGTCATCAGGCATTTTGGAAAAAAACAGATACGGATACATCAGAAAAACAGGCAGGAGAGGAATTATGGGAACAGGAAAGAAACATTAGAGATAATAAAATGGAGGTAAGCATTCTTGCAATACCGGAAAATGAACAGCTTGCACGGATGCTGGTAACAGCGTTTGTTATGCCATTAAATCCAACCATTGAGGAGCTTTCGGATATAAAAACAGCGGTGTCAGAAGCAGTGACCAATGCGATTATTCACGGTTATCCTAAGGAGCTATTTTTTGGGGAGGAAAAATATGTACATATAACCTGTAGAAATGAGGAGCATACATTACATGTTAAGATACAGGATGAAGGGGTAGGGATTGAAGATGTGAAAAAGGCCATGGAACCGATGTATACAACAAAGCCGGAGCTGGAACGTTCCGGAATGGGGTTCGCCTTTATGGAGGCCTTTATGGATGGAATACTTGTAAAGTCTAAGCTTCAAAAGGGAGTGACGGTGATAATGAACAAAACAATAGGAAAGGAAGTATGCCATGAGTGAAACCTTGGAATTGCTCATTGCGGCAAGACAAGGTAAAACAGAGGCACGAAAGAGACTGTTAGAGGAAAATGTAGGACTCGTCTGGAGTGTTGCCAGACGCTTTCAAAACCGGGGACAGGAGCTGGAGGATTTATTTCAGATTGGCTGTATCGGTTTAATAAAGGCAATTGATAATTTTGATACCGACCGTCCGGTGCAGCTATCAACCTATGCTGTTCCTATGATTATGGGGGAAATCAAACGATTTTTACGGGATGATGGCATGGTGAAGGTTAGCCGGACACTAAAGGAGCAGGGCTACCGCATTAAGCTTGCTTCGGATGCTATCCGGAGTGAGTGCGGAAGAGAAGCAACCATCGAGGAGATTGCGGTAGCAACAGAGCTTAGTCAGGAAGAAATTATGGTGGCATTGGATGCCAATGCCATGGTGGATTCCATCGATAGAACGATTAGTAACCGGGAAGGGGATGTCGGTTTTGTGGGAGAATGTATCCGTTCCCCAGAGGATGGTCACGGACAGGTGGAAAATGAAATGCTGGTTAAGCAGTTGATGGATGGGTTAAATGAACTGGAACGAAACGTGATACAGATGCGGTTTTATGAGGATAAAACACAGGTAGAAATCGGGGAACTGCTTCATATTTCCCAAGTACAGGTCTCCCGTTTAGAAAAGCGGGCAATCAAAAAGATGAGAGGATTTGGTGAGGCATAATTGTAAGCATTATGCTATATGCTACTGCCTGTGTTCGCAGGCTTATTCACAAAAAAGTGGAGCCATGCACTAATTTCTTAGTGCATAGCCCCATATATATGAAAAGCAAACCCATGGTATTTGCTTATTAGCACAATATTGGGTAACCCTTGTAGTTTGTTGCTTGTTATTACAGTCACATGGAGTTTACTTTTTCATCTTAGGCTGGAAAACCAGGGAGGCAAAATAGGAAAAAATCAGTGCTGCAGAACAGCCTACTGCTGCAGATTCAAAGCCTCCTCTAAATAATCCGACGAAGCCGGACATTTGAACGGTTTCTTTAATTCCTTTAAACAGGCTGTAGCCAAATCCGGTTAAAGGAACAGTGGCACCACAGCCTGCCCAGTCGACAAAGGGTTCATAAATACCAAGAAGACCAAGGACGACACCGGTAACGACCAAGGTTACCATAATTCGTCCGGGCATCATTTTTGTTTTTTCCATCAATATTTGTGCCAGAATACATATGATACCGCCGGCAACAAATGCTTTAATATAATCCATATTGTATGCTCCTTTTTTATAATTGTGTTTAAAAATTTAACGTAATTCAAACAGGATTGCATGGGCTATGCCAGGAATAGGTTGGCCTTCATTGTAGCTTACCGTTGAGAGTAAGGCACCTGTCGGGACAAAAAGTACCCGTTTCCAGTTCCCCTCAAGCATCTGTTTCGTGATATAGCCAGCGAGGGTGATGGCAGAGCAGCCACATCCACTTCCGCCGCATCCGGTATTTTGTGTATCCGGATCAAAGATTTCGATACCGCAGTCCCGATGCTGTTTTTGAATGTCATATCCATTTTCTTCGAGAAGGTTTAACAGAATTTCTTGTCCAACCTTACCCAAATCCCCAGTAAATATGCGGTCATAATCCTCTGGTGTTGCACTAAAGTCCTGTAGGTGCTGATAGATGGTGGAAGCAGCGGCAGGTGCCATGCAGGCGCCCATGTTCAGGCTATCCTTAACGCCATAGTCAACAATTTTTCCGGTAGTGATGCCACGGATAATAATATCTCCTTTCGTAGCAGAGAGGACAAAGGCACCGCTTCCGGTTACAGTCCATGTGGAACTTACCGGACGCTGATTGGCATATTCCAAAGGAAAACGAAAGGTTTTTTCAGCCCCTCCGAAGTGACTGGAAGCGGTAGCAAGCACATAATCGGCATATCCGCCTGCCAAGGTCATGGATGCCATACTAAGAGCTTCTCCTACGGTAGAGCAGGCACCATAGATGCCGAAGAAAGGAATATCCATATCTTTTACTGCAAATGTGGTAGCAATCAACTGTCCTAATAAATCGCCTCCATAGAGATACCGCATATCATTGGGCTGTAAGTTGGCCTTCTTAAGAGCCGTTTTACATGCCTGCTCCATAAATTCGCTCTCGCCCTCCTCCCAAGTATCCTGTCCGAATGCTGCATCTTCAATGACCTGATCAAAGTAGCCTCCTAAAGGACCTTCTCCTTCCTTTTTTCCAGCAATGCTTGCCCAGGAAACCAGTCCCGGCGCATTCGCATAATAAATGCTTTGTTTTCCTAACGGTCCATTTTCTTTTTTATTAACCATAACAGCCTCCTAACCCACCCAGCCAAGCAGGGTGCCAATATAATAAATTAATCCTGCGACAAAGGAGGAGAAGATACCATAGAGTATCACGGGTCCGGCAATGGTGAAGATTTTTACCCCGATACCGAATACCTGTCCTTCCTTTTGGAACTCAATGGCCGGTGCAGCCACGGAATTGGCAAAGCCGGTAATGGGAACCAAGGCTCCGGCTCCCCCCCAGTTTGCAATGGAAGGGTAAATGTTAAGTCCTGTAAATAACACACTTAAAAATATAAGAATCAGTGTGACCCAGAGACTTGCTGTTATTTCGCTTACTGTTGTAAAATGCTGAATCAGATTTTTAATGACCTGTCCCAGTGTGCAGATAGCACCTCCTGTAATAAAGGCCTTTAAACAATTGAGCCATACGTTTGCACTGGGAGTAATTTCTTCGACATATTGATTATATGCTTCTTTTGTTGGTTCTTTCCGCATAATAATTCCTCCATTTCTTTTCATTTATTAATTTGCTTTAAACTGCAAGTGATGATACCAGTTTTTTGTGCTTCATGGTCCGGGGTTGGTGAATAAAAACCATTGTACTATGACTCCCAGACATTTACCTAGTGCCAGAGCAACAATAACATAAGGAAGCCCATCCCGAAGACGTATCCTTCTAGTGAGAATTGGAAACATTTTGACAAGCTCTGCCAATGCACCGGAAAGGCAGCCAACAAAAAAACCAAAAAATAATCCTAAAATGATAAGGCCAAGTTTACCAAAGGGCATGTCAATTTGATATAGAAAAATAATGTTTCCGAGTGTAATTCCAAGAATCAGCATGTTTTCATAAAGCATGACATGGTTTGCTGTATGGGTTTTTGTACTCAGCCTAGGTACTACACCAATTAGAATAATAAAGGCAACGAATCCGCAGGCAACACCAAACCCACAAAATATTGCAATCAGCAGCATTGAGATTTGAGCTAACATGAGTTTTCTCTTCCTTTCTAAGACACATCCAGCGTTTTCTTATTTCTTCCCGAACTAATTGCAACTCCATCGTTTACATCCCGCTCATAGATACGCATCTGTGTTTCCAGTGGAGTAGGATCATCACTTAAGCGATGATAGGCAACGTGATTAAAAAAGTAAATCAAGCCGACAGGGAGACCAAGAGCATATCCCAGATGCAGAATCGTGGTCTTTTTGGGCACTTCTCCGGTAAACAATGTATATATCTGGTTAAATACTTCATTGACCCCCACATCATTGTTGTAAGTCATAATGGTAAAGGCGGCTCCAAAGAGAGAAACCAAAGAGACCAAAATAACTTTGATAATGGTAATGGTACGCTCTTTTTTAGGAGCTGGTTCTGGTTTTTTATGAAAAACAATAAATTCCGGATCCCCAAGTGCCAGTACGGTTACATCAGGAAATTCCTGCTTAATCAGGGAGATTACCTTTAATACTGTAATAACCTGTCTGCCGTCCATGTTTTTATGAAAGGTAAACAGGGAAATTTTTTCTACTGCATTGGTGATAGCGGGGTCCTGACAAAAAACCGTTCCAATATCTTCAATGTTTATATTTTCTTTATAAACTACGGTACTGCGCTCTGGTTTGAAATATAAAATTTGTTCACTCATAGATATCCCTCCTGTGTATCAACAGCTTCTAATATAGGCAATTCCTTTATGGCAGGTGCTTTAAGCAGTGTGCCATTTACCGTAATTTGTTGGTTCTTCCATAGAATAAGAGAGAGGAACAGACCAATCAGTATCACCCAGATTATTATAATAATGCTGGTTTTGATTTGTTTTTTCTGCTGTTTCTTTTTGTAGGATGTAGGTTTCATATCGTATATCTCCAATAATTTTTATTTTTATGAACAGAATGCAGACGGTTTTTCTGCATTGATAGTTTGCTTGTTAGGTAGTATGGATAAAAAAAGAAAAAATATTCAAAAAAGGATAGTTTCCGCCTAAGACTGGCGGAACTATCCTTTTTAATATTTATTTTTACATAGATAAAAGGTTTATGGTAACAACACCTCTGTAGAATGATTGGATTGATTGTTCTTTTGTGCTTTATTGTTTTTGCCTGGCTTGTTGATTTTGCTTTCCACTGTGGACTGATAAGAGGTATGCACATTACAGGTTTTCTCTGAAAAGTTTTTAGGTAACTCATATTTGGAATCAGCAGTAGTGCCGCGACTTCCTTTCGGGCGGGTAATATATACCCGTTCCTTTACTTTATCCTTCGGACAGAATTCACTGGCAGGCAGGTTAGATTCAGTACATATTGTAACTGCGGTATGGCAGTCACATGTATCCTTTGGCTCCGTTCCATTGGCAAAGTATTCCGTGCGAATCATACTTCCTCTTGGGTCACGGTTACACAGGTTGCTAATAGCAAGCTTGCCACACTTTTTACAGATGGAACGGGTTGTAATGCCTTCACAGCTATCAAAATCTTTATCCTTTAGTTTTTTGTAGCTGTTTACATCATTCATAATCTTTGCCCAGAGTTGTTTTTCTACTCCACCGGTAACGAAGGTGCGGTTAGAATCATAGCCACACCAGATTGCGGCTGTGTAATAGGGGGTAAAGCCCACAAACCAATGGTCATAATCGTTGCTGGTTGTTCCTGTCTTTCCTGCGACCGCCATCGGGGTGGAGAGCCGGGAAGCGGTCGCAGTTCCAGAGCTTACAACATCCTTCATGGCATTGGTGAGCAGCCATGCAGTTGTATTTTTCATAACCTGTTTGCTTTCTGTTTCATTATCAATTAATACATTGCCATCATGGTCTAAAATCTTAGTATATAATATTGGTTTATTATAAGTTCCCTTATTGGCAATAGCAGCATAACCGGCAGTCAGCTCAAGGTTTGTCACTCCTTTTGTAATGCCGCCAAGACATAGTGATTGCTGTATATCAGAATATACGGTACCGTCAGCACCGACCTGGTGTTCTACTAATGTACTAAATCCCATATTTGTCAGATAGTCATAGCCGACCTGCGGGGTAACATCTGCCATACACTTGGCAGTAACAATATTCATGGAATCCCGAATGGCATCTCTTATTGTATTCAGTCCCCGGTATCCACTGGAATAATAATTATTTACAGGAACACTGCTGTTTTCATAATTATAAGGACAGTCATCATATACCTTACCTAAGCTGAGTCCGGCAGTGTCCAGAGCGGGGACAAAGGTAGATAATACTTTAAAGGTAGAGCCGGGTTGCTTTAAGGTATCTGTTGCACGGTTCAGGGTAAGGTTGCCTGATTTTTTACCGCGTCCTCCAACTAAGGCAACAACATGTCCACTCGTCTGATCTATCATGGTATAAGAAATCTGAGGTTCTATTGTTAAGTTAATGTTTTCACCAAGAATGGTGTCCCCTTCTTTTACTACAGATTTGCGGAATTTTTTGGCTGCTTTTTTCCCTTCTTTTTTCGTGGAGAAAAACATTTCCTCTGAGGAATTATAGCCTAAAAACTTGGCAACATCTGCTTCAGAATAATTGGTTGTGTTTTCTTTGGAGTCCATGACAGAAAGCTGGTAGGAGAGTGCATAAATAGAGGTGAATCTGCCAGAGGAATAATTAGAATCATCCTTTAGAGCATTATCACAAATATTCTGGATTCCTGTATCCTGCGTGCTGTATATCTGGAGACCATCGCTATATAAGGCATTGTATGCCTGCGTTTCATTGAGACCGAGCTTTTCCCCTAAATCGGATACTACATCTTTAATCAAGGCGTCAACAAAGTAGGAATAAGGGGTAGCGTTGGAGGCGTTTTTGCTGTCAATCTCCTGAATACGGTCATAGACATCATCAACAATAGCATCCTCATATTGTTGCTTTGTAATCAATCCGTCCCGCAGCATATACTGTAATACAATAGAACGTCGGGTTGCGTTCTCTCCCGGGTTGGTTATCGGATTGTAGCGGGTCGGATTCTGGGTGATGGCAGCCAAAACGGTACATTCCGATAGAGTAAGCTCTGAGGCAGGTTTGTCAAAGTAGGTTTCACTGGCAGCCTCTACTCCCAATGTCCCTTCTCCAAGATTAATGGTGTTCAAATAGGCTTCGAGTATTTCATCCTTTGTCATGCGTTTCTCTAATTCTATAGCAAGGTATTGTTCTTGTACCTTTCGTTCTACTTTGCTTAAGCCTTCTTCTTCCCCATCAACATTAAATACATTATTCTTAAGGAGCTGTTGTGTCAGGGTAGATGCTCCCTGTGAGAACTTTCCGGTGGTCAATCCGGTAAAGGCTGCCCTTATGATTCCTTTAATATCTATTCCATTATGCTCATAAAAACGAGAATCCTCGATTGCGATGAAGGCATTTTTTAGATTGTCTGGAATTTCTTTGAGTGTGATTTCTTCCCGGTTTGATTCATAATCAGATAAGGTCTGGATTTCATTGTTATTACAATCGTAGATTACAGAGGAAAAACCACTTGGCAGGACATCGGTTTCATCAATATCCGGGGAACCGGCAAGCATACCATGAAAGGCACCAAGACCGCTGGCTATTACAGCGACTAGTACACTAATTACAATAATTGATAGAACACGGACAATAAACAGAAGTACTTTCTTTTTGTATTTGGTCGGCTTGGAAACGAGAGAGCGAATCTTCTTTGAGGTTTCCTGCTCATTAAAATTCATGGTATCACTCCTTTGCCATAATACTTGCCAGAAATTGTTGGGTTTATACATGCCGAAGTTTACACTTGGGTGTAACCCTTATTTTCATTATAACATATTTTTTACCTATACTGCAAATGTGTTAAAAAGAGCTTATGTTAAGTTCGGACGGCAGGGAACCGGAAGGTACTATAGATTTGTTCCGTTGTTCGGGAATACGTATTTCTAGGATATTCCCATGTATTATTTAATTATTGACGCAACCGACACCAATTCGCCATCCATGGCTCAGTGGTGTCTTTCCGGGACGTCCAGTCCCGAAATTGCTGGGAATCGTCGGGAATATCGAGAAATACTAATTCCCTGCCAAAGTCACAAATCTATAGTACCTTCCGGTTCCCTGCCTCCTGAAGATGTATAAGCTCCTTTTAACAAGTAATTATTTCAAGAAAATTTATGATTATTTTAGATGAAAGTTTTTAAGGTGCTGTGACTACGGATGTGGGAGATGATGGGCAATCACTTAGAAACTTTATAAAAAGAGGTTGTCAGTTGCCTTGAGGGGCATGGAAGGGGGACACGCTATAGAATTTGTGACTTTGGTAGGGAATTAGCATTTCTTGATATTCCCCTGTTAACCAGCAATTTCGGGACAGGATGTCCCGAAAAGCCACTGCCTGAGCCATGGATGGCGAATCAGTGGCGGTTGCGACAGAAGCATCTTACTATATGGGAATATCCTAGAAATGCTTATTCCCGGACAACGGAACAAATTCTATAGCGTGTCCCCTTCCATGCTATACAATACAATCCAACTTCATTTTTAAACAAGCGTCTAAAGTGATTGCCTGTCCCGCAGTATTCTGCCCTCTGCACGATACCCTGTCCATCTGCATAATATATCATATAAATTAAATATCTGGAGTGATGCTATGAAAATTTTTGTGATTGTAATTGCAATCCTTTTGATACTAAGCATGTTGTTATTCTGGCGGAGAAGATGTGCAATGCGTAAGGTACAAAAAATGACACCAAGGCAAAGGATACAAAAGATTAATAATCTGGCAGAGGAGTTTGGTTATTATTATATCCCTTCCCAGAATATCTTTGCTGCCCGGATTTCTGCATGGCAGAGAAAATTTGGTTATGAAGCGTTGTATGATAAAGTTGCAGCCCGTTTCAATATGGTATATGACTGTGTTCCGGTTTATTTTGATTACGATGGGAAGTCTTGGCTGATTGAATTTTGGAAAGGACAGTATGGAATTAATATTGGTTCTGAGATTGGGGTTTACAACGTAAATTATATTGTACCAGAGGAAAAACGGAAGAATATACATTATCATGCAGTGAAGGATGATGAAATGCTTCATATGGCATTTGTCTTGTTTAATGAGGGAAAATGTTGTTATACATGGGAGCAGAGACATTGGTGGCTGGCAGCTTTTCAGACAGGAATTTTTCAAAAACCTTATAAATTACAGCTACGGCTTCGTATTCGGTTCCCTGATTTGGATATGGCAAAGGCTTTTGTCGGGGGCTTGAAGCAGGCGGGATATCCTGAGGATTGTGTGGAATGGAACTGTACATGGGTAACCATAGATTTTTCAGGAGAGGGAGTTGTAAAGTGGAGCTGGTGGCAAAGGCTTTGCAGGGTACATTCGCAATGGGAAAATAGATGTTGTGTGGCACTTTACTGCATGGCTACCAGACCATTTCAAAAAACAGTTGATAAGATTTTATTTTTATATTATCAGTTGCCAATCTGTGTGAGAAAGCTGCTTTGGGTAAGACGTTTTGGAAGAAGAGAACGAAAAGAAAAAAAGTGCTGGAATCGGTAAGGTAGGTTTTGATATATGTAGATGTTATGATAGAGGGAGGGAGTACAGTGGGATGGTATTCTGGATATTTGAAAAAAATATATCATGAGGCACAGGTACTCCCTTTGGATGCTTGTACAAAGTATGTCATCATGAGCGATTGCCATAGGGGAACAGGAAATCATTATGACAATTTTCTGAAAAACCAGCATTTGTATTTTGCAGCGATGCAGCATTATTACCAGCGTGGATTTACTTATCTGGAGCTTGGGGATGGAGATGAATTGTGGGAAAATCGATGCATGAGCCAGATTGAGGAGTGTCACGGTGATGTATTCTGGCTTTTTTCTTTGCTGGAGAAGGAAAAGAGAATCCATCAGCTGGCAGGGAATCATGACTGGCAGCTTCGAAAAGAGCGGAAGCATTCCATTATATTAAAAACAAAGGCACAGAATGGACATGATATTTTTTTGCTTCACGGGCATCAGGTAGATTTCTTCAATCTGGTTTGTTGGAGGCTGGCCCGTTTTTTAGTGCGTTATATGTGGAAGCCATTGGAACAGATGGGGGTAAATGATCCTACATCAGCAGCACGAAATTACCAGAGATGTCATAAGACAGAAAGGAAGCTGAAGGAATTTGCACAGCAGCAGGATATCTATCTGATTTCCGGACATACACATCGCCCCCGTCTTGTGGCAGAGCAGATGAATTATATGAATTGTGGAAGCTGCGTGCATCCAAGATGTATTACCGCCTTAGAAATCGAGGGTATGAAAATTACGTTAGTAAAGTGGTATATGGCAAACCGTAAGGATATGTCTTTATATGTGGCACGGGAGATTCTTGTTGCCCCTATCTCTCTTTTGCCGGGGCAGCAGGGGGATTAATGATTGAGGATAGGATACTGTAAAAAATGACAAGAAAACTACTGCTTTTTTATAAAAAAAGTTATATAATGGATTTATAAACGATAGTAAGGAGGAGATGGCTATGAATCAGGACTATGTTACTTTAACAATTGGAAAGCAGAAGAGTATTGCTCTCATTGCACATGATGGGAAAAAACCGGATTTGATTGCATGGTGTGAGGAGAATCAGGATATTTTAAAAAATCATTTTTTGTGTGGAACGGGAACGACAGCAAGAATGATTACTGACCGGACAGGCCTTCCGGTGAGGGGATATAACAGTGGTCCACTTGGTGGAGACCAGCAGATTGGGGCAAAGATTGTGGAAGGGAAGATTGATGTCGTTATCTTCTTTTCTGACCCGCTTACTGCACAGCCGCATGACCCGGATGTTAAAGCACTAACCCGGATTGCTCAGGTATATGATATTCCTATGGCAGTTAATAAAGCATCAGCCGATTTTTTGATTCGTTCCGCCTATATGGATATGGAATACGACCATGATATTATTAATTTTCAAAAGAATATAAAGGATAGGGCGGATACTTTATAAGACAGGAATGTAAGGGGGATGTATGTGATACACCCGATATGATACATACTGTAGGAGGCATTCCCAGATGAAAGAACAATTCAGACAGGTTTACAAAGCCGGAGAGGGGGAAATAATCGAGAAGAAATCTCGGTTTATTGCTCATGTATTGCCCGTCTCTTCGGAGGAAGAAGCATTTTCTTATATTGAACAATATAAAAAACAATACTGGGATGCAAGGCATAACTGCTATGCGTTTCGTGTAGGTTATGATCAGCCCGTCATTCGTTTTTCGGATGACGGTGAGCCTTCGGGGACAGCGGGCAAACCAATTTTAGAGGTGATTACCGGACAGGAGCTTTTCAATGTGTTAATTATTGTGACACGGTATTTTGGTGGAGTGTTATTGGGTACCGGAGGTTTGGTGCGTGCCTATACGGAGGCTTCTAAGGCAGGGCTTGATAATAGTATTGTAGTTATGAAGAAGCTTGGAAAGGAGCTTCTTTTAACGACCAATTATACAGATATCGGAAGGCTGCAATATTATTTTGCACAGGAACAGGTTGATGTAGCAGACACCGTTTATGAGGATGTGGTAAAGGTAACGCTTTATGTGCCGCACTCTGCGCTGCATGCGACAAAGAAGCATATTAGTGAGCTAACCAGTGGACAAGCCAGGCTTGAGGAACTGGGGGAATGCTATTACTTTGCTTATGACGGAGAATATATTGTAACAAAAAAAACTTGCCAGACGTGATACGGTGGCAAGTTTTTTGATATTTTGCAGCATTATTTCCCTCCATTTTTTCTGGCAGCACGGTAGCGTTCTGTCGGGTCAAGAATCTTTTTGCGGATGCGGATGTTCTCTGGTGTTATCTCAAGCAGCTCGTCTGTATCGATAAATTCCAACGCTTGCTCTAGGCTAAGCTTTTTTGGTGGCACTAAGGTCAGGGCATCATCCGCTCCTGACGAACGGGTATTGGTCAGATGTTTTTTCTTACATACATTTACTTCAATATCCTCAGCACGGGAGCATTGTCCCACAATCATGCCACTGTAAACCTTTTCTCCTGCACCGATGAACAGGGTGCCACGCTCTTGTGCGTTAAAGAGACCATAGGTGATGCTTTCCCCTGCCTCAAAGGCTATTAGGGAACCCTGTTTGCGGTACTGGATATCTCCTTTGTAGGGACCATATCCATCAAATTCTGTGTTCAGTATACCATTTCCCTTGGTATCTGTCATAAACTGTCCCCGATAACCGATAAGTCCCCGGGAAGGGATAGAGAATTCTAATCGGGTATAGCCTCCATTACAAGGTGCCATACCTTGAAGCTCGCCTTTTCTCTGGCTCAATTCCTGAATGACACTTCCGGCAAATTCCTCTGGTACATCAATAGTAGCAATCTCCATTGGCTCCAGTTTCTTTTGGCGTTCGTCCTCTTTAAATAGAACCTCTGCCTTGCTGACAGCAAATTCATAGCCTTCCCGCCGCATATTTTCAATCAGTACTGATAAATGAAGCTCTCCACGGCCGGAAACCTTGTAAGCTTCCGTGTTTTCCGTTTCCTCTACCCGAAGGGAGACGTCGGTATTTAATTCCCGGAATAGGCGGTCTCTCAAATGGCGGCTTGTGACATACTTCCCTTCGAGTCCTGCTAACGGACTGTCATTAACAAGAAAGTGCATGGCAATGGTTGGTTCGGATATCTTCTGGAATGGGATGGGATTGGGTGCATCCACATCACAGATGGTATCACCGATTTTTAAATCGGCGATGCCAGAGATGGCAACAATGGCTCCCATGCTTGCCTCGTCTACGTCTACTTTATTGAGTCCATCGTATTCATAAAGCTTGGTGATACGAACCTTTTGTGTTTTTTCCGGGTCATGGTGGTTAACGATGATGGCTTCCTGATTGACGCGGATTGTTCCGTTGCTAATCTTGCCCACACCGATTCGTCCGACATATTCATTGTAGTCGATGGTACTAATCAGTGTCTGTAATGGCGCCTCCGGGTCACCCTCTGGTGCTGGAATATATTTTACAATGGTTTCTAATAATGGTTCCATATCCTTACCCGGTTCCTCGGCAGAGTAGGAGGAGGTCCCTTCTCTTGCAGATGCAAAGATAAACGGGCAGTCTAACTGGTCTTCGTTGGCATCCAATTCAATAAACAGGTCAAGTACTTCGTCGATAACCTCTTCGGGTCTTGCCTCCGGGCGGTCAATCTTATTGATACAGACAACAACAGAAAGCTCGAGTTCTAAGGCTTTGCGAAGAACAAATTTTGTTTGTGGCATGGCTCCCTCAAATGCATCTACTACAAGAATAACACCATCCACCATTTTTAAGACACGTTCCACCTCCCCGCCGAAGTCGGCATGTCCCGGAGTATCAATAATGTTAATTTTCGTATTTTTATAATAGACGGCTGTATTTTTGGATAAAATAGTAATTCCGCGTTCCCGTTCGATATCATTGGAATCCATTACCCGCTCTAAAACCTCTTGATTGGAGCGGAATACCCCGCTTTGTTTTAGCAGCTCGTCCACCAATGTTGTTTTGCCGTGGTCAACATGGGCAATAATCGCTACATTGCGGATATCCTCGCGTTTCGTTTTCATGCTGTTTCCTTCTTTCCTAAATTCATTATATCATCTTGATTGTCGTCTTTTTGCACAACGAACTAATCATAGCACAATGCCCCGATTGTTACAAGGATAAAAAGGAGTTCTTAATTTTTTCGTAGAAAACGTCGAAATATTTGGTATACTTTTCATAGTATTTTAGCGAATGTTCTGTTATACTGTATTCATTGGCAAGGATTAACAGCAAATTTTATATGCTAATGAACAAGTACATAAGAAAACATCTTTCTTTATGAAGAAAAAGAGGTGAAATAATGGAATATACTTCAAGAAGAAATGGCACATACCGATGTGGTATTCGGTGTATTGGAGTGGTTTTTGTGATAGGAGCAGTGGCAATTATCTATCATAATATCCATTCGGGTATAACTGGTCTGGGGGCAATTGGCATGGCAATTGCTTTGGTTTTTTTACTGGTAGGGGTTGCCTATGTGAAACAATCCTTCGGGATTTCTGCGTATGATTTAACGTATCATATATTGCCGGAGCATCTTAAACTTATGACGCATAGGGGAGAGATAATTATCCGGTATGAGGATATTACTTCTGTAACGATTAATCAGCCCAAGGTGGATATGGATTATTATATGATTCACCTTCTGGCTGGTAAATATAATCTGGTTATGCATGTGGAAAACGCAGGCGAGCTGGCAAATCAAATGTATGATGCATTAATTCAATATACCGAACAGACAAAGGACGAGAAGGAGGCATAGATAATGGGGAAAGATTGTTTGTGTTTCCCATTCTAAATTCGTCTGATTCTGCATAGGTATAAATATATCATTGTAGCTGTTACAGATAAGAAGACAGTTATGATAAGACAAAGATACAGTCAGAAGGGAGAATAAGTAATGACAGAAAAAGTATTTCAAAACAATCAGGCAGTCGTAGCAGGAGAGGTGGTATCCGGTTTTACCTTTAGCCATGAGCTATATGGTGAAGGGTTTTACAATGTGGATTTAAAGGTAGACCGGCTGTCCGATGCATACGATATCATTCCTGTTATGATATCAGAGCGTATTATTGATGTGAAAGAGGATTATCAGGGCTGCCGTTTGGAGGTAAAGGGACAATTTCGCTCCTATAACAAACACGAGGATGAAAAAAATCGTTTGATTCTTTCGTTATTTGCCCGTGAGGTACGGCAGATGGAAGAGGATGAGGAGTATGTGAAGCCCAATCAGATATTTTTAGACGGTTTTATCTGTAAGAAACCGATTTACCGCATGACGCCGCTGGGCAGGGAGATTGCTGATTTATTGCTGGCAGTGAATCGTGCCTATGGTAAGTCGGATTATATTCCATGTATTTGTTGGGGAAGGAATGCGAGGTTTGCAGGGAATCTGGAGGTTGGCTCCCATATCCAGCTATGGGGTCGGATTCAAAGCCGTCAGTATCAGAAAAAGGTAGGAGAAGATGAGGTGGAGAACCGTGTCGCCTATGAGATTTCTGTGAGTAAGCTGGAATGTATAGAAGAAGAATAACAGGCTTTTAATAATAGTATTACTGGCTTGACGTAAGGATGAGACACTGAATTTCGGTGTCTCATTTGCATAATTTTGGGAAATGTGCTAAAATATATGCGGTTTTTATACTTATGATGAGTTAAAGACCAATACTATGGGGAATATTGGGGTAAAGGAGAGTAAAAATGTCAAGTAATCATGTCCAGGTATATTGCGGAGATGGCAGGGGAAAGTCGAATGCTGCTATCGGATTATGTATTAAGTATGCCAGTATGGGGAAGGATGTTATTGTTGTTCAATTTTTAAAGGGAAGTAATATGGATGAGCTGGAATGCCTAAAACGGCTGGAACCGGAGATTCGTCTTTTCCGGTTTGAGAGTAATGTGGAGGCCTACACAGAGTTGTCTAAGGAGGAACAGCTTAATGAGGATTCCAATATACGGAATGGTTTGAATTATGTGAAGAAGGTTTTGGTTACCGGGGAATGCGATTTGCTGGTGGTGGATGAGATTTTAGGTTTGGTTGACCATCATATTATTGAGCTGAATGATGTAATCCGTCTGATTGAGGCGAAGGATGATGATATGGAGCTGGTGCTGACGGGACGGAATATGCCTATCGGTTTAACGTCGTATGTCAGCGATGTATTTAAAATTAGCACGGTAAAGATGACAGAGCAATAGTAAGGTTGCCAGATACATAATTATTAGCTGTACCGTAATCTTTAAAAAGTTTTCGATTTTAAGTTGACAATATGCTTATAGGAGCGTATGATAACCATAAGTTAAGAAGACTGTTTCGTTTTCTTACAATTTCATAATTTTTAGTAGAGGTGCGTTTCTCATCAGTAGGATTAAGGATGCAGTAGAGTGCAGAAGAGAGAATTTGAAAGGGTGGAACGCCGAAGAGATATCAACTCTATATGATATTTTCTGGGCATATAATGAATAATTATATGACTGTCATCTAATGATTAGGTGGAGTGCTGCTAGTGAAGATTGATAGTAACCGGCACGAATTATGCCGGTTTTATTTATGAGTATAGGAATTTTAAATTTTATTATAAGGAGGTCATTATTATGGCGATTTTTACAGGAGCAGGTGTTGCGATTGTTACCCCGTTTAAGGAGGACGGAAGCATTGATTTTGAGAAGCTGAATACTTTGATTGATTTCCAGATTGATAATGGTACAGATGCCATTATTATTTGTGGAACGACCGGGGAGTCTGCAACCATGAGTCATGAGGAGCATTTGCAGACGATAGAAGCTTGCGTGAAGCATGTGAATAAGAGAGTTCCCGTTGTGGCAGGAACCGGTTCTAACTGTACAGATACAGCAATCTATCTTTCTAAGGAAGCTGAGAAGCTTGGGGCAGATGCGCTCCTTGTGGTTACACCATATTACAATAAGGCAACACAGAAGGGATTGAAGGAACATTTTACGATGATAGCGGAGAGTGTTTCCCTTCCGATTGTTCTTTACAATGTTCCTAGCCGGACCGGATGTAATATTTTACCGGAGACAGCAGTAGAGCTTGCGAAGAATGTGGATAATATTGTTGCTATCAAGGAGGCGAGCGGTAATATTTCACAGGTTGTGAAGCTGGCTTCTCTGGCTAAGGGCTGTATCGATATTTACTCTGGTAATGATGACCAGGTGATTCCGTTGCTTTCCTTGGGAGGCAAGGGCGTTATCTCCGTATTAAGTAACGTTGCACCGAGACAGACGCATGATATGGTTATGGAATATTTAGAGGGGGACCGTGATAAGGGAGTGCAGCTGCAGCTTGAGCTTATTGATTTATGTAATGCACTGTTTAGTGAGGTGAATCCGATTCCGGTTAAGAAGGCTGTCGAGCTTATGGGACTTTGTGGCGGTACCTTAAGGAGACCGCTGACCGAGATGGAGCCACAGAATGTGGAGAAGCTTAAAACTGCGATGAAGGCAGCGGGAATTATTTAGTGAAGAAAGGAAGAACAACAGATGACAAGAATAATTATGCATGGCTGCAATGGGCACATGGGACAGGTGATTTCTGATATTGTAAGGGAGGACCCGGATACAGAGATGGTGGCAGGAATTGATATTTTAGATAACCGGGAGAATGGTTATCCGGTGTTCACGAATATCTTTGACTGTGATATTACAGCAGATGTCATCATTGATTTTGCAGCGGCACCAGCGGTAGATAATCTGCTTCAGTATGTAGTGGAGCGGCAGATTCCGCTTGTATTATGTACGACAGGACTTAGTGAGGAGCAGCTTGAGAAGGTAGAGGAGGCAAGTAAGAAGGTAGCAATTTTACGTTCTGCCAATATGTCTTTAGGTATCAATACCTTGCTTAAGATGGTTCAGACTGCAACCAAGGTATTTGCAGATGCAGGCTATGATATTGAGATTGTTGAAAAGCACCACAATAAGAAGGTGGATGCTCCTTCGGGAACAGCACTTGCTTTGGCAGATTCCATTAATGAGGCATTAGAGGAGCCTTATGAGTATGTGTACGACAGAAGTAACCGAAGAGAGCCAAGACCGAAGAAAGAAATTGGTTTGTCTGCGGTGCGTGGTGGCACGATTGTGGGAGACCACGATATTATATTTGCCGGGACTGATGAAGTAATCACCTTTTCCCATACTGCTTATTCAAAGGCAGTATTTGGTAAGGGGGCAGTGCAGGCAGGGAAGTTTCTTGCCGGTAAGCCAGCGGGAATGTATGATATGCAGCAGGTAATTGGATAGTTACTGGGTTTACTACTGTATAGAAGCTTTATTTTGTATAACCTTCATAATCATTTTATAATAAAAACATGCCTTGACGTAGAAATATGTCAGGGTATGTTTTTTATTTTTTTGTTGCTAATTGCTATAATTTGGTTTATACTTAAATTGGTCGGAAATTAATAGTGTCAAAATGTGTCGAAGGAGGAAGGTTGTATGAAGAAATTGAGTAAAAAGCTTTCGTTGTTATTGTTATTTGCAGTGTGCTTTTCTGTGGGGATTCCGTGTCTGGCGGCGGGTACAGCCAGTGTGAATCTGACTGCCAGTCAAAATTATGCGGATTCAGCTGTTGTGCGTTGTGAGGATGGTGAGACGACAAAATTTAAGGGGAAAGTATTATCTAATTCAAAGAAAAATGCTACTTTTGTTGCAAGATATCAAAGAAGTGCTAAATGGTTTGACGACACAGCTACAATACAACGTGCAGTTCCTCCCAATGCCCAAACAAAGAATATAACTACAAGTGAGAAGCATCGGTATTTTATTTTACGGATTGTTTCGGGAAATGATGCAAATGGGTTTCTGAATAAAGGAACGATAGCAAACGGAACAATTTGGGCTAATTAAAATAAAAATGCTCTGGAGGTATTTTAATATCATCTTCCTCCAGAGCAATTATTTTGTGAGGTGAGGATACGTGTTGAAGGACTGTTTTCAACTTTTAATAAAAAATAAAGTTATTGTACTACTCTTTTTCTTTTTTTTCTTTGGAAGTAATCTATATATGTATGATAAATATACGAAGTGGATAGTTCCCTTTGAAGATGTTTTTTATTATGATGGGGTGCAAAATTTTTTAAGTGTTGGTTATTTTTCTTTCTTTGTCTTTACCGTGCTTGCTTATGAGTATTTTAAGAAATGGAAAAAGGATGGTTTGTGTGAGATTAACCGAATGCTTTCGGAAAAGAGAGTGTTTGGCTGCCAGTTTACGGTGCTTCTTGCATTGGTGTTGCTTTACTTTCTTAATATGCTGGTATGGAATATCGTCTGCTACCGGGTCTATGGGATACATGATAAAACCGTGCTTGGGATTATTGTGAGTAATGTGGTACTATATGGATTGTTAGTCAATCTGTTAGGGGTGTTGGTTGGTTATGTAATGACATTGATACCTTCCGAAAAATTTGCAGTGCTAGCTATTTTATTTGTATTTATTCTTGTCAGTCCGATTATGAGTATGATTGCAGATTCGGTGTCTACTGTGGAATTTAATGCTTATTCGTTTATCAAGTGGTTTTATATTCTTCCACAGGGACTTAATAACTCCCCCAATCATTATTGTCCCTTCTTCCGTACTGCTGCGGATTTTTTTATAGTGCTGTTTTGGTGTGTAATATGTCTCTGTTTTTGTAATGTTCATTTTTATGGGAGAGCTGGAAAAAAGATTAGTACAATCGTAATTATGGTATGTATTGCTGGATTTTGTGCCTACGAGGCGGGTTATATTACCTCTGGTGATGCAGTTTGGTATGATTTTGAGCATTTTACTGGAAGCCATTGCCTGTACTATGAGGATGCCCCTGTAAAGGAGAAACAGGTGGATTACTCTGTAGAAAAATACGACCTTGATATTAATGTTAAACATAAAATGAAAGCAAAGGTTCAGGTGACATTAACGAAGGAGGCGGAAGGAGAGTATTGCTTTACGCTGTATCATCAGTACCGATTAAGGAAGATAGAGAATACAGAAGGAAAATCCCTTGATTTTAAGCGGGAGGCAGACTATGTTACCATTTATCCTAAGGGAGATATGAAGAGCCTGACCTTCTGGTATGAGGGGGATGCGGGGGGCTTTTACTCTTCGGATGATGGTATGAATCTGCCGGGATATTTTTGCTATTACCCAATCCCCGGCTTTTATCAGGTATATGATTATGATGCAAGGGAATTTTTATTACATAATATGGAGAAGGCACAGTATCATCTTACGGTGAATCAAGAGGTGTTTTGTAACCTGAAACAGATTGGAAAGTATGAGTATGAGGGAAAGACAGATGGCTTAGAGATAGTAAAGGGCGTATTAAAGGAGCTGAACTACCGTGGGGTACGGGTTATCTATCCTTATACCGGGTTTCAAAATGTATATGCCGAGGAGCATATGAAGGAAAATGTGGATAAGTTGCTTGAGCTTGAACAGGCAGGGGATTATGCCTATACGCTGGTAGGGAAAACAGTATTTAGTTCAGCACCGATTAATTCTGACAGATATTATACCTATGGCAGTGACTGGGCGGCAGTTAATAGCTTTGGATATGTGTCAAAGGACATGCTTGCCATCTATCAGTATTATTTACAGAATGAAGAGAATGTTTCCAATAGCTATTATTGGGATGAGATAGATGTGGATGAGGAGGGATATGATGAATAAGTTAAAGGTAGAGCTCCTAAATAAACACTTCGGAAAGAAGAAGGTGTTAAGGGATGTCAGTATAGAGCTTACAAATGGGGTATACGGACTGATTGGTCCGAATGGGGCAGGCAAGACGACTATGTTTCGCTGCATTGCCAATCTGCATGATTGCGATGTCAAGGAGCTTACTATCAATGGGATTTCAATCGGAAAAAAGGAGTATCCATATATGATTGGGTATCTTCCGCAGGCATTCGGTGCTTTTAAGGAAATGTCAGTGGAGGACATGCTTCATTTTTTTGCAGATATGAAGAAATTGGACAAGGAGATTATCGAAGGAGAGATTGAAAGGGTTCTTGAGCAAACCAATCTTTTGGAGGAACGTAAGAAGAAGATTCGTGCAATATCGGGTGGAATGCTTCGACGTCTTGGAATTGCACAGGCGATTTTGGGCAGTCCCAAAATTATTTTGCTGGATGAACCAACGGTAGGACTGGATCCGGAGGAGCGGCAGCGGTTCTGGATGGTGGTCCGGGAGGTGGGGAAGCAGAGTATTGTGTGTTTGTCTACCCACATTATTGATGATGTCCGGGCAGTGTGTGATTACATTATGATTATGAATCAGGGCGAAATCTATGTGAATGATACAGCAGCTAATATAAAGAAGCATGTTGAGGGACATGTGTATTTATGTGATAAAGAGGAACTGAAACATGTAAAAGGATGCTACGAGGTGGTACGCATGGATGAAAAGGCAAGAATTATTGCTTCTGAGGAACAGGATTTTTTGCGTGCCGAGGCAGATATAGAGGATGGATATATATGTTATATAAAAGAATTATTACCCCGTTAAAACAGTATTTTTTTGAGTGGAGAGGGCTGGGAATGGGAAAATGGATGCCCCTTTTGGTTCTTTATCTGGTAATTCCTATTATGAATCTTATGCAATATCATAAATTGGGGCAGGGAGAGATGTTTCTAATCCAGATTTATTTGTCCGCATTTATTCTTATTCCAGTGATAGCACCATTTTTTGTTGTTATTGTTTTTCAGGAATATTATGAAACCATGGGAAATGAGCTGTTATTTTTATATAAGAGAGATAAGGTTTTCCGTGCGGTAGGGTATTCGGTTTTGTTTCATTTGTTGACAGTACCATTATTTTTGGTTTACACCATAATTGATAAACGATTTTTTATGGAATTTGTCAGAATGAGCATTGTTATTTATTTTATTTGTTCCCTTGCCTATTTATTGATGGTTTTATTTCATTCGATTGCCATTACATGGGTTATTATTATCTGTTATGTTATTTATAATATTTTATTTCATAATGGGCAGCTCTGGTGTGTGGTTTATTTTTATGCTTTATGGATGGATAGGGAGCTGCTTATGCGGGTATATCTTCCCATGCTGGGCTTGAGCGTTTTTTTGTTTACGATTGCCCGGTTTATAAGCCTGCGGTTTGATAAGCTGCGATATCTATAAACGTCATTGTAGTTATAGGTGATGTCAGGGCATGTTTTTATGTCTCTGATTCAGTACGAACATCACAACCGATGCCCCGATAATAATGACATATCCGATTATGCTTAGGTAGTCTGGCAGTTCCTGCAAAAACAGAAATCCAAGTACACCCGCAAAAATTACCTGCGAGTAATCATAAACAGAAATTTCACTGGCAGGGGCGTGAGAATAGGCAGCAGTAATGGAAAACTGTCCTCCGGTTGCACTTAGTCCCGCAAGCAGCATAAAGATAAGCTGCTTTAGGCTCATTGGCTCAAAATAAAAAATAAAAAAAGGAAGGCAGAAGGCACAGCTAAAGCAGGAGAAAAAGAAAACGATAAAAGCACCATTTACACCTCTTCCTGTAGCCTTTCTTAGCAGTGTATAGGCAAGCCCTGCACCAACTCCCCCTAATACGCCGATAAAGGCAGGGAAGGAGAGTAAATTGTCCCCTCCGGGCTTTAGGATAAAGATGGTTCCAAGCATTGCAGCGATAACACAGGTAATCTGATACCCCTTTGCCATTTCCCCCAAGATAAAGCAGGAGAAGATTATTGCAAAGAAAGGGGACAACTTATTGAGCATGGAAGCATCAGATATATTCAGACGGTCAATGGCATAGAAATTGCAAAACATACCAATGGTTCCAAAGACTGCACGACCTGTTACAAGCAGGGCATTTCCCTTTCCGCACTTTAGGGGAATATGCTGCTTTTTTAAGACACCAAAAGAGAACAGAATTGCAATCGCATTTCTGAAAAATACTTTTTCAAAAAATGGCAGGTCGCCAGCAGCCTTTACGAACAGATTCATTAAGGCGAAGCAGAAGGCGGCACTGATGATGAATAGGATTCCTTTGTTTTTTTCTGACATGATTTGTTGTACTACGGTGGGTAGTTCCTTTCTTTAATTTCAGGTTATATTTTACCACATTAATATAATATTTCAAATTTTGTATATGATGTCTTTATATAAATTGGGTTTATTTGTAGTGTTGTATTGTTGTATGTATGGCACGGAAGGGGAACACACTATATTATTTGTTCCGTTGTTCGGGAATAAGCATTTCTAGGATATTCCCATGAAGATAGTATATGCTGTCGCAATCGACACCAACTCGCCATCCGGGCTCGGTGGTGTCTTTTCGGGACATCCTTGTCCCGAAATTGCTAGGTAATTGTGGGGAATATCAAGAAATGCTAATTCCCTGCCAAAGTCACAAATAATATAGTGTGTTCCCCTTCCGTGCCCCCTCAAGATTACAGATAAACTATTTTTAAAGGAATCAATTTTAAATGATTGTATCAACTTCTGTTATGAGGAAATATTAATATAACTGTTCTGTTCTGAAAAAAACAGAGTTCCCTTCTTAAACTATTTTGTTACAAAAAAAGCTTATTTAACAACTTCAGGGGCATAAAACCAGACTGTACTATGTCTTTGTGACTTTGGTAGGGGATTAGTATTTCTTGATATTCCCATAAAACAACAGCAATTTTGGGACAAGTACATTGGATATTAAGTTTGCTTATGTCAAACACAGTATAAATTTTCACTCTGCAAGGCAGATTTTCGACGGCGTAGCGGTGACTACGGCTAGAAAATCTAACGTCGCAGATGGAAATTTAGACAAGTTTGATGTAAACAAACTTAGTATTCAATGTACTATAGTCCCGAAAAGACGCCACTGAGCCTGGATGGCGAATTGGCGTCGGTTGCGTCACTTATTAATTTCAACATGGGAATATCCTAGAAATCCTTATCCCCGGACAACGGAACAAAGGCATAGTACAGTCTGGTTTTACGCCATTCAAACTGAATAAGCACTTTCTGCACCCCAACACTCATAATTGAATAAAATATGAACACACTATATTGACAAGGTATATATCAAGATATATACTAGAATTAATAAATTATAAAAATCTACATTAAAAGGAGGTAGTTTCAAATGAATACAGCAAAGATTTTTGAGAATGGGAGAAGCCAGGCGGTTAGACTTCCCAAAGAATATCGTTTTCATGAAGACGAGGTATTTGTAAATAAGATAGGAGATGTTGTTATATTAGTTCCTAAATCAGTGAAATGGAGCGGTTTGAAGACAGGTTTGGAAATGTTTTCTGATGATTATATGGCAGATGGCCGTGATAGTCAGTCCAGACAGGAAAGGGAGGAGCTATGAAATATATGCTGGATACCAATATCTGCATTTTTATGATTAAGCATAAGCCAGAGAGTGTAATGAAGAAATTTATGGAGCTTCAGCCTAGTGATGTGTGTATCTCCTCTATTACTTATGCGGAGCTGGTTCATGGAGTAGAAAAGAGTAAGGCGAAGGAAAAAAATGGGATTGCCCTTGCTGTTATGCTTTCAGAGATTGATATTTTGCCATTTGACAGCCTGGCAGCGCAGATGTATGGCACGATAAAAGCAGATTTAGAAAGGAAAGGCATGCCGATTGGACCTATGGATACATTGATTGCAGCACATGCAAAGGCTGTGGATGTAACCTTGGTAACGAATAATACAAGAGAATTTTGCAGAGTAGATGATTTGCGTTTGGAAGATTGGGTGAATATATGAACAAAAACATACTAATTGTCGACGATGACGAGGATTTATCCTTCATTATTTCTGAAATGCTTGAAAGCTATGGGTATCAGGTAAGCTGTGCAGAGAGCGGAACGAAGGCGTTTGAGATATTATCAGAACATCCCTTTCATTTGATTCTGCTTGATATCAACCTGCCGGAAACTACAGGCTTTGAACTCTTAAAAGAGCTTAGAAGGGTGTCCAATGTCCCCGTCATTTTTGCAAGTGCAAGAACGAGTGAAACTGACCGTATCACAGGCTTTGACATAGGCGGCGATGATTATCTTCCGAAGCCCTATTCCATGCAGGAGCTTCTCTCAAGGGTGAATGCACTGATGCGGCGGGTATATGGTTTATCACAGGAGGAAAAAATAATAACCTTTGGTGATATCGAAGTAAATATCACTTCAAGGACGGTTACCAAAAGCGGACAGGTGGTGTCTCTTTCCCTGCGGGAGTTCGATTTGCTCGCCTTCCTCTGTCAGAATAAAAATACGGCTGTTCCAAAGGAAAAGATTATCAGTGAGGTATGGGGAGCATTTTCGCTTGTTGAACCGTCTACCCTGACCGTTCATATCCGCTGGCTTAGGGAAAAGCTGGAGGAGGAACCCGCAAAGCCGAAGTATATTAAGACCGTTTACAAGGTAGGATATCTATTGGAGGAGAAAGAATGAAGGGCAAATTAATTTCTATTACTGTTTTGTTTTCGCTTGTAATGATAATACTGTCGGCTGGCTTTTATGTTTCCTCTAACAGGGTACACACTGGGGAGGAGCAATCGGAATATATCGTTGCACTGAATGAAATAAAACAGTTGAATAACAATGGTGATGATAAAAGAGCGGATGAAAAAATTACCGCTCTGCAAAACGACATGCATCATGCCGAAAAGCAGAAAAATGGAGTTAATCCCATTCCTGTTTTGTGTGTGGTAAGCGTGTTGTTTTTTATTTCTGCATTTGGATATATTTATATTGCAATATTAAAACCCTTTGATAAGATGAAGGATTTTGCGGTTCAAATAGCAGCAGGAGATTTTAGTGTTCCGTTACAATATCAGCGTTCCAACTATTTTGGAGAATTTACATGGGCGTTTGACAGCATGAGAAACGAGCTGGTAAATCTCCGGGCAAATGAAAAGGAAGCAATCGAAAACAATAAAACCGTTATTGCAACGCTTTCCCATGATATTAAAACCCCAATCTCTTCCATACGGGCTTATGTGGAGGCGATGGCAGCCAATATGGACAGCTCCTATGAGAAGAGAGAGCGGTATCTTACTGTTATTACGAGGAAATGTGACGAGGTAGCAAGGCTTAGCGATGATTTGTTTCTGCATTCCATTTCTGATTTGGATAAATTAAAGATAAACCCGGAAACGATAGAAATAGCTTCCTTTATGGAGCATGTTGTAAAAGAAATTGCTGCGGAGCAAAATGATGTGCATTTTCAAAAAAACGATGTAACGGCTGTGGTAAATGCAGATAAAAACAGACTCATACAGATTGCAGAAAATTTGATTAACAATGCAAGAAAGTATGCAAAGACGGATATAGATGTGTTCCTTGTCAGGGAGGATTGTCAAGTTACGTTGCATTTCCGGGATTATGGCAGTGGGATTCCTGATGAGAATATGCCCTTTATTTTTGACAAATTCTATCGGGGAAACAATTGTGGCAGTGAGCAGGGCTCCGGGCTTGGGCTTTACATTGTAAAGTATGTTACAGAGAAAATGGAGGGAACAGTAACGCTTATGAATCATAAAAACGGTCTGGAGGCGGTTGTAAGCCTGCCATTGTGCCAGCAGGAATGCATGTAAATGGTTTTGTTCTTAAGGACTTCTTAACAACTTTTGCGATAAAATAATGTTGTTAATAAAACTCAGAAGGAAAGGAAGATTTTATGAAACATACGATTTTATCGGCAAAAGGCTTGTGCAAAAGCTTTGCCCACAATGGGGGGCAGCTTCATGTGCTTTCCCATGTGGATTTAGACTTGTACGAGGGAGATTTTACTGTAATTATGGGGGCAAGCGGTTCAGGGAAGTCTACGCTGCTCTATGCGTTAAGTGGGATGGACAGAGCCACAGCAGGGGAGATTCTCTATAATGACAGAGACCTTGTGAAAATGAAAGAAAAGGAGCTTGCTAAGCTTCGCTACACGGATTTTGGTTTTATTTTCCAGCAGATGCATCTGGTAAGCAATTTAACCTTGTTTGAAAATGTTGCCGTTCCAGGGTATCTTAACAAAAATCATTCTGCAAAGGAAGTGAGGCAGCGTTCCGACGAACTGCTTGAACAAATGTCGGTATCCCATATTAAAACGCATCTGCCCGCTCAGGTTTCCGGCGGGGAACAGCAACGCTGTGCCGTTGCAAGGGCAGTCGTCAATTCGCCAAGGCTTTTGTTTGCGGATGAGCCGACAGGTGCATTGAACCGGAAAAATACAACAGATGTACTGAATCTTTTAACGGAATTAAACCATGATGGGCAGAGTGTCCTGATGGTTACCCACGATATGAGAGCAGCTCTTCGGGCAAACAGAATTCTATATCTTGAGGATGGGAAAATCGTCGGTGAACTTACACTGCCTCCCTATCATCCGGAAGAAGAAAAATCTCGTGAAACGCAGGTAAATGCATGGCTTACCTCGCTGGAATGGTAGGTGATGATATGGAGATAATTACATTATTAAAGGCGAATATCCGCCACAAAAAAGGCTCATTCTTAAGTGTGATTTTGTTGACACTGATTGTTGCCATGTCTGTCACGACGATTTTGTCTATTAAGGAGGGAGCGGGGAAGGGTATTTTAAAAGCCCATGAACTGGTAGATACTCCCAATCTTTGGATTAAGTATTATGCCCAGAAGCTTACCAATCAGATGATAGAGGAAGTAAAAAATGACCCAAGGGTCGCAAAAGTAGAAGTGAAAGACTGTCTTATCGGCAATAAAGCAATTATCAATAAAGAAGAATATACCAACAGCTTTCATCTGATGAAAGCACCGGAAGATACGAAGCTTTTAAAGGAGGATATCTCTGATATAGCAGAGGATGCACCTATCCTTCGTAAGGGAGAAATATATGTTTCTCAGGGACTGCTTACCAGTGTTCATGGCAAGATCGGGGAGACTGTTGTGATAGAAACATTGGCTGGCAATTATACTTTCAGGGTGAAGGGAATTTGTCTGGAACCTATGACAGGGGCATCGGTAATCGGTTGGAAAATCTTTTATATCAGTGATGCAGACTACGCAGAAATGGAGACGGCAATTGCCCAAAAAGAAACAGATGAGGAGCATGCGATAGGAAAGGAAATGAATATCTATAAGGCGGATACCTGCAAGCTTACGGATGCAAGATTTCGCCGTCAGTTAAATAGAGATACGGGTGTCTGTAATATGGGCTTTGGTTCGATTACCAAGGATATGTCCATTCACTATACCGCTCTTTTCCCACAAATTATAGCGTCGATATTAATGGTGTTTATTATATTATTACTGGGAATTGTGCTAATCGTGACTGTGCATAGTATTTCCGTGGAAATCGAAAGCAATTATGTCACCTTTGGAATCTTAAAGGCACAGGGGTTTAGCACCAATCAGTTAAGGGCTTTATTCTTATTTCAGTATTTGATTGCAGAAATTCTTGGCTCCTCTTTTGGCATACTTTTCAGTATTCCTGTTATCAAGGGAACCGTTAATATTTTTGCACCGATTACCGGTATTCCCGCTGTGGTATCTGTGCCTGTTCTAACTATTTTGCTCATACTTTTAGCACTGTTTCTTTTGTCAGGGATTTCTATCCTTCTTGTCACGGCGAAGCTAAGTAGCATTTCTCCTGTCCGTGCAATTTCAGGTGTGAAAAAGGAAATCTATTTTGACAGCAGACTGAACGCTCCGATAAATCAGACACTTCTTTCGGCGAGTCTTGCTTTAAGGCAGTTTACAGCGGCAAAGCGCAGATATATCAGCACGTTTATTATTGTGACCATACTGGTATTTTTTATGATGACCATAAGTATGCTTTCCAATACGTTTACATCAAAATCGGCGCTTTATTCCATGGGGGCTATGATAGAGGAGGTTGTGGTTACTCCTAAAAAGCAGCTTACTGACCAGGAGTATGCAAGCATTGAAAAACAGATAGAACGCTTTACCAAAATAGAAAAATGCTACTATTACAGGAATGTATATTTTTCCTTTGATGACGAGGAAATTATGGGACAGGTATTCAAAAATCCGGAAGTTCTTCCTGCAATTAAGGGACGTATGCCTGTTTATGATAACGAAATAGCAGTAGCGCAGAGTTTGGCGGATGAATTTAATCTTACGATTGGTGACGAGGTTAGTATTGGATTGGAGGATAAAAAAGAACGGTATCTGATTTCCGGTACGGTTCAGCTCATGACCGATACGGGCAGAAGTTTTGTGATATCCTATGATGGAGCAAAAAAGCTTGGTCAGGAGGGGTGGCTGTTTAGCTGTTATTCCTTGGCGGATAACAAGGATAAAGATAAGATTGCAGATGCACTGAATAAACGATTTGGGGATATTATGGAGGCAAGGACGATGGATGGAATGCTCGATGATACCTTTGAGATTGCAATTGATTCCATGAGGCTGATTATTTATGTGTTTTCTATTATTTTCTCCCTCGTGGTGGTGCAGATGGTCTGTTCCAAAGCCTTTATTGGGGAGCGGAGGGACATCGGCATCTATAAATCACTGGGATTTACCTGCGTGAAACTACGGCTTCAATTTGCCATAAGATTTTTCATCGTGGCGATACTAGGCTCGCTTCTTGGAAGTGGATTGTGTTTTATTTTCTCGGGGAAAATGCTTTCTGTACTTTTGTATGATGTAGGCATAACGAATTTTGTGACGAAGTTTGATATGCAGACGCTTCTTTTTCCTATTTTCATTATCTGCATCAGCTTTTTTATCTTCTCCTATCTGGCATCGGGAAGAGTGAAAAGGGTGGAGATTCGGGAATTGGTTACGGAGTAGCTTGTGTGATACCAGGGATTGTGGAAATTGCGAAGCAATCTCTGGTATTATTTTGATGGCGGTGGTAAATAATTAGCTGTAGATGTTACATTGGGCTTTATGTCATTTACTTTTTGTGTTAGAATCTGTGTTAGGAAATAAGAGAGTGAGGTTTATCATGAAAGACGGATATATTAAGGTGGCAGCAGCCACCCCGAAGATTACTGTGGCAGATGTTGATGCAAACGGTATGGAAATCAGACGGTTAATAAAAGAAGCGGGTAAGGAAGGGGTAAAACTGTTGGCGTTACCAGAGCTTTGCATTACCGGTTATACCTGTGGGGAGCTGTTTTTACAGAGCCTGCTTCTTGACAAAGCCAAAGAAGAACTTTTTGCCCTTGCGAGGGAAAGCAAGGACCACAGCATGATGGTTGTTGTCGGTGTGCCTCTTAAGGTAAAGGGCAAGCTCTTTAATTGTGCGGCTTTTTTGTATCAGGGAGAGGTTCTTGGTATTGTTCCCAAAACGTATCTGCCAAGCTATTCTGAGTTTTATGAGGGGCGGCATTTTGCCTCTGCTAAGATGGTGGATGGACTCGATTACATTAAGCTTGAGGGATATGAGGGGGATGAGGACTTTATACCCTTTGGAACGAAGCTGCTTTTCTGTAGTGAACAGTGTCAGGATTTAGTCATAGCTGCAGAAATATGTGAGGATTTGTGGGTGCCGGAGCCGCCGAGTGCAAGGCATGCCATGGCGGGAGCAACCGTCATTGTGAATCCCTCTGCCAGCGTGGAGACAACCACGAAGGAGGCGTATCGTCGAAGCCTTGTAAGCCTTCAGTCAGCAAAGCTGCTTTGTGCTTATATTTACGCAGATGCAGGAGAGGGAGAATCCACTACGGACGTGGTCTATAGTGCCCACAATTTGATTTGTGAAAACGGTTCGGTTCTCTCGGAGGCAAAACGGTTTAAAAATGAAATGGTGATATCCGAGATTGATTTAGGGAAACTGTCTGCTGAGCGGGGGAGAATGGGGACCTTTTTCCCTGCGGATGCAGGAGAGGATTATGCAGAAATATATTTTTCGATGGAGCTTGAAGAGACGAAGCTGACAAGATATTATGCTAAGGCTCCTTTTGTGCCGGGTAATCCGGTGGAGCGGAAGCTTCGCTGTGATGAGATATTGAGTTTGCAGGCAATGGGGCTTAAGAAGCGTCTTGACCATACCGGATGCCAGTCAGCAGTCATTGGTATTTCCGGGGGACTGGATTCTACGCTGGCTTTGCTAGTGACTGTGAAGGCGTTTGATATGCTTAAGCTGAAACGAGAACAGATTACCTGTATTACAATGCCATGTTTTGGAACAACTGACCGTACCTACAATAATGCCTGTGAGCTTGTCAAGGCTCTTGGTGCGACACTGGTAGAGATTCCTATTCAGGAAGCGGTGAACCAGCATTTTAAGGATATTGGGCAGGATGACTCGGTTCACGATGTGACCTATGAGAATGCACAGGCACGGGAGCGGACGCAGATTTTGATGGATATGGCAAATAAACAGAATGGTATGGTAATTGGTACGGGAGATATGTCGGAGCTTGCCCTTGGCTGGGCGACCTACAATGGCGACCACATGTCGATGTATGCAGTGAATGCGTCGGTGCCGAAGACATTAGTCCGCCATTTAGTGCATTTTTATGCGGATACCTGCGGACAGGAGAAGCTCAGTGAGGTTTTGATGGATGTACTTGATACTCCGGTAAGTCCGGAGCTTCTGCCGCCAAAGGATGGTGAGATATCCCAGAAAACAGAGGATTTGGTAGGACCTTATGAGCTGCATGACTTTTTCCTCTATTATATACTGCGGTTTGGTTTCCCGCCAAAGAAGCTTTACCGCATTGCCTGCCGTGCCTTTGATGGGGTATACGATAAAGAGGTTATTTATCAGTGGCTTCGCACATTTTACTGGCGTTTCTTTTCCCAGCAGTTTAAGCGTTCCTGTATTCCGGATGGCCCTAAAGTAGGCTCTGTGGCATTATCACCGAGGGGGGATTTGCGAATGCCAAGTGACGCTTCCTGTGCAATGTGGATGAAGGAAATGGATGAGCTGAAAGAAGAAGCAGGGTGTGACTGAATTGGTTAGGAATGGCAGAGCAGCTACATGTCTGAATGCGTAAATAAGGGGGAATTCCATGCAAAAGATGGTTCTATTTCGTGGGGGTGTAGAGACACTTACCTATTTTAGTGAGCAGCTTGCTGCTTATTTTGAGACGAAGGGAATATCTATTTTCTGGTATGATATCAGGGATAAAGCGTGTTCCAAACGGTTAAGGAAGTTTATAAAGCCCCATGAAACGGTGATGCTGACCTTTAACTTTCTTGGGCTTTCCGGTGAGGAGGGCGTGTATGACGAGGATAAGGGCTATGTGTGGGAGCAGTATGATGTGCCGTGCATCAATATTATGGTAGACCATCCGCTTTATTATGCGGACCGGCTGGAGCAGGTGCCTCCCCGCTATGCCCAGATTGTGATAGACCGGGAGCATGAGCGGTATTTGAGGGAATACTATAGGGAGCTTGATACGCTGGGTTTTTGCCCTTTGGCGGGGACATCAGTGCTGACAAAAGAAGCCAGGGATGCTTTAGAACATCCAATGTTTACGGATATCAGTGACTGGATGAATGAGCGTCCCATGGATGTATTGTTTACGGGTAATTTTAATAGCTGCACAGAATATGAGCCTTACATAACAAGAATCAATGAGGAGTACACCGCCTTTTACCGTGGTATGATTAGTGAGCTGCTTCATCATCCGAAACGCTCTTTAACGGAGGTTGCCAAAAGACACTGTATCCGGGAAATGGGGCAGTTATCGATAGAAGAGTGGCGGGACTGTTTTAAATGCCTGAATTTTATTGATTTATACCTGCGGGCATACATGCGGGAGCAGGTGCTTAAGGCTCTTTTAGATGCCGGGGTGAGAGTACATGTATATGGACATGGTTATGAGAACCTAAAGGTGAAAAGAAAGGAATGCTTAGTGGAGCATGGACCAGCCGATTCTAAGACCTGCCTTGATGCCATGACGCAGGCGAAGATTTCCTTAAATGTCATGCCGTGGTTTCGGGAGGGAGCCCATGACCGCATTTTTAATGCTATGGCAAATGGCAGCGTTAGCCTGACGGACAGCAGTACCTATCTGGATGAGGTGTTTACGGATGGTGACACGGTTTTATTTTATGATTTGCTCCATTTAGAGGAGATGGCGGACAGAGTGAAGAAGCTGTTAGAACAACCCCGGAAGCTTTATGATATCAGTGCGAGGGCTTACCGGGAATGCAGTGAAAAGCATCTTTGGAAACAGAGGGGAGAATGGATACTCGATAGGATAAGGGAGAACGTATAAAGTGGTTTCGTTTTTTACAATACAATGAAGATGATTGGTGGTAATATGCTACTAGTGAAGGCGTAAAGACAAAGGTGTCTGCAAATAATTGCAGGCACTTTTTATATTTGGGCAGTTACACATTCACGAAGAACAGACAGGAAAAGGAGGAGATTATGATGGAACGGATTGCCAATCATCCAATATTAGGTGAAACTCCGAAACGTGAGAAGATAACATTTATATATGACGGAAAAGAATATGAGGGTTATAAAGGGGAGCCGATAGCAACAGCGCTGAAAGCCAATGGCGTTATGACGCATAGATATACAGCCAGAACACATGAGCCCCGGGGGGTTTTCTGTGCCATTGGACGCTGCACGGATTGTGTGATGATTGTTGATGGGAAGCCCAATATCAGAACCTGCATTACACCACTGGAGCAAGGTATGGTAATTGAGACACAGTATGGGGTAACAGCACAACAATAGGTATAAAATGTAGAAGGCGAAGGAGGTAAGCACATGAAGATAGAGCGTTATGACATGATTGTGGTTGGTGCGGGTCCAGCGGGATTATCTGCGGCCATTGAGGCGGCGAAACAGGGACTTAAGACGATTGTATTTGATGAAAATGAAAGACCGGGCGGACAGTTATTTAAACAGATTCATAAATTTTTTGGTTCCAAGGAACATAAAGCAAAGGTCCGGGGCTTTAAGATTGGGGAAGAATTGCTCGAGGAGGCACACAGGTATGGTGTAGAGGTTATATTAAATGCGACAGTCATTGGTTTATATCCTCAAAAAGAAGTGACGGTAAAAATAGGAGAAGAGCTTCGTCATTACAAGGGCGATGCTGTGCTTGTTGCAACGGGTGCATCTGAAAATATGGTGAATTTTGAAGGCTGGACATTGCCCGGTGTGATTGGTGCTGGTGCGGCGCAGACGATGATGAATCTGCACCATATTAAGCCGGGAAAAAAAGTGTTAATGTTAGGCTCTGGTAATGTAGGGCTTGTGGTGAGCTTTCAACTGATGCAGGCAGGCTGTGAGGTTGTTGCATTAGCAGATGCGGCTCCAAGGGTTGGTGGATACGGTGTTCATGCGGCAAAGGTTGCCAGATGCGGTGTTCCCTTTTATCTTTCCCATACCATAGTAAAAGCAGAGGGAACAGACCATGTTACCGGGGTAGTGATTGGGCAGGTAGGAGCGGATTGGAACATAATTCCGGGGACGGAAAAACATTTTGATGTAGATACAATCTGTCTTGCGGTAGGGTTGTCTCCAATGGCACAATTGTTAAAGCAGGCAGAAGTTCAGATGGCGGATACGAAGGGGGGTTACGTTCCCGTATGTACCAAAGATGGTGCAACCTCTGTACCCGGAATATATGCAGCCGGGGATGTATCCGGAATTGAGGAAGCGAGCTCCGCCATGATTGAGGGACGTATGAGTGGTGCGGCAATTGCATGTTACCTTGGTTATATGAGCGAAGGAGAAAAGAATGCTCGTATGAAAGAATTGGAAGCGCAGCTGGACACACTTCGCCAGGGGATGTTTGCCCCGAAAAACAGAGGGAAGCTCGTTGAGAAAACCGATGAGGGAATTGCGGTATCTATGAATCTTTTGGAAAATGGATTTGTTGCAGATGATGAAATTGAGCGTTATCCGGGTGTTACACATCAGAAGGGAATTCATCCGGTTATTGAATGCACACAAAATATTCCCTGCAATCCCTGTCAGGATGCATGCCCTAAAGGCTGCATCAGGATTGGAAAGAACATTACGTCGCTTCCTGCTGTTGAGGGAAAGAAAGAGTGTGTTGGATGCGGCATGTGTGTCGCATCCTGCTCCGGTCAGGCTATTTTCTTAGTAAAGGAAGATGTAGAACCCGGCTTTGGAGAAGTAACGTTGCCTTACGAATTTTTGCCTGTTCCTGAAGTAGGAGAAAGGGGACTGGCTCTCGGGCGGGATGGAAGAGAGGTATGTTCCTGTGAGGTTACCAAGGTTAGCAAGGCTCCGGCATTTGATTATACGAATCTGCTTACCATAAAGGTTCCCAATGAGATGTTAATGACGGCAAGATTTTATAAGAAGGCATAAATATACTACTAAGAAGGAGGGTTTTGATGTTTGATATTCAGGAGAAATTAAAGGAGATTGGTCCATATATCGAAGAAGCAGACGATGACTTATTAGTCTGTCGGTGTGAAGAGGTAACGAAGGGGGAAATACGAAGGGCGTTACATCAGGGCATTTTTACAATAGAAGAAATGAGGCGGTATTTGCGTTCTGGAATGGGATTGTGTCAGGGACAAACCTGTGGGAAGCTTGTGAAAGGAATTATTGCGAAGGAGCTTCACGTTTCCCCTGTGGACGTTTATCCGGCAAGCTCCCGGGCACCAATGCGTCCGACAGAGATGAGGATACTTGCAGAGGATGGAGGTGTTTGTCATGAATAATACAGCAGATGTCATTATTATCGGTGGCGGTGTAAATGGTTGTGCAGCAGCCTATTATCTCGCCAAGAGAGGGGTAAGGGATGTTATTGTGTTAGAGGCGGCAAAGAGTATCGGGCATGGTGGTTCCTCCCGTAATGGAGGGGGTGTCCGGCAGTCTGGTCGTGATGTAAGGGAATTACCGTATGCCATGTATGGAATCCAGTATATGTGGCCGACACTATCGGAGGAATTAGGTGTAGATGTGGAATATACGCAAAAGGGTAATTTGCGGATGGGAAAAACAGAGGAACATATAAAGAAACTTCAAACGCTGGCATCCAATGCAAGAGCGGTTGGACTTGATGTGAAAATGATTGATAAAAAGGAGGTAAAAGAAATCTGTCCCTATCTTTCGGATGAGGTGATTGGAGCAAGCTGGTGCCCAACGGATGGACATGCCAATCCTTTGACAACAACACTTGGGTATTACAAGCGTGCATTGGAATTAGGGGTTCGTTTTTTTACAGAGGCTTCTGTAAAGGAATTAAAAAAGGTGAAAGGGAAAATCCGGAAAGTAATTTTGGCGGATGGCACGGTGTTTGAAGGAGAAACCGTAATTTTAGCTGCGGGATATGAAAGCCGTGCAATTGCGAGAACGGTGGGAATTGATATTCCTATGATGCGCTTGATTGATGAAGCGTTGGTTACAGAAATGCAGCCGCCTATGACAGATGTTATGTTTGGGTGTGCAACGGCTGATTTCTATGGACATCAGACGGTTCATGGTTCCTTTGTTTTTGGTTCTGATTCTGGGTGGGAGCCAACCGATGAGATGATTGACCCATCAAATAACTGTGTTGATCCATCTAAGCTCATAACCAATGCTTTTACGCTTTCTGCGAGTTGCAGAGCCATACAGGATTATATTCCTGCGCTAACTGACGCAAAGATTGTGCGCAGCTGGTGTGGCTGGCTGGATGAATCCTTTGATGGTGTTCCCTTTCTGGGTCCTGTTGATGAAGTTCCAGGCTTGATTCTCGCCTGTGGATTTACGGGGCATGGCTTTGGGACAGCGCCATCTGTTGGGTTGATGTTATCGCAGATGGTTGTGGGAGAGCCGACAGTGGTGGATATCTCTGCACTTTCTTATAACCGGTTTCTGCCGGTCCGCTAATGTGCTGTACCATACAGTTGGCGAAATTTGCAATGTACTAGTATCGTTTTTTACAATACAATGCCTTTGAAGTAAGATATAGTTGTATTAACAAAACAGTAAATGCAGATATGAAATGTGTGCGGGTAAGAAAAAAGGATAGTATTTTAAAAGAAATTATGTTATACTATGCGTGGCAAAGGTGTCAATAGCAATGGATATTGACGCCTTTTTTGTTTTTATATCAGAGCTTCCTTTGATGAGAACACGCATAATCATGCAGGATTAGTTTACAGGGAGGAGATAGTATGGGAACAAAGATTGACTTTTTATATTTAAGTGAGCCGGATATGATTGCGTCCGGAGTAAAAAATATGCGTCAGTGTGTAGATGTTATGGAGGAGATGTTGGTGACCTTACATAAGGGAGACTATGTTATGGGTGGTGAAAACCATAATTCCCATGGATGTATGGTAACATTTCCTGATGAGCCGAAATTTACAGGGATGCCTAAAAATGGTGAGGACCGACGTTTTATGGCAATGCCGGCATATCTGGGCGGTAAATTTCAGATGGCGGGAATGAAATGGTATGGTTCCAATATTGAAAATAAGAAGCAAGGGCTTCCAAGGTCCATTTTAATGATGATGTTAAATGATAAGGATACAGGAGCTCCGTTGGCACTGATGTCTGCTAATCTTTTAAGTGCATACCGTACAGGGGCAATTCCCGGAGTTGGTGCAAAGTATTTGGCACGCAGGGATTCAAAGGTTGCAGCCATTGTCGGACCGGGCGTTATGGGTAAAACAGCATTAGCAGCATTTGTTAGTGTATGTCCGGGATTAGATACCGTAAAAATAAAGGGACGGAGCCAGCGTTCTATTGATTCCTTTGTTGCATTTGTGAAAGAGGAGTGTCCGCAGATTGATAATATCATTGTCTGTGAAACAATGGAGGAGGTAATTTGTGACAGTGATATTATCGCTGCAACTGCCAGTGTTGGTGATAAAGAGAGCATGTTTCCGTTTATTGATGATGCGTGGATTAAGAAGGGTGCATTGATATGCATGCCGTCTGCAGCTCGTTTTCCTGAAGGTTTTTATCTGGAAAAAGATACGAGACTTGTAGTTGATAATTATAAATTATATGAGGCATGGGCAGATGAGTATCCCTATCCAAGCTATGACCCGGTGCAGGTTGTTGGTGCAAAGTTTATGGATTTGCTGCACGAGGGAAAAATCAAAAAAGAAGATATTGTAGATATAGCAGATATTATAACAGGTGTTCAGAAGGGACGCCAAAACGATGACGAGCGTATTATCTATTCTGTCGGCGGTATGCCGGTAGAGGATATTGCGTGGGGTGAAACCATATACAAAAATGCACTTGCGAAAGGGATTGGTATAAAGCTTCCGCTTTGGGATATCCCTAATCTGGCGTAAAGGGATAGGATCGGTTTTATGTGTTTGCCTGCTCGGATTTGTTTTCGCCCATGAACATAGTAGTATGGAAGTGGTTAGGAGTGATGGAAATGATGAGTGAGTCGGCAGTAATTCCAATGCAGCCCTATATTCTTTTGAAGACAGAAGCGTATCAGAGAGTGTTAAACCAACACAATGGGATTTCCCATTTTTACGAATTTAAGATGCGTGGAAATGGAAGGCATAGTATCGATGCGGTTCCGGATTCCAGCGTAGACCTTTTGTTTAATATCGGAAGGAATCAGGTACATACCTATATCAGTGGAACAGTTTTTCGGGCAAAGAGCTGGGAGATGGGAAGTGAAAACTTATGTTTTGGTATACGGTTTCAGCCGGGTAAATGTGTTCTTCCAAAAGACTTATCCATGGACATGCTTGTCAATCAGGATATAGAAATCACCGCTGATTTATTTGGCGATGATTTAGCAGAACAGATTGTTGCGGCAAAAAATATAACCGAACGTGCTTTTATATTTGAGCGGGCATATAACAAATTGCTTCCTGGTTTGGAAGTGGACACGTTAAAGGAGAATATGAATCGATATATTGTTAACCGTATTACTGCTTCCAATGGTACAGTAGGCATGGAACAGTTGTCAGAGGAGACAAACTATTCCTCCTGTTATATTAGAAGGGTATTTAAAAATTATCATGGCATATCTCCGAAGCAATTTTCAAAATATATACGCTTCCAATATCTACTTTCGAGAATAAAACAAGCGGACATCGCATTGAATGAGTTAGCATTAGAGTGTGGATATTATGATGAAGCACACATGATGAAGGAGTTTAAAAGCTATACAGGTGTTACTCTGAATCAGTATAAAAAGATGACAAGGGAAACAGAACAGTTTTTATGAATGGAGGAATGATTATGAGTGAATTGTCAAAGATTGAAATTATTACAGGTATGTCAAAGCTGACCAATCTTAAAGAAGCACTTACCAAGGTTGGTGTGCGGGGGATTACAGTTATGCAGGTGTTAGGCTGTGGTGTGGAAAAGGGGACACAAGAGTATGAGGTGGATGAACACGAGGTTATGGAGCTGTTACCTAAGCAGCAGATTAATATTGTGGTGGAAACAGCCAAGGTAAAGGAGATTATTGAGCTGGTAAAAGAGGAGCTTTACACAGGACATATTGGGGACGGCAAAATATTTGTCTATGGAATTGATAATGTTGTTCGTGTAAGAACCGGTGATGAGGGCATAGATGCTCTGTAGGATAAAAACATATTGAATTGATTAGCGAATTGGTTTGGCAATGGTGTCTTAACAGGATATCATTGCCTTTATTTATGTAGGAGGAGATTACATGGGTGAAAAGAAGTTAGGACTTTTAAGTGTTGTATCCATATCAGTTGGATTGGTTGTTGCAACGAGCTGTCTGGTATCGCTAGGTGAGGGATCCGGAACGCTTGGAATTACATTTATATTGGCAATGGTGATTGCAATGATTTTAAATATGATAACAGTGGCGTCCTTGTCGGAGTTAAATGCGTTAATGCCCAATACGACAGGAGGTCTTGCACAGTATACGCTTGCGGCATTAGGGCCATTTCCGACACTGTTGTCTATGGTAGGAGGATATTTAGTTTGTAATACCATGTCATGTGGAGTAGAAGCCTCTATTTTTTCGATTGCGGTTCAGGATACATCAGGGCTTGCTATTCCACCGATTGTGTACACTCTGGTTATGACCGTAGTTGTGTTAATTGCGAATCTTTATGGTGTGGACATGTTTGCAAAGGTACAGGATATCGTTGCATTTTTATTGATTGGTTCTTTGGTGGTTATGGGAATTATCGGAGCATTAGGTCTGGGAGTCGGGGCAAAGATAGAACAGCCTTTGGCATTAGAGACCAATTTTGGTAGTATTGCATCGATGACTGCAGTTGCGTTCTGGCTGTTTATAGGTGCAGAGTATGCCATCCCTGTTTCAAAGGATGTGAAAAATGCCAAAAGAAATGTGCCTCTTGGTATGATGCTTGGTTTGGTTGTGATCTGTATTATGCAGTCCATCATGATTTTCGGATTCCACAATTATACAGAATGGGGAGAGCTTGCAGGATCGGCAGCACCGCATTTGTTATATGGATATGCAATTCTTGGAAATTTTGGTAAGGTGTGGATGACATTGGTCGGTGCATTTGCCGTAATTAGTACACAGAATTCTACTGTAAATTCTTTGGCAGTAATCTGTCAGGGGATGGCAAAAATGAATATGCTTCCACAGATATTTACCAAGACAAATAAGCATGGTGTTCCTTGGTTTGGACAGGTATTTGTAAGCATTGCAATTTTTATTTTTGCGGTCGCAAGTAACAATTCGGCAGATGCCATTGACTTTTTAATTCTGGCGGGTTCTGTATTTTGGATGGTTTCCTATATTCTTGCCCACATTGATGTATTGGTATTTCGTAAGCGTTTACCTAAGGCACCCCGAAGCTTTAAAGTAGCGGGAGGTTTGTTACTTCCTTTCGTAGGAATTATTGGGACTGCCTATATGATTCTCTGCATTTCAACAGACCCCCATGAGCGGCTTATGATATGGCTTTTTACCGGGGGAACCTTTATTGTATTAGCAATTTATTCTGCCCTCTGGATAAAGTTTAAAATGAGGATGCCAATATTTAAAAGTGTTCCGATTGAAAAGGTTATGGCGATGGAGAGTAATCTTTATTATCTGGAACGCAAACGTGTTGGAATCTGGAAGTAAGCTGACTCTGGTATCTCAAAAAGCAGCCTCCTTATGAAAGAGACTGCTTTTTTCGGATGATGCTACTTATGGGCTTTGTTTAAGGCGGCTTCAATTGCCTGTTTTATCACAGTTCCAGTATATTGATAATCGGTTTCAAAGGCAATATTGTCAATGGAACCATGCTCCTTTATCTGCTCATTTACCTTGTCGAGGGCAGTGTTTAACAGAGGGTACATTGTGGTAATGGTTTCATTCATTTGGTCAAATGCAACATTTTCTATTTTTTCATCCGACACAGTGACCATAACCTCAAAAGTAGAATCTCCTAATGAAATGGAGGATGTATAGGTGCCAGGCTCATAAGTCGATTTGGCAGATTTGTTTTTGTCGTTTTTTGATGCAAACATACTGATGAGAATGACGATCAGAATTACTCCCAAAACGACAAATATTCCGGTATAAATCAGTTCCTTTGTTTGTAAAAGTACAATTTTTGTCTTATTTTCCATAATATCCTCCTAAAGGTTACTAGTATAATTTATGAATGTATTTTTATTTTATGACTAAAATTTGCAGGGATTTACTTCAACAGGACTCTTGCAAAAGGAAGCTTGTATGGGTTCTGGCGGCATAAAACCGAAATGTGCTATGGATTTGTTCCGTTGTACGGGGATAAGTATTTCTAGGATATTCCCATGTAGTAATTTGGGTATTGACGCAACCGACGCCGATTCGCCATCCATGGCTCAGAGGCGTCTTTTCGGGACGTCCAGTCCCGAAATCGCTGTGGGTTAATGGGAATATCAAGAAATACTAATTCCCTCCCAAAGTCATAAATCCATAGCACATTTCGGTTTTATGCCTTCTTGAAGCCACCCACAGATTCTTTTTGCAATTCTAAGTAGTTCAAGTGGTTACCTGCCTTGATTAGTTCAGAACAGGTTTATTAAGTCTGCGTTAAAGTTTTTCAACTAATTTATTTTGTAGTAGAAACAGTGCAATTGATTGTTCTAAAACCTTTTGCTAAAAATGGTTTGTCTATAACCTTGAGAGGGCATGGAAGGGGGATTGGCTATGCAATTTGTGACTTTGGCAGGGAATTAGCAGTTCTTGATATTCCACACTATAACCTAGCAATTTCGGGACTGGATGTCCCGAAAAGACGCACTTTGAGCCATGGATGGCGAATGTGCGTCGGTTGCGTCAGCCCATGTTGCCTTCATGGGAATATCTTAGAAATGCTTATTCCCAAACAACGGAACAAATTGTATAGCCAGTCCCCCTTCCATGCCATATTACGGATTATCATAGATTATACATCATACATATTAGTACAATTTCCCCATTTCCAAACAAAAAGTATATTGCCCACTTGAATTATCCCCCAATCTATGCTATGATAAAAACAGAACAAACGTTTGATTGGTGGTGCTGTCATGAAACAATTACATATCATTGTCGGAGGAAGTGGAAGCGGCAAGACAACAAGGTTATACCAGGAACTTTTTTCAGTGGCGGAGGCAGATAGTAAGAAGCAGTGTTTTCTGCTTGTGCCGGAGCAGTATACGTTACAGGCACAGCGGGATGTAGTACATTATTCCAAGCATCATGGGACGCTGAACATTGACGTATTGAGTTTTATTCGTTTGTGCCATAGGATTTTTGAAGAGCTAGGAACTCATGTGAGTGCGGTGCTGGAGGATTATGGGAAGAGCATGCTTCTTCGCAGGGTGCTTGGTGAGGTGGAGCAGGAGCTGTTGCTTTATAGGAATATGAAGGACAAGGCAGGTTTTTTAGACCAGTTAAAATCGGTGCTTTCTGAGTTTTACCAATATGATATGTCGGAGAAAAGACTTAGAGAGGTACTAGCTTCCATGGAGGAGAACAGCCTGCTTGCCTATAAGCTGCATGATTTGTTATTGATTTATGCCGGATTTGCAGGAGCGTTAGGAGAGCAATATTTAGTTGCGGAGCAATTGCCTGAGCTGTTTTGCCAAGTGGCGGGGGAGTCTAAACTTTTAAGAGATGCTAATTTTTATTTTGATGGATTTACCGGTTTTACGCCGATTCAATATAAGGTGATTGTAAAGCTTATGGAATTAGGAGCAGAGTGCTTTTTTACCATAACGATGGATGAGAATGTGCTGCTTCGGAAGCGTTCCGGTTCTAAGTATATGTTTGCATTAAGCCGTGAAACCTATGACAGTCTGCTTAAGTGTTATGCTTCCCTTCAAGAGAAAGAAGGGTGTGAGGATGTTGATATCATTTCCCTTTTTGATGTTTCGAATTCCCGTTTCGGGTCTGCACCGGATTTGGCATTGCTGGAACGGTGTTTGTTTCGGGAGCGTTCTTTGCCGGACATTACAGTGGAAGCATCGCATGTAGAGGTTTTTGAGGCTGCCAATATGAAAGCGGAGCTTGCGGCAGTTGCACAGAGGATTGACACACTGGTATTAGAGGAAGGATTTCGTTATCGTGACATTGCAGTGGTGAGTGGGGATGAGGAGGCATATGGGAAGCTTATAGAACGGATCTTTCCCCAATATCACATTCCTTATTTTTTAGACCATAACCATGCGATTATGAATCATCCGGTTGTAGAGGCATTGCGTGCAGTATTGGCAATTGTTTGTATGGAGGGACAGGGGTATACCTATGACCGCATGATGCGTTATGTGAATACCGGTCTGGCGGGGATTGATAAGCGGCAGTCCCAGAAGCTTAATGATTATCTTGTTGCAACAGGGGTTATCGGTTTCTATCCATGGCGGGATGGATTTTTCAAGGTTCCAAGAAGCTATTATGTGAGGGCAAAGGAACAGGAGGCAAGGCAGAGACAGCTGCAGAGAAAGGATAATTATCTTGCACAGATGAACAGGATTCGTGGGCGTGTGATGAGTAAACTGTTACCATTACAGGAGGTGATTTCTTCCGGGGCAACTGTGCGGGATAAGGCAGCTGCAATTTATCAGTATATGGTTGACATGCGGTATGAGACATATCTTAAGCAGCGTGCCAAGGAGCTTAACGAGGAAGGGGACTATGTTAATGCTAAGGTGTGGCAGAATATATATGGTGCTATGATTGGCTTGCTTGATAAGCTTGTTTCTCTGCTTGGAGAGGTTTGTCTGCCTAACAGTGAGCTGTGTGCTATTTTGGATGCAGGGCTTTCTGAGCTTGCCCTTGGCTCAATTCCTCCTGCAATGGATGAGGTGTTGGTGGGAGATCTGACCCGGACAAGGCTTGGTAAGATAAAGGCACTATTTGTACTAGGAGTCAATGATACGAATCTTCCGGTGAACCAGGGTTCCCCGAATCTGATATCGGATAGGGACAGGATTACGCTGGATAAAGGCAGGCTTCATCTCGCCCCGAACCGTAGTGTTCTTGCCTATCAGGAACAGTTTTATCTGTATCAGATGCTGACGAAGCCATCCGCCCGCCTGATTGTTAGCTATGCCCGTATGAATCTATCCGGCGGGGCGATGCGTCCGGCATATTTAATCGAACGGTTACGGACAGTATTTCCGAAGCTTTCTGTTCGTTCTGTAACCAGGGAATGCTATCTTTGCAGTGAGGAGTCAATACATAATATACTGGCAAGGGGATTGCGACAATATGAGGAGCTTAGTGAGGAAGAACAATATGAGTTTTTAACGCTTTACCAGCTCGTTAGCCAGAAGGAGGAATACCAGCCAATTTTAAAGGAGTGTCTGAAGGCACTTTCCCTTGGAGGGGAGATGGAACAGCTTGGGCAGGAACTGGCGTTGCGTTTGTTTGGCAAGCGATTGGTACTTAGCGTGACCCGCCTTGAGAATTATTCGGGTTGTGCCTACGCTCATTTTTTAAATTACGGATTGAAGCTTAAGGAGCAGGAGACGGCAGATATTGTCAGTGCGGATTTTGGAACGATTATGCATAAGGTGGTTGAGCTATTTACAAGACGGATGAAGGAGGAAGAGATTTCCTATGCGGCTTTGACGCAGGCAGATTTTGTAAGCAGGGCATCGGATTGTGTCAAGGAGGCAATGCTGTCGGAGGGTTATGATTTTACAGAGGAGACGGCGAGAAACCGATATGTGGAGCAGACAGTTATGCGTATGGCGAAACGGAACCTTTTGATGCTGTGCAGGCATATTAATCTTGGCAATTTTGTTCCACAGGATTTTGAGATTACCTTTGGGGATGATGGGGAGCTTGACGCACCGGTCTATGAGCTTGATAATGGAGGACAGATTTCCTTAAAGGGTACCATTGACCGTGTGGATACCTACGAGGCTTCGGATGGCTTAGTGTACCTTAAGATTATAGATTATAAAACGGGCAGCACGAAGCTGGATTTGACAAAGGTGTATTATGGACTGCAATTGCAGCTTCTTACTTATCTGCTGGTTGCGAAGCAAAGCTATCCTGCCGGGGCAGAGAAGGTGGCGGCTGCGGCACTTTACTATCATATTAAGGATCCGGTTATGGATTATGAGAATGCAGGGACAGAGTCCATGGAGGATGATGCTGCGTACCGGAAGCTGGTCAATGATACCTTCAAACAAAATGGTGTGGTATTGGCGGATGATATTGTCGTAGGGAATATGGAGAAGGCTGTATTGCAGAACAAGGAACGTTACCAGTGTGAAAGTATCCCTGTTGCTTACACTAAGGATGGAGAGTTTACTAAAACGAGCCGGGTTTATGACCGGGAACAGATGAGAGAGCTTCTTTTCCATACCGAACAGCAGATTGAGAGCCTTGGGCAGAGGATGCTTCTTGGTGAGATTGCACCAGAACCTTATAGATATCAGAAAACAGGCTCCTGTACCTACTGTCCGTACAGTGGAATTTGCCAGATAACGGAAAACGAGTCTTGTGTGCGAAGACTTGAGACGAAAACCATGGAAGATTTTCAGATAGAAGCATAAGGAGGAGTAACCGATGGGAACAGAACAGATGACAAAGGCACAGAGACAGGCAGTTGAAATCCGTGAGAGAAATATATTGGTTGCTGCTGCAGCGGGTTCTGGTAAGACATGGGTTTTGGTAAAACGAATCATTGACAGGATGTGCAGCGAGCATTTCGATGTCACTTCCTTTTTACTTGTTACCTTTACCAAAGCAGCAGCGGCAGAGATGCGGGGCAGGCTTAGTGCTGCAATACATGAACAGCTTGTTAGGGAAGAGGAGACTGGAAAAAATAGTGAGATGCTTTCGTTTTGGAGAGAACAGGAGACTTTGGTGTATCAGGCACCGATTTCCACGATTGATAGCTTTTGTTCCGATATAGTAAAGCAATATTTCATGAGAATTGATGTAGATCCCAATTACCGTATTGCTGACGAGGGGGAGCTTAAGATACTGAAGAATGAGGTGGTAGACAGGCTGTTGGAAAAGCAATATGAGGTACTTTCCGAGGATTTTGTCAGACTTTTAGAATGTTATGCTCCGGGACGTACAGATGGCAAAATTGCCGAGCTGATATTGGGACTTTTCGAGTTTCAGATGTCCCATCCGGACCCGGATGCCTGGATTGCACAGAGTGAAGCGGCCCTAAAGGATGGTTCACTCTGGTATGGAATGCTTCTTATTCATACAAGGCAGATGATTGCTTCTGCGATTGAGGAGCAGCAGATGGTGATGGAATATATTGATGAGGAGATGGGAGATGTTGCTGCCAAGGCACTTGATAAGCTTAAAGAAGTACTTTCCGAGGATGGCAGATTGTTGTTAAAGCTTTATGAAGAAATTGCTGGTGGGAATGTCAATGATTTTGATGGAGATAATGATGCATATGGCAAGTGTGACTGTGATTTAGATGAGAATCGCAGCAAGATGGAGCATCTTTATTCCATGCTGCAACAGCTTAAGTTTCCGACGCTTCGTTTTTCTAAGGATGTTACTGATGCAGATAAGGAGTGGATAAAGGAACGGCGGGAGCATTATAAAAAGCTGGTTATGGAGCAGCTTAAGAAGAATTATTTTCAGATTCCGGTTTCTGTTTTAGAGGAGGATAGGGGTAAGGTATATCCGGTAATGCACAAGCTGCTGCTTTTAAGCCAGGAATTTCGCAAGGAATATGAGAAGGAAAAACGACGGAAGAATATTGCGGATTTTTCTGATGTAGAGCATATGGCGCTGCATATTTTGACAATGCAGGGAGAGGATGGGGCATTTCATCCCTCGGATATTGCATTGCAGTTACGGGAAGAATATGCAGAGATTATGATTGATGAATATCAGGATAGCAATTATCTTCAGGAGACAATTCTTTCTTCCGTCGCTACGGATAATATGTTTATGGTAGGGGATATGAAGCAGAGTATTTATCGTTTCCGCATGGCAAGACCGGATTTGTTTGTCGGCAAATACCAAAGCTTTCCTGCCTATGAGGAAGGGATTAGGGCAGATAGTGTTAAGGTGGAATTAGACCAGAATTTCCGAAGCTCCCCCAATGTATTAGAGAGTATTAACTATATATTTTACCGGATTATGGGCAAAAGCATTGGGGAAGTAGAATATGATCAGACTGCCGCCTTAAAGCCGGGAGCGAATTACCCAGTTCCGAAAAGAGAGCAGTTTGAGTCGGATACGCTCCTGTTTGAAGAGTGTGATTATGACAATCAGACAGAGCTTTTGCTTTATGATACTAATCATGAGGAAGAAGCGGATAAGGTGGAAGCAGAGGCAAGGATGATTGCGTGCCGTATTCATCAGATGCTCTGCCCCGGAAGCCATATGATGGTGAAGGCTTATGAAGATAAGGAGACGAAAGAAGTGTTTTACCGTCCGGCTAAATATAGTGATATTGTGGTATTACTGCGTTCCCCATCCTCATCGGCTGCTGTATTTTCCAAGGTGTTTCAGGATTGTGGGATTCCCGCCTTTGTGGAACGGACGAAGGGATATTTTTCTGCTCCGGAGGTAGAGCTGATGCTCAATTATCTTAGGGCATTGGATAATGGCAGAAATGATATTGCTATGGCAGCCGTGCTTCACAATTATTTTGGAGAGATTTCCTCTAAGGAACTGGCTTTTGTAGTGTGTGAGATAAGGGATCTTCTAAACGATGGGGCATACCAGACACAGGGGGATGAGAGAAAGGATGCATGTGCAGGGGCATTTCAAGATACAGATATCCTTTATGGGAAGGTAGTGTGCTGGCTGTCTCTTTATGAGGAGGGTGTGCTGTGTTATGACGGACAGGCACATCAAATTGATATTCCATCACTGGCAAAACGCCTTAAGCATTTTGTGACACAGTATGAACGATTTCAACGGCTTTCTATGGAGCGGTCTGTTGGTGAGCTGCTCCAATGCATCTATGAGGAGAGTGGGTATTGGCGTTATGTTTCTACTTTGCCTGCAGGTGAGCGTAGATGTGCGAACCTTGATATGCTGGTACAGCGTGCCAATGAGTATGAGAATACCGGATTTAGGGGATTGTTTCAGTTTGTCCGCTACATTGAGCAGCTTCATAAATATGAGGTGGATTTTGGAGAGCCGAACCTGCTTGGCGAGGAAGATAATGTTGTCCGTATTATGTCGATTCATAAGTCGAAGGGCTTGGAGTTTCCGATTGTTTTTGTTAGCCAGATGGCAAAGCAGTTTAATGAGATGGATTTGCGGGCAGATATATTATTGCACGAGGATTATGGACTGGGACCTAATTATATTGATACCAAGCTTAGAATTCGCCGAAAGACGGTTATGCGTATGGCTCTTGCATTAGATTCGAGGAAGGCAATGCTTGGTGAGGAGCTTAGGGTGTTGTATGTTGCTTTGACCAGGGCAAAGGATAAATGTATTATGACCGGGTGTGTGGAGGATATGGAAGAAACCTTTAAAAAGCTTCCGTTGCCGGACTATGCAGGAATCTATATGGCTCATTCTTATCTGCAATGGATATTGATGGCACTTAGTTCCCATGACGTGCTTTCTTTACCGCTGTCACAGGCAGGATGTTATATTCAAAAGGAGCAGGCTATAAAGCCTTCCTGTCAGGCAGCCTTTTCCTTTCATTGCTTTCATGAGGAGAGTATCAAGCGTATGATGGATTTACAGAGTGTGGAACACAATCTGGATTATAAAGAGCTGGAACAAAAAGCCCGTATGATACCAGAGGAACAGGTAGAAGTTTTACATTCCCGTATTATACGTCAATATCCTTATCTGAATGCGACCACGCAGGCGGGCAAGTACTCTGTCAGTCAGTTAAAGGCGGCTTATATGGAGGAGACACAATCTGTACAGCTTTTTTCTGATCAGGAACTGCCCGGTGGGAAGGATGAGCCTCTGGTGCCAGAATTTATACAGGAAGCCTCTAAGCAGCCTGCCAAGCTTACGGGTGCTGTCCGTGGAACTTATATTCATAAGTTTATGGAGCTTTATGATTTTGATAAGGGAGCGGATGAGGAGGAATACAGCCGGGTGTTGAAGGAGCTTGCTAAAAGAGGCATGAAAGGGCTGTCGGAAGTATTTTCTTTTGATGTGGTAAAACGGTTTTTTGCCTCTTCCCTGGCACAGGAGATGGTATCAGCCCAGAGACAGAACCGCTTGTTTAAGGAGGCACAATTTGTGGTTGGATTTCCTGCTAATGAAGTGCTTGGCGGGGAGCATTGTATGGGAATGGAAGAAGAAACCATGCTGGTGCAGGGAATTATTGATGCTTATTATGAGCAGGACGATGGCACATTAGTGATTATGGATTACAAGACGGACCAGATAGCAGCATTAGAAGAGCTTAAGGAACGATATCAGCTTCAGATGAAATATTATAAAAAGACATTAGAACAGATAACCGGAAAAAGGGTCTGTCGTGTGGTATTGTATTCTTTTTATAAGCTTGAGGAGATATGTATAACAGACCTATAATGCTACAATGCACTAGCATCATATACGAAGTTTCAGTATTGGAATGTATAGTTTGATTCATTTGCGGAAACACTCCTTTTAGAGAACAGCGAAGTCTGTTCTATCAGGAAAGGAAGTGTGTTATAATGGCAAGTGATAAGAAGAATCCGCCAGAGGATTTCTGTTTTGAAGAGCTTTCTGACGAGGAGCGTTTAAAGTATGAGGTAGCAATGGAGCTTGGACTTTATGACCGGGTGCTTGAGAAGGGATGGCGTTCATTGTCGGCCAAGGAAACAGGTAAGATAGGTGGTATTGTTTCGAGAAGACGCAACAAGGAAGAGCAATGAGAAGGTTAGAAAGGGAAGGTACAAAGGATGGAGGTATACACAAGCTTTGCACAGGTGTATGATGCATTGATGGACGACATTCCTTATGATGCGTGGTGTGAATATGTGAATGTGTTGTTAAAAGAGTATCAGATAGAAGATGGAGCACCAATTTTAGAACTGGGCTGTGGAACAGGAAACATAACCAGACGACTGGCGGGGCAAGGCTACCGGATGATTGGACTTGACCTGTCAGAGGAGATGCTCTCTATTGCCAAAGAGAAGCAGATGGAGATATATGATACATCTGGTGCAGAGCTTGATTTCAGTAGTCAGTCAGTCAATGATATAGATCATATTTTGTATATTAGGCAGGATATGAAGGAGTTTACGCTAGGGGAGTGTGTATCAGTAATTATCAGCCTTTGTGACAGTATGAATTACATGCTTGATGACCAAGAGCTTTTATCGGTTTTAAAGCGGGTGAAAGAGCATTTGGCACCGGGTGGAATATTTATTTTTGATATGAAGACTCCTTATTTTTATCAAGAGATATGTGGAAATAATGTTTTTGCAGAGGACAGGGAAGATGTCAGTTATATATGGGATAATTGTTTTGATGAAGAAAGAAGGATTAATGAGTATGCCCTTACCCTGTTTGTTCCATTTAAGGAGGATTCTTCTAATCTGTGGCAGAAGTTTACGGAATTTCATTATCAAAGGGCATATGAAATTTTTGAAGTAAAACGGATGATTAAAGAAAGTGGCTTGACGCTTCATGCATGCTACGAAGCATTTACTCATAAAAAACCGGGAAAGAAAACGGAACGGGTCTATTACATAGTGGGAAGTTAATGTACAGTAAGAGTATCTGTTTTTGGGGGATAATAATTATTCCTCTGGCTCTTGACAGTATTTCTTTCGTGTGTTATCCTTACAGTTAGTATAATAATAAACAGACAAAATCAATGAGCAAAGAGAGTACCTTTTGAGATGATGTCACAGAGAGCCGGGGGGCTGGAATCCGGTACAGAAGGCAGAAGGGAATGGGTTTGTGAGATGCAAGGTGAATGTTAGTAGCTGATGCCGTGTCCGCACGTTATAGCGGTAAGATATCAAGAGTTTTCTTTGTATCAATAAAGAGGCGCAAAGCGGTGGCAAGTATTTTCCGGTTGGAAGATGCTTATTTTTTTGCCATTTCTCTGCGTGAACAAGGGTGGCACCACGATAATTCGTCCCTGATAGGAATATCAGTGGACTTTTTTTATTGTCAGGAGGATGATGGAGTGGAAGAAAAAATTAGAAAACGAGCATATAAAAAGACGGTTAGTATTGTGAATGAGACAGCGACAGAGGTGTATGAAAGCTATGTTGGGAGAGGTAATGGCTTTTTACTGGAAAGCTATGATAAGCACAACGGACGTTATGTATTTCTAGGCAGAGAACCAGAGGCAATTATTACTTCCAGACAAGATAAGGGCTTGTGTATCCAGTATAAGGATGGCACCCGGCTTAAACAGCCGGGAAATCCGGTGGAATTATTGAAGCAGTTTTACAGCCGTTATGAGATTACGAAGGAGGAGGGGGAGCTTCCTTTTCTCGGTGGATTGGTTGGGGCTTTTGGCTATGATTATGTGCGTTATCAGGAGGAGCTTCCGGATGAAAATGAAGAGGAGCTTGGTATTGACACCATACAGCTTATGCTGGTGATGGAATATATTACCATCGATCATGAGGCGGAAACCATGACCTTTGTCACATTGATGGAGGATAGCGAAGCAGGCTATGAAAAAGCTCAGGCAAGGCTTTTAACGATGTCAAAGGAGGTCGTAGAACGCTATCATGCTTATAAAAGGGAGAAGCAGAATCATATTGCAGATACGAGGGATGGTATTATTGTGAAACGCTCGGATACCTTGGAGGAATATAGCAGCAAGGTGAACCGGATTAAGCATTATATCAGGGAGGGACATATTTTCCAGACGGTATTGTCACAGCGGTGGACGGTACAGACTGGTGTAGATGGCTACACGCTTTATCAGAGATTGCGGGAGAAGAATCCTTCACCTTACATGTATTATTTCAAGTTTCCGGAATTTGAGATTATTGGAAGCTCACCAGAGATGATTGTAAAGGAAAAGCGTGGCATTGTTGAGACTTGCCCGATTGCTGGAACCAGACCAAGAGGAAAGGACGAACAGGAGGATGAATGCCTGATTAAGGAGCTTCTGGCAGACGAAAAGGAAAGGGCAGAGCATGTTATGCTGGTGGATCTGGCGAGAAATGATATGGGGCGAATTGCAGAATTTGGCACGGTCAAGGTAGCGCAGTTTATGGATATTAAGAAGTATTCCCATGTTATGCATATCGTTTCTTTGGTAAAAGGGAAGCAGCGTGGGACAATGCATCCTCTTGATTTGATGAACAGCTTCCTGCCTGCAGGTACATTAAGTGGCGCTCCTAAGATTCGTGCAATGGAGATTATTGATGAGCTGGAGACGGTGCGGCGGGGACTATATGGGGGAGCCATTGGTTATATAGATTTCTCCGGTGATATGGATTTTTGTATTACAATCCGTACAATGATAAAAAAGGGCAATCTGGTATATTTACAAGCGGGTGCAGGAATTGTTGCAGATTCTGTTCCCGAAAAGGAGTATCAGGAATGTGTTAATAAGATGGGGGCATTGTCTTCGATTTTACTCAAGGAGGGAGAATAACATGGTTTTATTAATTGATAATTATGATTCCTTTACCTATAATTTGTATCAGTATATAGGTATATTCCGACCGGATATTGAGGTAGTGAGGAATGACAAGATTACGCTTGAAGAAATCAAGCAGAAAAGCCCAGACCATATTGTGTTGTCGCCGGGACCGAAAAGTCCGAAGGAGGCAGGAATTTGTATGGACGTGGTAAAGGAGTTTTATAGAGAGATTCCTATTCTTGGCATATGTCTTGGACACCAGAGTATTGGTGCGGCATTTGGGGCTCAAATCTCTTATGCGAAGTCGTTATTTCACGGAAAGCAGTCGCAGGTTACACATGATAAAACAGGTATTTTTGATGGAATACCGGATGGTATCAAGGTGGCAAGATATCATTCACTGGCGGTTGTTGAAGAGACGCTTCCTGATTGTCTCAGAGTAAACTGCCGGACCAAAGATGGAGAAATTATGGCGATAGAACATAAGCAATATCCAGTGTTTGGCATTCAGTTTCATCCCGAGTCAATATACACAGAGCATGGCAAGAAAATGATTGAGAATTTCCTGTCGGTGAAGGGGTAGAAAGGAGAATTTTTTATGATATTAGATGATATTGTTGCAGATAAGAAGAAGCGTTTGCCTGAGCACAAGAAACGAGTTGGTGAGGAGGAGATGAAACAGCTTGCCCTTGCTTCTGATAGAATAGGTATTTCCTTTTACGAGGCACTGAAAAAACCAGGCTTATCAATTATCGGTGAGTTTAAGAAGGCATCTCCGAGTATGGGAGAGATTGGAGAAACCATCCCTCTTGAGAAACGTATCGAGGAGTATAACCAATCGGTGGATGCGATTAGCTGCCTGACAGAAGAGGACCATTTTCATGGAAATGCAGATTACTTTAGGGAGATTCGGGGCATCAGTCCGCTTCCTATGATACGCAAGGATTTTATTATTGATGAATATCAGATATATGAGGCAAAGGTAATCGGGGCAGATTGTATATTGCTGATTGCTGCAATTCTTGATGATAGTGAGTTAAAGAGTTTTTATCAACTAGCACGCAGCCTTTCGTTGGATGTTTTGGTAGAAACTCATGATGAAAAAGAAATGGAGCGTGCCTTACGGCTGTCCCCTAGAATTGTCGGGGTCAATAACCGTAATCTAAAGGATTTTAGTATCTCTCTTATGCAGACAAAGTGGCTTCGCCCGATGGTACCGGATGGAACAGTTTTTGTGTCAGAGAGTGGGGTTGCGAAGGATGAGGATATTGCATTTTTGAAGGAATGTAAGGTAGACGCTCTGCTTATTGGGCGTGCGTTTATGGAAAGTGACAATCCCATGGCACTAGCAACACGTTGGAAGAGTATTTAATAAATGAAAGGATGTAATTAAAATGTATCAAAATAAGAAATATGGGGCGTTTGGCGGACAATATGTATCGGAGTTATTAATGAATACATTAAAGGAGTTGGAGAGTGCATATCGTGAAGCCATTGCCGACCCGAAATTCTGGGATGATTATAATTATTATATGAAGGAGTTTGTTGGAAGGGAGAATCCCCTTTACTATGCAGAGAATCTTTCTAAAAAATATGGAACGAAATTGTATTTAAAAAGAGAGGATTTGAATCATACCGGGGCACACAAGATAAATAATGTGATTGGACAGATTTTGCTGGCAAAGCGTATGGGAAAGAATAAGGTAATTGCAGAAACGGGTGCAGGACAGCATGGTGTTGCGACGGCTACCGGAGCGGCATTGTTTGGAATGGAGTGTACTGTTTATATGGGACAGGAGGATATAGAGCGGCAAAAGCTGAATGTGTTCCGCATGGAGATGCTTGGAGCTAAAGTAGTCCCGGTTACCTCCGGCAGTTGTACATTAAAGGATGCTACGAATGAGGCTATCCGTACATGGGCAAAGAAGGCGGAGGATACGTTTTATGTTATTGGTTCTGCGGTTGGACCGCATCCTTATCCTGAGATGGTAAAGGAGTTCCAGCGGATAATTAGTAAAGAGACGAAAAAACAAATTATGGAAAAAGAAGGAAGACTGCCGGATACCGTGATTGCATGCTGTGGCGGTGGTTCTAATTCCATTGGTATGTTTGCAGAGTTTTTGGAGAATAAGGATGTGGAATTGATTGGCGTGGAAGCAGCGGGACTTGGTATTGAAAGCGGTAAGCATGCTTCTGCCATGGCGCTTGGTAAACCCGGTGTATTGCATGGAATGCGTTCTTATCTATTGCAGGATGATAATGGTAATGTGCAGATTGCCCATTCCATTTCAGCAGGACTTGATTATCCCGGAATCGGTCCAGAGCATGCATATCTTAGGGATAGTGGAAGGGTAAGTTATGTTTCCATTACAGATAAGGAGTGTATTGACGCCCTTTTGGAGCTTTGCCGCCTGGAGGGAATTATTCCTGCAATTGAGAGTGCCCATGCATTGGCCTATGCCTTTAAGAAGGCAGAGACGATGAAAGCGGATGATATTATGGTGGTATGTTTGTCTGGCCGTGGAGATAAGGATGTTCATACGGTGGCACAATATTTAGAAGGAAAGGATATGAATAAATAATGAATCGTATAGAAGAGAGAATGACAAAATTAAAAAATAATAAAGAAAAAGCGTTGATAACCTATATGACAGCGGGACTGCCTGATATGGATAAAACCGTGGATATTATAAAAGCACAGGCAGAGGCGGGAGTGGATGTGATTGAGCTTGGCATACCATTTTCTGACCCTATTGCAGATGGGCCTGTGATTCAGGATGCCTCTTTCCGTTCTATTGAAAAAGGAACCAATCTTACGAAGGTATTTGAAGCGGTTGCCAGAATGCGTAAGGATTGTGAGGTGCCAATTGTTTTTATGATGTATTTTAATACAGTTCTTCATTATGGCGTGGAGGCTTTGGTGAAAAAATGTAGAGAAGTCGGTGTGGATGGAGTTATTATACCAGATATGCCTTATGAGGAGCAGTATGAAATCAGACAATATTTAGATGAAGAGTCACCGATTTTAATCCAATTGGTGTCTCCGGTATCAAAGGAACGCATTCCGATGCTTGTAAAGGATGCCAAGGGATTTATTTATTGTGTGTCATCAATGGGGGTAACCGGACAGGGAGGAGATTTTCATTCTAATTTATCCTCATACTTAAATGAAGTGAAACAGATTGCAGAGGTTCCGGTTATGATGGGCTTTGGGATTCGTACAGCAGACGATATCAGAGGGCAGGAGGATATCATTGACGGTGCTATTGTTGGCACAGCATTTATTAGGTTAATGGAAGAAAACCAATATGATTTAAACGTGATTGCTGATTATATCAGGACATTTAAACGTGAAATGAATGGATGAGAGTGTTTATAGCAATATAATTGGTATAATTATACAAATGGAATTGGCAAATTAGAAAGATTTCTACAATTGGATAAGCACCTAGAGGTAGATTAATAAGCTTTTTGTGAATTATTAATAAAAAATGTTGTGAAAAACATGGATAAAAAGCCATATTTGCCTTGAATATATTTTTTTGATGTGTTAGAATGATAATAAGATTTTAAGGAAGTAGTGTTTTTAAGGAGGAATCGCAATGAATAGTTTGTCAGTTAGTATGTCACAATCGGATCACAGTTTGATGAACCTTGCAGCTTCCGGTAACAAAGGTCTGTTTATTCACTTTTTAAATGAACAGTTGGAGGATGGTTTCTATACTCTTGTAATTGATTACCTGAAGGACAATGAATTTGACATTACACAGATGAATGTGCCAGATGATATCAAGGCACAATCAGAGCGTTTGTTTAAATTGCAGGAATTTGTGAACATACATATTAAGCAGGCAGATAAGTATGAGATTGAAGACTGGATTGAGCCGCTTTATCATCATGTGTATGGGGAACATGATCCGGCAGATATAGATGGAGATATTTCTGTTGGTGGTATATACCGTTATAGTGTATGGCTTGTTTATTTATATCAGGTTGACCGTTTTGAGGATGCAATGCGTTTGATTGGCGAGAAGGTTGCACCACAGATGATTAATTGTTATTATCAGGCATTGGAGGAGGATGATCGTCCGAAGAATTTTGATAAGGCAGTTATGGGATACCTTGATCTGATAAGTGTAGTTATGGATATGGACTTGACGAGTCATACGAATTCGGAGTTATATCTGAACAACCTTGAGGTATTTTATGATTATCTGGTTGAGGATGATGATGTAGCGAACGACTATAAGATTCAATTCTCTATGGGCATGTTTAACGAATATATTAAGAATTTGAACTATGATAAGGCATTTGAATTCTATGGCTTGAATGCAGAGTATATTCCGGTAGATAACATGAAGGTGTATGACAGCTTTAAGGATTTGATTCGTAACTGTGATAATACACGCAATACTAATGTATTGAACCGTGCAGTAGTCACCGCAATTTCCAAGCAGGAGATTTATAACCGGCGTATCGATGGACTTATTTCTGATGTATCTGCTTTTATAAAGAAGGTATGTAAGTATATTGAGGAAGATCCTGTGATGAAGAAGAATCTGCAGGTGCTTGGTACCGGTTCTTCCCTGTCTGATAAGAGCAACATCTTTGAAGGGCTTTATGAGTACAATATGGTATTCTTTGAGTGTGGTATTAAGGCATTGGTTAGTCAGGATATGTCAAACCGCTCGTGGGAAGAGAAGTATGAGATTTTGGATATGCTTTATACTACATTGAATGTACTGTTCAATGGCGATAGTGTATACGAGCTTTCTAATAAGATTGAACACCAGTTTATTGAGTTGAACTGGATTGGTAATTTTATTAATGGTAATCCTACACTGTTGAAGGGCTTGTTCAGTGTGCGTGAGAAGATTAAAGCATTTAAGATTCGTAAAGACTCCATCATTGAGAAGAACAAGACCAATCTGGAGATTAAGGGTATGCTTGAGGACCGCCAGAAGCATCTTGTGTTTATGGCAGCAGATGATATGATTAAGAATGGTGTAGAGAATGCTAAGGTTCAGGTTATGAGTAATGGCTATGACCCGAAGAAGATTGAAAAGCAGCTTTCTAAAACATATGAGAGTATTACACTTCCTAGTAAGTATCAGACTGCAGGCGGTGGTGGCTTTAAGTTTGGTGGCGGCGGTAATGATGACTTTAAGAAGCTTATGATGAACGCCAAGGTTGCTGATTGTGTAAATAAATCTGAATGGTTATGGAACCAGCATGTGGACAAAGGAAGTGACGCTGCCACGAAGGAGGAGCGTACTTATGCAGTTGCTTATCTGATTAAGGCGGTGGAGGAGTTGCTCACGAAGTCAGCACCGAAACCAAGTTCTGGTTCCAGCTCATCAGGTAATAAGCGTGTTATTGTGACAAAGACGGGTAAAGTAATTGAGCTTTCTGATGAGACAACAGGAATTGGCAGTGGTTCAAGCAAGGCATCTGCACCAGAGAGCAACGTGATTAGTTATATTAACAATATTGGAGATTATTTGCTGAACAACAAAGCAGACCATGTGGAATATGTTAAGAGCTATATTAATGATTTGATTGACCGTATGATGGAGGTTGGATTTGATAAGGATTCTTTCCTGACGTCTTTTGAGGCAGATGATTTACGAACTAAGACATGGATTGTAATTAAGAAATTAATGTCTGACTTAGCATAATTCTAGTATTCATTATTCATATTTATTAAGATTTTTATTACCTGTTCATTGTCAATGGGTAATAAATCATTGAAACCGCTGTTTTACAGTTGGTTTCAATTCAAGAAGAAAGATTGCTATTATGTTTTTGTAATAGCAATTTTTTCTTCTATATTATATTTGAAAGAAATAATTGAAAGAAAGGGATAATTATGATTACAAGAGAACAATTATATGTGCTTGATTATTATAAGAAAAATACATATATGGGAAGTGATGGCCCTCTTTATTTCCGGATTTACCGTATCGAGGAGAGCAGTTCCGAAACGAAGGAGGGAGAGGCTGCGCAGTCTTTATTAGAGGCAGTTTGCTGGCCTGGGCCCTTTATTTACGATAAAACACCCGAGGAGCATAAGCACTTCAAACGGTTTGAATACAGTGAAGAGGGAATGGAAGAGATTATATCATGGCTGATGAAAGAAAAGATATTGTTATCAGAAAGTAAGGAGAAATTCATAAAAGAGAAAGTCGATGATAGATAGATGCCTAAATGTAGCTGCATGAAATACGAGTGAATATAATAAAAATGGCAATATAAAAAGCGCGAGACGGGGATCGAACCCGCGACCTTCTCCTTGGCAAGGAGACGCTCCACCACTGAGCCACTCGCGCATAATACATGCTATTTCCTAGCACGCTTACTATAATACCAAAGATAATGAACCATGTCAAGAACAAATTATTCGAGAAAGACATGCATTGACGATATTCCTAAATTATGTTACCTTATTAGTTAGTGATTTTATACAAAGAAAGGATAAGAATATGCCGGTTACAGATTATCTAGAGCGTAATTGTAAATTATATGGGGATGAGGTTGCCTTGGTGGAACTGAATCCGACAATTGCAGATACAAGAAGGACAACATGGAAGGAATATGATTTGGTTCAGACGACAGAATCTCAGCCCTATCGTCATGAGATAACATGGAGCGTTTTTGATGAGAAAGCTAACCGCGTTGCGAATATGCTGCTGGGACGTGGAGTAAAGCGTGGAGACAAGGTGGCTATTTTAATGTTTAACTGTCTGGAATGGCTGCCGATTTATTTTGGAATATTAAAGAGCGGAGCAATAGCCGTTCCTTTTAATTTTCGTTTTGATGCGGATGAAATTCAGTACTGTGCGGATTTGGCAGAGGTGGATATTTTATTTTTTGGACCGGAGTTTATTGGCCGGATTGAATCTATTGCGGACAAGTTTAGCCGTGGCAGACTGTTAATCTATGTGGGAGACCACTGCCCGACCTTTGCAGAGAGTTATCATGAATTGGTAGCGGATTGTTCTAGTAAGGCGCCACTTATCCGTCTGGAGGATGAGGACGATGCGGCGATTTATTTTTCTTCAGGAACGACAGGATTTCCGAAGGCGATTTTGCATAATCATGAGAGCCTGATGCAGGCAGCACAGATGGAGCAGAAACATCATGAGACGGGAAGGGATGATACGTTCCTTTGTATTCCGCCGTTATACCATACAGGAGCTAAGTTCCATTGGATGGGAAGCCTGTGTGCCGGAAGCAAGGCTGTTTTATTGAAGGGGACGAAGCCGGAGGTCATCTTAAAGGCGGTGTCACAGGAGCATTGTACGATTGTCTGGCTGTTAGTGCCATGGGCACAGGATATTCTGGATGCATTAGACCGTAAGGAGCTTCGCTTGGAGGATTATGACTTAGAGCAGTGGAGGCTAATGCATATAGGAGCACAGCCGGTACCGCCTTCATTGATTCAGCATTGGAGAGAATATTTCCCTAATCATAAATATGATACGAATTATGGTTTGTCAGAATCCACCGGACCGGGCTGTGTGCATCTTGGTATGAATAATATTCATAAAGTAGGTGCGATTGGTGTTCCGGGTTACCGTTGGCAGTGTAAGATTGTTGATGAAGCGGGTAATGAGGTGGAGCAGGGCAGCGTTGGTGAGCTTGTCGTTAAAGGTCCGGGCGTGATGACCTGTTACTATAATGACGAAGAGGCAACTAGGGAAACCTTGAAGGATGGATGGTTGTTTACCGGGGATATGGCGATGATGGATGAGGATGGGTTTATTTTCCTTGTGGACCGGAAGAAGGATGTCATTGTCAGTGGCGGTGAGAATATCTATCCGGTGCAGATTGAGAATTTCTTAAGTGCGTATGATAAGGTTAAGGATGTGGCGGTAATCGGACTACCAGACAAACGGCTGGGTGAGATTACCGGAGCAGTTATTTCTATCAAAGAGGGCATGAGTTGCAGTGAAGAAGAGATAAACGATTTTTGTCTTGATTTACCACGTTACAAGCGTCCGAAAAAGATTATATTTGCTGAGGTTCCAAGAAATGCAACAGGTAAGATTGAAAAGCCGGCCTTGCGTAAAAAGTATGGAGTGGAGAATCTGGTTGCAGAGGAGAACCGGGGGTAGATTTGCGAACGATCAAATAATAGATATAGGAGAAGAGTGATGGGTAAGATTATATTGACGGGAGACCGTCCGACAGGAAGATTGCATGTAGGCCATTATGTAGGTTCTTTAAGAAGAAGAGTAGAGCTGCAAAATTCCGGAGAATTTGAGAAGATTTTCATTATGATTGCGGATGCACAGGCATTGACGGATAATGCGGATAACCCGGAGAAGATACGGCAGAATATTGTGGAGGTAGCACTGGACTATTTATCGGCAGGTCTTGATCCCGACAAATCAACGCTGTTTATTCAGTCGATGATTCCGGAGCTTACGGAGTTGTCCTTTTATTATATGAATCTGGTAACGGTATCCCGTTTACAGAGGAATCCGACGGTTAAATCAGAGATTCAGATGCGTAATTTTGAAGCGAGTATTCCGGTAGGGTTTTTTACCTATCCAATTAGTCAGGCGGCAGATATTACAGCCTTTAAGGCGACGACGGTTCCGGTGGGAGAGGATCAGATGCCAATGCTTGAACAGTGTAAGGAGATTGTCCATAAATTTAATTCGGTATATGGTGATACGCTGGTGGAGCCAGAGATTTTATTACCAGACAATAAGGCGTGCCTGCGGTTGCCGGGGATTGATGGTAAGGCAAAGATGAGCAAATCCCTGAACAATTGTATTTATCTCGCAGATACGCAGAGTGAGGTAAAGAAAAAGGTAATGTCTATGTATACAGACCCGGATCATATTCGTATTGAGGATCCGGGAAAACTTGAGGGGAATTGTGTCTTTACCTATTTGGATGCTTTTTGCAAGCAGGAGCATTTTGAGGAGTTTTTGCCGGATTATAAGAGTTTGGATGAATTGAAGGAGCATTATCAAAGGGGCGGTCTAGGCGATGTCAAGGTAAAGAAGTTCCTCAATAATGTGATGCAGACAGTTCTTGAGCCAATCAGGCAGAGAAGAGCAAAGTGGGAGAAGGATATACCAGCAGTATACGAGATTTTGAGAAAGGGGAGCGAAGAGGCAGAACAGGTTGCAGCCGCTACACTTCGTGATGTGAGACAGGCGATGAAGATTAATTATTTTGATGATAATAATCTGATAAAGGAACAGAGTCAGAAATATCAATAGAATAAGGAATTGAATAAATGAAAGAAGGGAGGCATTCAGCATTTGAAGGCGAAAAGGAAACATCAATTCGTAAAATGTGTATATGTCTTTTTTCTTTCCTTACTCTTTATAGGCTCCATAGGAGGATGGGGGTATCAGTCTGTTTTATTCTGGCAGAATAATGAGCCGAAAACGAATGCGAAGGATACTACCGTAGAGGCACTTCATAGCCTTAATGTTTTGGAGCTTTCCCTGATTGGATACCCGGTGCTAAAAAAATCTTTTCAGCATTATGAAGGTGAGCTTGATAAAGGAACCTATTTGATTCCAGGGTTGAATGCTACGAGAACAATGCGGGCGGGAACGGATGATATTTGTACTAATATGGTGCCGCAAAGTGTCTGTGTGGTAGAGGATTATCTTTTAATTGGGGCATACTGTCATACGAGGAAGCATTACTCGGTGATTTATGTGTTAGATAAGTATACCGGAGCATATGTCAAGACCATTGTGCTCCCGGGACGGCATCATGTAGGTGGAATTGCTTACGACAAAATACATCAGCGTATATGGGTGTCCTGTTACCAAAAGAGAGCACAGGCCAATTCCTTTACCTTATCGCAGCTTAGGGCGTATAATTATCGCTATGCCAGACGTCCCATTGGATTTACGGAGATAGAGGATTTATATACGATTCCGAGAGATTCTTTTATGGCGTATTATAATGGATATTTGTACATTGGATATTTTCAAGTAAGCAATGATAGTATTTTGCAGAAGTTTAAGATTGCAGCAGATGGGTCCTTGGAGAGAGTCAATAGCTCAAGATATCAGGAGCATTATGGGGCCGGACTGCCAAGAGAAATTGCGGTTCCGGTAAATGTTTCTGCTATTTCCAGTAAAGTGCAGGGAATTGTGTTTACGGAATACAGAATGTATATTACAGAATCGTATGGTATTATGCCTTCGAAGCTTGCCAAGTTTTCCATTATACAGGATGAGGAGAAGAATCAGAATTATACCAATGAGAATGCAATTAGTATTATTAATATGCCCCAGAAGCTGGAACAGATTGCCGTGGATGGAGAGGACATGTATATGATATATGAATCGGCATCCTATTCTTACCGTTATTATTCTTTTCCGAGTATAGACCGGATTATTAAGATGAAGGTTGCAGATGTGGATGATTATGAATAACAGGTTTCGCAAATACTATTTAATGACATATAAGGAGGATACAGGTTTGGAGGATACAGGTTTGGGATTGATTGAATTATTTTTGCTGGCGGTGGGACTTTCTATGGATGCCTTTGCAGTTTCCATCTGTAAAGGATTATCTGTTCAAGAATTGAAGATAAAGGATGTATTGCTGGTGGGCTTATATTTTGGCGGATTTCAGGCATTCATGCCGGTAATTGGGTATTTTGCCGGAAGTAGTTTTGCAGAAATGATTTCTTCCTTTGACCATTGGGTGGTGTTTGTATTACTGCTGTTCATTGGTGGCAATATGATTAAGGAAGCCTTTGGAGAGAACGAAGAGTTAAATCCATCCTTTGATGTTAAGACGATGCTTTTGCTGGCGATTGCCACCAGTATCGATGCACTGGCGGTAGGTGTTTCCTTTGCCTTTTTAAAGGTAAATATTTTTCATGCCGCAGCGTTTATTGGTGTTACTACCTTTATTTGTTCACTGATAGGAATCAAGGTTGGCAACCTTTTTGGTTCTAAATATAAAGCGAAGGCAGAGATTGCTGGGGGAATTATATTGATTTTTATTGGGTGTAAGGTGCTTTTGGAGCATTTGGGGGTGATTCAGTTTTAAGTGTTAAATAATAAATAGATTAGGGATGACATATTACAGAAATGCACCATAGATTTATTCCGTTGTCCGAAAATAAGAATTTCTATGATATTTCCATGAAGGGAATTGTATCTTACGCAACCGACACAAATTCGCCATCCATGGCTCAATTGTGTCTTTTCGAGGCATTCGGCCTCGAAATTGCTGTATGATAGAACGGAAATATCAAGAAATTCTAATTTTCTTCCAAAGTCATAAATCTATCGTGCATTTCTGTAATATGCCGACGCTAATTTATTCCTTTATTTCTCAATTATCTATTAAAATGTTATATCAGTATATATTTCATATTGGGAGAAAATGCTATTAACTGCCGCTTCGTATTCCATATAATGATTCGACTTCTTAATCTTTTTAAGCTCTTTATTGGCATCGGGAAACAAAGCCCCAATATAAAACCAGAGCTCCTTCATCTTAAAAAGAACATCCCGCTCCCCATTCATTTCCCCTTGATACCCTTTGTAAAGCAGATTGTGATACTCTTTGAGCATGGACAGGGTAAGCCCCTGCTTGTTTTGGATATCCATGAGCAAAGCGGGATTGGCAAGAATGCCACGTCCTAACATGACTGCGGGGGTGTCGGGAAATTCCTTGATAAACTTCTGGTAGTCGTTTTTGGAGAACAGATTACCGTTATAGCAAATCGGATGTTCGCTGTTAACAAGGGCATAGGCAAAGGCACAAAGGTCTGGCCTGTTGTTGTAAAAATCCTCCTGTACCCGTGGGTGTAATATAATTTCGGAAAGTGGATGGGCGTTGAATACCTTTAATATATCCGGGAATTCATCAGAGAAGGAGATGCCAAGCCGGGATTTAACCGAAAGGCGGATATCCCGAAGTGCTGGTTCTCCTTCCATGTGCTTGAAAACCTCGTTGAAAAACCGGTCGAGCAACCGTGGTTCATCTAAAAATCCTGCTCCCTTCCCCTTAGTAACAACAGTGGGGGAGGGGCAGCCGAGGTTTAAATTGATTTCCTGATAACCAAGCCCGTGAAGAATGCGGACTACCTCTAAAAAAGGTTCTGATCTGTTCGCCATAAGCTGTGGTACAGTGTACATGCCCAGATTATTTTCCGGGGCAACATCTTTTTTCTCACGGGTACGCATTCCGCGCTTCTGGCTGGGAGAAATAAAAGGTGTAAAGTATTTGTCCATGGCGGGAAAAAGAGCGTGATAAGCATTTCGGTAGACATAGCCTGTTAATCCCTCCATGGGAGCTAGGTAAAATTTCATGATAGACTCCTTTTATAAGTGGCTGTCAATGTATTCTAGAAATGGTTTTTTGTTGACTTGGTCTGAATGATTGATATACCAAGCAAGTGATTCCTTTAATCCTGTGTATAATGTTGTCACATTTTCCAACAGTTCATATTGTTTTGTGACATCGAGGTAATATTCATAGTTATAAAAGCTAAAATAATTTCTTTGTTCCGTATCATCAGAAACATTTACAAATTCGGCCTGTTTGCCCACAACATCATAGCAGAGTGTAACCCAATCACGAATGGATATGGTTTCTTTATTACCGACATTAAAAATATGTTCGGTTGGTTTATTTTCCAGAAGAATATCAATTAATTTGCATAAATCATGTATGTGGAAAAATTGTAGTTTCATTTGTCCATCTTTGGGTAGATAGAATGGTCTGTCTGCTAACGCACAGTCAAAAACAAATGCTTCCCGATAAACATTATTCATCGGTCCATATAAATACGGAGGCCTAAGAATATAGGCACTTAAATTCCTTTTTAATAAAGCTTCCTCCGCTTCTATTTTGTCAGTTCCATATTTGCCCCAATATTTGTTAACAGCCAACAAGGAATCTTCTTTAAAAGGTTGTACACCATATTCAGGATAGACGGCACTTGAGCTAATGAAAATATATTCCTCATAGCTGTCTAAGGCATCCAGCAATAATTCGACATCCTTCGACGTATATGCGGTATCAATGACAGCATCAAAATGAAGTGAGCGAAGTGCGGCTCCTATATGATGTCGGTCTGCCTGGATAAGATGTACTCCCTTGGATTGTTCCCTCGTATTTCGGTTGAGTACATATACTTCATATCCCTTTGCGACATAATACTCTGCAATGTATCTGCTCACAAACACTGTCCCACCGGTTATAAGTACTTTTTTCATGATAGCTCTCCTTTTGGTTGTATTTTTGTTTCGCAATTATCTAGTATGAATAGTTTAAATGATATCTCTTATATTGGCAAGTTTTATGTTATGGATTGGTTCTTGTCGAATATGTCGAATTTTGTTATACTGTTTACAATAAAAAAGACAGAGGAGTATAACATACCATGGAGCTTACGACGCTTTGTTACTTAGAAGAGGATGGAAAGTATTTGATGATGCACCGGATTAAGAAGAAAGAGGACATTAATCAGGGTAAATGGATTGGTGTGGGTGGACATTTTGAGTTTCAGGAGAGTCCGGAAGAGTGTATCTGCCGGGAAGTGTTAGAGGAGACGGGTCTTCACCTGCTGGATTATCAATATCGTGGTCTTGTTACCTTTGTTTACAATGACCATGATGCGGAATATATGAGCCTGTTTACGGCAACGAAGTGGAGGGGGAGCCTGACAGACTGTGAGGAAGGCGTGCTGGAATGGATTCCAAAGGATGAGATAGAAAAGTTAAATCTTTGGGCGGGAGATAGAATTTTTTTGAAGCTGCTAGCCCATAGGAATTCTTTTTTTTCTTTAAAGCTGGTTTATCAGGATGATGATTTGACGGGAGCATGGCTTGATGGTGAAAAGCTGGTTATGCGGGATGGCATGTACGAAGTTTGAGGTTATGAAATAAAACAAAGCATAATATTATGTTAATAAACAGATAGAAAAGAGAAGAAAACAGATGAGAAAACTTTGGAATGATTGGCGTCTAAAGCGGGCGGTGCTTGTACTTTTAGGGGCTTTTATTATGGTAGTGTTTATGCAGTATACAGCCCATGGACAATTTAGTGCAGTGGTAAAGTGGCTTGCTCACGCACCGATGTATGTTGTGTTGACAACGGTGGGCGTGGGTGGTATTTATTACATATTTGCCAGTGGATTCAATTATTTTATTGCGACGATAATTATGGCGCTGATTTCGTGGGTATGGGGAAGCATTAATTATTTAAAATATACGATGCGTTCTGAGTATGTAACTGCGGATGATGTGATTTCTTTCTTTAGGGGGGAGCTGACTTTTACAAAGGAAGATGTGACACTTTCCCGCCACTTATTTTACTATGGTCTGGTAATTGTGGTATTGCTGTTGTTTTCTTATGTTATGCAGTATTTTTTTGCAAAAAAGCGGGGGTTCAAGGCGAAACTAAAGGCACGTATGTTACATATTGTTTTAGGAATACTGGCAATTGGATTGGTAGGAGGGATTACATATTTTTCTGAAAATCTGGATGATTATATGGGAGACGCTGAGAAGCTGGAGGTCAAATATGGCTTGTTGTTATCATTTATTCCCAATAACACGCTGCCACATCTGGTTTCTACTGCAGACTACACTCCTTTGTTTGATGGAGAGTATGTGAGAACGGGTTATGAGTCCGTAAAGGACATTGATGGTACGGCATCGAATACGTTAACTCCTGCAAATGCACAAAAGAAACCGAATATTATTGTGATTATGAGTGAATCTCTTTATGATACTGACCATTTTGACAATGTAAAGGTGGATAAGAATCCGATGGCGGTGATGCATGAGATTCAGCAGGAATATGGAGGAGGGTCGCTGGCTGTAGATATTTTTGGCGGAGGGACGGCGAATACGGAGTATGAGTTTTTGACAGGGCTTGGACATAAATATTTTGCCAGTAACCTGATGTACAACAATTGTATTAAGGATGGACATCCTTCCATGGTATCCTATATGAAGCAGATGGGCTATTACACGGTGGCGATTCATCCCTATAATGCTGCCTTCTTTCATCGGCAGGAGGTGTATGATGCCTTTGGCTTTGATGAGACCTATTTCCGGGAGAACATGACCTATACGGATGATTTATTTGATGTTAACATCTCGGATTATAGCCTGACAAAGGAGATTATTGAAAAATATGAACAGAATAAGGATAGGGGAGAGAAGCCGTGGTTTAGCTTTAATGTGTCAGTGGGGGCACATAAGCCCTGTTTGGATTATGATAAGGGAGAACCCTATGAATATACCAAAAAGGTGACCGCCCTGCCCAAGAATGGTAATTTTAATTACCATGCCTCTATGGATATCAGACGGTATTATTCCGCTGTGTATGATGCCAATGAGGCATTTGGACAGCTTGTGGAGTATTTTGATAAGGTGGAGGAGCCCACAGTAATCCTATTGTTTGGCGACCATGCCCCTCCTTTGACAGATTTGGCATATGATGAGATAACAACGAAGGATTTGTCTGAGGAGGAATTATATCAGACGCCAGTAGTCTGCTGGAATAATTTTGGTTTGGAGAAGTTTCAGGTGGATAATATGAATCCCAATTATTTGTCGGCTGTATTTTTGTCCTATCTGGATTTTCCACTGCCAAAGGCATGTGTCTATAACCAGAATTTATTGAAATACTGGTATCATACCAATACGAAAAAATGTGTCAGGGATACAAAAGGACAGATAATTAAGGAATTTGATGAGGAGGAGCTTTATACAGAAAAGGCAAGTCTGATGATGTATCAGAATGCGTTGGAGCAAAAAGATGACGTAAAGGATATATGGGATGTTCCTGAAAAATGAGCTGGCATTATGCCAGCTCTTCCCATTTATCATATAAAATGCTAAGCTGTTCGCTTGTTTTTGCATGCTCTGTAGAGAGAGAGGTTAATTCTAAAGCATTACTTGCAATATCGGGATTTTGCATTTGTTCCTCTATATTGTGTAAGAGTTGTTCTAATTCCTCAATCTGCTGTTCCAGCTTTTTTAAATCGTTCTCTTTTTTGCGTTGCTTTGCCTGTTCCTCTTTTCTGTTTTTCCAGTCTTGCTTGCTGGTCGTCTGGGCGGCAGGGGCAGTGATGTCTGGTTTTTGTCTATTGTTGGTGCTTTGGGCATCAAAAGCATTATTATTTTGTGCTGTGGACAATGCTTCTGCTTTTTTTTGCATATAGTAATCATAATTTCCTTTGTACTCGGTAAGCTGCTGCTTGTCTAGCTCCAGAATCCTTGTGGCGGTCTGGTTGACAAAGTATCGGTCGTGGGACACATAAAATACGGTTCCGGTGTATTCCTTCAATGCATCCTCAAGAATCTCCTTGGAATAGACATCCAAATGGTTGGTTGGCTCGTCAAGAATAAGGAAATTAGCGTTGCTAAGCATAAGCCGTGCCAGACTTAGTCTGCCACGTTCTCCTCCGCTTAGGGAGGAAACGGTCTTAAACACATCGTCCCCGGTAAATAAAAATGCTGCTAATACATTGCGGATGCGTGTGTTGGTGAGATCCGGATAGGCGTCGGAAAGTTCCTCGAATATCGTGTTGCTTTCGGTAAAGAGCTGCTGTGCCTGGTCATAATACCCGACCTTCACCTTAGCACCTAACAGCACCCTTCCGCTATCGGCATGAAGCTGTTTATTAATAATTTTTAAAATGGTAGTTTTTCCGGTTCCGTTTTGTCCGATTAAGGCCACCTTTTCTCCACGCTTAATTTCAAAGGAGGTATCCGAAAACAATGTGTTTCCATCAAAGCTTTTGGAAAGCTCAGTAACACTTAGTACATCATTGCCGCTTAGAATGCTTGGTTCCAGAGTGAGGCGCATGCTGGCATTCACTTCCTTCGGTTTGTCCAGGCGTTCTATTTTATCGAGTGCCTTTACCCGGCTTTCTGCTCGTTTTATAGATTTCTCCCGGTTGAATTGACGAAGCTTCTCAATTACTTCTTCCTGATGCTTGATTTCCCTTTGCTGGTTCAGATAGGCCTTTACCTGTTCCTTACGCTGTGCGGCTTTTTTGTTAGCATACTGTGTATAGTTCCCTTGGAATACACTTACCTTGCCAAATTCTAAATCTACGACTTTCGTTACGACCCGGTTTAGGAAGTAACGGTCGTGGCTGATTATAAGTACCGCTCCTTTGTAGGAGGATAGAAATTGTTCGAGCCAGTTGATGGAGGCAATATCTAAGTGATTGGTAGGCTCGTCTAACAAAATAATATCCGGATGGGAGAGCAGCAGCCTTCCGAGTGCCACTCTGGTACGCTGTCCGCCGGAAAGCAGGCTGATATCTTTTTGAAAATCCTCTTGGGTAAACTGTAACCCCTTTAATACCCCGGTGATTTCGCTTTTGGCACTATATCCGTCTAAATTCTCGTATTCCTGCGTGATGCGGGCATAGCGGTTCATAAGCTGGTCTAATTCGTCTCCGGTCTTGCCCTTCATAATCTGTTCCGTCTGGCGGATTTGGGATTCCAGCTCAAAGACATGTTTTTTGGCATCCTCCATCGCTTCATAGATTGTCATGTTGATATCATAGTCCGGCTGCTGTGAGAGATATCCAATTGTTGCGTTTTTAGCAAGCTGGATGGTTCCCGCATCCGGTTTAAGCTCCCCCATAATAATTTTAAAAAGCGTAGATTTGCCTGCACCATTTACTCCAACGAGTGCCGCCTTTTCCTTTTCTTCAATGTGAAAATTAACCTTATCTAAGATAACCTTGTCCCCAAAGGACTTGTCTATATTCTGGCATGCTAATATCATGTTCCTTCTCCTTACATTTGTGATTATGACCTTGTATCATCATATATAATTTTTGTCATTTTCTCAAGTCATTTGTTTGACAGTTTCTTAACAAAGTTTTATAATATGAATTATTAGGATTACACGAGCACAGAGTGCGAAGTAATCCGTATATCATTTTTTGTTTTTAAAGCATAGATGGAGTGTGAAACGCTATGAAGGAAAAACCAATTTCCAGTGCCGTAACGAAACGTCTGCCAAGATATTTCCGATATCTGAGTGAACTGAAGGAGCAGGGAACGGAACGCATATCTTCCAAGGAATTGAGCGAGCGGATGCAAGTGACTGCTTCCCAGATTCGGCAGGACTTAAATAATTTTGGTGGATTTGGACAACAGGGCTATGGGTACAATGTGGAGCATCTGTATTCAGAGATCGGCAAAATATTGGGACTAAACCGGGTTCGAAAAGTAATTATTATTGGTGCAGGGCATATAGGACAGGCATTGGCTAATTTTCAGGACTTTAAAAAACGTGGCTTTCAGATTTGTGGCATATTTGATGTAAAACAAGAGTTAGTTGGACAGATGATTGCAGGAATACCGGTTATGAGTATGGATAGTGTAGAGGCCTTTATTCAGGAACAAAATATTCAGATAGCAATTTTGACTCTGCCTAAGGAGTATGCTTATGAGACGGCAGTAAAATTGATGCAATACGGGGTGACAGGTTTTTGGAATTTTGCATTGGTGGATTTAAAGCTGCCTGGCAATGTTGTTGTGGAGAATGTACATTTGGAGGAAAGTTTGATGACGCTCGCATATAATCTAAGTGAGGGCTAGTGTTTTAAGGATGGGATAATCATGTTAGGAAATAAAAGGAAACGAACTAATAACAAAAAAAGCAGGCATAATCAGCAGGCAGACTGGCAGTTTCTAACATTGTTAGAGGGGCAGAATCTCCCGATTCTTACCCTTGATCCAGCATGGCATGCCCTGTTTGCGGGCAGTCAGAAGTCAACACAGGTCAAACAGTTGGAACGGAAGCTTACAGAGCTTTTAAAGCAGCAGGGAAGACTTAACAATGACAATAAGAAGATGCAGGGGCAAAAGAAGTTATTGCTTAGCAATATTTTTAGTAATATGTCTAATGATAGTGAGGCTGGGGAACACAGGAAGGGTATGCAGAAGGATATGGTGGAGCAGATTAATGCGAAGGTGGTGGAGAATGAAGATTCTCTGGCATTGCTGCCGGTACAGATTAAGCGTGTGAACGAGGAGCTGCTGTTAGAGACACTGCATTGTGTGTATGAGCAGGTCGATATTAACCGGGAAAGAATCGCAGTATTAGATGGTTACATTGAAAATATTCGTGCAGATCTTTCAAGGAAGCTTTTGGAAAAGCAGAACAGGGAAGAATACAACCATGAGATTTTCAGCAGCTTAAAGGATTTAGTGGGGATGCGGCCGATTGATATGTACGAGGAGACAAGAAAAAAGAAAGGGCAGTAATTTTTGAAGAAAGGATTGTTTTTATGGAGTATATAGTAAACCAGCAGCAGATGCAGGCTTTGGATGCACACTCCATTGAGCGGATGGGGATATCAGGATTGTTTTTGATGGAGCAGGCTGCCAGAGCAGTTTTTCAGGAAATGAAAGCATTTATCAAAAAGGAAAACCAGATATTGATTGTCGTAGAAAGTGGTAATAATGGTGGTGATGGTCTTGCATTAGCACGAATGTTAAAGGAAGCAGAATATAATGTATTAGTTTTTTTTGTACATGGAACGAAAACAATGTCAGATTCTTTTTTGGAGCAGATGCATCTAGCAGAAGAAAAAGAGGTGCCAATTATAGAAGAACTTCCGGCAGAACAAGCTTTTGATGTGATTGTGGATGGAATGTTTGGCGTAGGCCTGACCCGCCAGATAAAAGGAATACATAAGCGGGTGATAGAATGGATGAATCGACAGGATTCCTATTTTATTGCGATTGATATGCCCAGCGGAATCCATGCTACAACAGGGGCAGTGATGGGAACTGCATTGAAGGCGGATATGACAGTAACCTTTGGTTATCTGAAGGCGGGATTGATTAAGTTTCCGGGTGCAGAGTATGCGGGAAAGATAAAAGTTTGCGATATTGGTTTTGCTGTTGAAAGTCTTTGGCATGTCAAACCGACATTGATGACCTTTGGAGAAGGAAAACAAGCGGTGATTGATGCACTATCCTATTTTCCCAGCCGCTATGCATGGGCACATAAGGGCAGCTATGGCAATGTTCTTTTGGTGGCGGGAAGCGAAGGAATGGCAGGAGCGGCCGTTTTGGCAGCAAAGTCGGCATATCGCAGTGGCTGCGGTATGGTGCGTGTCATCACTCATGAAAGCAACCGTGAAATATTGGGAACCTTGGTTCCGGAAGCAATTGTTATGAGCTATGAAACTTTGCAGGAGGCATATGATTTGCTGGATGCGTCATGGCAGTGGGCAGATGCAGTACTAATTGGTTCCGGACTGTCCCAGTCTGAGTTAGCGGTTGGATTAACTGGTGCTGTAGTCACCTATGCCAGTGAACAAAGAGGCTCAATGAAGGTGGTGGTGGATGGAGATGCGATAACGATTCTTGCAGGGCATAGGGAGATTATGAAACGTTATCAGGAGCTTCCAGTTACGAGTCGTCCTCATTTAACTTTTACGCCACATTCGATGGAGCTGGCAAGATTATGTGGTGCAGCAGTTTCTGATGTGGAGGGACGGGAGCTGGAATATGCGAGCCGGTATATTAAGCAGCATTGGCTAAAGGATTGGGTTACTATTGTGGCAAAAGGTCCAAGGACGGTAGTAACCTCCGGATACGGTGCTACATACATTAATATGACAGGCAATGATGGAATGGCGACTGCGGGCAGTGGTGATTGTCTGGCGGGTATGTTGACTTCTGTTTATGCACAGGTAGTCAGGCAGGAGCATCAGTTAACGGATAAGCTTTTGTTGGAAAGTAAGCGGGCGGGTCTTGCTGCTACGATGAAACAGCCCTTTTTTATGGCAGCATGTGTGGCGGTCTGCCTGCATGGTTATGCGGGTGATGTGGCAAAAAGGGAGAGAGGAAGAATTAGCATGACTGCCATGGATTTGGTGGATAGTTTACCGAAAGTAATGAAATGGTATGATAAATAGAGAGGGTGGTACTATATGAAAAAATATGTTCGTGTTTATGCAAAAGTAGATTTGGATATGATTTATCAAAATGCATTGGCTGTAAGAAAGAAAATTGGTGATGACATCGGACTGATGGCCGTAGTTAAGGCAGATGCTTATGGTCATGGTGCAGTTCCTGTAGCATCCCATTTGAATGATATAGTTGATGGGTTTTGTCTTGCTCTGGTGGAGGAAGCAGTTATTCTTAGGCGTAAGGGTATATCAAAGCCATTATTATTACTTGGTTATACGGATCCTTACCAATATCCTGAGATTTTAAAGTATGGTATTTCCCAGACGATATATAGCTATGAGATGGCAGAGAGTTTATCCCTTGCAGCGGTTGCTTTGAATACGGTGGCAAAAGTACATATTAAGCTTGATACAGGAATGGGGCGAATTGGTTTTTTGCCGGAGGAGGAGAGCATTGCTGAGATTAAAAGGATAGCAGAGCTGCCAAACCTGTTGATTGAGGGTATATACACACATTTTTCTAAAGCGGATGAGCAGGATAGGGAGTTTACCAAACAGCAGATGGAGCAGTTTTCGCAGTTTGTTTTAAAGGTGGAGAATGAGGGAATTTCTATACCGCTTAAGCATGCTGCTAACAGTGCTGCAATTATGGAATATCCTGATACCTATTTGAATCAGGTTCGGGCAGGAATCGTACTTTATGGGTTGTATCCTTCCAGCGAGGTACATAAGGAGCAGCTTTTGCTGACCCCTGCCTTAGAGCTGAAAAGCCATATTATTCATATAAAAGAACTGCCTAAGGGTTCTCCTATTGGTTATGGAGGTACTTATGTTACGAAGCGGGAGGTTACCCGTGTGGCTACGATTCCTGTTGGCTATGGCGATGGATATCCGAGAAGTCTTTCCAATAAAGGAAGTGTTTTGATTGGAGGGCAGACGGCTCCGATTATCGGTCGGATATGTATGGACCAGTTTATGGTGGATGTGACAGATATTGAGAAGGCATATGTTGGTTCAGTAGTAACCTTAGTGGGAAGAGATGGTGATGCCAGCCTGCCGGTTGAAGAGGTTGCCGAATTATCAGGGAGCTTCAATTATGAATTCTGTTGTGATATTGGCAGACGGGTTCCTCGGGTTTATTACAGAGATGGTAAGTATTATAAGACGATAAGTTACTTATAATTTCATTTGATGGAATACTCTAGGATTTTTTTGGAAATACTGTGAAGTAAGAACAATCATTATTTTTAAAAAAGTTAGAGGTGGAAGTAGTGGTAATTAAAAGAGGGGATAGTTATTATGCGGATTTAAGGCCGGTTGTGGGTTCCGAACAAGGGGGGGTAAGACCTGTGCTTATTATACAGAATGATGCAGGCAACCGTCATAGTCCTACGGTAATTTGTGCCGCTATCACAAGTAAGATGAATAAGGCAAAGCTGCCAACACATGTGGAGCTTCGTTGTGATGAATGTGATATGGTGAAGGATTCTGTCATTTTGTTAGAGCAGGTGAGAACAATTGATAAGACCCGGCTTAAGGAAAAGGTAGGACATTTAGAATCACCCCTTATTGAGAAAGTAAACCGGGCTTTAAAGGTAAGTATGGATATCTTGAATTAGTTGCAGGAAAGCTACATATTAATAAGATAGCATTGACGAATGAACGGATTAGTGATAAAGTATCTTATAATGTGGTTAAGAATCACATCAAATATATTAGATAAAGGGGATAAATAAGAATATGGCCCAGAATGGTCCTAAACGGCTGATTAGTATGTTTCGTAAGCGAGATAAGGATGAAGAGAATGTTTACGAAGAGGAGATTATTAATATATTAAATGAGGGGCACGAACAGGGAGCGATTCAGAAGGAAGAAGCGGAGATGATTACCAAAATCTTTGAATTTTCTGACAAGGATGCCAAGGATATTATGACAATCCGAAAAAAGATTGTTGGAATCGAGAAGCATACGCCGCTTAGAGAAGCAGTTTCATTTATTTTAGAACAGAATTTTTCCCGTTTCCCTCTTTATGAAGAAGATGTGGATAATATCATTGGAGTGCTTCATTTAAAAGATGTGATGAAAGCATACCTGACAGAGCCGGATACAGAGCTTGCCATGATTGCACAGGAAGCGTTTTATGTACATGAGGCACAGGATATCAGCACGATGTTTAGCGAGATGCAGCGTAAAAAGTTACATATGGCGATTGTAGTGGATGAATATGGGCAGACTGCTGGAATCGTGGCGATGGAAGATATTCTGGAAGTGATTGTTGGGAATATATTAGATGAGCATGATGAGGAAGAGCGGGAGATTGTGAAGCTTCGAGGAGACGGGGAATATCTTGTTAAGGGCTTGACAAGGCTTGATCATATTGAAGATGAGCTTGGGATTACATTTCCGGATGCCGATATAGATACACTAAATGGGTTTTTAATTTATCAGATTGGGCATCTTCCAAACGAGGAGGAGGCTATTGAAATAAGTTATGAAGGCTATTCTTTCCGGCCATTGGATATCAGTGATAATATGATAAAGCAGGTGAAGGTGAGCAGGACGGTTCTACAGGAGGAATAGAGGAAGTATAGGACAAAATAAACAAGGAGAAGAACAATGTCAGGACATTCCAAATTTTCAAATATTAAACATAAAAAAGAGAAGAATGATGCCGCTAAAGGTAAGATTTTTACAGTTATTGGGCGGGAGATTGTTGTAGCAGTGAAGGAAGGTGGACCAGACCCGGAAAATAATAGCAAGCTCCGGGATGTTATTGCCAAGGCGAAGGCAAACAATATGCCGAACGATACGATAGAGCGTGGTATCAAGCGGGCAGCAGGTGACGCCAGTACTGCTAATTATGAGGTTGTTACCTATGAGGGATATGGACCGAACGGTGTTGCCATAATTGTGGATGCATTAACAGACAATAAGAACCGTACGGCTGCGAATGTGAGAAGTGCTTTTACAAAGGGGAAGGGAAGTGTTGGTACACAGGGCTGTGTATCTTATATGTTCCAGACAAAGGGGCAGATATTAATTGACAAGGAAGAGTGTCAGATGGATTCGGATGATTTGATGATGATGGCATTAGATGCAGGTGCGGAGGATTTCAATGAGGAGGAGGACAGCTTTGAAATTCTTACTGCACCGGAGGATTTTACTACTGTGCGTGAGGCACTAGAGAAGGAAGGCATCTTGATGGCAGAGGCTGATGTGACCAAGATTCCCGACACCTATGTAGAGCTTACGGATGAGGAAGCCATCAAAAATCTTGAAAAGACTCTGGATTTGCTCGAAGAGGATGATGATGTGCAACAGGTGTATCACAACTGGGATGAGTAACATTGAATTACATAAAAGAATTATACAAGAAATAATCGGTTGCCATGCATTAATGATTTAGTGTATGACAACCGATTTTGCTTTAGTTTTTAGTAATGTTAATGACTTCCTGCATGATTTTGAGCATCTGCACCTGCTGTTTCTTTGGCAAAGCTTCTGCCAGATTATATATCTGGGCGGGAATCCGTTCCTCTTCTCCGCTATCTCCAAAGTCTCCTATTTTTTCAAAAAGAGTTGTAATATTGAGGCGGAGAGCTTTGCATATTTTGAATATGCTTTCTATGGAAGGGTTCTTTTCTCCACGTTCAATCTGCCCGATATAGGTGGAATGAAGTCCGCACTTCTGGGATAACTCTTCTTGAGTCAGTTTTTGTTCCTTTCGGTATTTGCGGATACGCAAGCCGATTTCTTCTGTCATATCCATTATTATCGCCTCCTTTCCTTTTGATAGCTTTATTATAGCATTCGTTTTTTTAAAGTGTCTATTGTCTAAGATGGCAGAAATAAACAAGAAATTTGTGGAAATTTCACTATAAATTAACACATTTTTAAGAAAAATGTGAATTTCTTTACATTCTATTTGTATTATGTTACCCTGTTTTTATCGACAAGAAAGGGAGAAATGTTACATGAATAGAGGAAAAAAGACAATTACTTATTGTATATTGCTAACAATGCTTTTGTCCCTGTTCGGGGGGACAGGCAGTACAATTACTTTAGCGGAAAAACAGCAGGCAGCAGGCATTGTCGCTAATGCTGTCCCAAGCGGTGCCAGTGATGTATCCGGCAATGCCAGTGGAGATGTATCCGGCAATGCCAGCGGAGATGCGTCCGGAGATGTCAGTGGAGATGCGTCCGGTGATGCATATCGTTTCGTTTATCAAGGCGGAAGTTTTGCCAGGAATCTTCTTCTTCCGGGAGAAATGCAGGAACTCACAGTATCTGCGGATGCTGAACTGAAACATATTAAGTATGGAATGCTTACTGCAACGTTAAGGGTTGGAGCAGATGGCAGTCTGATTACAAGAAATCTTACTTATGATAGTGTAAAAAAGGCATTTTTTGGAAGCTTTATTATGGATGATAACTTTTTACTTGGCTCGTATCAACTGGTTTCGGTAAGTTTTACCGGTGTGCCGGATGGTAAGGTGCATATGTATAGCATAACAGATTCGAAAGCAGTATTTACTTTGGTGGATAAGCTGCCAGATAATACAATTTTGGTTTCTGGTATTACATTACCTGCAGGTAGTATTACGCTGCGGGAGGGACAGACAAAACAGCTTGTCCCAAAGATTGTACCCGATAATGCATCTAATTCTGCAGTTTCCTATAAAAGCTCTAATAAAAAAGTAGTGACAGTAAGCAATACAGGACTGTTGACTGCCATCAAACAGGGGACAGCAACGATTACAATAACTGCAAAGGATGGCAGTGGAGTGAAAGCAACCTGTAAGATAAAGGTTGAAAGAAATCTGGTGATTGTATTAGATCCTGGGCATGGTAAGTCTGATGTTGGTGCAGTTAACCGGAGACATCGCCTGTATGAAAGAGATGTCAATCTTAAGGTTGCCAAGGCATGCCGGAATTATCTGGAGGAGAATTATGAGGGGGTAACGGTTTTTTTAACAAGGGAAACCAATAATGGATTTTTAAGTCTCAAAGGACGGGCGAAATTTGCACAGGCTTGCGATGCAGATGTATTGATTAGTCTCCATCAGAATGCGTCTGTTTCCCATAGATCAACAGGAGCCGAGGTATGGGTTACCCGTTCTACTGCCAAGGCAGGTTACCATAAAGAAATGAAAAAGCTGGGCAATAAAATATTAAGCCAGCTTGTGAATAGATGTGGTTTTAGAAAACGCGGAGTATATACCAGAAAGTCCGGTTATTTAAAGTATTCTAATGGACAGAGAGCCGATTATTATGGAGTTATTCGGGAGTCTATCTATCTTGGAATTCCGGCAATGATTGTGGAGCATGGATATATTGACAGTAGTGATTATTCCAAGATGAACAGTAACGCCAAGACAAAGAAGATGGGGGTGGCAGATGCCATTGGTATTGCGTCCTATTATGGACTGGAGAAAAAAAATAATAATAGTGGAGGTACATTGGTTACCAGTATAAAACTGAATGTCAATGATACTTCTCTTGCCCTGAAAAAGTCTAAGACATATAAGTTAAAGGCGACAATTGCTCCTTCTAATGCAGTAATAAAGTCTGTTTCTTATAGTAGCAGTAATAAAAAGGTGGTTACTGTAAGCAGTAGTGGTAAGCTTACAGCCAAGAAAAAGGGGACTGCAACTATTACCTGTATGGCTAAGGATGGAAGTGGTGTAGTGCGGAAACTAAAAGTTAAAGTAAAGTAGCAGGCTATCACGAAAAATTAATATTTATATACTAAAGTAGGGATAAGTGTTTATCCCTGCTTTTTCACATTATTGCTATAGAAAGTAGGGAAAATAGCCGATAAAAGTTATGGATAGTTCTGTTCAAAATACAAGATATGGTGTATAATAGGATAGATTATTTCTAGATAGAATGTTGTGATGCAATAATGCTTACAGATAATATTTGTTCCGGAGGGATATTATGATGAAGAAATGTATAAGAGTTTGGAAGAAAGGAATTGCATGGCTGTTAATCTTGGTCATGACAGTCGCATTGGCAAGGGGGATGGTGTTTCCTTCTGTAAAAGCGGTTGATTTAACGGAGCGTACGGACATGATTAAATATAACGGTTCAGCAGCTATTCCGGATAACTTATGTATTTATGAAGGAGAGACAGCACAGCTTACGGTGGATGTTGGTAGTCCGGCAGAGAATAGGTGGAGTTGTTCAGACCAGTCCCAATCACAATGCTTCTGGTATACTTCTAATTCTACAATGAATACAGGTAATTCTTTTACATTGATTGCACATACAGCGAATTCTGCGAATAGCCAGATTAGTATTACTGTTGAGAATGAGAACCTTGGTGTGACCCAGACAATCACAGTGCAGATTATAAAGAATGACTTTTTTTATTTTTTGAAGGGCAATAATGATGACAGGGTGGCAACCGGTTCTTTGGACCCGGAGACAAGAAGGTATTATAGCCGTCTTGAGTTAAGCCTGTTAAGTGGAGTGGAAATACATACCAATCAATTAACAAGTCTGTCTTATACGAATACAACCGGGCATGTAACCCCAACTTTTTTGGGTGAAGGACGTTATTCTTTTGTGAATAACGAAGGGCAGAGTACGACAGATCCGAAATCCCCGGTTATGATAAGCAGTACCATGGAGTATGACGAGGCTCCGGATGGCAGGATACATAAGATAGAGATATTCTTGAATCTGCATGTTATTGATAGCTTGGTGCTTAGTAATCACGAGAAGACTGTTTCTAAGGGAAGAGAAGGCAAGGATTCTGTCACAGAGATTCGTGCCAGTGTAACGAATTTGTACCATGCAGTAACATGGGAGGTTTATAAAGGAAGATTGGGTGTTGGCGGACGTACTCCGTCTGCCCTGCTTACTGAAGAACAAGGAGTTAAGATTGCCACATCCTCTACGGATGATTATTATCCAGACCTTGCCAATATTGCTAATATTAGTCTTTCTAAGGATTTGGATATCAGCGAGACCAGAGTATTTACGGTGTTTGCTTCCCAGCAGATTGGGGAGCGTCTGATTGAAGATATTTGTTATATTACGGTTACCCAGCCAGCTACTGGTTTAACGCTTTCCAATCATGAGATGACGATTTTCCTGGATGGCAGTGCTACCAGTGGAGCTACAGTGACAGCAGATGTGGTGGGCGATGTACAGCAGGGAATTGATGCTGATGATAGGGATAATATCGCATGGGTTTGTACCGATGAGACAGTGGCAACGATAGAATATAACCAGAATTTCTGTACCATTATACCACAGAAGCCGGGACACTGTGTTATTGTTGCGTCCTCTATGTCGAATCCGGATGCCAGTGATACGGTGTATGTTGAGGTTGCCCCCAGAGTAAGCTCAGTTACGATTACGAGTACTGATATGACCATCAATCTGGCAGAGCGGGAGGTGCAGCTGTTTGCTAATGTACAATCAGATGCAGTAGATGCACAGATTGATAATCCGGACCTTTATGAAGCCTACCTAAATGCGTTGAATACGACGGTTCACTGGTCCAGCAGTAATGAGAGTGTTGCGACGGTCGATTTGTATACCGGAAAGGTTAAGCTGCTTTCTGCAGGACAGACAACGATTACCTGTGCATCGGCAGCGGATGCCAAGATTGCTTCTTCCATCCGTATTACGGTTAATGTTCCGGTAGCTGCGATTTCTTTGCAGGATAATTTTAAGCGGATTAGTGTAGGGGAGAGCTTTACATTGAATTATACTCTTTTGTCCAACTATCCGGGATATGAGCCATCCAACAAAGAGGTTTCATGGGAAAGCTCTGACAATAAAGTGGCAATGGTGGATAATGATGGCAAGGTAACTGGAATTGCGGGAGGTACAGCTACGATTTTAATTCGTGCGGATGATGGACAGGTGACAGCAACTTGTACCGTTGAGGTGTATCAGGCAGTATCTCGTATTGATATTAGCAGTACGTTGATGGATTTGAATATCGGAGAGGAGGCTGTACTGGAGGCACAGATTGTTCCGGCTACTGCTTCAGAGCAGAAAGTAACATGGAGTTCTAATAAACCAGAGATTGTTTCCGTGACACAGGATGGTGTCATTAAGGCAGAAAGCCTTGGGGAGCCGGTGGTGATTACCGCATATATAGTAGACCGTAGTGCGACGATTCGTTCTACCTGTATTGTTAATGTGGTGGTTCCGATTACATCCCTGACATTATCGCCTGCGTCTAAGACATTGGCAAAGGGAGAAAATCTATTCCTGACAAAGAGCATTACTCCGGCGGATGCAACCAATTCTTCCGTGGTGTATGCCTCGACGGATACCAGTGTTGCAACAGTGGATGCCAATGGTAAGGTAACAGCGATTGCAGGTGGACATTGTTATATTACTGCAAGAAGCATAAACCGTGATATGGTATCCTCCTGTTATATAACAGTGGATGAGAAGATTTCCAAAATCAAGCTGGATAAATCAAAGAAGATGATGAAAAAGGGCAGTAAGTTTGCGTTGTCTGCTACAATTACAACAGCGACTGCAACCAATAAGGAATTAAGCTGGTCCAGCTCCAATAAAAAAATAGTTACTGTAAGTAAAAAGGGAGTTATAACGGCTAAGGGATATGGAACAGCGACCGTTACCTGCAGTTCTATGGATGGCAGTGGTAAGAGGGCAAGCTGTAAGGTGACAGTGCGACGATATGTAACATCGCTGAAGCTAAACCGGACAAAGCTGACATTGCAGCTTAAGAAGAGTGCTGCTTTGACTGCCAAACTTACACCAGCAAATGCAGATGTTAAGAAGTTAAAGTGGAGCTCCTCCGACAAAAAGATTGCAACGGTAAAGAATGGCGTTGTGACTGCTAAGAAATTAGGAACCTGTTATATTAACTGTAAGGCGATGGATGGCAGTGGAAAGAAGGCACGTTGCAGGGTGACGGTAAAACGGGTTGTGACAGATGATGATATTACCGGAAGTAAGAAGAAGTAGAGAGGAGAGGCTAGGTCATGTCAAAAAGTAAACTAAAAAAACAGCGTATAAAGTGGATGAAATTTTTGATTGCCCTGCTGGCGGTTTTTGCGACGGTACTTCTCTATTTTTGGGATTCTGCTATGGTGTCAGAGGCAGCGTGGGTTGAGTATAACGAGGAAACAGGGAATGTGGCAGATCCTTCCAAGTATCAGGTGCTGACAGTAGCAGACCGTAATGATACTACTACGCTTACAGCACCGGGCTTTGAGATTACGGATTATAATATTTCCAGTACGGATAAGCCGGTAATTTCAGAGGCGACGATTACCGGTATCGGCAAGTGCCAGCCGGGGGATAGCTTCACGATTACACCGAAGCCCTCTGCTGCAATGGTGGCAGATTTTCATCCAGAGAATATGAGCTATACCTCCTCTAATACCAATATCGTTACGGTAACCAGTAACAGGGGGAATGCAGTGATTACCGTGGTTGGTCCGGGTGTGGCAACGATTGGCTGGACGTATACCTATCAGCGTTATTGTAAGGAAACTAAGACAGAAACAAGTGAAACGGGTACTACAGATGCTGATGGTAATAATGTTACAGTTCCTGTTACTGTAGAACATGAATATTTTGATACAACGTCGATTCAGGGCAGCTTTAGTGGAGATATTAATCCGCAGATTGACAAGCAGAGCGTATATCTTTATTCTATGCAGCCTGGGGATACAATGGAGTTGAAGACCAATGTACCCAATGCTGTCATCAGTAATGCAGAGGTGTTATTTAATACAGATGTGGAAGGCCTTCTTGCATCAGAGCCTTACTTAAAGCAGGGCAGTGATGGTTATGTATATATTTCTGTGTCTGCATCGAATAGTGGATTGATAGGAACGATTACAGTCACAATCACCCTTAAGGACGCGAAGGTGCTAAGGTCTGAGCCGGTTATGATTGTGGTAACAGACCAGTTTGAGATTACACCGAATTACCATAAGATGAATTGTGTTACATATAATTCGTCCGGTGTGCCAAGCAATAACAAGGTTGATATTGCTGTTCACAGTAATTCTACGGAACCGATTACATGGGAGTATGAAGATGAGGAGGGTAATATTACTGAAATTGTCGGTGGTGCCGGTGGCATGTATCTGAGTGTCAACAGTAATTCTGCAAGTGATTATGATGGCTTAAAAGCTACCATTAATGGCAGCCGTCTTGTATTGGAGACCTCAGCATCGTTCTTTGATTATTTGACAGAAGGTGATTCTTCTTATGAATTTACCATTCGGGCAAAACAGAAGTTTAGTGATGAAACGACATATATTGGAGAGTCTCAGGTTGTGATTACCCGTCCAGTACAGGATGTAGTCATTTACCGCAATGGCAGTTCCACACCGATTAATAGCCGACAGGAGCTTTACGCACAGATTGGATATACGACTAACGGCAATGGTATCTCTGTACCACAGGAACGCTTTGTAGCAGACCCAGATGTACTTGTTGCAAGGGTATCTGGTCTGGGTGACGAGACGATTCAGGTTTCCGGTACGGCAGAAAATAGCATTGTATCGACCTATCGTTTTAACCATCTTCCAGCCGATGCTGAGGTGGAATGGTCAACAACAGACAGTAATGTTGTTAAGATTACGAGTACCTCCCAAGGTGGTAATACGTCTACCTGTAGTTTACTGGCTGCCGGTCCGGGACGGGCAACTGTGACGGCAGTTACAAAGGATGGTGGTTTTATCTACTCGGTAGAGTATATTGTGAGACCATATCCGCAGACGGTTACCATGAAGGATACGGAGATTTATGAACGTTTAGGTGAATTAAATTCCAAGCAGGTGAGTCTGGTGGCATACATTACCAGTGATGACCAGGCAGAAAATCCTGCACAGGATGCCTATCTGGATACTGGTCTGAAATGGGAAATCAGTTCTGTTACCAGTGCCAATGGGGAAAGTATTGGTTCGGTAGACCAAAAGGGTGTTCTGACCTTTACTGGTCCGGGTACGATAGTGGTGAGGGCGACTTCTACGGTAGACCATAATGGTTTTAGCGGCTATGCACCCTTTGCGGTATGTACGGTCACGATCGAACAGCCTATTGAGCGAATAACGATTATTAATAAGCCGACAGACCCGATTATGACGGGCGAGATATGGGCTTTGAAAACCAGAATTGAGCCGAGCGATGCAACAGACCAATCCGTGGTATGGACATCTGCCAATCCATCTATTGCAACGGTAGATAAGGATGGTAAGGTGACAGCAGTAGGACCGGGAAGTACGACGATTCGTGTACAGACGAATTCTGGTGCGAAGTATGATACCTGTACGATTGAGGTTAGAAGATTAGCACAATCGATTACATTGAACCGTTCAGAGGCAAAGGTGAGCCGTGGGAAAAAGCTGACGCTGCTGGCGACAGTACTCCCGGCGGATACAACAGATAAGACGGTTACCTGGTCAACGAGTGATAAATCCATTGCTACAGTATCGGATAAGGGCGTGGTGACTGGTATAAAGGTTAGCAAGGATCCGGTTATTATTACTGCAACGACTAGCAATGGTAAATCAGCAGAATGTTATGTGACGGTGACAGAGCCGGTAACGGGTGTAAAGGTCAGCCCTAAGAAGAAAACGGTATATGTTGGTAATTCTTTTACAATAAAGAAGACAATTTACCCATTGGGTAATGATTCCGTCAATTCCAATGTAACGTGGAAGAGTAGTAACAAAAAGGTAGCAACGGTTAATAAGAATGGTGTTGTGACACCGAAGGCCGGCGGTAAGTGTACGATTACCTGTACGACGGAGGATGGCAATTATATTGCTAAGTGTGTGGTAACTGTAAAGGAGAAGGTATCATCCATCAAGCTTAATAAGACGAAGCTTTCCATGAAGATTGGTACGAGTTATCAGCTTAAAGCAGATGTACTTCGGCATACAGCCACGAACCGTAAAGTAAAATGGTCAAGCTCCAACTCACGAATTGTCAGTGTAAGTAGCACTGGTAAGCTGAAAGCGAAAAAGCTTGGTAAGGCTACGATTACAGTGAAGGCACTGGATGGCAGTGGAGTAAAAGCAACCTGTAAGGTGACAGTTGTCCGCAAGGTTTCTTACCTGAAATTAAATAAATCTTATATTACGCTCATAACAGGGTATCAGTATAAGACATTGAAGGCTAAGGTGCTGCCAAAGGATGCTACCAATAAAAAGCTTCGTTGGAGTACTTCTGATGCGAAGATAGTTAGTGTGAATAAAAATACTGGAACAATGTTTGCAGAGAGTGCAGGGACAGCTTTTATCACAGTGCGTACAACAGATGGTTCAAAGCTTTCAAGGAGGTGCCGTGTTAAGGTAATTGATCCGGTTCCGATTACCAGCTTAACGATTTCCCAAAGCGAGATTACTTTGGTGAATGGTAATAAGAGCCAGTTAGAAGTAAGAGCGATACCGAGTGATACAACCAGTGCAGTAAGATGGATGACAGATGACCGCTCGATTGCAACTGTCTCAAGTAATGGTATGGTAACTGCAAGGAAGCCGGGAACGACGACGATTACCGCTTATTGTAATGAGGGTATTGAATCCCAGTGTACGGTGACTGTGATTCAGATGAATCCAAGTGCCATTGCAATAGAGCAGTATGACCAGTATACACTTGCAGTAGATGGAGCGGGAAATAGTAATATTACCTGGAACAGTTCCAATGCCAATATTGTGAGTGTGGACAGCAGTGGAAGAATTACGGGTGTAAAGCCTGGCACAGCTATTGTGTCTGCTACTTATAATGGTAAGAAGGTTAATTGTACTGTAACAGTGAAAAATATACCATAAGGAGGTGTTAGCATGAATCGTAGAGAAGATATTATAAAGAAATTAATTACAGTATGCTTAGTGCTGGCACTCCTATTTTCGGGTAATGTGAGTCTGGCATTGGAGGGAGTTTTTTGCCATGTTAATGCAGAGAGTGTATTTGTGTTTAATGGTAATAACGCAGCAGATTATAATGGGCAGAACATCATTGAATTTGATGTACAGACTTTAGACTTGACAGATGAGCAGGTAAAGCTTTTGATGGATAATTGTTCGGTTGCTAATTTGGAGCAGGCTATTTTTAAACGTGCTGTTACAGTGATTGGCAAAAATGTATTTCAGAATTGTTATGCATTGAAGAAGGTAGACTTTTCTCAGGCTGTGAACCTCAAGATTATTGAAGATCATGCTTTTAAAGGATGTATCAGTCTGGATGAGTCGGTTTACCGTCCGAGTGTAACAGCTATTACGGCACAGGATACGGTTTGGCTGCCTAGCGGGCTGAGTTATTTTGGTGAAGCCTGCTTTGAAGATACCAGATTTAGCAGTTATCAGATATCGGCAAATAATAACTCTTTTACTGCTGAGGGTGGTGTGCTCTACAATAAGAGTAAGAATTGTATTATTGCTTTTCCGCCAGCGAAGGAGAGTTTTACCATTCCGGAGACTGTTTCAGAGATTTACCGTTATGCCTTTGAGGGTTCGATGATTAGTACAATCCGGATTCCAAAGACGGTATCCATAATTGGTAAAAATGCGTTTAAAAATTCTCTTCTGAAAAATGTTACTTTTGACAGTGATGCCAGTGTTAGCATTGGGGCAGGAGCATTTTATCAGGATTGGCAGGATCCCGATAAGAAACCGCAGTATGTAGGTCCACAATATACAAAGTGGGGAGGAATTGCTCAGGTATATGTATCGGAGAGTACTTATAAAAAAAGCTCTACTTATTTTGCTGCGGGGGATGAAACTGCCTGTTTTACTCCTTTTGTACCGAAGGAGGAGAGCGAGTATAGTTACCCTCTGGGGTGTGATGTATTCGTTGTGCCAGAGGTGACTGTTAGTGGGGTGCCACAGACGTGGGCTTCTTCTGCTAATTTGAATTGTTATTGGGATAATACCTCCTATTATACGATTCGTGCCCTGTATTTGGATGGAAACCGGGAGATTACCTTTGATGAGGGAACTAATGCTTCTAATTCTATCGAGGTAAAGGAAAAGGGTGAGTACACGCTGACGATTCAGTATGAGAATAAAACCGGAACCATGGCAACCGCATTTATGAAAGTCGTATTGAATTTAATTGATTCAGGAGCTCCTTCCGAGGTTACCTACACAATGGTGGACGATGTGTGTTATCTGCATTCCTATGATACGGAGTCGGGAATTGACCAGATTAAATATACGGTTAATAATAGTGATATAGCAAACTATAATGATGGTTTTACACTGGAACCCGGAGATAATGTAGTGCGGGCATGGGCAATTGACAATGTGGGAAATGCCAATGCTGTTAAGGAATATGTGATACATATTGCAGGACAGCAGCGTTCTATATCCTTGAACAAGACAGCTAAACAGCTTACAAAGGGAAAGAGTTTTCAGCTCAGTGTATCCTTTCAACCAGATAATTTTATTGATAAAACAATTAGCTATAGTAGTTCTGATATGTCGATAGCCACTGTTTCCAGTGATGGTGTTGTGACCGGAAAGCAGGTAGGTTATGCTGTGATTACGGCAACAGCCAATGGCGGTTATACTGCCAAATGTGCAGTTGTTGTGACAAAAAATCCATCTGTGAAGAAGAAGGTATCCCTTTACAAGGCCGGAACCTATAAGCTGAGAATTAATAATCTGCGTTCTGATTATGATGTAACCTATTCTTCTGATGATAAGTCTGTATGTAAGGTTAATTCCAATGGTAAGATTACTGGTGTGGGGCTTGGTGAATGTACGATTATTACGAAAGTGGATACCGGAGTCCGGGTGTACCGGCTGGAAACAGTTGTGACAGTAGGAAAGCCGGTGGTAAAGATTACGACGAAGCCAGGTTCTATCAAGGTAGGAAGCAGTTACACCTTCAAAGCATACCGCAGAGGTATTTCCTCTAATGTGCAATGGTCTACCAGCAATAAAAGTGTGGCTACTATCAATAAGACTACCGGAAAAGTGATTGCTCAGAAGCGTGGTACCACTACGATTACTGCTAAGGCTGGAAAATATAAGTGTACCTATAAGTTAAAGGTAAAATAAAGAGTGGTAAATTAGATTTCGTACATTTAGTATAAAAAACACACACATTGCAATGTTGCGATGTGTGTGTTTCTTTGTAAGTATATATAGTATAGCTTACTTTAATTCCTCTGCTACAACAGCAGCTAACGCAATGGAATTAACCTTGGTTTCAAAATCGTCAGAACGTGAGGTTAAGATAACCGGTTTTTTAGTTCCTGTTAATATGTTACCATTTTTCACTGGTGCACAGTGAACCAATGCCTTATAGGTTATGTTGCCGGAATGGATGTCCGGGAATAATATAATATCTGCATCACCTACAATCTTACGTCCTTCTGCTCCTTTGTGCTTTGCTGCTTCAGGATCATAAGCTAAATCAAAAGAAAGCGGTCCGTCAATGATACAGCCTGTGATTTTGCCATCCTCGCACATCTTAGTCAGCTCTGCTGCATCTACAGTAGCAGGCATCTTAGGATTCACAACCTCTACAGCAGCTACCGGAGCAACTTTAGGACAAGCAATTCCACATGCGTGAGCGATTTCAACCGTATTTTCAACAATCTGTACCTTGGTATCTAAATCAGGATATGGGACGAAGGCAACGTCGGTTAAGAATAACAGGCGTTCACAGCCCTCTATCTCAAATACACAGACATGGGAAAGTGTTTTTTCGGTGCGAAGTCCAACCTCCTTGTCCAATACACTCTTTAAGAAGGATTTGGTATCAATCAAGCCCTTCATGTACATATCTGCTTGGCCATCATGAACTAACTTTACAGCAGTTCTGGCAGCTTCAATCGGGTCTTCTACATTAATAATTTCAAAATCGCTGATATCAATATTCATGTCAGCAGCAATGCGCTTCATCTCAGCTTCATTTCCTACTAAAACAGCATCTGCAATATTGCGGTCTTTGGCGGCACGAACTGCTTCAATTACTGCATCGTCAGCTGCGTTTGCAACGGAAAGCTTTTTTAAGCTGCAGGAAGTTACTTTGGATAATAAATCGTCGAATGTCTTACTCATGTTTACACCTCATTTTATTTGTATATTTGTTGTCTTTTTAGAAACGGATATTGGTATCTTAGGTGAATAATAGAATATCTGGTTCTAAATAGATGTACATTCTTAATCATAGTAGCACTTGAAGTTAAAAAGGTCAAGATTTATGGTATAAAATACCATGGTGGAAATCATTGCTTATCTTTGCCAAATGTCTTTACTCCATCTGCTTCGCCATATACCATATAGCCGTCAAAGCTTTGTGCCTCAAGCTTGCCTAAGAACTTACCAAGCTTTTTGGGACGGAGAAAGCAAGAGACGATGTAGTCTTTTCTAAGCTCCTCCGCCTTTTTGAGTGCGTCGATATAGTTATTGTCGTCATAAAATAGGGCAATGCGTTGTTTCTGCCCCGGAATATTATGGTTTTGCTCCATTAAGATGCCAAAAATCCGCTCAAAGCCAATGGAGAAGCCTACGGCAGGAATATCCTCGTTTAAGAATTTGCCAATCAGATTATCGTATCGACCGCCACCGGCACAGGCTCCAGAGTAGCCCTCTGCTTCCACTTCAAATATCGTTCCAGTATAGTAGCCCTGCCCGCGGACTAAGGAAGGGGTGAATTCCACCGTGAATGTACCATCGGATACTGCCTGGACGGTATCCATGATATATTTTAAATTGTTGATATAGGATGCATCGCACACCTTGGAAATGGTATCTATTGTCAGGCTTCCATCCCGAAAGAGGGTGAGGAATTTCAGGGTTGCGTCTTCGGCAAAGCCAGCAGCATGCATTTCTTTCTCCACTCCCTCAATTCCAATTTTATCTAATTTATCGAAAATAATGGCAAGTTTTTCATTGTCTGTCTCTGAAAAACCAGCATAGGCAAATATGCTTTTTAAAATGCGGCGGTCATTCAGTTTTACCTTGAATTTGGTGATGCCGATACGGGTCAGTGCGGTTGTGGTGGTTAGAATTAATTCCACCTCTGCATTGGCAGAAGCATCACCTACTATATCGATATCACATTGCATAAACTCGCGCAGGCGTCCCTTTTGTGGTCGTTCTGCCCGGTATACTCTATCCATCTGTATTACCTTAAAAGGCGTTAACAGCTCGTTGCGATTGTTGGCAAAATACCGGGAAAGGGGCAGGGTTAAATCATAGCGAAGCCCCATATCGCTCAATTCTTTTTCTGAAACATTCTCAGTGTGAAGTGCCTTATTTAATTTGTCGCCACGTTTTAATATTTTAAAAATCAGACTAAGGTTTTCGCCACCATCACTTTTATCCAGATTCTGGGCATCCTCGAGAATCGGGGTAGTAATGCGGCAAAAGCCGGCATTCTGATAGGTTTCTAAGATTACATTTTGCAGATAATCCCGCATAGCTGCTTCCTTTGGGAGATAATCACGGGTTCCCTTCAGTGGTGTCGTTTTCATGCTTTGTACTCCTTTATCATATACATCGATTTATGGCTGTACTCCATCTATAAATATTAAGGATAGGAAATCGAAACTTCCTTCCATCTGTGACGGGGCTTTCCATAGGTCAAATAATACCATACTTTTGTGAAAATCTCAAGAAATCTTAGTGTTTCACCTTTTGATTTTATAGGAATTGTGGTAGAATGGAGAGAAAGCATGTGAAAGGAGTGCATACCGGATTGCGGTATGAAATTGAACAATGAAGAAGTGTACAGAATGTGGAAAAGAATATGATGAGGATATGAATTTCTGTCCTTATTGTGGAATTGTTAATGAGGAAAAGAATGCAGAGTTAGGTGACGCTAGTGATGAACCGAATCAAGAGGAGGCTTCTGCAGAGCAGGAGGATACGTTACAAGAGGAAACAGAGGGGGAAGCGTTTGAAGAAGATGAAGAACCTACAGAGGAGGAACTGAAAGCTGCTTTAGAGGCGGCGAAGGCAGCCGGGGAAAGTAAGCGGATAAAAAAAGAGATGTCAGAGACTTCTGATGAGGAAGAAGAGACAGGGGCAGAGCTGCCTAAGAATAAGCTTCCCATGATTATCGGAATTACGGTAATTGTAGGAATTCTTATTATTGCTGGTGTGATTGTTGCTATCTATTATGGAACAAACAAGTCCGGAGCTTCAGAAGAATATACAAAAGTGGTCGAGGAGTATATGCTTGGCTATCAGAATAAGGATGTTAACCGAATTATGAATACGTATCCGCAATTTATGAGGGATAATATTTTAAGTAATAGTACTCCGGAGGATATCTGGGCGGATATTGACAAAAGCTTTTCAGAAACACTTGGTGATGATTGGAAGGCGACCTATACCATGGGGGCTGTTGCAACCATATCCGATAGCGATATAACGGCATTGAAGAGTGATTTACAATCTACTTATAACACAACACTGGATTTTACCAGTGGTTATTGGGTAGCAGCGGATATGACCTTGACCGGAAAGGGAGATTCCAGTACGATGCCGTTAATTTTTGCTGTTGTCCAAGTGGATGGTAAGTGGGCGATTGTGTACCAGACTTACAATACAACCGGAACCGGTTCTTCTTCTCAGGGACAGGGCAGTTCGGTAACAGAAGGTACAGGACAGGGTAGTGCGACGGAATAATGTTTTGTATAAGGACGAAGCATTGACGATAAGGGTGTTTATAGAATATATAAAATACGAATTATTATAGTGATTGATATGGGAATGTCAGGTGAGAGTATGAAGAAAGAGGAACAAAAGAGGGAGCTGGCTGTACAGGATTATTCAAGAGATGAGGATGGAAAAGAATATTATCTAGCATCGCTTTTGGATCCGGAACGACAGTCCAATATGGAATATATGAATAAATTTAACCAGATGATGATGATGTACCGTTGTGCAATCCGGGAGATACAGACGAAGCTTGAGGTACTGAATGACGACCTCGGCTCCCGCTATGAGCGGAATCCGATTGAACATATTATCTGCCGGATTAAGGAGCCTAAAAGTATAGCTAAGAAGCTAAAGAAGCGTAATCTTCCGATATGTGCAGACTCAATTCCCGGTAATCTGAATGATGTTGCAGGGATTCGGGTAATTTGTTCTTTTATTGATGATATCTATACGATTGCCGGCATGCTTATCCGACAGGATGATATTAAGCTGGTAAAGATGAAGGATTATATTGAACATCCTAAGGAGAATGGATACCGAAGCCTGCATTTGATTTTAGAAGTTCCCGTTTTTTTTGCGGATGAGACAAGACCAATGCGGGTTGAGGTACAGATTCGGACAATTGCTATGGACTTCTGGGCAAGTCTTGACCATCATTTGCGTTATAAAAAGGATGTTAGGGATATTAAAGATGCCAAGTCTATTGAGGAGGAGTTAAAGCGTTGTGCAGATGTGATTTCCAAGACAGATGAGGATATGTTAAGAATCCGTAAGCGTATCTTTATGGATGATACCATTGCGGAAAATAGGGATTAAGAGGATTATAATGATGAGCGAGTTTGCAGACCGGGAAGAAAATATGAGTCAGAGTGAAAAGGCTAAGAATCATATTTTTCAAGAGCCCCCCAAAAAACAACAAAGAGAGACTGGCGATGGTATTGTTACAGTGGCAGTCTTTTTTGTGTGTATACAGACTTTACTGACAATTTTTGAATCTTTATTTCCAGTATATCATATGGATTTTAGATATTATGTGATGAGTGGGAGTACATGGATGCTGCTTCGTTCTGGCTCATTATTATTGTTAGTGCTTCTTCCCTATATCGCTTCTTTTCAGAAGTGGGCGTTTTATAGTATGATATCCTTGGAGCTTGGCAGCATATTATTGGTATTACTGGGAACGAATGGGGGATTTGCAGCAACAGGTGGGCAGTGGGCATTGGTGTTGTTTATGGTTGCACCGGTCCTATTGTTGATTGCAAGACAGAAGGCATTTACTTATCGGTTGCATTATCATTTTTCCATTGGCAGTGTACTAGGAGGGATTTTTTTCGTCCTGTTACAATGGAGTAATGCTTCCTATAGTATGTATATACTATATCGGCAGATGGGGGAATCCGTTTCCATTGGACGTTGTTATTTACGGGTTATTGGTTTGTTACTGCCCAATGGTCAGTATGTGACACAGCATGGGTTATCAGCAGTGCCGATGATTGAAGGAAGATTTTGTCAGATGCTTGCATGGTTTATGATAATTTCTATTGTTGTGACAGTGGTTTTGACAATTTATACCTATTTTGTTTTTGAACATGGTGAATCGGATTTTTTACAGACGATTGGTTATGTTGTTTCTATGTTGTTTCTTGCTGTTGGTCATTTCTTCCAAGGCAGAAAAAAGAAACTGCCTGAGTCTGATGGGGACATGCAGTCTGATGGGGAGTCTGTGTTAGAGATTCCAGAGCTTCAGGCAGACCAAGCGGCGGTGGAACAGTTATTAGCTGGGGATGTTCAGGATAACGAGCTTGTAGAGGAAGGTGAGGAGCAGGCAGAGGAGACTGTGGAAGAGAAGGAAGAGCAGGCAGAGGAGACTGTCGAGGAAGCAGAGCCAGATGAGCTTGTGGAGGAAGTTAAGGTAGAAGCAGAGCCAGAAGAGACTGTGGAAGAGAAGGAAGAGCAGGCAGAGGAGTCAATCGAGGAAGCAGAACCGGAAGAAATTGTTGAGAAAGTTAATGCGGAAGAGTTTGTTGAGGAGAACGAAGAGCAGGCACAAGAGCCTGTGGAGGAGGACAAAGAACAGACAGAGGAGACTGTTAAGGAAACCGAAGAGGAGGTAGAGGAGACTGTTAAGGAAGCTGGAGAAGAGGCAGAGGCAGAAGAAACGATAGAGAGCGAAGAAGACGTTGAGAATGTGCAAGAACCAATCGAGGAGATTGTTGAGGAAGCAGAAGGAGAGGTTCATACACAGGCGGAAGAAATCATAGAGAATGAAGAAGCTGTTCGGGAGCCTAGAGGACTTACTGGATGTGTTGCAGATTTTGCTCACAATTTTGCTTCCTATATGGCATTGGATACAGGAGGTAAGGTTTTTGAGGGCACCAAGGTCGAGGGCTATATTCCTTATCGTGTAATTGGTAAGGAGGCAGTGATTTCCGGCGGTCCGATTTGTGCTCCTGAGGATATGCAGCAGCTGCTTAGTGAGTATGAGGAGTTTTGTTTTGACAAGAAAATCAGCATGACCTTTGTTAATGTGAGCCGGGAGCAGGCAGAGGCGATGGAGCAGTGGAGATATTCCAAGGTGCATTGTGGGGCAGAGCCACGCTTTATATTAAAGCAATATAAGCTAAGAAGCCCCGCAGCGGTACAAAATCAGCGTGAGAAAATCCGTCAGAAATATGGAGTGATGATTTATGAATACCGCTATTATGAAGAGCGGAATCCAGAGCTTGAGATGCAGCTTTCTGCGTTAAATGATGACTGGCTGGATAGCAGAAATGGTGAGAATTTTACGATTTACAAGCGACGGCAAAGAGATGCATTTTTACCCCAGACCTTATCCTTTGATAATGAGAATAAACGGCGGTATTATTATGCAGTAAATGAAAAGAATGAAATTGCAGGATTTATTGTCTTTTGTCCGGTAATTAGTCAGAATGGTTATTCCTGTGAGGCAGGAAGAAAGCGGCCGGGACAGATTAAAAATCTGATGGAGCTGATTATGCATGAGGCATTTGCTGCTTTAAAGGAAGAGGGAGCAAATTGGGCGAGTATGGGCTTGATTCCCGATTCCCATGAGAAGGGAGAATTAACTGTCAGACAACAGCGGTGGCAGGATTTTATTTATCGGTATTATGAGAGTATTTATGCTTGCAAGGATTACAAGGAAGCGATGCCAAAGTATAAGCCGACAACATGGGAGAATATGTATATTGTTACGAGGGAATACCAGGATATGAAGAAAGAGAGACAGTAAAGGAAGGATTATCTTATGTCAGACATTAAGAAGGAAATAGAACGAAGAAGAACATTTGCCATTATCTCACACCCGGATGCGGGTAAGACGACTCTTACGGAGAAGTTTCTGCTCTATGGTGGAGCGATTAATACTGCTGGCTCTGTAAAAGGAAAGGCGAATTCCAAGTATGCGGTATCAGATTGGATGGATATCGAGAAGGAGAGGGGAATTTCTGTTACTTCGTCTGTTCTGCAATTTAATTATGATGATTATTGTATTAACATTCTTGATACGCCGGGACATCAGGATTTCTCGGAGGATACCTACCGTACTCTGATGGCTGCCGACTCAGCAGTAATGGTAATTGATGCATCAAAGGGTGTGGAGGCACAGACGATAAAGCTGTTTAAGGTATGCACAATGCGGCATATTCCGATATTTACCTTTATCAATAAAATGGATAGGGAGGCAAAGGATTCCTTTGAATTATTGGACGATATTGAAACGGTTCTGGGAATTCAGACGTGTCCGATAAACTGGCCGATTGGTTCCGGTAAACGATTCAAGGGCATTTTTGACAGGGAGAGTAAAGAGGTTTCGATGTTTCAGGCGGTTTCTACCGGAGGCTCCAAGTCCGCAAAGGAGACGGATTATTCTGTCACGGATGCCGCACTGAAGGAGGAAGTGGGAGAGGAGCTTTATGGGCAGTTAATAGAAGAGGTAGAGCTTTTAGATGGTGCGAGTGAGGCTCTTGATATGGATAAGGTGAGTAAGGGAGAGCTTTCTCCTGTATTTTTTGGTTCTGCTTTAACGAATTTTGGTGTGGAAGCATTCTTGAAATATTTTTTGAAAATGACTTCCTCGCCGTTGCCAAGGCAGAGCAGTGAGGGAATGATAGACCCGATGGAAGAGCCATTTTCTGCCTTTGTATTTAAAATTCAGGCGAATATGAATAAGGCTCACCGTGACCGTATTGCATTTATGCGTATCTGTTCCGGGAAGTTTGATGCAGGCAAGGAGGTATTTCATGTACAGAGTGGAAGAAAGCTGAAGCTTTCACAGCCGCAACAGCTGATGGCACAGGACCGCAAGGTCGTAGATGAGGCATATGCCGGGGATGTGATTGGTGTTTTTGACCCGGAATTGTTTTCGATTGGGGATACGCTTTGTCTGCCGGGCAGGAAATTTGAATACGAGGGAATACCGACCTTTGCGCCGGAGCATTTTTGTAGGTTAGTCCAGCTTAATTCCATGAAACGCAAGCAGTTTATGAAGGGAGTAACCCAGATTGCACAGGAGGGGGCAATTCAGCTGTTCCAGGACTACCAGCTCGGAATGTCGGAGATTATTGCGGGCGTGGTTGGCACATTACAATTTGATGTATTAAAATACCGTCTGGAAAATGAATATGGCTGTGAGGTTCGTTTGGAGCCACTTTCCTATGGTTACATCCGTTGGGTAAAGGATTCATCCACTGATTTGAATTCCTTGAAACGGTTAAACGATGTGAAGAAGGTGAAGGATATGAAGGGGAATCCATTGTTATTATTTAATAATGAATGGATTATTAATATGGTTTTAGAGAACAATGAGGGACTGGAACTGGAGGATTTCAGGAAGAATTAGTACAGAAGAAGGAGGATGCAGGATGAACATTGGCACAATAGGTAATATGATAACGATTGCAAATGGATGGCAGATTATTGATTTTGGATTTTCCCTCATAAAAAAGAAGGATAAAAATGAGGAGGAGCGGATAGCGGCAAAAGCATTTTCCCGCTTTTTTACGATAAACTGTTTATTGGTTTTCCTTGTTGTTATTGCGATATGTGCCAGTATGGTACTTGTGATGAAAGATATTAGTGCCGGTGCAGGCGGTGCAAAGCGTTATGGAACGGTTAATGGAGATTCTATCCGGTATGTACAGGGTGAGAATAAATATATGTCGATTTACGAGGCTGGGTTGGGTGAATATCATTTAGAGGACGGGGACCGCATTCTGATGCTGTTTGATAATCAGACCGACCAATTCCTGTCGGCTATCCCCCAAAAGCAGTACGATGATAATTTGATTTCGGGAGTCATAAAATTTTTCTTTATCATCTTTTTTTGTATTATCTTTTTAATAAGCTGGTCGGTGATTGGTCAGGGGAGTGTAGCGAGGGAATTTTCCATATTTTATGCACTCAGCTTAAAAAGACATAATCCGGCATGGATAGAGGATGGACGAAGAGAGTTGTATGAGGAGCAGTACCGCAAGAAATTCGCGGGGAAACGGAGTTTATGGCAGACAGGAGCTTTGTCAATTATGTATGTGTTACTGCTGATAGGAATTTCGACGTCAGGAGCATTGGTTTTGGCAAAGGTTTATGCATTTCTTCCAGACGAGAATCTGGTTTTATTTTCAAAGATATATGGTATCGTTGCGACACTTATCTATATAATTATGTTTATCAAGTGTGCGATATGGGACGAACGGCACCGTCCGTTATATTCTGTCAATAATCATTTGCTGGAAACACAGCTTCTTGTAAGAAATGAACAGGGGCAAATTGGTTATTATACGGCAGAGGGGGTATGGGCAGAAGTACAAAAGGTCAAAATTATATGGCAGGATGACGAGATGGTTAAAATGAAATGTTTCTATTACTTTCCTAAAACCGGAGGCAAATATGCAAGCCGTAATTATATTGCCAAGAAAGATGCGATGTATCCTTTGGTTATGGAGCTTGTGCAGAAGAACAGAAAAACAGATAAAAGACCGACAGGTCTTTGGTGGAGATTACTGTTGGTGTTGTTTATTTCTATTTTATTGTTTGTAAGCTGTCTCTTGTTATTTAGTGAACGGGATAAAAATAAAGGAGGTATATTCGATGGAAAAGGTGTTGTATCAGGAAGAGAGAATTGATAAGGGTTTATTAAAAAATACGCAGGTTAAGGTATCGCTTTATGCAGACCATCTTGAATTCGCATATTCAAAACCGATGAAAGCGAAACAGCTTAAAGAGGTTCAAAAGGATATTTCTTATGTGAAAAAGGAATTGGTTTATTTTGACAAGATTAAGGATTATCAGCGGAATGAGAGGGTGCTGTTGGAGATAACAGGCTATCAGTTATTTTTTACCGGGGACTTTGAGGTGGAAAATGAAGGGAAGCGGAAGAAGGTCACTACATGTTCTTATCAATCATATGACAGGAAGCTTTGGGATGCCATTGATTTACATACGTCGTTAAAGCCGACAGTAGAGCAAAGAGAGCAGGAACGGCAGGCAATTGAAGGAGAGTTGACGGATTCCTCGGTGGCAAAGGGCTTGGTAGAAATAGAGGTGGGAAATCAGCTTATAAAGACAATGAGGTTATTTATTAATGACATTGAGTGGAAGGAATATACCTTTCCGCCGGTTCGTATTCAGCTTCCTTTTGGTACCTATCGGATAAAAATTGCCAGAGCAGATTTTTGTGCAAGCCCGGAAAAGGCTTCAGATGCAGAGCCGATGTATACTTATACGAACGAGGTGGAGCTTACGCTTGGTGAAGAGCAGCCGGTTGTGCAGATGGCGGTAAAGGATGGATTATTTTCTCCTAACCTCAAAATACTGTCAGAATAGCTCTGCTACTGATTAAGTGAAAGGATAAGCCAATGCTTTACGATAAGGATATCAGGGAACCCCTCTTTGACTTCTTAGAGGAGCGGTACGGTAAAATACGGATTATTGAGGAAAAGCAGATGGGACGCTCCAGAGCGGATGTGGTAATGGTAATGCCTCTTGCAATATGCGGTATCGAAATTAAAAGTGATGCGGATACTTATGCCCGTCTGAGCCGGCAGGTTAAGGACTATGACCAGTATTTTGATTATAATTATATCGTGGCAGGAACAAGGCATGCGATGCATATTAAGGAGCATGTCCCGGACTGGTGGGGAATTATTACTGTGGAGATAGAAGAGGGAAGAGTGGATTTTTATGTGTTAAGAGAGGCAGAGGTGAATGCTAAGGTGAGTTGGAAGAAGAAGCTAAGCCTGTTATGGCGTTCTGAGCTTGCACATATTCAGGAGCAGAACCGTATGCCGAAATACCGGCAGAAAAGTAAGGATTTTGTAATGGATAAAATTCTTTTGAAGGTGCCAAAGGATAAGCTTTCTGTCCAATATTGTGAAGAGCTTTTTGAGAGGGATTATAGTGTGTATGATGGGAGTTAGAGGGATATAAGGAGGAATAGATAAGTGCATTCAACGGTATGTCGTTTTTGTGGAGAACAATTTGAGCATCAAAGGGCAGCAAATTTTATTGTCTTTTGTCCTAATTGCAAAAAAAGAACTTATCTGGAATGTGAGTATGGTTTTGGACCTATTGTTCCGTGTTCTATTTTTGTGGGAGTAATGAAGGTTGGAGAAATCACATATGCAGACACGCGATTGCAGTATCGTCTTGACTCTGATGTGTTTCAGATTCACCGAGTTTTACATCATGGGTATAAAAATTTAGAAGCGTATGAGGAAGCGATAGGGATAATAGATGATTACGTTAAATAAATAGCCGGAGGACCGAAGCTTCCACATTGTTCTGAAGCATGGGATGCCATTGCCAGATATATCTATACCGGATTGCAAGGTGGTTCGATTATGAAGGGATGGATGAAAGAAGAAAATACGATGATTACCTGTTGTTCGGATGGAACCCGGCCAGTTATTTTTAAAATTGAACGAATAGATGAGGAATAGCAGCAGTGGATTAGTAATATAATTACTTTATTATTACATAAATAAAGAATAATTTTCCATTTATCTTTTTTGTTTTGAGTTACTTATTTTTCTAATTTTAGGAAAGGGAAAAGTCTTTCTTAAATAGCCTTTGTGTGGTATACTGTTTACAGTATATTGTTATAACAGGATAATCTATATTCGTCATTCATAGGATGTAATATATATAATACAGCATAAAGGAGGATAAGACATATGGTTACCAATGACGCTACCATCATTAAGATTAAACATAAATTAATTTGTGAAGCTGCCAAGATGGCTTATGCAGGTGAGTTTGATGAGAAGAAGGATAATCTTCCTTATATGTTGATTCCGGGACCACAGCCACAATATCGTTGTTGCATTTATAAGGAGCGGGAAGTGATTCGGGAGCGAACCCGTTTAGTGGAGAATAAGCATGTGGGAGCAGAGGATAACGGTTTGATTATACAGGTTATTACTGCTGCCTGTGAGGGATGTCCGATTTCCCGCTATGTTGTAACGGACAACTGCCAGAAGTGCATGGGTAAGGCATGCCAGTCCTCCTGTAATTTTGGTGCCATCAGTATTGGCAGAAGCCGTGCCTATATTGACCCTGGAAAGTGCAGGGAGTGTGGCAAGTGTGCGGCGGCATGTCCGTATAATGCGATTGCAGATTTGATTCGTCCCTGTAAGAGGAATTGTCCGGTAGATGCGATTTCCATGGATGAGAATGCAATCTGTACTATTGATGAATCCAAGTGTATTCAGTGTGGTAAGTGTATTCATAGCTGTCCCTTTGGTGCAATTTCTTCTAAGACCTTTGTGATTGATATTATTCGGGATATCCGTGCCGGTAAGAAGGTGGTTGCGATGCTGGCACCTTCTACAGAAGGGCAGTTTGGACCGGAGATTACAATGTCAAGCTGGCGGACTGCGTTAAAGAAGATTGGCTTCTTTGATATGGTTGAAGTTGGTTTAGGTGGAGATATGACTGCGGACGCAGAAGCAGATGAATGGATAGAGGCACATAAGGAGGGAAAGAAGATGACGACCTCCTGCTGTCCGGCATTTGTTCGGTTGATTGAGAAGCATTATCCGGAGCTTAAGGATAATATGTCCAGTACCGTTTCGCCGATGTGTGCGGTATCCCGTATGTTAAAGGCACAGGATCCGGATGTAAAGACGGTATTTATCGGACCTTGTATCGCAAAAAAGGCAGAGGCCAATGATAAGAGTGTGGAGGGCAATGCAGATTATGCATTAACCTATGGTGAGATTCGTGCCATGCTTCGGGCGAAGGACGTAGAGCTGGAGCCGGAGGAGAATAATACCCAGCAGGCGAGTGTATTTGGTAAGCGTTTTGGTAATGGTGGCGGTGTTGCTAAGGCGGTATTACAGAGTATGGAGGAGAAAGGGGTGGATACCTCTGTCTTTGATGTCTGTGTATGTGATGGGGCAGACGAATGCAAGAAGGCATTGCTGCTTCTCAAGATGGGTAAGCTGCCACAGGATTTTGTAGAGGGAATGGCTTGCTCTGGTGGTTGTGTCGGAGGACCAAGCCGTCATAATGATATTGTACCATCAAGAAGGGCAAGGGATACCTTGATTGGGCAGGCGGATGACCGTAATGTAGGGGAGAATCTTAAGGATTATGATATGGACAGTTTCTCCATGCATCGGTAGCAGGTGGAATATATATAGAAAGCTTCTAAGTATAAGTATTGTACTTTAGAAGCTTTTCTGTTTTTATTTTTATGGTATATTGGTTTATATTATATATCTCACACAAAGTTAATATACAGTTGGTAATATTTATCCAGTGTTATTGATTTACTCACATGTATGTCAATGATTTGTTTTTTCGCAGCCAGCCTGTCTTGCCCTATAGCAGCAGCGAATTAGCTACGCTTTGAACTGCTGCTATAGGGCAAGACGGGCGCCACTAAATGACTAACTAATAAATTCTATCAGATATTAAAGAAGTATACATAATAACAAAGGGAGGATGAATATAATATGCAATACAAAAAGGGACAAAAAAATTATGTAGTGAAACAGGCAGGGGCAATATTATTAACGGTCCTGCTTACAGTAGGATTGTTTTTTCCGGGCTGTGCTTTGACAGGCTATGCGGCTTCTAAGGATGATCCGGGAAGCAAGCGTTTGACGGGAGATATTCCGGCTTCCTTTTATGAGGGAGCTACCTTTTATCAGGAGCGCACAGATGCGGCTGCCAACCCATTTACAGGACGGGTATATACCCACAATGACCGATTTGACAATGTTGCTATTGTAAATGGAATTGATATATCGGAACACAATGTGGTGACGGATTGGAATCAGGTAAAACAAGCTGGTATTGAGTATGTGATTTTGAGGGCGGCATACCGTGGATATGGTTCGGCTGGTACATTAGTAGAGGATGCAAAATACCAAAATTACATAAAGGGTGCGTTAGCTGCTGGCTTAAAGGTTGGATTATACATATATTCTCAGGCAATTTCTGTACAGGAGGCACAGCAGGAGGCGGATTTTCTATATTCTAAAATTGGAGGATATCAGATTGATTTACCTTTAGTGTTGGATTATGAATTTTTTTCTGAATCTGGTCCAACCAAAGGACGGTTATATGATGCACAGCTTTCAAAGGAACAGATGACAGCAATATGTAATGCCTTTTGTGAGAGGATTACGGCATATGGTTATTTTCCGATGGTATATGCCAATTCAAGTATGTTGAATAATCGTTTAAATGCATCAGAGATAAGTAAAAATTATCCCATCTGGCTTGCCAACTATGTCAATAAGACATCCTATGCAGGAGAGTATCAGATGTGACAGTATGCCAGTACAGGCAGTGTGCCGGGCATTACTGGCAATGTGGATATGAATTTCTGGTATACGAACGATACGAATCAATATATCTGTAACATGATGGTTGCCCCGGTGCCGGATATGATGTACACTGGGGATCCGATTACCCCCACGGTGACAGTAACCTCTAAGACAGGTGTGCTTACCCAAGGGGTAGATTACACGGTTTCCTATGAGAATAATGTGGGTGTGGGGACTGCGACGATACACATTGTTGGAATTGGTACTTATGCAGGAACCAACCGCAACATTACTTTCCAGATAGCAGAAAACAAGGTGAACGATTTAAAGGTCACCAAACAGTCCAAGACAGCGGTAAGTCTGAAATGGTCGGCTGCTCCAGGTAGTTCCCGCTATGAGGTATACTGTGCAGAAGGTATTAACCAAAAGCCAAAGCTTGTAGCGACACTAGATGCCAATGCCACAACCTATCAGCATGGGAAGAGAACAGCAGGAAAAGAATATTATTATACGGTAAAGGCGGTCCTATCAGATGGGGTGACTGTTTTGCAGTCAGAACAGGTGTTAGCACGGACGATAGAAAGCAGCACGAGAACGGTCATCTTAAAAAAGGCATACAGCTTAAGAAAGACAACTGCCTCTTCTAAGACGGTAGTTAAGGTACCAAAGAAAGGTGAGGTACGGCTGATAGCGGATACAGAGAATAAGAATGGCACTGCATGGTACTATGTCCGTTATAAGAAAAATGGAAAATACTATTACGGATACATGCCTAAGAGTAAGGGTACAATGTACCGTTATGGTAAAACGAAAAAGAAAAAAGTAAATATCCGTAAAGGTGCAGGGGTAAATAAAAAATTGGTGGTTGTAACCGGAAAAAAGAATTCCAAGTTAACGATTTTGGGAGAGAAGAAGGCGAAGGATAAGGTAATCTGGTATAAGGTATCCTATAAGAGTGGAAAATATACTTATACTGGGTACATATGCAGTGACTATGTGAAGCTTTATTAGAAAAAACGTATTGGTTATGGAGAGTGAACCTTAAAATAATTCATTTAGGAGAGGCAGTATGATTACAACAAAGAAATTGGGTATAGAACAGATAGAAGAAGTTAAGCAACTATTTTTTGAAATTTTTACAAATGAACCATGGAATGATGATTGGAGTGATTCCACACAGCTTAATCATTATCTTTTCGATTTAATTGGCAATCATAATTCTTTATCATTGGGTCTATATGAAGATGATACATTGATTGGTTTGGCTTTGGGCTATATCATGCATTGGTGTACTGGAACAGAATACTATATTTTTGAATTTTGTGTTAAAACAGAATTACAAGGAAAAGGACTGGGAACAAAATTTTTAAATATGGTTGAAGATGTAGCAAAGAATAAGAATATTACTCATATTTTTCTACAAACAGAACGGGATGTTCCTGCATACCGCTTTTACCAAAAGAATGATTTTGTTGAATTAGGTGGACATGTTTCTTTGGTGAAAAACTTTAAGAATGATAAGGAAAACTAGAGAATACCAAAACGATTAGATGGATAGAATAGTTTTATAAATTTGCCTGAGCGAGATTGCTCAGGCTTTTTATATTTGTAGGCAACAAACCGGACGAATATGCTAAGTGCCCTATGAATATGTATATTTGACTTCTATGTAATAATATAGCAAATTTGATATTTTGGGCAAATATTGATTTGCATTGACTGAATAAATTTAAAACGGTATAATATTGTTGGTGTTTACATTGTAAAAAATGGATAGAATGTAAATTTAGAAACGGAGGAAACCATATGAAAATAAAAGGTACATATAGAAAAATAATAGCAATGCTGATTATTATCGCTATGTTATTCCAGCAGGCAGTATTGGCAGCAGATGCCAGAGAAGATACAGTAACAACAGTATCAGAAGCCCAAACAACGAACAGCAGGGATAATGCTTCTGAAGAAGACACCACTGAAGACCTCGAAGAAGATACTACAGAGGACATACCAGAAGCCGGAGAACGTCCATATACAGTTGCAGATTATGCAAATTATGCCTATAGCTGTCCTGCTTTAACAGCAGTAGAAGCAATAGAACAGGTAGAAATCAACACAGATGAGAAAACAGCCAGTGGCAACATATTAGTATTCGGGGATGAGGGGGAAGCATTAGTAAATGAATTCATCCAGCAAGGAACCAGTACCATATATAAAGGCACCTCAAAGCCAGCCAGCATCATCCTTGAATACACAGATGACATCACCATGGTAAAACACCCTTTTACAGCATACGACCTCTTCCTGTTCGAAGAAAGTGCCACAGAGATTGGGCTGACCAGTCAGGAATTTCTAACCCTCACCCAGCTAACCGACATCCCTATTCTATATGATAAAACCTTATTATATAAGCTTCACACGACAGGCGGGAGCTATCACTTTGACGATACAACAGGAACGCTGCTCATCAACACGGCAGAACCCTTCGCAGGAACAGAAAGCTACCGCAGCGGCGGCATTAAGCATGAACGTCCTTTAAGCATCAAAGGGGTTA
>JAGATQ010000040.1 GCA_017621205.1 Lachnospira sp.
AACTAAGTATCTTGCAGTTTGACTTGTCTAAACTTTCATCCGCTGCGTTGCATTTTCTAGCCGTAGCCACCGCTACGCCGTCGAAAATTCGCCTTGCAGAGTGAAAGTTTATCCTTCGCCAAACTATCAAGAACTTAATTTATGATGTACTAGAGAAATTTCACTTTTACAGCATAGTAAAAGTAACTAGGAGGATGAGCGATGAACAGGAGAATGAAAAAAAATAATTTATTTTTGTTAACAGTGCTTCTTCTTATAGGGACTGCATTTATGATTCCTAAGGCGGACAGCACCTATACATACAATAGTAATGCAGACGGAACAATTACAATTACGGGTTACCAGCTTAACGAAGAGACGGTTCAGATTCCTGAGACCATAGATGGTAAGACAGTAAGTGGGATTGCGGATAAGGCATTTCAATATAAGGATGTCAAGAGTGTTACAATTCCGGCATCCGTCAAGAGTATTGGCAATCAGGCATTTCAATATTGTGCCAAATTAACGACAGTAACCTTTGCGGGTGAGGGACTTACCGCGATTGGCAAGGATGCCTTTGCGAAGTGTGGTGCGTTGACAACAGTGGCATTGCCAGCTACGTTAGCTTCTGTTGGAGATGGTGCATTTTCGGGTATTAAATCGCTTACCTTAAGTTATACCGGACTGACGGCAGAATTTGGCAAGGATGTATTTAAGGATACAACGCTCAAGGAGGTAACACTGAAGCAGTCTTCTACGTTGTATGCTTATGTGGAGAAGACCGCCAAGAAGCTTACTTATGCTGGGCCATATTTTGAAAACCTGGAACAGAAGGTCAATGTAGGAAACACGTTGACGCTGGAGCTTAAAAATGCTACAGAGCCTGTTGTCTGGAGTTCTTCAAAGGAGATAGTTGCCACCGTTGAGAATGGTGTAGTAACCGGAGTCAAGGCAGGGACTGCTAAGATTACAGCTGCGACCAGCGGAGAGCGGCTGGTTGTTACCGTAACGGTAAATAATCTGAAAATCAGCAGTAAGAAAGCAACCATTACCGTAGGCTATAGTACAACCCTTACAGTGCAGAATGCCAGCGCAGTTACCTGGTCAAGTTCGAATAAGAAGGTTGCCACAGTCAATAAAAAGGGTAAGGTGACAGGAAAGAAGACAGGAAAAGCAACCATCACTGCCAAGGTGGGAAATGCTTCTTACAAGTGTAGTGTAACAGTGAAGGCAAATAGTATTAAACTGCCCTCCTACTCCAAGAATGCTTATCATTATTCTGGTGGGGCAATGGGCTTCTCCTCCATCAAAAAGACTGCAAAGGGGTATCAGGTCAAGGGACATTTTATTAATGGAACCTCGAATAAAGTGCAGTATATTAAAAACATTGTTATTACTGTAAAGGATGGCAAGAAGGTTCTTGCTAAGAAGTATATAGGAACGTTAAAGCTAAATACTCCTTCTCACCGCACAAAGGCGATTACGATTAACTTTACCGGCTCTCAGGTGAAGAAGAAGGTAGATTTAAGAAATGCAGTGGTGACGGTTACGACCAGCGGCGGAAGATACTACTATGAGACAACCAGAACCATTGAGGTTCCGGTAAACCAGTAGATAAAAACAGGCATATTAACAGGGAGAACATTCCCTTCATAGATAAATGTTGAAAATAATTGAAAAATGTTATATGATAGATAGGTTAAATGGGCAGTCTATGCCTTTGTTGCCATTTTTGAAAGGGTGAAAAGAAATGCAATGTAAGATTGGTGTCATCAAGGGTGATGGTATCGGACCAGAGATTGTGACAGAAGCAATGAAGGTTCTTGATAAAGTAGCAGAGAAATACGGACATGAGCTTCAGTATGAGCAATTGCTGATGGGAGGAGCTTCTATCGATGTTCACGGAATTCCTTTGACGGATGAGACGATTGCCAAAGCCAAGGCATCAGATGCTGTATTGATGGGTTCTATCGGTGGCGATACGGCTACATCTCCATGGTATCAGCTAGAGCCATCCAAAAGACCAGAGGCGGGCTTGCTTAAGATTCGTAAGGAGCTGAACCTGTTTGCGAACTTAAGGCCAGCATATTTATATGAGGAATTAAAGGATGCATGTCCACTTCGTTCGGATATCAGTGCTGATGGTTTTGATATGATGATTATGAGGGAGCTTACCGGAGGCTTATATTTTGGAGAGCGAAGCACTGGTATGGAAAATGGCGTAATGACGGCACATGATAATCTGACCTATACAGAGGATGAAATCCGACGGATTGCAATTCGGGGATTTGACATTGCCATGAAACGCCGTAAGAAGGTGACCAGTGTCGATAAGGCAAATGTGCTGGATTCTTCAAGACTCTGGCGTAAGGTAGTAGAAGAGGTAGCTAAGGATTACCCGGAAGTACAATATGAGCATATGCTGGTGGACAATTGTGCTATGCAGCTGGTGCGTAATCCGGGGCAGTTTGATGTTATTTTAACCGAGAATATGTTTGGTGATATTTTGTCTGATGAAGCAGCGATGGTAACGGGTTCTTTAGGAATGCTTTCCTCTGCGAGCCTGAATGAGACGAAGTTTGGGTTATATGAACCGAGCCATGGTTCTGCACCAGATATTGCGGGGCAGAACATTGCGAATCCGATTGCAACTATTTTATCAGCGGCAATGATGCTTCGGTTTACGTTTGATTTGGACAATGAGGCAGATGCCATTGAGGCGGCTGTCCGCAAGGTGTTACAGGAGGGCTATCGCACAGGAGATATCTATTCTGAGGGTACGAAGAAGGTTTCCTGCAGTGAGATGGGAGATTTGATAGCTGAACGGATTTAGGCTTGATAACAGAAATAGTATAGACAGATAGAAGAAGAGATAGTTAATGTTAAGTAAAGTTATGATAATCAGATAAAAAGGTAGGTAATAGCTATGAGAAGTGATAATGTAAAATCAGGTATGCAGCAGGCACCACACCGTTCCCTGTTTAACGCATTGGGAATGACGAAGGAGGAATTAGAAAGACCATTAGTTGGTATTGTCTCTTCCTACAATGAGATTGTGCCGGGACACATGAATCTGGATAAGATTACAGAGGCAGTGAAGATGGGTGTTGCCATGGCTGGCGGTACGCCAATTGTATTTCCCGCGATTGCAGTCTGTGATGGTATTGCCATGGGGCATATCGGAATGAAATATTCTCTTGTGACGAGAGATTTGATAGCGGATTCTACGGAAGCAATGGCAATGGCACACCAGTTTGATGCCCTTGTTATGATTCCGAACTGTGATAAAAATGTACCGGGACTTTTGATGGCAGCAGCCAGGGTGAATGTACCTACTGTGTTTGTCAGTGGAGGCCCGATGCTTGCAGGTCATGTAAAGGGACACAAGACGTCTCTTTCTTCCATGTTTGAGGCAGTTGGCTCCTATTCGGCAGGAACAATGACCGAGGAGGATATCAATGAATTTGAGTGTAAGGCATGTCCTACATGCGGTTCCTGCTCTGGTATGTATACGGCCAATTCCATGAACTGTTTAACAGAGGCACTGGGTATGGGGCTTCCGGGCAACGGAACAATTCCAGCCGTATATTCAGAGAGATTAAAGCTTGCAAAGCATGCTGGTATGGCGGTTATGGAGATGTACAAAAAGAATATCCGCCCGAGGGATATTATTACAAAGGATGCGATTATGAATGCATTGACGGTGGATATGGCACTTGGCTGTTCTACCAATTCCATGCTTCATATTCCAGCAATTGCCCATGAGATTGGATTTGATTTTGATATTTCCCTTGCAAATGAGATAAGTGCGAAGACACCGAACCTCTGTCACCTTGCACCGGCAGGTCCAACCTATATGGAGGATTTGAATGAGGCCGGAGGTGTTTACGCAGTAATGAACCAGCTGAAACAGAAAGGGCTTTTAAATGAGGATTGCATGACCGTAACCGGCAAGACCATTGGTGAGGCGGTTGAAGGAGCAGTGAATAAGAATCCGGAGGTAATCCGCCCGCTTGATAATCCATACAGCGAAACAGGTGGTCTTGCAGTATTAAAGGGTAATCTTGCACCGGACGGTTCCGTGGTAAAGCGTTCTGCGGTGGTTCCTGAAATGATGAAGCATGAAGGTCCGGCAAGAGTGTTTGACTGTGAAGAGGATGCGATTACAGCTATCAAGGGTGGTAAGATTGTCGCAGGAGATGTCGTAGTAATTCGTTATGAAGGACCAAAAGGTGGTCCGGGTATGCGGGAAATGCTAAATCCAACCTCTGCGATTGCAGGCATGGGGTTAGGTTCATCGGTAGCCTTGATTACGGATGGACGTTTTTCCGGGGCAAGCCGTGGTGCTTCCATCGGTCATGTTTCGCCGGAAGCAGCGGTAGGTGGTCCGATTGCATTTGTGGAAGAGGGAGATATCATTAAGATTGATATTGATAACCACAGTCTGGAACTGGATATTTCTGAAGAAGAGATGGCAAAGCGTAAGGCAGCATGGACACCAAGACAGCCGAAGGTAACTACCGGTTATCTTGCAAGATATGCTAAAATGGTAACCTCTGGAAATCGGGGAGCTGTCTTAGAGATTTGATAAAGAGAAATCATACCTTTTGCCCCCAACATCATTATATATGGATAAGATGACGTGGGAAGAAAGAAAAAAGAATTAAGGAGAGAAGTATGATATGAAACAATTAACAGGTTCTGAAATTATAATTGAGTGTTTAAAGGAGCAGGGAGTAGATACGGTATTTGGTTATCCCGGCGGAACAATATTGAATGTCTATGACGAGCTTTACAAACATCAGAAGGAGATTAACCATGTACTGACTTCTCATGAGCAGGGAGCGGCACATGCGGCAGACGGTTATGCCAGAGCAACAGGTAAGGTTGGCGTGTGTATGGCTACCTCAGGCCCTGGTGCAACGAATCTGGTTACCGGTATTGCAACTGCCTATATGGATTCGGTTCCGGTAGTTGCCATTACTGCTAACGTTGGTGTTCCATTGCTTGGGCGGGACAGCTTTCAGGAGGTAGATATTGCCGGTGTTGTTATGCCGATTACTAAGCACAGTTTTATTGTAAAGGATATTAAGGACTTGGCTGTAACGATTCGTAAGGCGTTTAAGATTGCCAAAACCGGACGCCCGGGACCGGTACTGGTTGATGTAACGAAGGATGTAACCGCCAACAAGACAGATTATACACCAATGACTCCAGAGCCGATTGCCCGTTCCACCGAGCATATCCGTGGAAAGGATATTGATAAGGCGATTGAGATGATTAGCAAGGCCAAGAGACCGATGATAATGGTCGGTGGTGGTGCCGTTATTTCCGGTGCACAGTCCGAGTTACGGGAATTTGTTGAGAAAATAAATGCTCCGGTATGCGATACTCTGATGGGAAAAGGTGCTTTTGATGGCAATGATGAGCTTTATACCGGAATGGTAGGTATGCATGGCACGAAGGCATCGAACCTAAGCGTAGTAGAATGTGACTTATTAGTTGTAATTGGCGCCCGCTTCTCTGACCGTGTCACAGGCAATGCCTCCAAATTTGCGAGAAAGGCGAAGATTCTGCAGATTGATGTAGATGCGGCTGAAATTAATAAGAATGTCAAGGTACATGCAAGTATTATCGGTGATATTAAGAGTGTACTTGAAATGTTGAATCACAAGATAACCAAGGAGTATAAGCATCCGGAATGGATAGAGCATGTGAAAGGGCTGGAAGCAAAGTTTCCACTGCACTATAAGGAGGAGGGCTTATGTGGGCCATCCATAATTGAATCTGTTTATAAGCAGACCGATGGAAAAGCGATTATTACCACGGATGTGGGACAGCATCAGATGTGGGCTGCCCAGTATTACAAGTATAGTAAGCCAAGAACCTTAATTACTTCTGGTGGTTTAGGAACTATGGGTTTTGGTATTGGTGCATGTATCGGGGCGAAGTATGGAAAACCGGATAAGATATGCGTCAATATTGCCGGAGATGGCTGTTTCCGCATGAATATGCAGGAGATTATGACAGCAGCAAGATACAATGTGCCTATTATTGAGATTGTTGTCAATAATCATGTGTTAGGTATGGTTCGGCAATGGCAGACTCTGTTTTATGGAGAGCGTTATTCGAATACAGTATTAGAGGATAATGCAGATTTTGCCAAGATGGCGGATGCCATGGGAGCTACCGGATATAAAGTAACAACGCAGGAAGAATTTGATGAGGCATTTAAGAAGGCGTTAGAGGCAAAGGGACCGGTCGTTATTGATGCACAGATTGGCAAGGATGATAAGGTATTCCCGATGGTTCCGGGAGGTGCAACCTTAGAGGAAGTATTTGATGGAGACGATTTGGAGAAGAAGAATAAATAGAGACAGATTGTAACCAATAATTATTAAGCAGTAATTAATTTATGCATTAACTACTACTATAATATATAGATGTCAGGGTCAAAAGGTCAAACTGCCGTTCATGCTTGCATGACAAGGCAGTTGAACTTGGGACCCGCCAAACATGAGAAAGGAGCAATTTACGCAGTAAATTAGCGGATTTCGAATGTTTGCAGGATTGCAGGAGTTGTGAAACAACGAAGCAATCCGTGGCATCAATGGGGAAAATATTTCCCCCAACATCATATAAATTAAAAGTATCCGGTGTTTGTGAGATACATATTCGTTCGTCGATAGTCATAATTATATGTAAATTTGTGCCTTTGTACCGAGCTACGCTCGGACAACGAAACAAATTTACATATAATTATGACTATCAAATCAATAAAATATAAATCTACAAATACCAACAAGTGTCATAGTTAAGGAGGAAAAATACAATGGCAAGAGTGTATAACTTTTCAGCAGGCCCTTCTATGTTACCAGTAGAAGTGCTGAAGGAAGCAGCAGAGGAGATGTTAGATTACAATGGAACAGGTATGAGTGTGATGGAGATGAGCCATCGTTCCAAGGCATTTGAGGAGATTATTCAGTCTGCAGAGCAGGATTTAAGAGACTTAATGAATATTCCGGATAATTATAAGGTACTGTTTTTGCAGGGAGGGGCTTCCCAGCAGTTTTCCGCTATTCCGATGAATCTGATGAAGAACGGTGTAGCAGATTACATTGTAACCGGACAGTGGGCTAAGAAGGCTTATGAGGAGGCTTGCCGTTATGGTAAGGCGAATAAGATTGCGACTTCAGAGGATAAGACATTTTCTTATATTCCAGATTGTTCCGACCTTCCGATTTCCGAGGATGCTGATTATGTATATATATGCCATAACAATACCATCTACGGAACCACCTTTAAGGAGCTGCCCAATACAAAGGGTAAGACTTTAGTAGCAGATATGTCCTCAGACATTTTATCACAGCCGGTTAATGTAGAAGATTATGGCATGATTTATTTTGGTGTGCAGAAGAATGTTGGACCTGCTGGTGTAGTCGTTGTGATTATCCGTGAGGATTTAATCCGTGACGATGTTATGGAAGGAACGCCTACCATGTTAAAATATAAGACACAGGCAGATGCAGATTCCTTATACAATACTCCGCCTGCCTATGGAATTTATATTTGTGGCAAGGTATTTAAGCACTTAAAGAAGCTTGGCGGTTTGGAGAAGATGAAGGAGTACAATGAGAAGAAGGCGAAGATTCTGTATGATTTCCTCGATGCATCCAAGCTGTTCAAGGGTACTGTGGTTGCAAAGGATCGTTCTTTAATGAATGTGCCTTTTGTAACAGGAGATAAGGATATGGATGCCAAATTCGTAAAAGAGGCTACCGAGGCAGGCTTTGTGAACCTGAAGGGACATAGAAGCGTTGGCGGTATGCGTGCTTCTATTTACAATGCAATGCCAATGGAGGGCGTTGAGAAGCTGGTAGAGTTTATGAAGAAATTCGAAGAGGAGAACGCATAAGAGTTGTTTTCTATATTTATATTTAAAAGGAGATTTGGAAATGGTTAAGGTAAATTGTTTGAATCCTATTGCTTCTTGCGGTACGGATTTATTTAGTGATAAATATGAAATAACAGAGGATTACAAGGCAGCGGATGCAGTGCTTGTGCGTAGTGCTTCCATGCATGAGCTGGAGCTTTCTGATAATTTGGTAGCAGTTGCCAGAGCGGGTGCCGGAGTGAATAATATTCCACTGGATGCCTGTGCCCAAAAGGGAATTGTCGTATTCAACACACCTGGTGCCAATGCCAATGGTGTAAAGGAGCTGGTGGTTGCCGGCTTAATGTTAGCTTCCCGTGATTTGATGGGAGGATATAACTGGGTTAAGGAGAATGCATCTGACGAGAATATTGCCAAGGCAGTAGAGAAGGAAAAGAAAAATTATGCTGGTAATGAGATTGCAGGCAAACGTCTTGGTGTTATCGGTCTTGGTGCAATCGGTGCTAAGGTTGCCAATATTGCCTTCCGTCTCGGTATGGAGGTATACGGCTATGACCCGTATGTATCCATCGATGCAGCGTGGTCATTATCCCGCCATATTAAGCATATTACCAATGTAGAGGAGATTTATAAAGAGTGTGATTATATTACAGTGCATGTACCTGCTTTAAAGGATACGATTGGCATGATTAACAAGGATGCGTTTGCTCTTATGAAGGATGGCGTTAAGGTGCTTAATTTCTCCCGTGATACCTTGGTAAATGACGAGGATATGAAGGAAGCACTTGCCTCTGGCAAGGTGGCTAAGTATGTGACTGATTTCCCGAATCCGGCGATTGCAGGTGTGGACAATGTAATCACTCTGCCACATCTTGGTGCGTCCACTGAGGAGTCAGAGGATAATTGTGCGGTTATGGCAGTGAAGGAAATAATGGATTACATGGAACATGGTAACATCAAAAATTCTGTAAACTATCCGGCTTGTGATATGGGCGTGTGTGATAGTGCTGCCCGCATTGCAATTAACCATAAAAATATTCCGAATATGATTACCCAGTTTACAAAGGTATTTGCAGATCAGAATATCAATGTAACGAACATGATTTCTAAGAGCCGTGGAGATTGGGCATACTCTATGTTAGATTTAGACGGAGTTCCTGCGACAGAATTGATTGAAGTTCTGAATGCAATTGCGGGTGTTGTTAAGGTTCGCGTGATTAAGTAGTGCAATTCGTGGCATCCGTTGGGGGCAAAATAGCTTTTGCCTCCAACATCATAATATAAGATGAGCAGGTAATAATAAAGTGATAGAACAGAAAAAGAGTAGGAGAATCAAATATGAGTGAAAAGTTAAAGGTAGGTATCCTTGGAGGTACTGGTATGGTAGGGCAGCGTTTTATTTCTCTTTTGGAGAACCACCCATGGTTTGAGGTGGTAACGATTGCTGCTTCTCCACGTAGTGCGGGAAAGACCTATGAGGAGGCTGTGGGAGGACGTTGGAAAATGGATACTCCAATGCCGGAGGCAGTGAAAAAGATTGTGGTACACAATGTAAATGAGGTAGAGGAGGTTGCTTCTACCGTAGATTTTGTGTTTAGTGCAGTGGATATGAGTAAGGATGAGATTAAGGCAATTGAGGAGGCTTATGCTAAGACGGAGACCCCGGTTGTCTCTAACAATAGTGCTCACAGATGGACGCCCGACGTTCCGATGGTAGTACCGGAGATTAATCCGGAACACATGAAGGTCATTGAATATCAGAAAAAGCGTCTTGGAACAAAAAGAGGTTTTGTTGCAGTGAAGCCGAACTGTTCTATCCAGAGCTATGCTCCGGTATTAACAGCGTGGAAAGAGTTCGAGCCTTATGAGGTAGTGGCAACGACTTATCAGGCGATTTCCGGTGCTGGTAAGAATTTTCAGGATTGGCCGGAGATGGTTGGCAATGTGATTCCTTATATCGGAGGCGAGGAAGAGAAATCTGAAAAAGAGCCACTTCGTATCTGGGGATATGTAGATGGGGAGAAGGGAGAAATCATTCCAGCAGAGTCTCCTAAGATTACCTGTCAGTGTGTCCGTGTTCCAGTATTGAATGGTCATACGGCGGCTGTATTTGTAAAATTTAAGAAGCAGCCAACGAAGGAACAGCTTATTGAGAAGCTGCTTGCATTTAAGGGAGTTCCGCAAGAGCTTAAGCTTCCAAGTGCCCCCGGGCAGTTTATCCAATATATGGAGGATGATAACCGCCCTCAGGTTACACTGGATGTAGACTATGAAAAGGGAATGGGTGTATCCGTTGGACGTATTCGTGAGGACAGCATTTATGACTGGAAGTTTATTGGGCTTTCCCACAATACCGTTCGTGGGGCAGCAGGTGGTGCTGTGCTTTGTGCAGAGCTTTTAAAGGCGCAGGGATATATTGAAAAGAAGTAGCCTTATGTAAAAGGGGGAGAGTATATGCAGGAGCGTAAACTGGTAGCACCAATTGTAATTACAGTATTATTGATACTTTATTATTTTGTGTATTTTCTTTTCCTATTGGCATTGCTTCCGGGAATTATACTGAAGCTGCTGACCGGTATTATTCCTTTGGTTTTGGCTGGAGTGACACTGTTTGTATGTATCCAGAGAATTAATGAAATAAGGAGTGGAGAAGAAGATGATCTTAGTAAATACTGATTATATTAGTGGTAAAGAGTTTAATATGCTAGGCTTGGTAAAGGGGAGTACGATTCAGACGAAGAATGTCGGCCACGATATTACCCAGAGCTTTAAAACTTTGGTAGGTGGCGAGCTGAAGGCATATAACGATATGATGAACAACGCAAGGGCGCTGGCAACCAAACGTATGGTGCAGGAGGCAGAGGCACTTGGTGCGGATGCTATTGTGAATGTCCGGTATGCCACCTCTGCAATCATGCAGGGAGCTGCCGAAGTCATGGCTTATGGAACGGCAGTGAAGTTCGTATAGTTATTTGTAAAGTGAAAATTAATTAGAAAAGAGGCTGTATAAATTGAGGTGATCTCCAAAGGTTAGACCAAAAATCTAACGATTAGGAGGTCAGTTCCAATCGATATGCCTCTTTTTCTTTACAAAAAAATATAATGGATGAAACCTTTTCATCCTTTTTTTCGTCTAATTAGTGTAACAAACAAAAACAAAGCTATAGTTTTGAAGATTTTACCATGAAGGCATTTGTTTACTTAGATAGCCAAAGATTATTCATATGTTAGTTTACAAAGGTCTATCGTGTTCATGGTTAGAAAGGAGTTATTGTGAAACAATTGGTTAAACGAGCAATGAATCATGACAATGAAGCATTTGTGGAATTAATTCAGAGGCAGACGCAGGCAATGTATAAGGTCGCAAGGGGAATCCTAAAAAATGAAGAGGATGTGGCAGATGCTCTGCAGGAAACAATACTCAAATGCTATGAAAAAATCGATACCTTAAAGGAACCAAAGTATTTTAAAACATGGATGACACGTATCTTAATTAATAATTGCAATGATATTTTGCGGGCATCCAAGCTTGAATGTTCCTATGAGGAATATGTTCCCATGGCGGTATCCGAGGACAACACTTCCTACTATGAATTTGTTCAGTTAATCGATAGTTTGGATGAAAAATACCGGATGCTCATCCTGCTGTATTATGTTGAGGGGTTTAAAATAAAAGAAATCAGTGAGATTTTGAATATAAAAGAATCCACAATTAAGACGAGGCTGAATCGTGGCAGGGAGAAATTAAGACGTATTTATGAGCGGTCGGATGTAGACAGTGGCAATAAAAAATTTATGGAGGTAAGGGAATATGCAAAATAATTATTCAAAGCGAGAAATAAAGAGAATTGTAAAGCAGGATGTGGAGCTTCCAAAGCTGGTTCAGGAAAGAGTCAATGAAACCCTGCAGCAGCTTGAGGTACCAGATTTTGAGGAGGATTTTTATCAAAGAAGGAACAAATCTTATGGAAAAACGAAGCTATTTCGGAATGGCTATCAGGTAGCAGCGGCATTTGCACTTGTACTGTGTCTTGGGACAGTGGCAACGGTGGGAGCAGTTTCTCTCTGGAATGAGTATGCGGCTCAAAAATATGATGCAGCGCCAAAGATACAGAAGGAGCTTGTAGATAAAAAGGTTGCGACGATTCCGGAAGCGATGGTGGAGAAAAGCGGAGTGAAGATTGAAACGCAGCAATGTATTGCGGATGATAGGGGATATATGTATCTTCTTTTTAAGGTAACCGTTCCAGATACGATTGAGCTTACAGAGGATATCTTCTTTGAGGATAGCAGTTTTACGAAGGATGGAAAGGATTTAGATATGAATATGGGCGGTGGAATTTCTGAAAATGAGGATGGCAGTCTTAAAATTGAGCCTGAAAATCATGTTTTTTACTATGAGTACAACATCCGCAGACTCGATAAGCTTGTGGAGGATGATATTGTGACAGTAACCTTCCATAACTTAATTAATTGCGTTAAGACAGTCGTGGAGGAGGTTTTAATAGAGGAGGACTGGTCCCTTGATATTCCGGTTGCTCCTGCGAAGCTTTCTCAGAGTTTTGTGGTAAAGGATGGCACCCTTTCCTGCGGTGCAACGGTAAAAGAGGTAACCCTGTCGCCTATTGGTATACAGATAGAATATAATTTTGTAAGGAAGACCAGAAAGGCAAAAGCGGTGATTCAAAATGAGGACGGAACGACGGAAGAGGAAACGATAGATGAAATGATTGACCCAACCCAAGCGACTGCTTATGAATTAAAGGATGGAACCAAAAAGGAACTCGTAGTTGGTGGTGGAAGTATGGGCTATAGGGGCGGTTCTAATACAGAATATATCTGTGATTTTGAATTGTTACAGGTCGTTGATGTAGATAATGTGGCTGCTATTTACTTTGGTGAGGAACGAGTGGAGTTGTGTGCTCAGTAAAAATCCTCCTTAGTTAATATAGATGATGTTGGGGTCAAAAGGTATTTTGCATCCAACTGATGCCACGGATTGCTCCGTTGTGTCACAACTCCCGCAATCCTGCAAACATTCGAAATCCGCAAATTTACTGCGTAAATTGCTACTTTCTCATGTTTGGCGGGTCCCAAGTTCCAATGCCTTATCATGCAAGCATAAACAGCATTTTGACCTTTTGACCCTGGCATCATATAGATATTTTGAGTGGGGCTGTGAACAAATTGATTTGTACACCGCCCCATTATTATGTGAAAAATAACCGCCAGATTTCTAGAAAAATACACTACCTTATTTTTTCTTTATTACCATATTACATCTGCCCCATGATTCATCTTTAAAACGAAATACACCAACATCAGTCTTTCTTTCTACAAATCCAACACTTTCATAACACTTTTTTGCCATTGTATTTTCCGGAAAAACATTGAGCTGAACAGCATCTACCTTAGTTATATTAAAAGCATATTCAATCGCCAGTTGTAACATTTCCTTTCCTAAGCCTTTTCCCCGCTTCGATGGATGAACCATTACAAATTTAAGCATGCCTTCGTTTGTGCTTAAATTTACTGAATAGCAAAAGAATCCTATTACTTTTCCAGTATTTGTAGTGGCAACGTATGGACTATCGCCATTCATAGCTGCTTCTTCCAAAATCACATGCTCGAAATTTTCTTTTTCAATTGGATATTTAAAAAGATTAGCACACCACATAGCATGTGTCCTCTCATTTGAAATCCAATTTTTAATTTCATTAAAATCACAACCTGATATAAAAGGTCTTAACCTCATAACTGTTCTCCAATCTAAACAAAACAGACAATGATTATTTCTACAAATCAGAATAATATATGCTCAATTTTGATTATTACACTCCAATATACTAATTTTTGTCTGCTTCATCAGATTCCTCAGAAGAATCCTCCCGTTCCACAACAACCTTGCCGCTTTCGTCCACCTTGGCGGCAGTGGTGTCATAGTGATACAGAGCATCCTTAAGGTCAAAATTAACGACATCCTCTGTATCCCGGACACGGATAACGACCTCTTTACTCAGCTTTTCCACTTCTTCTAAAGTCAGACCGCTCATTTCCACAATATCCTCGAATGGAATCTCCACCTCAAGCATGTTTTTTGCAATTTCTACTTGTCTTTTCTTAGTATTATTCATGTTATTCACCTCATAATAATTATTGTAAGGAATTCAGATAATCATCATTAATCGCAATCACCTGTTCCATCGCATCAGGCCCCGGAGCACCGATGGTATTGCGTTTATTCACGCAGGTTTCCATACTGATTGCTTCGTAGATATCCTCCTCAAATACAGGACTGATAGCCTTGTATTCCTCTAGTGTCATATCATCTAAAGCGATATCCTTCTCAATACAGTAGAGTACCAGCTGACCGACAATACCATGGGCATCGCGAAAGGCAACACCATGGTTTACCAGATAATCAGCGGCATCGGTAGCATTGGTAAATCCATTCCTGGCACTTGCCTTCATAGCGTCCTTATTGACGGTCATGGTTGCAATCATACCATTAAAAAGTGCAAGGCAGCCCTTGACAGTGTCGATGGCATCAAAGGTTAGCTCCTTATCCTCCTGCATATCTTTATTATAGGCGAGGGGAATTCCCTTCATGGTGGTTAAAAGGCTTGTGAGCGCCCCGTAAACCCGCCCGGTTTTGCCCCGTACCAGCTCTGCAATATCGGGGTTCTTTTTCTGTGGCATAATGGAACTTCCAGTGCTATAGGCATCATCCAGCTCAATAAACTGGTATTCATTGGAATTCCAGATAATAATCTCCTCTGAAAAACGGCTTAAATGCATCATAATAGTAGCGAATGCAGATAGCATTTCCAGTACATAGTCCCTATCGGAAACCCCATCCATGCTGTTTAGGGATGGAGCATCAAATTCCATTAGCTGTGCAGTCATATTCCGGTCTAGCGGATACGTCGTTCCGGCAAGGGCACCAGAGCCAAGCGGGCAGACATTCATCCGCTTATAAATGTCAGTAAGCCGGCTGTAATCCCGCTTAAACATCTCCATATAAGCCCCGAAGTGATGTGCCAGTGTTACCGGCTGTGCCTTTTGCAGATGGGTAAAGCCCGGCATAAAGGTGTGAATGTGTTCCTTCATCAGATTGTGTATTGTTGTCAAAAGCTGTTTTAACAGTTCTTTCGTCTCTACTAGCTCGTCCCGGCAGTAAAGGCGCATATCCAATGCAACCTGGTCGTTGCGGCTTCGTCCGGTATGCAGCTTTTTGCCTGCTTCGCCAATGCGGTCAATCAGATTAGCTTCCACAAAGCTATGAATATCCTCATATTCCGCTGTGATGGCAAGACTGCCATTTGCCACATCTTCTGCAATGCTATCAAGCCCTTTGATAATCACATCCTTTTCCTCGTCAGTCAGAATCCCGGTTGCATTAAGCATTGTAACATGTGCCTTGCTGCCACGAATATCCTGTGCGAAGAACTTCTGGTCAAAGGAAATGGATGCATTAAAATTGTAAACTAACTGGTCGGTCTCCTTTGTAAAACGACCACCCCATAATTGTGCCATGGTAAAACCTCTTTTCTATAAAGACTTCTTAAAATACGTAAAAGTAGTATAGCATAAGCAAGGAACGCTTGACAATATTTATTCTTAGGGGATGGAGAGTAAATGCTGTTGTCCTTCCTCAATAAAAGCGGTAAGGATTAATTTTCCCTCTTATCCTGTTCCTCTAGTTTCCGGCGGTAATCAGCAAGCTTCTCAGTATCCAGATTCTGCTCCTTAATATGTTTTTCAAACCAGAATTGCAATGTCTCTATTGTTAGGGAAAGCTTCTCCAGCTGGTATTGGATTCTGGCAAAATCCTCTAGCTCTGAGTTGGAAATTTTACCGTCGGAGCTTATATCAATCAGACAATTTTTTTCATAATTAATAGAATTGATGGACGACAAGGTCTCTAATGCAATTTGTGGAAGATTTTTGAGTTCAATGGCAGGGACATATTTCTGCCCGATAGGACATTCGTGTGAACAGAAATAATTACAAAGCATTGGTGTCTGATAGGCTTCTGCCATTAGGAGTACCTCATCAGGATGGGGTGCAGACTTCCGGCTTTCAATTTTCTCGATGCGGTCGGCTGAAACCCCTCCTATCTGCTCGCTGGCAGCAGCCCGTGTTAGATTGCAATCCTCCCGGATTGTCTGATATATTGTTTTGTTCTCTCTTATTGATTTTTTTCCCATGGTTACCACCTTCTGTTAAGCTTATGTTCCTTGGCTTGCTTCGTTATTCTGCTGATTTAGCAAAATAGCATACGCTATTTTGTACGAATGCAGATTTACTTAAAACCATTTTTATTATATAATTTTCATAAGAAAAAGGCAACTTAGTTAAGCTTGGCTTTGCAATGGTAGTTGTGACACGTATAGTATGGTATAATAGGTGTTTGCGAAACTATTACTATCTGCTTAACAACTACGGGTTTCACAATTACTTATTTGGTTTAGAGAAAGGAGATTTTATTATGATATCTGGAGGTTTCATGGTTTTGGTGATAATTGTGGTTCTCATAGTGATTGCTGTAATCTGGTATATTGCCACGATGAACGGAATTCGGGCGGCAAGTTTAAAGGTGGATGAAGCGGATTCTGGAATTGATGTGGCACTTACCAAACGGTATGATGTTTTGACGAAACAATTGGCAGTGGTTAAGGAGTATGCCTCTCATGAGAGTAAGACCTTGTTTGAAACGATTCGTTTGCGTTCCGGTATGACGCTAAGGGAAAAGATGGATGCAGCGGGCAAGATGGACGAAGTAAGCAAGCAGTTTGGAGTGACGTTGGAGGCATATCCCCAGCTTCGTTCCAGTGATAATTTTATGGCACTGCAGAATAGCATTACGGATGTAGAGGAGCATTTACAGGCTGCAAGGCGTCTTTATAATGCCAATGCAACCGCCTATAATACAAAGATTGTTATGTTCCCAACTTCTATTGTGGCAGGAATCATGGGCGTGCAACAAAGAGATTTGTTTGAGGCAGAGGATTATAAGCGGCAGGATGTAGAGATGAAATTTTAAGTAATTATGATGGTAATGCTAATAATAGGAGAGTTTTTATGGAAACGCATATATATGAAGTAGTTGGGAGAATGAATGCATTGCGAAAGCAATCAAATGGATTGGGGTGTGGTATGGCACTGTTGTTCTTCGTCCCGATACCCTTTATCTTTTTGTTGTCAATGATACTTCCTTCGGATGATGGTGGTGCTTCTCGCTCGTTGATTATTGCCGGGGTATTTTTGGTATACATGATTATTGTTGTGATAGGGACAACAATTGCGGGAAGGATTCAGAAGAATAATCAGAAAGAGTTAAAGCGGCTTTATAAAGAGACCTTCATGAAGGGGATATTGGAGGAATATTTTGAGGATGTGGATTATCGTTGGGAAACCGGTATAAGCCAGTATCAGTTTTTTGATACGGGGATTTTTGAGGAATACAAGATATCCAGTTATCATTCAGAGGACTATCTGAGCGGAGTTTATAAGGGTGTATCGTTTAAACAGGTGGATGTTGAATTTACGAGACGGGAGACGACAGGGGACCACCCTAAGGATGTTACTGTCTTTTCCGGCAGATTGTTTGAGTTTGACGATTCCTTTAAGCAGGTACAATCGGTGAAGGTGGTGCCAGAGATAGAGGTGAGAGCTGAGAACCGCTTTCAGATAGAGCGTCAGGATATTGTGAAAATGGAAAATATGGAATTCAACAAAGTTTTTGCTGTGGCTTCTGCAAGCCCGCAGGAGGCATTTTATGTGCTTACCCCACAGGTAATGGAGCGTCTGATGGATATACACAACAGATACAAAAAATCGGAGCTTGACGATGGAAGCAGAAATAACATTGAGGGATTGTACCGGACAATTGCTTTTCATTTTAAACAGGATAAGCTTTATGTAGTAATTGACCACATGGATTCGTTTGATTCTAATTTTTTGAAAGAGGTTGATTATCCTACAGAGAAGGAGAAAATCCGCAAACACATTCAGGTAATTATAGATGTAATTGAAATGTTAAAGTTGATAAATGCGTAAAAACCTTGTACAATGGTTTTATTCAATTGTAGGAAGGTGATAAGATGAAGCTAAAGGATACAGGGCTGACGAAGGAACAGCTGATACAGGATGCGAATACATATATGATGGAGCTGGCTGCGAGATTTGACTTAGTTGCAGAGACATCAAAGGGGATGAATATTTTTGATGAGAATGGTGAGGAATATCTGGATTTTTATGCGGGTATTGCAGTGAATTCCGCAGGCAACAGCAATGAAAAGGTGGTAGAGGCGATTATAGAGCAGGCTAAAGATACGCTGCATGTATCTAATTACCCATACAGTATTCCCATGGTGGTGCTTGCTAAGCTGATTTGTGAAAGCATTGGTATGGATAAGATATTTTTCCAGAATTCCGGTACGGAAGCCAACGAGGCGATGATTAAGATGGCTAGAAAATGGGGAATCGAGAAATATGGCGAGGAGCATTACCATATCGTAACTGCCAAGCAGAGCTTTCACGGACGAAGCTATGGTGCAATGAGTGCTACAGGGCAGCCGGACAATGGGTGCCAGCTTAATCTAAAGCCGATGCTGCCGGGCTTTACCTATGCGGATTTTAATGATTTGGATTCCTTTAAGTCGGCATGTACCAAGGATACCGTTGCTATTATGGTAGAGCCGGTACAGGGAGAGGGAGGCGTTTACCCTGCCACAAAGGAATTTTTACAGGGACTACGGGAATTATGTGATGAGCGGGATATGCTCTTATTGTTTGACGAAGTACAGACCGGATGGGGACGCCTTGGCACCTTGATGGGATATATGAGCTATGATGTAAAGCCGGATGCTCTTTCTATGGCAAAGGCGATGGGAGGCGGTCTTCCAATTGGTGCTGTCTGTGCCAACGAAAGAGCCAATCAGGCATTTACACCGGGCTGTCACGGTTCTACCTTTGGTGGCAATCCGGTCTGCTGTGCAGCAGCCATTGCAGAGATTAAAGAGATTATAGAGCGGGATTTACCGGCAAATGCTGCTAAGATGGGCGAGTATTTCATGGAGCTTTGCAAGTCACTCCCCGGAGTAAAGGAGGTTCGTGGCAAAGGACTACTGATGGGTGTGGAGTATGAGCAGCCAATTGCTATGGAGGTAAAGCATCAGTGCTTTGACCATAAGCTGCTTATTACTGCGGTCAGTGGTAATATTATAAGGATGGTGCCGCCGCTTATTGTTACTAAGGAGGACTGCGATAAGGCATTTGCGATATTGAAGGAAGCAACAGAGGCGGCTATGTGAAGTTTGGATTGTAAATTGTAAATAAGAAACGTATTGTAGGTTCAAAAAGCATAAAACCAGAATGTACTATGAATTTGTTCCGTTGTCCGGAAATAAGTATTTCTAAGATATTCCCATGGGTAACCGGCTTGTGACGCAACCGACGCTGATTCGCCATCCATGGCTCAGACAGCGTCTTTTCGGGGCGTCCAGCCCCGAAATTGCTGCGGGTTAATGGGAATATCAAGAAATACTAATTTCCTGCCAAAGTCACAAATTTATAGTACATTCTGGTTTTATGCCCGCTGAAGTTGTTTGCAAAAAAGTTTCTTTTTACAATGTGCAGGTAAGATAAGTCTTTATTTTTTTAAAATAAAGTGGTTATGATTGTACTGGTGCTTCATCATAACAGAGGTAGGACAACTGTTTGGACTTTTCAAAATAAAATATATAGTTTATAAGATGTTTTATATTAAGCTTGGGGGGCATGGAAGGGGACTACGCTATATTATTTGTGACTTTGAGAGGGGATTAGTATTTCTTGATATTCCCTTCTGGTAACCAGCAATTTCGGGACTGGATGTCCCGAAAAGACGCACTCTGAGCCATGGATGGCGAATGTGCGTCGGTTGCGTCAGCACACAATACCTTATGGGAATATCTTAGAAATACTTATCCCCGCACAACGGAACAAATAATATAGTGTAGTCCCCTTCCATGCCATTTATATTTATATTTACCTAAATAATAACTTTTGCGAGTCTGTACACCCCATGCTTGTACAGCTTTTTTATTTTCCCCCATAATTTTCCACCCCAGAATAACCCTATATAATTACTTGTATTTTTTTGAAAAAAACTACAAAATTGCATTGACAAATCAAGGAACGAGTGGTAATCTTTAGAAAGATGTTAGCACTCGAATTGGTTGAGTGCTAACAATCAAAGAGAAAGGATGGTAAGATGGAGTTAGATGAGCGTAAGCTGAAGATATTGCAGGCTGTCATCAAGACTTATTTAGAGACAGGTGAGCCGGTAGGCTCTAGAACCATTTCCAAAATGCCGGATTTGAATCTTTCTTCGGCGACCATCCGTAATGAGATGGCAGATTTAGAGGAGCTTGGCTATATTATACAGCCACATACATCTGCCGGACGGATTCCTTCTGATGCAGGCTATCGGTTATATGTTGACCAGATGATGGCGGAGAAAGCATTGAAGCGGGAAGAGGAGGAGGAGCGTCAGGAGGAGCATGATGCACTTTTGGCGAAGGTAGACCGTTTGGAGCATTTGCTGCAGCAGGTGGCAAAGGTGTTGGCATATAATACCAATTATGCAACGATGGTGACTGCTCCTAATTATAAGAATACTAAGGTAAAGTTTATTCAGCTTTCCCAGGTGGATGAACAACAGCTGTTAGCGGTGATAGTGGTAGAGGGCAATGTTATTAAGAACAAGATGATAAAGGTTGAGGAGCCCTTGGCGAACGATGAATTATTGAAATTCAATGTTTTGCTAAACAGCTTTTTAACCGGGTTGAGTCTGCAGGAGATTAACCTTGAATTAATTCAGACGATGAAACAGCAGGCGGGAATGCATGCAGTATTGCTGGAGCATATATTTGAAGGAGTAATGGATGCCGTCCGTTCTGCAGAAGAATTAGAGGTATATACCAGTGGTGCCAATAATATTTTAAAGTATCCGGAGCTTGGTGATGCTAATAAGGCGAGTGAACTGCTTGAGGTATTAGAGGAGAAGAAAGCACTGAATCAATTGATAGAGAGTACAGGAGATGATGCGGATAACCAATATGGAATCCAGGTATATATTGGTGATGAGACACCAATTCAGACAATGAATGATTGCAGCCTGGTTACTGCAACTTATGAATTAGAAGAAGGCGTGCGGGGCAAGATAGGTATAATCGGTCCGAAGCGGATGGATTATGATAAGGTAGTAACGACGCTTAAGAATCTGACGAATGAGCTTGATACAATCTTTAAGAATAAGACATAGAAGGGTGGTTATTAAGTGGAACAGGATTTAAAGGATGAAGTACAGGAGAAAGAGTATATGAATGAAGAAATGAAGGAAACAGACCCACTTAAGGAGGAAGAGATGCAGAGCCAGGAAGCTGACAGTACCGATTTCAGTCCAGAGCAGAATGCAGCCAGCGAGGGTGAAGCCTCAGAGGATAGTGTTCCAGCAACAGACTCCGAAGCTGATAAAAAGAAATCATCTGGTAATAAATCTTCCGGCAGTAAGTCTTCTGGCAGCAAGAAGTCCCGTAAGACAGTGAAAGGTCTTGAGATGGAGCTGAAAGCACAGGGGGAAATTATTGATGAGCTTTCCAAGAAGCTGAATGCTGCTGAACAGGCGGCGGAACAGACACAGGATAAGTATCAGCGGCTGATGGCGGAATTTGAGAATATGCGTAAGCGTACAGAGAAGGAAGCTGCCCACATGTATGATGTCGGTGCGAAGGAAGTGCTTGAAAAGCTGCTTCCGGTTATAGATAACTTTGAGCGGGCACAAATGACTGTGACAGAAGAGCAGAGAGAGGATCCTTTTGTTCAGGGAGTGGATAAGATTTACCGTCAGACATTGGATTATCTGGATTCTGTCAAGGTGACTGCGATGAATGCAGAGGGCAAGGAATTTGATCCCGACCTGCACAATGCGGTGATGCATATTGATGATGATGCCTACGACGATAATGTGGTAGTAGAGGAACTGCAAAAGGGCTATATGTACAAGGATGAAGTACTTCGCCACAGCATGGTCAAGGTTGCCAATTAGCAAGATATAAGATAACGTTTTTGTATATGTTATAGGAAACGTGAAGTGGCACGAAATAAAATGCGTCTATGTAAATATAATAATATTTTAAAATAATAAAAGTTTATATTTTAGGAGGAATAATATTATGGGTAAGATTATTGGAATTGACTTAGGAACAACAAATTCATGTGTAGCAGTTATGGAGGGTGGTAAGCCAGTTGTTATTACCAATGCAGAGGGTGTGCGTACGACTCCATCTATCGTGGCATTTACCAAGAACGGTGAGCGTGTTGTCGGTGACCCGGCAAAGCGTCAGGCAGTTACCAACGCTGACAAAACGATTTCTTCCATTAAGAGACACATGGGCTCTGATTACAGGGTAGCAATTGACGATAAGAAGTATTCTCCACAGGAGATTTCTGCTATGATTCTTCAGAAGCTGAAGGCAGATGCAGAGAGCTATATTGGCGAGAAGGTAACGGAAGCGGTTATTACCGTTCCTGCTTATTTTACAGATGCACAGCGTCAGGCAACGAAGGATTCCGGTAAGATTGCGGGTCTTGATGTAAAGCGTATTATTAATGAGCCGACCGCAGCAGCTCTTTCCTATGGTCTGGATAATGAGAAAGAACAGAAAATTATGGTATATGACTTAGGTGGTGGTACCTTTGATGTGTCCATTATCGAGATTGGTGATGGTGTCATTGAGGTTTTGGCAACTGCCGGTGATAATAAGCTTGGTGGTGACGATTTCGATGATGCAGTTACCCAGTATATGCTGCAGGATTTCAAAAATAAGGAAGGCGTCGATTTATCCGGTGATAAGATGGCAATGCAGCGTCTGAAGGAAGCAGCAGAGAAGGCAAAGAAGGAGCTTTCTTCTTCTACAACAACCAACATCAACCTTCCATTTATCACAGCAACTGCTGAGGGTCCTAAGCATTTTGATATGGATTTGACCAGAGCAAAGTTTGATGAGCTGACAGTAGATTTAGTAGAGAGAACCGCAAAACCGGTACAGACAGCATTACAGGATGCAGGCATGACAGCAGCAGAGCTTGATAAGGTATTGCTGGTAGGTGGTTCTACCCGTGTTATAGCAGTTCAGGATAAAGTAAAACAGTTAACCGGAAAAGACCCATTCAAGGGAATTAATCCGGATGAGTGTGTTGCAATCGGTGCTTCTATTCAGGGTGGTAAATTGGCCGGTGATGCTGGTGCTGGTGAGATTTTATTGTTGGATGTAACCCCACTTTCTCTGTCAATTGAGACAATGGGTGGTGTGGCAACCCGCTTAATTGAGCGTAATACTACGATTCCTACTAAGAAGAGCCAGATTTTCTCTACGGCAGCAGATAATCAGGATGCCGTTGATATCCATGTTGTTCAGGGTGAGCGTCAGTTTGCCAAGGACAATAAGAGCTTAGGACGGTTCCGCCTGGATGGTATTGCTCCTGCAAGAAGAGGTGTTCCACAGATTGAGGTTACCTTTGATATTGATGCCAACGGTATTGTTAATGTATCTGCTAAGGATTTAGGTACCGGCAGTGAGCAGCATATTACCATTACGGCAGGCTCCAACCTTTCTGATGATGATATCGATAAAGCAGTGAAGGAAGCAGCAGAGTACGAGGCACAGGATAAGAAGCGTAAGGAATCTATCGAGGCACGTAACGAGGCAGATGCTATGGTATTCCAGACGGAGAAGGCGTTAAAGGATGTCGGAGACAAACTGGATGCTAATGAGAAGGAGAAGGTTGAGGCAGACTTAAAGGCTTTGAAGGAGATTGTAGATAGCACAGATGCAGAGTCTATGACAGATGCAGAGGTCGAGAAGATTAAAGCAGCTAAAGAAAAGCTGATGGAGAGTGCACAGGAATTATTCTCTAAGCTTTATGAGCAGTCTGCTCCAAATGCCAATGCCGGAACTGGAGCAGAGAGTGCCGGAGCTGCCCAGTATGATGCAGATGATGTAGTTGACGCAGACTATAAAGAGGTGTAAAATAAACTGATATTTTCCTTGCATGATGCTTAGGATAAGGTAATAGGATAATATAACAGGCGACCTAAGAGGATACCGGAGCGGTACCCTCTTTGTGTCGGTTATGGAGAGATTGTGAAAAGGTGATTAAAATGGCAGAGAAAAGAGATTATTATGAGGTGCTTGGTGTTTCTAAGGGTGCAAGTGATGCAGAATTAAAAAAAGCATATCGTCAGTTAGCCAAGAAATATCATCCTGATATGAACCCGGGAGATGCAGAAGCGGAACGTCGGTTTAAGGAGGCTTCGGAGGCATATGAGGTATTAAGTGACCCGGAGAAAAAGGCAAGGTACGACCAGTTTGGCCATGCAGCATTTGATGGAGGGGCTGGTGGACCGGGTGGCTTCTCTGGCGGGGGCTTTGAATTTAATATGGGGGATATGGGAGATATCTTTGGAGATGTCTTTGGAGACCTCTTTGGTGGTGGTGGCTCCCGTACCAGAAGGGATGACAATGGTCCCGTGCGTGGTGCCAATATTAAAACCAGCGTCCGAATCAGCTTTGAGGAAGCGGTATTTGGCTGTGGTAAGGAGTTAGAACTGCCACTGAAAGATCCATGCTCCATGTGTCATGGGACTGGTGCACAGCCCGGCTATGACCCGGTAACTTGTACAAAATGTGGCGGCAAGGGGCAGGTGGTATTTACCCAGCAGTCTCTTTTTGGAATGGTTCGTAATGTACAGACCTGTCCGGAATGTGGTGGTACTGGTAAGATGATTAAAAATAAATGCCGTACCTGTGGCGGAAGCGGATATACTACCAGCAAGAAGAAGATTCAGGTAAATATTCCTGCTGGTATTGACAATGGGCAGAGTGTTAGAATCCGTGAAAAGGGAGAACCCGGCAAACGTGGAGGAGAGCGTGGTGATTTGCTTGTATCAGTAATGGTGGAGCGGCATCCGATTTTTCAGCGTAATGAGTATGATTTGTACTCTACCCAGCCAATTACCTTTACGCAGGCGGCATTAGGTGCCAGCATTGAGATTAATACGATTGACGGACCATTTAAATATACCATTAAACCGGGAACGCAGACGGATACCAAGATTCGCCTGAAGGGAAAAGGCGTGCCGACTATTCGGAATAATTCTGTTCGTGGTGATCATTATGTTACTTTGGTAGTTCAGGTACCGGAGAAGCTTTCTGAGCAGGAGAAGGAGATACTAATGCAGTATGATGAAAGCTCTGGCGGTGGTGCTACAGAGGAAAATGGTGAGAAAGAAAAGAAAAAAGGTTTTTTTAAGAAATAGTAGTTTGGTGAGGATAACGCAAAGAAAGGCTTGCCTTCTGTAAGCTTTTCTTTGCGTTATTTAACTGGTAAAATAGTAGGATGGAAAGGGCTAACGATGAAGTGGAACAAAATAACGATTGACACGACGGTAGAAGCAACGGATATGATTAGCTATGAGCTGAATGAAATGGGCATAGAAGGAATTGAGGTAGAGGACCATGTTCCCTTAACAGAGGAGGAACGAAAAAAGATGTATGTCGATTTGCTTCCGGATGAGATTGCTCCCAATGATGGAACGGCTAAAATATCCTGTTATATTGAGCCAGATAAGGACATAGAGGCACTATCTATCCAAATCAGGGATATGCTAAATGATATCGGCAACTATATGGATATTGGTGCAGGAACCTTAACCTTTGGGGAGACGGCAGATAAGGACTGGATCAATAACTGGAAGCAGTTTTTTAAGCCCTTTCGTCTGGATGATACCATTATTATTAAACCGACATGGGAGACGCTTTCAGAGCAAAAGGATGGCGATATTGTGGTAGAGATTGACCCCGGAACCGCCTTTGGTACTGGTTCTCATGAGACGACAAGGCTTTGTATTTCCCAGATAAAAAAATATCTGAAAAAGGGAGATGCACTGTTGGATTTGGGCTGTGGAAGCGGAATCTTGTCCATTATCGCCTTGAAGCTTGGGGCGGGACAGGTTGCTGGTACAGATATTGACCCTAATGCGATTATTGCGACCAATGAGAATCTTATGGTAAATCATATACCGGAAGGTGAGATGCTTGCTTATGAGGGGAATCTCTTAGAGGATGAGGAGCTTTGTCAAAAAGTTGGAGAGGGGAAGTATGATATTGTAGTTGCCAACATTCTTGCAGATGTTATCATTCCACTATCCTCTATTGCAAGACGTTTTATGAAGAAGGGGGGATATTTTATTACCTCCGGAATTATTAATACGAAGGAGAATGAAGTAAAGCAGGCGATGCTTAGTAATGGTTTTGAGATTGTAGATGTTGTAACAATGGGAGAATGGGTTTCCATTGTTGCGATTTGATCTGAGGAGATTTTATGTTTAAATTCTTTGTAGAACCGCATCAGATAGAAAAAGAACATATTGTAATTACTGGCAGCGATGTGAACCATATTTCTAATGTGCTGCGTATGAAGCAGGGAGAGCGGTTGCTGGTAAGCACTGGGAATGACCGGGAGTATCTTTGTGAGCTTGCCGAGCTGTCACAGGATGCTGTCACATTAACCATTCTTGATGTCTATGGGAGCAATCGGGAGCTTTCTATAAAGGTGACATTATATCAGGCACTTCCCAAGGGTGATAAAATGGAAACCATCATCCAGAAAATGGTAGAGCTTGGCATACATCGTATTGTTCCAATAGAAACCAGTCGTTGCGTGGTAAAGCTGGATGAGAAAAAGGCAGCAAAGAAGACGGCAAGATGGAATACCATTGCCGAGACTGCGGCAAAGCAATCGAAACGAAACGAGATTCCACAGGTCTGCATGCCAATGTCCTTTTCAGAGGCAATCAAGCATGCCAAGGAGTATGAGTACGCAGTTATTCCCTACGAGAATGCTGAGGGAATGGAACAGGCAAGACAGTTAATCATGGAGTTGGCGGATGCGGCAAGTGTTGCCGTATTTATTGGACCGGAGGGCGGTTTTTCGGAGGAGGAAATTGCACTTGCAATGGAGGCTTCTGTCGTTCCGATTACGCTGGGACACCGTATTTTACGGACGGAAACGGCGGGTATGATGCTGATGTCGGTAATTATGTTTATGAATGATAAGGATTAGAGGTGTAGAAGGTGGAAGTTTATTTGGATAATGCGGCGACAACCGTAGTGCATGAAGAAGTGGCAGAGCTTATGACAAAGGTGATGCGGGAGGATTATGGCAATCCCTCCTCACTGCACAAAAAGGGGTTGACGGCGGAGCACTATATCCGTGATGCGAAGGAACAGATTGCCAAGGCCTTAAGAGTACAGCCCAAGGAGATTTTTTTTACCTCCGGTGGAACAGAATCCAATAATTGGGCATTAATTGGTGCCGCCATGGCACATATAAGAAAGGGAAAGCATATCATTACTACCTCTGTGGAGCATGCTTCCGTGTTGAATCCCCTTCATTATCTCGAGGAGCAGGGCTTTCGTGTTACCTATCTTCCGGTATCAGAAAGTGGTATTCTTTCTATAGACGCCTTGAAAGAGGCAATATGTGAGGATACGATACTTGTTTCCGTAATGGGTGTCAACAATGAAGTGGGGGCGGTGCAGCCCCTTGAGCAGGTTGCCGAAGTAATCGCAGATGCCAATCAGGATATTTTGTTTCATGTGGATGCCATTCAGATGTTTGGAAAGCTTCCAGTATACCCGAAGCGGCAGGGAATCGACCTGCTGAGTGTCAGTGGACATAAGCTGCATGGTCCGAAAGGGATTGGTTTTTTGTATGTGAAAGAAAAGACGAAGCTAAAGCCATTAATTCTTGGTGGTAACCAGCAATCCGGTTATCGTTCCGGCACAGAAAATGTTCCGGCAATCGCAGGCTTAGGGCTTGCTTGTGAAATGAGGGGCTCCTGCGAGGGACGATATGAAATGGAGCGGCTGAAAGAGCATTTTATTAGCGAGCTTGAGGCGGTTCCAGACTGTATTAATCATTCCGGGGATGCACCGCATATTATCAGTGTCACCTTTCGGGGAGTGCGTAGTGAAGTGCTTTTGCACGCTTTGGAGGAGAAGGGAATTTACGTTTCCTCTGGTTCGGCATGTTCCTCCAACAAGCCAGAGCTGAGCGGTACATTGCTTAATATGGGACTTAGCAAGGAGGATGCGGAAGCGACCTTGAGATTTTCCCTATCTTTCTTTACCAGACAGGAGGAGTTAGATTATACGGTGGAAGTGTTAAAGGAGCTGCTGCCTAAGCTTCGCAGGTTTACAAGAAGATAATGAAAAACAGGAAACATACACAGTTTTACGATTACCCGGATAATGCAGAAGAAAGGAATTGAACTATGGAATACAACGCATTTTTAATCAAATATGCAGAAATTGGAATAAAAGGAAAAAACAGGCATCTGTTTGAGGATGCTTTAATAAAACAGATAAAATTTGCCCTGGACAAGGTAGGAGAATTTGTGGTTCGTAAGGAGCAGGGACGTATTTTTGTAGAGGCAGAGGGAAGCTTTGATTATGAGGAGACGATTGAGGCATTAGGGTGTGTATTTGGTATCTCTGCCATTTGTCCTGTTGTAAAGGCAGAAAGCTGTGAGTGGGAGCAACTGGTGAAGCTGGTGTGTGACTATGTAGAGCATGCTTATGGAGACAAGCCGTTTACCTTTAAGGTGATGGCAAGGAGAGCGAATAAGAATTATCCGAAGACCTCTGTGGAGATTGCAGCAGATATGGGGGAACAGATTTTACTGCATTTTCCGAACACCAAGGTGGATGTACATACTCCCGAGGTCATGCTTCATGTCGAGCTTCGGACGCAGGTTTATGTATATTCCGTAGAAATACCGGGGCCCGGAGGCATGCCTGTAGGCACCAATGGCAAGGCGATGCTTTTGCTGTCTGGAGGAATTGATAGTCCGGTGGCAGGCTATATGATTAGCAAGCGGGGAGTGTATCTGGACGCGGTATATTTCCATGCACCGCCATATACAAGTGAGCGGGCGAAAGAGAAGGTAGTGGATTTGGCAAGATTAGTGTCGAAATACAGTGGTCCGATACATCTTCATATCGTTAATTTTACAGATATCCAGCTTGCCATATATGAGAAATGTCCGCATGACGAATTGACAATTATTATGCGGCGCTATATGATGCGGATTGCCGAGCATCTGGCTAAGGAGAACCATTGTCAGGCGTTGATTACCGGGGAGAGTATTGGACAGGTGGCATCTCAGACGATGCAGTCTCTGGTGGCAACCAACGCCGTGTGTACCATGCCGGCATTTCGCCCGTTAATCGGGTTTGATAAGCAGGAGATTGTAGATATTTCCGAAAAAATTGATACCTATGAGACTTCAATTTTGCCTTATGAGGATTGCTGTACGATATTTGTGGCAAAGCATCCGGTGACAAAACCGAAGGTGAGTGCAATAGAGCATTCGGAAAGAAAGCTTTGTGAAGTGATAGATGAGCTGATGGAGAAGGCATTAGATAGTATTGAGACGATGGTAGTAAAATAGAAAGGGGAGAAGCAGAATGGCAAATACGAAAAAAGAAGCAGATTTCCTAAATAGAATAAAACAGAGTATTTATCAAAGAAGGACTTATTGGGTTGGGTTTTTGATTATTCTGGTGACTTATGTGGCAGTGTTTATTGTAAAGGGAATTTATCCCTTTGGGGAATATATGATTTTAGGTGATTCGCATGAACAATGCTTGCCATTCATGAGTGAACTGCATCGTAAACTATTGACCCATGAATCCCTGCAATATTCATGGGCAGGAAGCATGGGGACGGATTTTATTTCTATAATTGCATATTATTTGTCTAGTCCGTTAAGTTTTTATTATATATTTTTTACTGGTAAGGCACTATATGGAATAGCTGGCATAAGTACTATTTTAAAGGCGGTATTATGTTATACCTCTATGTATTATTATTTGGTAAAACGACCAGGTGGAGAGAAAAATGTTAACAGCATGGAGCTAGTGCTTTTTGCAGGTGCATATGTCTTAAATAATCTATTTATTAGTTACAATTTATTTTATCCATTTCAAGATGTTATGATTTTATTTCCTCTTGTTATGCTTGGATTGGAGCAATTTGTTGCCGGAAAAGGAAGAAAGTTATATTTTGTTACTCTAATTATGATGATTATGACTAATTATTATTTAGGTGCCATGGTATGCTTATTTATTATATTGTATTATTTTACTCTTTCTTTTGGTTCAATAAAAAATTTTTTAAAAATATCTATAAAAGTATTGTATACATCATTGCTTGCATTAGGCTGTACAGCAATACTATTAATTCCTGTTGTTATGGCATTACAGCAAAATTCAGTAAATATATCTGAATTTTTAGGAGTAGGTTTTTTAGGTAATTGGTTTGATACATTACAAAATCTATTCTTTTTATCCAAGCCTGTAATGAGTGGAAGCAATAATTTTGCATATTCTGAAGCTAATATGTACACAGGAATTTTGGTTGCTATATTGGCATTGTGTTTCTTATTTAACAAAAAAGTAGCATTACAGGTGAGGATTCGTAAATTTATTTTGTTGGGAATACTGGTATTGTCTCTGAATGAATCTTTGGCAAACTATATAATGCACATGTTTCACTATACTAATGGGATGCCCAATCGTCAGATGATATTTTTATTGTTTCTCTCTATTGGGATGGGACATACCTCTTTTAAAGCATTAAAAGAGGATAGTAAAAATATCAATAAAATATTTATGGGATTTGTTTTGCTCGGAATGATTGCACTGTTATGTTTTTCTGTTCTTTATGCAGAAAAACTTGGAACAATTCAAATGTATGTTGGTACCTTTGGAGCGATTGTTGTGTATGGTATATTTTTACTTTTACAAAAGAGGTTCGAATCTCCCAAGAATTTTGTAAGAGTGCTTGTAGTATTGGGTGTATTAGAATTATTAGCCGGAACAGGTTTTTCTTATTATGGAATGACTATCCCCAAAGTGCATGGATTGTTTAGTGATTTTTATTCCGCTTCTGACGTCAAAGACAAGTTCTTGAAGGATGAAGGTTTTTATCATATTGTTAGAAATAACACATATGACCATACCAATATGGGGTTTTTGGTGGGGTATCATGGAATCGAATCATTTTCCAGCGTTATTCCATCAAAGTATGTCAGTGTTTTGGCAAAGATGGGAAATAATACTTCCTATAATATGGTATTAGATTTCACGCACACCTCTTTTTTGAATTCGTTGCTCAATGTAAAATATATTGTTTCCAATGATGTAAAAGAAAAAGAGAATCAATATTCAAAGGAGCCGATGAATCAGTATGCGGAATATATGAAATGGAATGAATACTCTGTATATGAAAATGAGACGGTGCTTTCTCCTGTTATACTTTCCAGTGGAGATTTTACACAATTTGAAAAACAAATTGATGAATTTGAAACAAATGAAAAAGTGGACTTTGGGACGATTCAGGCATCTTTATTAGAAGGGCTTTGTAAAAATGAAAATGCAGATGATATGTTTTCCGATACAGAAATAAAGATTGATGATGTTAAAACGGAGAACTGCACTGCACATATGTTTAATGGTAATATGTTGCTAATTAGCAGCAGTGCTGGTTCCAATACGGATTCTAAAGTGCCTTATGATGCGGGAAAAGATTCCAGAGCTACTATTTTCTTTACTGCACAAGAGGATGGAGATCTTTACCTGATAGAACACAAATTGCGTCATTTTGGTGAAGTAAAGAAAGGAGAACAATATAGTTTCGATGTGGATGTTTACAGTGATGATTTTGATGCCTTTAGTATGTATCAGATTCCCATGTCCTACAAGCTTTACCATGATGACGTCTGGAAACAGGCATACAATCAGCTTGCCACCCAGCAGATGGAGATTACGGAATATACAGATTCTTCTCTGGAAGGCTATCTTTCCTCGGATGGAGAGCATAAAGTATTTACCTCTATCCCATATGATAAAAACTGGAAGATTTATGTTGATGGAAAGAGAGTGAAGACAGATGCGATTGCGGATGCCTTTCTCTCCTTTACGGTAGGCAACGGAGAGCATCAGGTCAGAATGGTATACAGTAATCCCTATATTTTGGTAGGAATTTTGATATCCCTGTTATCTGTATTCGTTTCGTTTCTTATATGGCAGCATAACCGGAAAAAATAATATCTTATAAGTCCAAATCCTCGCAAAAATAAAAAACGCCACTATGTGGCGTTTTTAATATGCTTATCATATACATTGTTTATGCGACCAAATAAGCCTTGATAGCATTCATAATTTCCTTAAGCTCTGCATCGGAATCAGCATGGATATTCAAATCGATTGGCTTAGAGATATCCAAACTAAAGATACCCATGATGGACTTAGCATCGATTACATATCTTCCGGATACTAAATCGAACTCGGCATCAAATTTGGTAATCTCATTGACGAATGATTTTACCTTTTCGATGGAATTTAAATTAATCTGTACTGCTGTCATATGGACTTGCCTCCTTGTATGTAGTTCCCAATATGGGGAAATATAAGTTGCACTTATTTTATACATCCACTATACTACATTTAGAAAAGGAAAAAGTCAAGGCTAAAATAGGAGTTTTTTATGGAATTGAGGAATAAAACAGTGTCTTTTATCACACTGGGCTGTAAGGTGAATCAGTATGAGACGGATGGAATGTGCCATCTATTAGAACAGGAAGGCTGTATTTTCGTACCCGAACAGGAGAAAGCAGATATTGCAATTGTTAATACTTGCGCAGTGACCAATATTGCTTCTAGGAAGTCAAGGCAGATGCTGCACCGGGTAAAAAAGAAAAATCCGGATGTCATTTTGATTGCGGCAGGCTGCTATATTCAGAATGTGGAGCAGGTATTAAGAGAGCTGCCGGAGGTTGATATATTTTTAGGTAACAACCAAAAAAGGCATATTGCTGAATTTCTAAAATTATATCAGAAGAGGCAGGATAGACAGGCACATAAAATTGATATTAACCACACCTCTGAATATGAAGAATTTTCTTGTATCGGAAGCAGTGGGCATACAAGAGCTTTTGTAAAGATACAGGATGGCTGTAATCAGTTTTGTTCTTACTGTATTATTCCTTATGTGAGGGGACGGGTACGTTCGAGGAAGCCTTCAGACATTTGTGCAGAGGCAGAGACGCTGGCTGCTAGGGGGTACAGGGAGCTTGTATTGACTGGAATACATATCAGCTCCTATGGGAGCGATTTTGAAACAAAGTGCAGCTTGCTTACCCTGCTTGGAAAGCTCCATGAAATAGAAGGCATTGAACGGATTCGTTTAGGTTCCTTAGAACCGGGGATTATTACAGAAGAATTTGTAAAGAAAGTAAGTGATATGCCCAAGGTATGCCCGCATTTTCATCTATCGCTGCAAAGTGGCTGTGATGCAACCCTGAAGAGGATGAACCGTCATTATACGACGAAACAGTATAAGGAGCGGTGTGACTTACTGCGAACTTATTATTCTTATCCAGCGTTAACCACTGATATAATAGTTGGGTTTCCGGGAGAAACCATCAGAGAGTTCGAGCAGACAGAGAAATTTTTAAAAGAATTGCAGTTCTATGAGATTCATGTGTTTCCCTATTCTATTAGAGAAGGAACAAATGCCGCCAAACTACCTGAGCAGGTGGATGGTGTAGAGAAGAAGAAACGTAGTGAACGGCTGCTTACCCTTACGAAGGAACAGAAGAAGAAGTTTGAGCAGCAGTTTATCGGTCGTAAAGAGCAGGTTCTTTTAGAAGAACAGGTGATGATAGAAGGGCATTGTTATCTGATAGGACATACGATGCACTACGTTAAGCTTGCAGTTTTATCTGAAAATGGAAGGGATGACATTGGAAGCGTGAGGGGCGTCATAATAAAAAAACGGTTAAATGAAGAATACCTTCTAGCAGATTTCAGTTGAAATTTTTGGAAAATTGGAGTATAGTATTACTAATAGTGAGAAGGACGTGATAAATATGGCCAACAATACACAGTATTTTAAAACAGTTCGGGAACCGGATTTAGACGTGCATAAGATTTTAGCACAGGTGTACTCTGCCTTGACGGAGAAAGGGTATAATCCTGTCAATCAGATTGTGGGCTATGTGATGAGCGGAGATCCTACTTATATCACCAGTCATAAGAATGCGAGAAGCTTGATTATGAAGGTAGAGCGGGATGAGATTATTGAGGGTTTGTTAGAGCATTATATTGATACGAGATTAAAGTAGTAAGGTGAACATGAGGATAATGGGCTTAGACTATGGTACGACGACAGTGGGGGTTGCGATAAGTGACACAATGCTGATTACAGCACAGGAAGTCGAAACCATTACAAGGAAACAGGCGAATAAATTACGCAGAACATATTCCAGAATTGAAGAGCTTATAAAGGAATATGGAGTGGATAGAATTGTATTAGGATACCCTAAGAATATGAATAATACAGAAGGGGAGCGGGCAGAGGATACGAAATTGTTTCAGGAAGCATTGGAACGAAGAACGAAGCTTCCTGTAATTTTATGGGATGAGCGATTGACGACGGTAGAATCAGAGCGGATTTTAACACAATGTGGTGTGCGAAAGGCAAACCAGAAAAAAGTAATCGATCAGGTAGCAGCCGCAATTATTTTACAGAGTTATCTTGATTCATTACAGCAAGGTTAAGGTGGCAGGATATATGAGCGAGTGGAACAATTCCATTTCTTTTTTCACAGATGATGGGGAAGAGATTGTATTTGAGGTAATAGAGCAGACGACGATTCAAGGTCGGAATTATTTGTTGGTGGCAGAGGCGGCCGATGACTCTGAGGAGAGACAGGCCTACATTATGAAAGAAGTATTAGGTAGTGCAGAGCCGGATATGGTAACGTATCAGTTTGTAGAGGAGGAGCAGGAGCTTCTTAGTATTTCTAAGATTTTTGATGAGATGCTTGAGGATACAGATATTATTAAGCAGGATTAACTGCTTTGATATAAACGAGTAGCATATTTTAGCAGAATAGAAAACGGTTTTTGTGGGAGCGTACCAGAAATAAGTTTTCTGTTTTGTGCAAGATCAGAAGAGAATTATTTTTTGATTTTGCGTTTAAGTAAGACGAGAGCGGGAATAATGAATACAATTAAGACAGGCTAGGAATCTTTCATTTCTATGCGTTTTTTTCGTGTGGTTTATTCTCGTGTGCTAAAGTATGCAAAGGGTAAAAAGTTTGGAGGGAATATGTTAAAGACAACGAAAACAACAAAAACAGAAAAGAGAACAGAAAAAAAAGTGAGTAACGCATCGGAGAAAAAGACGGAGAGATATACTTATAGTAAGTTGGAAAAGCCGGTGGAAAAGCGTTACGAGAAACGTCCGGCAAAGAAACCGAAGGTTAAGATTATTCCTCTTGGTGGATTGGAACAGATTGGCATGAATATTACAGCCTTTGAATATGAGGATAGTATTGTAGTAGTGGATTGTGGTTTATCCTTTCCAGAGGATGATATGCTTGGAATTGATTTAGTAATTCCTGATATCACCTATCTAAAGGAAAATGCTCATAAGGTAAAGGGACTTGTTATCACCCATGGGCATGAGGATCATATTGGGGCGATTCCCTTTGTGGAGAAAGAATTAAATGTTCCCATTTATGCCACAAAGCTTACGATGGGAATTATCGAGAATAAATTAAAGGAACATAACCTGATGAAGACCGTAAAACGCAAGGTGGTAAAATATGGACAATATATTAACCTTGGCTGTTTTCGGATTGAATTTATCCGTACAAATCATAGTATAGTAGATGCAGCGGCTTTAGCGATTTATACACCTGCAGGTGTCATTGTACATACGGGAGATTTTAAGGTAGATTATACTCCTGTGTTTGGCGATGTCATTGATTTACAGCGATTTGGTGAGCTTGGCAAAAAGGGAGTGCTGGCATTAATGTGTGACAGTACCAATGTCATGCGTCCGGGCTTTACTGCGTCAGAAAGTACAGTTGGTAAGACCTTTGACAATTTGTTTGCAGAGAATAAGGAGCAGCGGATTATTATTGCAACCTTTGCTTCCAATGTTGACCGTGTGCAACAGATTATTAATTCGGCATATAAATATGGGCGTAAGGTGGTAGTGGAAGGTCGTTCTATGGTAAATATTATCACTACTGCCAATGAGCTGGGATACATTAATATCCCGGACAAAACCTTAATTGAGATTGACCAGATTAAGAACTATACAGATGACCAACTTGTATTGATTACAACGGGTAGTCAGGGGGAGACGATGGCGGCCCTTTCCCGTATGGCGAATTCGATACACAAGAAGGTTACGATTAAGCCAAATGATACAGTTATCTTAAGCTCCAATCCGATACCAGGCAACGAGAAATCGGTGTCAAAGATTATTAATGAGCTATCAATGAAAGGGGCTAAGGTTATTTTTCAGGATACCCATGTATCAGGGCATGCTTGCCAGGAGGAGATTAAATTAATATACGCATTGACAAAACCGAAGTACGCTATTCCGGTCCATGGTGAATACCAGCATTTAATTTGTCACCGGGAGCTGGCGATGGCGATGGGGGTTGATAAAGACAATGTTGTTATCTTATCCTCTGGAGATGTGTTGGAGATTGGTGAGGACAGTGCCAATATTACAGGCAGTGTTCCAGCACAGGGGATATTTGTAGATGGACTAGGTGTTGGTGATGTTGGCAATATTGTCTTAAGAGACCGGCAGCAGTTATCGCAAAATGGTTTGCTTGTTGTAGTTGTTACACTAGAGCGGGAATCAAACCAGATTTTGGCAGGACCGGATATTGTATCCAGAGGATTTGTTTATGTTAGGGAATCTGAGACCTTGATGGATGACTGCCGTCATGTAGTAAGTGAAGCATTAGAGGACTGCCTCTATAAAAATGTATCAGATTGGTCAAGGATTAAGTCTGTCATCCGGGATTCCCTGAGTGAATTTTTGTGGAAGCGTACGAAACGTAATCCGATGATTTTACCAATTATTAATGAGGTTTAAGAGATATGAACAACGTGATGTATCAGACAAAGATGCTGAATAAAGAGATTCGGCATAGTAATGAATATAATCAATATATCAGGGTATTGAATCAATTGAAGCAAAAGACTGAGCTCTACGAACGAACCAAGGAATTCAGAAGGCGGAATATGGAACTGCAGGTATGGGCGGAATATAATACTTTAGAAGAGGTTGGAAGACTTCGCAAGGAATATGAAGATATTCTGAACCAGCCGACGGTGATTGAATTTCTTGGTGCGGAACAGCGGATTGCCAGTATGATACGTCGTGTGGAGGCGTCTATTTTTGAAGGAATTGAGCTGGACACGGAAATTTTTTAAAAAACAATTGACTAAAATGCAGGGAAGAGAGGGAATGGCATGGCGAAAAAGAGAGTAGCACAGGCAGTAACGCTTGCTGTCAGTACGATAGTTCACTGTGCAGTAATTGTAATGATTTGTTATGTCTTCGCATTTTCTTACCAGCTTGCATATCAGGTGTTTTCTAATCCGGTTTGTGATGAACATGCCACAAGCTATCACACCGTGGTGATTCATGAGGGGGAGGATAGCCGGAGTGTGGTACAGGAATTGGAGGAGAAGGGAGTTATTGAGGATTGGACAATTGCCTATCTGCGGCTTCAGGTTTCTTCTTATAAGGGGAAATTGAAGCCGGGAACCTATCAAGTGACTGCGTCTATGTCGCTTGATTCTATCTTTGCGGTGCTGTCACAGGACGCGAAAGAGGAGTAGATAGTATGATAGTTGAGGAACATGTTGCAGCATTTATTAATTCCTTAAATGCCGAGGCATCTTTGCTTATATTGGAATTAGAACGGGAGGCACATGAACATCATGTGCCTATTATTCGTCCGGAAATAAGGGAATTGCTCTGTTTTCTTCTTCGGCTGCATAGACCGCAGAGGATATTGGAGATTGGTACAGCCATTGGCTATTCTTCTATTATTATGAGGCAGGCATTAGAGGGAGATGTTAAGATTGACACGATTGAGCGCAATATGGGAAGATATGAGCGAGCGGTGGATAATATAAAAAGGGCAGGACTTCAGGAAGATATTATGGTTCATTATGGAGATGCTCTTGATGTGCTTGCTACCCTTGATAAAAGCTATGATTTTATATTTATGGATGCTGCGAAAGGACAATATCACCATTTTTTGGAATTGTGCATTGATAAACTTTTGAAAAATGGTATGTTAGTATGTGATAATGTATTGCAGGAGGGGAGTGTGGCACAGTCCCGTTATGCTGTTTCAAGAAGGGATCATACGGTTCATGGCAGGATGAGGGAATACTTATATGAAATGAAGCACAGTACATGTCTGGATACTGTAATTTTACCGGTAGGAGATGGGGTGACTGTGTCAAGGAAATGTTAGGAGGAAGAGACATGCGTGGGAAAAAACCGGAATTATTGCTGCCTGCCAGCAATCTTGAAGTGTTAAAGACGGCGGTGCGTTATGGTGCGGATGCTGTATATATAGGGGGAGAGATGTTTGGGCTGCGTGCCAAGGCACATAATTTTAACCGTGAGGATATGGAAGAAGGAATTGCCTTTGCGCACGAGAAGGGGGTCAAGGTATATGTAACGGTCAATATTGTTGCACATAATAAGGATATGGCAGGTGTGGAGGAATACCTAAAGGAATTAAAGGAGATAAAGCCGGATGCGCTCATTATATCCGACCCTGGTATTTTTATGCTGGCACGTAAGCGTGTACCAGAGATTGAGATACATATCAGTACACAAGCGAACAATTGTAATTATCAAACCTACCGCTTCTGGCATGATTTGGGAGCAGTGCGGGTCGTATCTGCCAGAGAATTATCTTTGGAGGAGATAAAAGAAATTCGGGATAACATTCCTGATGAACTTCAGATAGAAACCTTTGTTCATGGAGCGATGTGTATTTCTTATTCCGGCAGATGTCTTTTGAGCAATTATTTTACTGGAAGGGATGCGAATCAAGGCGCCTGTACCCATCCTTGCCGCTGGAAATATTATGTAATGGAGGAGCAGCGGCCGGGTGAGTATCTTCCAGTGGTGGAGGATGAACGTGGGACGTATATTTTTAATTCCAAGGATTTATGTATGATAGAGCATATTCCAGAGCTTATCGATGCTGGAATTGACAGCTTTAAGATAGAAGGACGAATGAAAACAGCACTTTATGTTGCTACGGTAGCGCGAATCTATCGAAAGGCAATTGATGATTATTATAAGAATCCAGAGAGCTATTATGATAATATTTCCTATTACAAAGAGGAGATTGCCAAGTGTACCTATCGGCAGTTTACGACAGGTTTTTTCTTTGGGAAACCTGACCATGAGACCCAGATTTATGATTCCAATACCTATGTTAAGGAATATACCTATCTTGGAATCATTGAGGAGATTACTTCTGCTTCCTATGCTGTACTAACCCAGCGTAATAAATTTAGTGTAGGAGATAATGTGGAGCTGATGCTTCCAGACGGAAGTGCCCAGATGCTTTTGGTAAGGGAACTTCGCAATGAGAAGGATGAGAAGGTTGAGAGTGCGCCGCATCCTAAGCAGAAAATTAAAGTCTTGTTAGAGGCGGTGGATGGACAGACGGTACAGATGGAAACAGGTTATTTACTCAGAAAAAAAGAAGAGGAATCGTGAGTGGAAAAGCACAAAAAATGACATTTCACATAAACTATAGAAAGTCATGGTTGAGGTGGCGGTTTGCAACCCTTTCTTTCTCCGTTAGAAGCGGCAGAAGAAAAAGAGTACCTGAGACGCCAAAGAGCGGGAGATTCATCAGCACGGCATGCATTGATGGAGCATAATATGCGGCTGGTTGCCCATATTGTAAAAAAGTACAATGGAGCATTAACCGCACAGGAGGATTTGATGTCAGCCGGTATGATTGGCCTGTGTAAAGCAGTAGATACTTTTAATGCAGACAAAGGCAGCAGGCTGGTAACGTATGCATCGAGATGCATCGAAAATGAAATTCTTATGCTTCTTCGCCAAGAACGAAAAGTGAGTCGGGAGGTCTCCTTATATGAACCGTTAGGGCAGGATAAAGATGGTAATGAGATGAGCCTGATTGACCTGCTGGAAGCAGACATGACAGATGTAGAAAGTGATTTGAGTAAACGACAGGAGCTTGCGCTTCTTCCTGCATTTATGAGGCAAGTGCTGTCGGAAAAGGAGAAGCAGTTGTTAGCGATGCGGTATGGACTCGATGGACGAAGGCCCAAAACCCAAAAGGAGGTAGGAGATTATTTTGGAATCAGCAGGTCTTATGTGTCGCGTATGGAGAAGAAGGCACTGTCAAAATTGAAACAGTGCTATATGTAATATAACAACAGGATTATGAGCGGAGTCTCGTGCTGCAGGATACAAGGGGGAAGAAATATGTTTTCATATAAAACCACAGTGAGATTAACCCTTTTTCAATACGCAATTATGCTGGCACTATATATCACTTATGCTTTTTTTCGTGTCGGGGAAAAGCAGGGGATTGCGGTAAGTATTTGTTCCCTGCTTTGTTTTGGAACTGCAATAGTGGTGGTCTGTTTTATTGCGAATGAGACTGCTGTGGTCATGTATTTATTTTCTACGGTTCTGATAGCCTCATGGTATATCGGAACCATACTACATACAATGAATTATGCTTTTATTATTTTTCTGGCGGCGGGATTGTTAGTTGCCACTTTCATCAATTATATCCGCAATGTTATTTTTATGCTGTTTTCGGACATTATATTAATTTTATCAGCTTTGTTCCAATGGGAAAGTTATGGGGAAAATAGTAATATATTGTTATATATCATCTTGTTCATTTGCTATAATATGGCCAATATCACCACGTGTCTGTTGGTATATCAGTTGCAAAAGCATGTAGAGATGCTGCAGGAAAAAGCTTTGGAGGCAATTATTGCCAGTGAAAGCAAGGGCAGCTTTCTTGCCAACATGTCCCATGAAATCCGTACTCCAATGAATGCAATATCCGGTCTCAACCAATTGATTTTACAGGAGGATATCAAGGATACGGTGCGGGAGAAAGCTTTTGGAATACAGACGGCCTGTAGTGATTTGCTTACGATTGTCAATGATATTCTTGATTTTTCAAAGATTGAGTCCGGTAAAATGGAGATTATAGAAACGGAATACAAATTGAAGGATTTGATACAGGATATTGTCAATTTGATTTGCATAAGAATAGAGGAACGCAATGTAGAAATGCTGGTTGATTGCGAACCGGATTTGCCGGCACGTCTTTACGGAGATGATATCCGGGTAAAGCAGGTTATTATGAATTTGCTTACCAATGCCGTGAAATTTACAGAAGAAGGATACGTCCGTTTATCTGTTTCATGGGAAGAGGGGATTGAATCAGAGGGAATACTCAAGGTTTCGGTAGAGGATACCGGAATTGGTATCAGACAGGATTCTTTGCAGCGAATGTTTGAAAGCTTTGAGCAGGTAGATACTAAGCGAAACCGGAAGGAGGAAGGAACAGGGCTTGGATTAGCTATTTTAAAACAGCTTGTAGATTTAATGGGAGGAAAGGTTGAGGTTGAAAGTGAATATGGAACGGGGTCTGTATTTACGGTATATCTGCCGCAAAAACGGGTCGGTTCTGAACCGTTAGTTCATGTAGAGGCAGAGAACTGCAGAGTTCTTATATATACATTCTCGGATGTCTTTAAGGAGATGTCAGAGAAGATGTTCCGGGATATTGCAATTCCGTTAGTATTTACAACTTCTTTTTTAACAGTACAAAAATTTGTAAAGGAAGAACAGATTACGGATTATTTTGTAGCAGATGTTTGTTATAGGGAACATCCCGAATTTTTTCAGGCATTGGCCAAACAGCAGAATATGCATATTTTGCAAGACCGTTCCAGCAATCTGATAGTGCCTGATGACATAAAAGTGCTATACCGCCCTTTTTACCTAATTCCTCTTGGGGCGGTAATTAATGGAACAAGCTCCTATGGTGTCTTTTCTAAAGAAGATGTCTGGGATTTTGAATATACTGCACCGAGGGCACGGGTATTGGTTGTGGATGATAATAATGTTAATCTTCGCGTGACGGTTGGATTGCTAACTGCTGTTAATATGCAGATACAGACAGCGGGTAGTGGGTCTGAAGCAATAGAATGGATGAAAAAGCAGCAGTTTGATTTAATATTTATGGATCACATGATGCCAGAGATGGATGGGCTGGAGGCAACGCAGAACATTAGAAAAATGTCAGAAAATAAGTGGGATTATTTTGATACAGTTCCTATTGTGGCATTGACTGCGAACGCAGTAGGTGGAGCTAAAGAAATGTTCTTGTCTAACGGCTTTAATGATTTTTTGGCAAAACCGATAGAGCTTCGAGAGCTGGATAGAATTTTGCGTAAGTGGCTGCCACAGGATTGCATGGAGATAAAACAGATTCCTATGCAAGGGGCAAGGGAACGGCAGGAACTAGAATATATGACTGACGCAAAGCAACTGGATAGAAGTGAGCAGTTGCCCGAAGAGCAATTATTGGAGGGGAAGGGGTGGCCGGTATACATCTATGGAATTGATATGGAGGTGGCGAAGCACTTTTTGGGAAACGATGCGGCGTTGTTCCGGCAGTTGCTGAACGACTATTATTATTCAGGGCAGATAAAAAAAGAGGTAGTTTGGCAAGCGTACGAGAAGAGAGATTTTGATAGCTATGCTTTGGAAACACATTCTTTAAAAAGCTCATCTAAGTATATCGGTGCAATGGTTCTGGCAGAGGAGGCATTGGAGCTGGAGCTTGCAGCTAGAAGAAAAGATGAAGATACCATTGTACAAAAGCATCCTCAATTTTATAGGGACTGGCTTTCTTTGCTGGAGAGCCTGAGACCCTATGTTGATATTGAGACAAAGGATGACACTCTGGAGGAACATAAGCCGTTGATGAGGATAAAGGAGCTAAAAAAGCGGTTGTCCGTTCTAAAAAAGCTTATGGAGCGTATGGCAAATTGGGATGACATGCAAAGAGACTCCGGGTCCCGGCAGCGACTTGGCGAGGATGTATTAGAAAAATTAGGAAGCCTAATGGAGTTTAGGTATTCCAGAGAAACAATAAAAAAACAGATACAGGATATTAACACAGCATTTGGGTGTGGGGAACTTGAACATGCTCTTGAGCTTTTAGATGGGTGTGAAAAGCAATTGTGACAGTAGGTTATGTGCAAAATAACGAAAATAATCAATATCTTTTCAAGTTTCTAATAATGTGTTACAATAATAGAGGAGCAAATCAATGTATTTTATCAATGCGTTGTATGTGCAAATAGAATAGATTTGTTTAGTTGCATGTAATTCTTTAATGTACGGAATGTAGTGGGGTATCGGTACTGTTAGAATTTTGTGCAATATTACTAATAATGTGAGGTGCTGTTGACTTATGAAAATGATGCGTAAAAAAATTAAATTAGGTGACTTGTTAGTAGCAGCAGGGGCAATTACAGAAGATGAATTGATGGATGCATTGTCCAGACAGAAGGAACTGGGAATGAAGCTTGGACAGACGCTGGTTCATCTTGATTATATTAGTCAGGATATCTTGAACGCTACCCTGCAGCAGCAGTTGGGAATTGATTTTATCAGCTTGCAGGGAATTAAGCTGGAAGATAACATTTTGAACCTGATACCAGAGAATTTGATTCGTAAATACCGGGCGGTGCCAATTGAGTTTGATGAGATGAATCCGAATGTGCTTCGTGTAGCGATGTCGGATCCTATGGATATTATTGCAATTGATGATATGTCCATTGCGACGAACTTCCAGATTGAGCCATTGCTTTGCTCGGATGACGATATTGACTCTACATTGGGACGCTATTTTGGTGATAGAGAAGCAAGGGAAGCGGCAGAACAGTATCGTGAAGAGATGATGAGCGAGGGATTGTCTCAGGCAGAAGAAGATGAGTACAACGAAGATGTAGAGAATTCACCGATTGTTAAGATTGTAAAAGGTATTTTGGAAAATGCCGTAAGACAGAGAACATCTGATATTCATATTGAACCGATGGAGACACAGGTTCGCGTGCGCTACCGTATTGATGGTGCGCTACAGGTGGTGCAGAGGTTGGACATCACGATGATGCCGGGTATTTCGGCTCGTTTAAAGATTATGGGTGGTATGGATATTGCAGAGAAGCGTAAGCCGCAGGATGGTCGTATCACGGTTATGGTTGACCGCAAGGAGTTTGATGTCCGTGTTTCTATTCTTCCTACTTGTTACGGCGAGAAGATTGTAATGCGTATGACTTCCAAGGAGGGATTGACAAAACCGAAGAGTGAGCTTGGTTTCTCCCCGGATGAGCTTCAGAAGTTTGATGGTATTTTGAGTAATCCTCATGGCGTTATCCTTGTTACAGGACCTACTGGTTCCGGTAAATCTACAACATTATATACGGCGCTTAGTGAATTGAATACAGAAGATGTTAATATTATTACAGTAGAGGATCCTGTGGAGGCGAATATTGATGGAATTAATCAGGTAATGGTTAATGTAAAAGCGGATATGACCTTTGCAGCAGCACTTCGTTCCATTCTGCGTCAGGATCCGGATATTATAATGATTGGTGAGATTCGTGACGAGGAGACTTGTAGTATTGCGGTGAAGGCGGCGATTACCGGTCACTTGGTAGTTTCCACTCTGCATACCAACAGTGCGGCAAGTACTATTACGCGTCTGATTGATATGGGACAGGAGCCGTATACCATAGCTGATGCGGTGGTAGGAGTAATTGCCCAGCGTTTGGTAAGGAGACTTTGTACCTGTAAAGTGCCACGAATTGCGGAGGACTATGAGGCGGCGATGCTTGGAGCTCCTGGTGAATCCATCACAATATATGAACCTAGTGGCAATGAAACATGTGGCGTATGTGGTGGCAATGGTTATCGTGGACGTATTGGTGTGTATGAGATATTGCCGATTACCCACAGCATATCTAAGATTATTGCGGCAGGAGGGAGCGCAGACCAGATTGAAGAACAGGCTATTAAGGAGGGGCTTAAGACTCTTCGTATGGCAGCGGCTAATCTGGTGCTGAATGGAACAACCTCTATTGCGGAGATGAAGAAGATTGCTTACGAGGCAGAGGATGGCATGTAACAGTTTAATTATGAATCATGACCCGCCAGCTTGAAGGTGTGGTTTGAGAGGATACACTAATAATATAAGAGTATAGAGGAGAGAGACCTATGGCACAGATTACAATGAATGAGTTACTGGAATTTGCATTAGAGCAGAAGGCGTCTGATATTCATGTTACGGCTGGCGTACCACCGAAACTTCGTATTCATGGTAAGCTGGTGGATGTGGCGGTGGACCGCTTAACACCAGCAGATACAAGAGCGTTAGTGGAAAGTATGCTTACTCCGCGTTTGGCGAATATTTTGAAGGAGAAGGGTGAAGCGGATTTTTCTTATACTGCTCAGGATATTGGACGTTACCGTGTTAATGCATATATGCAGAAGGGATGTATGGCGGCGGCACTTCGCCGAATTGAGACAGTGATTCCGACACCAGATATGTTGGGATTGCCAGAACATGTGGTTGAGCTTTATAAGAGAAGGAGAGGGCTTGTTTTGGTAACCGGACCAACTGGTTCTGGTAAGTCTACAACGCTTGCTTCCATTCTTGACCGTGCCAATTCTAATTTGAGTACGCATATTCTTACCATGGAGGATCCGGTAGAGTATGTACACCATCATAAAGTAGCGACTATTAACCAGAGAGAGGTTGGACAGGATACATTAAGCTATGCCAATGCACTCCGTGCAGCGCTTCGTGAGGATCCGGATATTATTCTGGTAGGAGAGATGCGAGACTTTGAGACCATTTCTACTGCGGTAACAGCAGCAGAGACAGGGCACTTGGTATTTTCGACCTTACATACTATCGGTGCGGCAGCGACGATTGACCGTATTATTGATGTATTCCCGCCACATCAGCAACAGCAGATTCGCGTACAGCTTGCGATGGTTATGGTGGCAGTAGTATCGCAGCAGTTGATGCCTACAGCAGATGGTAATGGGCGGGTGGCAGCTTTTGAGGTTATGCTGGAGACACCAGCGATTAAAGCATTGATTCGTGAAGGTAAATCCCATCAGATTCCTTCTACGATGCAGACGAGTAGAGCACAGGGTATGATTACCATGGATGATTCCATTTATGAATTGTTCCGTCAAGGTGCGATTGATAAAGAAACAGCGATTACCTTCTCGCAGGATCAGGCTGGCATGATTAAGCGGCTTGGTTAGGTTGTATACATTCTTTGTGCAATTTTTACAAAGTTTCTTAATTTGTTGTATTGCTTATTGCAATTATTACTATTATTGTGTAAACTGGTCTTATGTAGAATTATGCGGAATTTGTTTATTGGGGGCGTTTGTTGTCACCATTTTATTGGGGATTCTACATAGGAAGATGCTTAGGTGAGCAAATATAAAGAGATATGGAGGAGATTCGATGGCACTTTACAAGTATAAGGCAGTGGATTCGTCCGGTAAGACCAAGAGCGGCAAGATTGAAGCGAACAATCTGGAACGCGCCACGGATAAGTTGAAGAGTGAAGGCTTTAGCAGCATTTTGAATATTTCGGAAGCTGGGGCGATGGATAAGGATATTAATATCAATATTGGCGGCAAGGTAAAAGCGAAGGATTTGACGATGTTTTGTAAACAGTTCGCCAGTATTCTGAATGCGGGTGTTACCATTATTATGGCGATTGATATGCTAGCAGAACAGACATCGAACAAGATGATGAAAGCGGCATTGATTGATGTCCGTAACAGTGTGGAGAAGGGTAGTAATCTGGCAGATTCGTTCCGCCAGCATCCGAAAGTGTTTCCGCCAATTTTGATTAACATGGTGGAAGCGGGTGAGGCATCTGGTAGCCTGGAGGTTGCACTGGTTCGTATGGCTGACCATTTTGAGAAGGATAATCGTTTGCAGGCGCAGATTAAGAGTGCGTTAACCTATCCGATAATCGTTATGATTGTTGCGGTTGCTGTGGTTATTGTCTGTATGGTTGTAGTTATTCCAAACTTTGCAGGTATGTTCTCAGATATGGATATGGAATTGCCGATGGCGACGAGGATTATGATGGCGGCCAGTGATTTTGTGAGGTTTAAGTGGTACATATTGGTTGCGGTTGTAGTTGGCTTGGTGGTTGTGGTTAATGTCTTCAAAAAGACGAGTACCGGTGAGTATCTTTTTGCTAAGATGGCGATGAAGGTACCGTTGATTGGTAACTTGACAGTGAAGTCGTCTGCGGCACGTTTTGCGAGAACGCTGAGCACATTGATGGCATCTGGTATCCAATTGATTGATGCAGTGGAATCGGTTGCCAAGGTTATGACGAATAGTATTATCCGTAAGAATCTGTTGGAAGCAAGAGATCAAGTGGCGAAAGGTGTGCCATTGTCGAAACCAATTAAAGATATGGGAATTTTTCCGCCCTTGTTGACGCAGATGGTGCATATTGGTGAGGAGACAGGTAATCTGGAGGATATGATGTTTCGTGTAGCTGACTTTTTTGATGAGGAAGTGGATGAGGCAACGAAGGCGTTGACTTCTGCGATGGAACCTTTAATTATGGTATTCCTAGCTGGTATAGTAGGTATGATTGTAGCTGCCGTTTACGGCCCGATGCTCAGTATGTACGAGGGTATGGATAATCTGTAATTGTGGTTATAACCGTCATAGGCGGATATAATATAGAAACTTATTAACAATATTTTTCAAAGAAAAGGAGAGAAAAACTATGAAAAAGATGAACAACAAAGGTTTCTCGTTGGTTGAGTTAATCATCGTTATTGCTATTATGGCAATCTTAGCTGGTGCATTAGCTCCTGCATTAATCAAGTACATCGCTAAGTCAAGAAGAAGCTCAGATGCTAACAACTGTGGTACGATTCAGTCAGCTATGCAGACAGCTACTTCTGATGAATCTGCTTCAGATGCGGTGTTAAGCACTGGTGCTTGGTATAAGTTCAATGCTACAAACTGCCCGACTAGTAATGATTATTGGAAGGTAGTTAACGCAGATTTAAGCGGCGGCATTGCAGCGTTTTCAAGTGCTAAAACTAACAAGACGGTTAGTGGCACAAAGATTACTACACCAGGTTATGCATGGCAGATTACTTCAGATGGTGATGTGCATGTTGGAATCTATGATGGTGGTTCAACAGCTACCGTATATGAGTGCGTTCCAACATTAGATGCTGAGATGGGTGGTAAGTCAGGTGCTGCTGGTCTTTCAGGTACTGCACAGTAATTCATTTTATACTGTATTGTACAGATTATTCTGTACAATACAGTAGATTTTTAAATTGTATACATATTTGGTGTACGTATATTTCATTAATCAAAGGCGGGGCGGATTTGTGAAATTATAATTCTATGTCATCTTGTGCCATATGGGAAGGTAAGTGTGTAGATGCTGTGTTTTTTGGTAGCCTGTTTTGCAGGGTTATTGTCATATTCTGTGATTGACAGGACAGTGAATACGGGCAGTGACAACTTAGAAAAAGATGAAGATTGTAGAATAATATATAAGACAATAGGATATTATAGTATGCTCTGCACAGGTAATGGAATAATGTATCTTACGCTTTGTAACCGATATTATGATGATGCGAAGATTAGGATGGTTCTGTACTGTGCTTCTTTTACATTGTTATTAATATTATCTGTAATTGATTGGATGACATATACCATTCCACCATGGATTAATATATGTATTTTTATATTAGGGGTAATGAGGCTGGTTACAGATTTTAGTGAATGGCATAGTTATATAATAGGATTTTTTGCAGTCAGCGGATTTTTGTGCCTACTCTACTGGTGGTCTGACGGTAGTTGGATAGGCGGCGGGGACATTAAGCTTATGGCAGCGGCAGGTTTACTCCTGGGCTGGAAGCTTATTCTGGTTGCTTTTGTGGTAGGATGTGCACTTGGCAGTATCATTCATATTACCATAATGGCAATGAGCAAAGGTGAGCGAATGCTGGCATTTGGGCCATATCTGTCATTGGGGATTGTAATTTCCATGATATGGGGAGAACAGCTTGCAGGCTGGTATTTAAGTTTAATTGTAGTTTAACTACTAAAATATTATGAATTTTTTACTTATGTTAGAGGGAGGCAAAAAACATGGCGAATAATAAAGTTTTGACAATTGATATAACGAATGATAGTGTTACCATTATTGAGGTGACTGCGTCCGTTAAGAAAGGAACTAATGTACATAATGCTGTCATATTCGAGACACCGGAGGGCAGCTATGAAGATGGATTTATTAAAGATAAGGATGCATTGGCAATGGCGATTAAAGACCAATTGGCAACAAATGGCATCACAAATAAAAATGCAATTTTTGTATTAACATCAACAAAGATTGTGAACAGAGAGGTAATGATTCCTCAGGTAAAAGAGAATAAAATTAAGGGGATTATTAATGCGAATGCGTCAGAATATTTCCCTGTTAATATAGAGGACTATGTTGTGTCCCATTCCACATTAGAAACTGTTGCTGCCGAGAAGCAGATGCGTGTTCTTGTGGTAGCGGCACCGACAGTTATGGTAAAGTCCTATTATGATTTAGCTACAATGGCAGGCTTAAAAGTGCAAGCGTTGGATTATATTGGTAATGCAATGCTACAGTTGATTAAGACACAGACGACGACAGGAAGTACCACCATGGTTATTCAGCTTGGTGGTGAGTCTAGTATTTTGAATATTGTAAAGGGAGATACTTTGTTGTTACAGCGTACTGTCCCCTATGGAACGAATGCTGTTGTAGCTGAGATTATGGATGAACGTAATGTGGATGCAGCAACTGCTATGACTTTACTGCAGAATGAGCGTTTAATTACGGTTGATTTTGATGATAATGCAGCAACAGGTGCTTTCCGTTATTTGATGAACAATATTGGTCGTGTCATGGATTACTATGCATCCAAGAATCCTGACAAGCCCATTGATGATGTGTATTTAACTGGTGATGGTGCATTAATTCGTGGTATTGAGGGGCTATTCAAAATTCAGCTTAATATTTCTACAAAGATTATGGATAGCTTATATAATGTGAAATTTGATCCTTCTATTAATATGCAGATTTACAATCCGGTATATTTAATTGCTAGTATTGGAGCCGCTTTTTCTCCTATTAATTTTGTAATGGCACAGGAGAAGGGGGCAAAGGTTGCTAAGGTAAGTAGTGGTGCTGCTAGCAAAATTCTTGCTATGTTATTGGTTGTGGTTATTATTATTGCAATTGCCGGATGTGTGGTTACGAATCTTATGAAGACGAATGCGGAGCGAAAAAAACAGGATTTAGAAACACAGATTGCACAGATACAGGATATAGAGCAGATTATATCAGAGTATGAGGCTACGCAAGCGAAACTTACTGATATTCAGGCATTATATGATGCCACCGTGACTCCTAATGAAAATATGTTGACATTTATTGAAGAATTGGAAAAGAAAATGCCTTCTTCTATCACCTTGAGTGGATTAAGTTGTACTCCAGAAACAATTACTTTTGAAGTTAATTCTAAGGATTATGATACTTTGGTTAAATTTGTATCACAGGCTAAGACAATTAGTTGTATTGAGAATATATTTACATCAGGAGTATCTAAAGAAGAAGGTACAGAAGATGATGCCAATGTATCATATACTTCGCAGTTTACATGTAACTATACACAAAATGGAGCATCGGATGCAGACATTGCAGCGGCTGCTACTACTCAGGCACAATAGGGAGGGATAAAGCATGAGCGGAACAATTAAGAATCTATTATTGGGTGTAGCGATGGTTGCCGTTGCGGCTATTGCTTTCATGATGGTGATTAAGCCGAATTATGAGGCGACACAGGCGTTGAATGGTGAAATTGCAACATTAGAAGCACGTTTGGCGGAGTTGCAGGCGAAAGAAGCGGATCGTGCTATTTATGAGGCGGGGATTGTACGAAACAATCAAGAGTTTGAAGAAATTTTAGCTAAATTCCCACCAGGTATTGAACAGGAAAATTATTTGGATTTTCTTGGTAAGATGGAAGACGACGAAAAGATTGATGAATTGACTTGGGATAGCTTGAATTTCACCGAAAATGTAGAGTTTTATACACTTGGTAGTGGAGGTGGAGCAACAACTGCTACAGAAGGAGGTGCTGGAACAACCGAAGCAGGTGCAACAACGCAAGAAACAACAGAGGCGGCACAAGCAACAACTGATACAACGACAACTAATACAAATACAGTTACACCATCTTCTGGAGAGGAAATGGTTGGTGTTAGTACAGCAATTACAGTAAATTATCGTGGTGATTATAAAGGCATCAAGAATATGTTGGCATATATTGTAGGTAATGAAGATCGAATGACCATTGATTCGATGAATATTGCATATGATACAGAAGAGAAAGAGTTGAGTGGTTCGTTTAATTTTAATTTGTACGCAATCACTTCTCCGAGCAGACGTTTAGAGGCACCAGTGGTTGAGGGCGTTGATATTGGCTCCAAGAATATTTTTGATACTAATGATAGTACAGATTCTAAGATTAATAAGGATATGACACAGAATCTTGAAGATGGCAATGAGATTTTGTCAGATTATGATTACTATGTGGCACTGAATCCAAGTTCTTCTAATGCTGATGCGATTGCGATTGGAGCAAAGTCGGATACGGCTACTAAGATTAGTTCTAATGAGAATGAGGTTCAGAGTGCAACTGTGAAGTTCTTTAATATTGGTGAGAAATTTTATGTAAGTTATAATATTGGTGATGTTTCTTATCCAGAGAATTTTGATCAAGGGACAGAATTTGACCCAGGAGATGATCTAAATCTTTTGATTCAGTCCTCCAAGAGAAAGAATGATAAGGATAAGAGCGGTGTTCGTCTTACGATTGATAATGAGACCAGCATGACACTGAATGTTAAGATTGACGGGGATGATGTAGAGAACCCGCGTGTTAAGATTGCATCCCGTATTGGTAAGGTAAAAGTATACGAATAATATGTGAATGGAGTGAAGGGAATGGCAAAACGTAGTAAAAGGATGTTTGAAATTAAGAGAAAACAATTGAATAACAAAGGTTTGACTCTGGTTGAAGTAATGGTAAGTGTAACTATGTTTGCGATTATGATTTATCCGATTCTTACGCAGATGAATTCCCTTCTCAAACAGAATTATACGAGTAAACTTAATCAAGCGGAGACAGACTTTGCCAGCCGTGTGATGGAAGAATTTAAAGATGCTGAATCTGGGGCGACGGACTTGCCTAAAAATTCTAGTATAACCAAGGCGGGTTATAGTGTGAAGAGTTCTGATCCGACAGACCCCGATGCACCCTTGATTTATTACAAGAATAATATTGTTTTAGAAAAGGACATTGATACTTCTGATCCTTCTATTAAGACTATGTTGAAGAATGGTGATACTTATCGGGTGGAGGTGTCTTTAGATAGCAGTGCTTATGATACAACTAATGGCACAAATGCAGCAGGGAGTCCAGGCGATGAGGATAAGTTTACCTATAAGAATCCCAATGACACGAAGAACTTTGACTTACAAAATATTGATGACCGCTTTTGCGTTATGATTAAAGAAACAAGTGGTAATTATGATTCGAGAGCAGCAAATGATTTGCTTGATAAAATTGCGGCTAAATTAAAGGTTGAGAATCCAAATCGTTATAATCAGTGGATAAATGGAGTAGATTTCTTAAAAACGGATACATATTCCAAGAATACTTATATTAAAGTTGATTATGATAGTGTGAAGGCTGTGTATAAGGTGACAGTAAGTCTGTGTTATACTGACAAGGATTACAATCAGTCAGTTTCTTATCTGTTGTTTAATGAGAAAGAATATGATGCTAAGGCATTAGGTTATAAGCCGCCAGCAATTTATTTATACTATAATCAGTTTGTTCAGAATGGACTTATTTTATCTGGGACAGATTCTATTACTTTGGATAATTCTGGGTTAGTTTCATCAGGTAGTGTAAGTGATTCGGATCAATTAAAGTGTTTTATTATAAAGACAAAAGCTTCTCTTGGGGAATATACTTATTATGAGCGTTTGGGAGAAGTTGATGGTGGTGGTAATGAAGTTATTTATGGCTATGCCACTCAAAATACTGCTGGAAGTTGTGTATATAAAGTGGAGACAGAAGAAGGTATATATTATAAATGGCCTACTTATGTATTAGATGAATCCGATTATCATACTCTTCAAGGAGATACCACAGATGCTAGTGGCAATGCGGTAAATGGTAATAAATTGGATAAATTGCTTGGCGGTGTAACTTCAGCACATGTGGATAGTGAGCCGGATGAGGATGGTAACATTACTAGAAAATATTATTATGATAATGTTATGGTGCCAGCTAATTTACCAGGAGCTAATCCAGCAACTATTCCTGAATATAAGGAAATGACTTCGGAGGGTGGATACACGTATCTGTGTGCTAAAGAGAATGTGGTTGCTCCAGACGGGACAAAGCTTAAAGTAGGGGATGTCGTATATCAGCAAGCGGCTAATGAGTATGTTTGGCCTAATGGTAATGTTACAACTACAGCACCAAGTGTTGACGATTTTTCATTATGTACGCCATCAAAGATGACTTTTAATAATGGAGCTAAATTAAATCTTCTAACAACAGATAATAGTGTATTTGAAACTGATGGTGGTTTGGACGCAATGACGTTTTATACTAATTTAAACATTGAGGATGATGCAAAGAATAAAACACCAGCGATATCCTTTACGTCTTCTACTGCTGGTGTTTCTAATGTGGTTAGTACAGGTAAAGAAAATAATGCTTCGGGGACACAAACAACGGTTAATTATGCAACAGTAGATTTAACAAAGTATGTTAAGACATTTAATGATAATTATAAGAATGGTGATAAAAAGCTTTATCATTTGAAGTTACAATTATATAGGATTACAAAGGATGCAGATGGAAACGACGAAGAAAGAAAGATACTTACATTAGAAAGTGGAAAGGAGGCCTAGTATGAAATTGTTAAAGCAAGCATTAATATCTCGGAAACAGCAAAAAAAGGATAATGTAAGGCAGAGCGATAATAGAGGATCAAGTTTTGTACTGGTTATGGTTTCCGTTGCTCTTATAATGATTTTGGTTGCAATTGTTTTTACAATGATGATTATTCAATTTAAAATGCTGTCCTTGGGACGACAATCAAAGGATAATTTTTATTATCTGGAAGAGGTTTTAGAGGAAATGCGTGTCGGAGTTGGTAATGAGAGTGTAAATCAATTAAAAAAGGCTTATGATGAAACAGTTTCTATGGTAGTTATGTACGACACCAATCAGGAGAAATATTTATCGGTTTCTGCGGATGCTGCAAAAGGAATTTTAAATTCCAAATTTTTGAATTATATTAAACAGTATTTTGATATTAATGATGCCTATTTAGCAGAGTTATTGCTGAGTTATGTTAAGGACGTTAATACAGTGGCAGGAGCAGATGGCTCCTATGTAACGAATGATGGGGTCAGTATTACCTTTGGCAGTAAGTTTGATTGTGAGGAGGTAATGACAACGAACCCTGCATCTGTTGTAGGATATGTTATTAAAGATATTACAGTAACAAGAACGGATAAAAAAGGAAATGAGCAATCTATTACAACGGACATTTCTATATATCCACCAGAGGATGCGTTAAATTTTTTAGGTTCTACAACGGATTTGGAAAATGTGTTTACTTATGCAATGGTTGCAGATTATGGAGTAGAGGTTTCAGGAGGTAGCACGACAGATGTTCGTGTTGCTGGTAATGTATATGCTGCTTCTGATATGCGTAATAATGGTATTTATAAGGCGAGTATTGATGGTACTGGTAAGCTTACAGGAAGTCAGAGCGGAGGGGATGGAAGGACTAGTGCAAGTGCGTATTCGGGTATTTTTGTAACAGACGCTGGCACCTCATTAAATTTACAATCAGATATTTTATCAGTAAATGGTAGTATTGCAGCGAATGATGGTGCAACTATCAATGGTAACCGTAAGAGCGATGACTCCAGTCAGACGACGATGGCCAATCTATGGGCGGATAACATTGCGACTCTTGGAGATAGTGGTTCTTCGATATATATGCAGGCACAGTGTAGCTTATCGGATGATTTAGAGCTAAATAGTGATAAAAGTGATGTAACCTTGGCAGGACATTATTATGGTTATAATTATGCTGCGGAGGAGGAATATTCAACAGCAGTTTCTGGTGAAGCGACAGTAAAAAATCAGATTTCTTCTGTTGCTGCTAAGACACATACGAATAGTAGTGCCATTATGATTAATGGAGAAGATTCTAAACTTGATTTGTCAAAGCTGAGAATTATGGTGGTAAATGGTCGGTCTTATATTGATTTAGTTGCTGAGAATGATGTTTCTGGTGATGCGAGTGCGGTGAAGAATACAGATGTTGATATTAAGACAGCAGAGAGTATTTCTTCTAAGGGAACACAGCTTGTTTATCGTGTATTGGATTCCAGAGCTATAAATACTTCGTTATCGCCTTTGGATACAACGGGTACGAAACAGGTTGGTTCTGATACAGATGAGTTGTCTGAGAATGTTCCAACATACAATATTATCAAGTTTTTGACCTACCAATTTATAAAAGATGGTGGATATCGGATTTACCAGAGCAAGGAAGGTAATGACCTTCGTACAAAGCGTGATGAAGATGGTAATTATCTTTCAGGTCAGGACAATTCTACATGGGATGATGTGGATGAAGATTCATTTGATGATGTGTGGAAGGATATTAAGTCGAACGGTGTAAATAGTAAATACTATAACGATATTATGTTAGTTTATTTTCCAACGGATAAGGTTATTGTTGCCAAAACCAAGGGAGATGGTTCCTATGACCGTAATGCAGCAGGGCAGATTAAGTATACCTTGAAATCACAGGATAAAGTTAAGGTAAATGATGCATATGGTAACACATATCAGGTTTGGAAGAATGATAATAGCAATAACCCCAATGATGATGCTTTAGTTACCAAGACAGATACAACACAGAAGCTTGTTGTAGAGGGAATTAACCGATATGGCTTTGTAACAGTAGGTAAAAATTATAATTTAATATCGCTCGTAAAAACAGTGGTAGGTAAATCAAAGGATGTTTATTATTATTATCAATTTTATGATGAGGCGGCTAAAACAGAGTTTGTTCTGGATTATGCAGAATTTTCTAAGGCTGATGGAACAATAGATGATGTTACTTCGTTAGATACGTTCTCTTCAGAGTTGATGGAACTTCCGGATGAAGATGAGAATACGGTATATACTCGTGGTTTAAGTACTATTCTAAATAGTACAACGAAACAGTATGAGTTGAAACCAGCATCTACTAATACGAATTACGACGAGCCAGAATTGATGAGTTTGTATCAAGAGAAAGTGCAAAAGTCTAATGTATATAAGTGTTATTTCCCGAAGTCGGAGGCAAGTATCACAACCGCTCAGCAGACGATTGCAGCCAATTTATTTCAGACGGGTACAAGAACGAAAAATCCTTATGGTTATAGTACTAAGGGGAAGGATATTTCACCATTAAGTAATCCGAATTGTGTTGAGATTAACTGGTCTCAGGTAGCTGCTAAGGAAGTCGTGAATGGTGGTAGTGGAGCAGAACTGGAAGGATATACTGGTGCCAGAGTTTGGATTTCAACAGGTGATATTGTGATTAAGGGAAGTAATCTTTCAGGAGCGTCTGCAAGTGGTATTGTATTATGTCAAGGCAATGTTACCTTTGAAAATGTTAAGGAATTTACTGGAACCATTATCTGTGCTGGCAAGTTATATATTAAGGGTGCTACAAAGTTTTATGCAGATGATCAGATGTGTAATGCGATGATTGAAAATGATAAAACCAATATGATTCGTACCTGTTTTGGTTTGAAGGAATTCAAAGCGGATAATGATAATTCTGATAAGGCGAAGAGCATTTCTAGTATCGAATATACAGATTTAGTTGGATTTGAGAATTGGCTTAAGAATGGAGAGTAGTGAGGTGATAATATGATGAAAAACAATAAAGGCTTCTCACTCATTGAGCTTATCATTGTAATTGCGATTATGGCACTTTTAAGTGCACTATCGGTGGTTACCTTTGCTATGGCTAATAGGCAGAGACCTAACAAGGTAATGAGTAATGTAATGAATTATGCCAAGTATTCAAAGTCTTTAGTGCAATCCTACACCAAGGATTATTGTATGGTTATAATGAAATGTGATGATAATAATTATTATGTATTTCATGGAACAGCAACTGGTGATACAGAGTCAGAATTGAGGAATTCTTTTCGACCACAGAATATGAAGAAGGTGAATGTTAGTTCGACATCTACAGAAACTGTGCTGAGAAATCAACCAGATAGTTCTCTTACATTAACCGAGTTGGCACAAAATCCAACAAAGGCGCGTAATTATAACAATCTCGGAAGTGGTGTGATAATTACTTACAAAGATGATTCGGGAGCGGAAACAGAGATTGGCGGAAAGGATTCTGCGGTGGTAATTCAGTTTAGTAAGTTTGATGGAAGTGTAAAGCATGGCGCAGGAACGTACATTTTTTCTGAGTACCATGGAACAAATCCTCAATGTAGTACTGTATTAGAGGCGACAACAGGAGCATTTCATAAAGAATAAGCAAAATAGTGTTTTAAAAGGAGTGAGGATATGAAGAAACTAAATAACAGAGGTTTGACATTAATCGAGTTACTTGTCTCACTGGCCGTTTTAAGTATTTTTATGATTACGGTGACCTATTTTGTGACTGCTACTACAAGAAGTACTAAAAAGACCAAACAGCAGATTACGGTGCAGCAGGAATCAAAGGAGGTATATGAGACCTTAAGGGATACTATTATGCAGGCATCATGTGTGGTAATTAATGCAACAGGGCTTGCTTCTGGTGATGCAAGTGGCAGTGCAGTTGTAAGTGGTGATGCAGATACATTAGTAAGAAAAACTAGTGGATTTGAAGCAGCATTATCGACTGGAACAGAGGTTCAGCTTGTTTCTAATGCAGCATTTGATACGATGAGTTATGTAAAGGAAGCTCTAGCTGCTTCTCCGGGTGGTGGGGCTTCGAGTGATAGAGATGATTTTATAGATGACCACGATAATCCGACAATTGGTAATCCGACAAAATATGAGCGAGATATTAATGGAAAGATTACCAAAGAGAAGACAAGGAAGCTTTCTGTCGCACAGTATGTAGGAGGGTTAAGTATTTTTGATGGTACGGCGACTGATGAATTTGCTGCCTTTGATGACCGGGAGTATGAGTTAAGTGCATTATCTACTGGTCCAATTATGAAGACCTCGCATATGTCGATTAATGATGTTGACAAATATAATACCATTGTGTTTGATAAGAATAATGGTAAATTATATCTGAATCGACCTAAGGCAACGAGCAAATCAGGTTTTCAGAGTTTTAATAAGGATAAAGAATATATTATTTCTGACAATTGTATAGGATTTACTGTAAAGGTTATCAATAATAACACATTATATCTGAAATTAACATTTAGGTATGATAACCGGGATTCTGCCGGTAATGTAGTTTTAGAGAATGCTGGGGGATATACCTACACAGTAGGTGGAGCTGTTAATTTGCGAAATGGTAATGTGATGAAGTAGTAAGGAAAGGAGTTATGGTATGAAGAAGAAAATAGCACTTATTGTATTTACAATTGTATGTACCCTTGGTCTTACTATAAGTATTGCATCCTTTTCTCGAGGTAGTGATCAGGCTGGTTCTGGGCAATCGGCAGGTAATGCGTTAGATGGAATTTATGATTCTTATGTAACCCAGGTGCAACATATTATTGATAATTCCAATTTGGACGGACAATCGGATGAGATTACACATTATCATATTGTTCAGATTGTGGATTCTTTAACAGCAGTAGATAAACAAAATCAAAAGATACATGAATTGATTGAGAAATTTATTAGTAATGCAGATGATGAGCAGACGATGACGAGTGGCAATTTCCGTACCGACGTCATTGGAAAAGAAATGAAGAATAAGCATATTGATATTCAGACTTTTCTTGGAAATGATGCTAATTTAGCGGAAGCGATTAGAAATGCTGATTTGGTATATATTGCATGTAATAGTGCATATACAAGCAATAACGACTTGCATTTATCTGGTGACAATGTTGCCAGTGATGCAGTAGATGCATTGGAGACGTATGCAATATCTCAATTCAAGCCTGTTTTAATAGATGCCGATGTAGTCGGTGTGACAAACCGGGATGTAGAGGTTGATAATTCCAAACCGACTATTGCATATGATTATTTGAAGGAACAGTCTAATAAGGCTGGTAGCTTGAACGATAATGGTGTTTCTTCTGTTAAACGTAAAGAGGATTCATGGAAAGAGTATTTAAATGAAAAAGGGAATCCTAATACTACCTATGTTACCTTTGATAATATGGGAAGAAGTAAATGGAATACTTATAATTATGCACCGGATTCTGATGGGAATTTTTATAAACATAAGGTTTTAGAGATTGTACCAGATTCTTCTTATTTGGATGGTAACCCGACAGAATTAAAAACAGCCATTGATAATGGTGATTTTCTGACAGGTTTTGCGAATCCTTCGTCTTTAAAGATAGAGAACATTCAGTATGGTTACGAATCAGGTGGTTTGCAGAGTAAACCTATCACAGTGTCACAGTTAAATGATTTGGTTGCAGCGATTGTCGCAGCTGGTACACCTGTCAAGGAAGCTTTATATGACTATGAGTTTATCTACATCAACCATTCTAAAAATGATAAGAGTTACTTTTTCGAGACAGACGCAAGTAAGGGAGTTACGAAGAATGATTTCTCCAGTCAGACCTTAGCAGCAATCAAGGGGTTTGTTGGGAAAAAGAATACATACAGAGATCCGGCCTCCAAGGAAAGTCATTTTATTGACCGTTTAATGATTGATGGTAATTTCTTCTCTGTGTATAATTATGCAAGCTCTGGTTCTACGAGTAACAAGGTTGATACAACCACTAAGATTTATAATTTTGCTACCAAGCTGATTTCTGCCGATGCATCAACTGCTAAGTTGAATAATGTTGAGATTGTATATAGCGGATTTTTTGATGCTATGGACGAGGATAAATCAGCAAGGGTGACAGCATTGATTAACCGAAGCACATATCGTGATTATTCTTCGGGAAGTAATGGAACAACATTTAATGTATTGGAGATTGAGCCATATTATAATGTGGATGATACAAAGTGGTATTCTTCTGATTCTTATAGGGAGAAGCTGTCGGATTCTTTGACGAATGAGACTTATCAGGAAGTTGATGAAGCAGCACATAATGCATTTGTGGCGGGTGTATCGCCCAGTATTACAGAGGACACTCCATTTTATCGTTATGATATTACAAAGGCAAGGATTGCTGCTGCTACTGGCTTAAATATTGAACAGATTAATGTGGTGCACATGAGTGCTAATGCATTATGTTCGACGGCACCACAGCTGATTGAAGATTATGATTTAATATATCTAGGCAGCCGGAATGAATCTATTAAGGATAAGTCAGATTGGTATTCCTATAAAATTTTGACGAGTTCGAAGAATGCATCCAATGGTGCCGGATATTCCTTTATCTCATTTAATGCTGACGATTTGAATCATTTTTATTTCCGTTCCGGTAAGTCTGATATTTATCAGACATTACAGAACAATGCTTATGTATATAATCTTTACACACATACCGGTGATTTCATGGATATTACTGACCAGCGTAATGCCTTTACGAACCGTGTAGGAAGCAGATATGAGCGAAGCTCTACCCGAATTAATGGTAATGATATTACTTCTAAGGTGTATGCAGATTTATATGAGTATATTAGTGCTGGTATGCCAGTTATCTGTGATAAAGGTATTATTGATTCCGATTATCTGATTGGTGGTGCATCTGCCAATGCAGAGCTTGTTGAGGATGCTGAGTATGTAATTGAAAGCAAGAAGCTTGGCGATTTACACAGGTACAAATTAAAATCCAGTGTTGATAATAATGCAACGGTGACATTTAGGAATAAGAATGGTTCACAGCAGACAATCACTTATAAGGCAACAAACTTTAGTGATAAATCAATGATTGCAAGAAAAGAGAGCAATATTGATCCGGAGTCCTATATTTATCAGTTAATGTATCAGATTGCGGAGAATAAAACATCTGGTATTTATCATGCACAAAATGTTTTAGTTGGTTTTGATAGTCAAGATGTAGTAACTGGTGCTACCAACTATTATTTAAAGGGTGTGACGAGTGATAGTTCACCTACATGTCCGGATGATATTGATGCGGATACTTCCGATAATAAGAGCGTAATTGTTAATGGTTTAACAGCATTTACTGATATTGGATATAACAATTTAACAATATTTAATAATAATATTGTAAGAACAGCAGCAGGTGATATTGACTATGCGAATTCCGGTGCAGGTATTCAGTTGAAGCATTTTCTTAATATGACTGCATCTTCAAGACCTGTGATTAATCTGATTGCAAAACCGTATGATTATAATTCACAGAGGGATTTGGATAAGGATAAGAGAAAGATAAATCCACGTTCACCAATATTTACGTTTTCATTATCTGGTGAGGAGAAGGATCTTTCTGGTGCTGCAAAGACATATGAGGTTCGTCTGTATTATGACTTCGATGGTGATGGTAAGTTTTCTGATGATAAGACAGAGGGACGTCTTGAAGGCAGTGAATATGACACTGAGATGGTAGCTAAGATTAATTATACCATGGGTTCATCTGGACTGGTAACCTTCAAGGAAGGTGCAGATGGTGTGTCAGAAGAGTTTATTATTGATAAGGATTTTGTAGGAGTAATGCCATATAAGCTGGTTGCAGTTGATACTGCTACTGGAAAACAGACCAGCATTACGGGTTATCCGAAGTATTATGCAGAGAGTGATGAACAGAAGCAACAATTACGTTTGTTGCAGATTATTCCAGGTTATGAGTCTGGTGATATGGGTAACATTTCACAGAAGGTTACGACACTCTGTGCAGATGAGAATACATTAGGTAATGGTAGTAAGCTTGGTTCTGTACATGGTGCGAATAAGACTCATAAGCATGAGTTTGGTATTGTATCTGCCAGTCAGTCTTCCGATAACCTGGCTTCCCGTCTCTTTGATGAGTACGATATTAAGCTGGATATTCTGACAACAGGTCAATTTAGTGAAGCGGCAACCTATTATATACAGGATGTATGTAATAATATAGATCAGTATCAGGAAGACTATAAATGGTCTGATGAATCGGTAAATAAGTTTAAGACAGAGTTTATGTCAAAGTATTATAATTCATCTACTAAGAAATTAAAGAGTAACTGGGATGCTGTTGTTGATTGGAGTAACACAACAATTTATGATTTTGATGAGGATTTAGGTATTACTGATGAAATTTTCCGAGGCTGGCTCACTAATGGTGATGCTGAGAAGACGGTAACGATAGGAACCAAGGACTATAATGGCAAGGAACAGGATATTAATCTTGGTTATTATGACATGGTAGTGATTGGATTTGCGAAGGAGATGGGGCATAACGTATTTGAACGTGCAGATATTAATAATATTGGCTGTCAGATTATTCGGGCTTATGTAGAGAATAATGGTTCTATTCTCCTAGGTACAGATACGACTTCTTACGAAGGATTTTTTGATACTTCTACAATGAAGTGGTCAAGAAATATTAACCAGTATCTGCGTGACTGTTTTGGTATGGACCGATTTAAGTTTACAAAGAACGGTACCAAGAGTACGGGAAGTAATACAAAGTCACTGTATAATTATATTAATGATGGTAATAGTTTTGATGGTGGTGGTACTGCATACATCTATACACCATATAAGACGGCGGAATATAGTGACCCGACCGGTCAGACACATCCAGGGGAGTTCTTTACTCTAAATTCATATGATGGCACATATGAGCAGGATACAGCTCAAGTTAATGCGATGGCGGGTGCCGGTGGTACGGATGCCATAGGCTATGCATTGAGTGGTACAAAGACAATTTATAAGGATGTTGATGTTGAGAACATCGGTCAGGGTACTGATATTCTTCCAACGACGCAGATACGAAGAAATAATGTAGGTTTGATAACCAATTATCCGTTTAATATTAGTGCAGAGCCGCGTATTTCAAAAACAAACGCACAATCCTATGCTTTGGATACAGAAGATGAGGATATGCAGATATGGTATTCATTGGCTGGTGCCAATGATTCACCTAAATCTAATTTGTATGCGGCTGATCCGCTGAATGGACGAAGCTTCTATTATATTTATTCTTATAGAAGCGTGACCTATACAGGTGCTGGATATACTGCTATTGCAGAGACTGCAGATAATGATGAAGAGCGTAAGTTGATTATTAATTCAATTTTAAGTCATGCGAAGATTCATCGTTCTGGTCCGAAGGTGGTATTTAGTGAGTATACTGGTAGTGAGCCGAATGATTCTGTATTTACTGCTGCAAAAGGTGCACAGGATGCTGTCTTAGAGTGTAGTGCAAAATCAAAGGATAAATGTAATTTTGATTTCACGGTATCTACGGCTAAGGGCAGAACATTTAAAGATATCACTATGTTTAAGGATGAGGATGGTGATGGAGTATTCGATCCGTCTAAGGGTGATATTGAGATTAAGGGCTACACAGAAGAGGTTGAGAATGGGGTTAAGGTAATTGTTGACGGTAAGTCTTTACCGGATTCCATTAATACCTTTATGCAGGAAGGTTCCTTTGTAATCACTGTTCGTGCTACAGATAGTGATGATAAGAGTGGATTTGCAAGACTGGTAGTCAAGACAAAATCTAAGTTATTTAATTTGAACTAGCACATAGTGTTATATGTTGTATCATGTGCGTAAATAGACGATGAAAGTAATCGGGTGTTGTGTTGGCACACACCCGATTATTTTGACTAAAATAAAGAGTTTATTTTTGGTATTGTTTCGTTTATATGTGAGAAAAAATGGAGAGGATTTTATGTTATATGTTACAGAGATTTTATCCGGATTATATTTATAATTCTACCTATGAAATAGATTTTCATTATTACTATAACACAGGCATTAGGGGAATTATTTTTGATATTGATAATACATTGGTGCCACATGGTGCTGATGCTGATGAGAGAGCGATTGTATTATTTGAAAAACTTCGACAGATAGGATTTTCCACCTGTCTATTGTCCAATAATAAGGAGCCGCGAGTACTGCGTTTTAATCAATTGATTCAATCTGAGTACATTTACAAGGCTGGTAAACCGGGACAAAAAGGATATCAAAGGGCAATGGAGTGCATGGGTACTAGTATAGAGCAAACCATGTTTGTAGGAGATCAGCTTTTTACGGATGTATGGGGAGCCAAGAAGTTGGGAATTACCTGTGTATTGGTTCGTCCGATTCATCCTAAGGAAGAAATACAGATTGTACTAAAACGATATTTGGAGCGAATTGTGCTTCGCTCTTACTGTAAAAAAAAGGATACGATATTGATTGGCTTCATGGGAACAGGGAAATCTACAATAGGAAAATTGCTCGCACAACAACAACATCGTCTGTTTATTGACACAGATGCTTATATTGAGGCGAAGGAGGGGTGTTCAATATCCGATATTTTTGAACAAAAGGGAGAAGACTATTTTCGCTCTTTGGAAACAAAGGTGCTTGGGGAGCTTAATCGTGTTACACATAACGCAGTAATAGCCACAGGCGGTGGACTTCCGCTTCGACGGGAAAATGCAGAATTGCTTTCTGGGATGGGAGAAGTGATTTATTTACAGACCTCTGCCGATACGATATTGGAGCGATTGAAGGGAGATACGACACGACCCTTATTGAATACAGAAAATCCAAGGGAACGTATAGAGCAGCTTCTTTTGGAACGGGATGAAAAATATATGGCAGCGAGTCAGAAAAAGCTTGTAACAGACGGCTTTTCGGCGGAAGAAATTGTTGCAATTTTGGACTAAGTTTGTTATGATTATAGTAGTATACTGTCTGCAAAAACGGAAGACAGGCAAGAGATTTGGAAGGTTTACATCGTTTGTTTTTTGATGTGTTGTTCTGTTAGAATAAGGAGGAGGATATGTTATGAAGCTTTGGAAAAGGATAATAGGGATTACCTTGATACTTGCATTGATTTTGCAATGTGGGCAGGGGATTGTGATTAGTAAGGCACAAGAACCGGGTAATACTGTTTCAATTAATAGCAACGGTACAGCTTTAAGTGGCACAGCCACCCACTATCTTGAGGAATGGTGGGATAACGGAGCAGTAGACCTGTCCGTAAGTGGTTTGAATTCTGGTGAGTCATATATGTACGAATGTCAATTTGTTGATAGTAGTGGAACACCTTTAACACCTTTGACAGGTATTTCCAATCAGGCAAATTGTCATATAGGTTCTTTGGCGATGCCGTATAGATATGGTTGTTCGCTTGTAGCCGTGAACATCAAGGGAATTTATAGAATTTCTTCATCATATACTTGGATGAATGTATCGATAGCATCTGATGGTAGTTCTTATACGGTTACGAATACATCAAGTAATAATGTGACTAGTTTTGTTGTGAATGGGGAAACTATTGATGAGGCTTTGGGATTAAATCAGACATCAACTCCCCGGCCTTTACCTGCAGCGAATGCAGATGGTATTGTAGAAATTAATCTTACCAAAGCGAATTATGTCAGTATAGCAGCAATGTATCCAGATGCCAATGCGATGTGGTTTGTTCCGACCCTTGCAGAGATGTCAGAGCTAGCACCTGGGAATCATCGAATTGCATGGGGTGTAGCTAATAATAGTACAGATTACCGTGTGAACAGCTATAATATTTCTTTTCATTATAAAATTAATGGTCAGGATAGGTATGCTACACTTACAGAAAAGGATGCTGTGGAAGCACAAGGGACTAAGAATGGAGGCTACTCTTTTAATGGCGGTGTGGGTAGTTTTGAGTTTGTAGAGTTAACCATCCAGAATGTAAGCTATACTAAGGATATTGACCCTGCTTTAGAGCATACTGCTTTGTCTGGTCCAACGGTTGGTACCTCATCATTGAATTATAAGACGTATGTGACATGGTCTTTGGTTAACTTTGGAACTTATGCATTACAGGCAGATGGAGGAACGGGCCCGATTGAGTGGCGTGTCTTGGAATATGATGCATCATCAGATAAGATTGTATTAATGGCAAACAAGGCATTATTCTCTATGGCTTATGAGCCTACTATGTTTGGTGCAACATGGGAGAGCAGTTCCTTGAGAAGTTATTTGAATAAGGATTTCTTAAATGATGCTTTTCCGTCCCCAAGTGAGAAGGATGCAATAGCTCCAGTTATTTTAGATAACTCTGGTAGTGGAAGTACGCATTCTCTTGGTGGAACAGCTACAACTGATAAAGTTTATGTCCTATCTGTTGCGGAGATTAATAATCCGAAATATGGTTTGTATGGTGGAGATGCAACCAATTCTGTAGTCGAGACACGGCAGTTTAGTGCAACAGAGGCAACCTTAACCAATACGAATTTAACGAAAAAGACTTATGCTGGTGAGACGTTTGTCAATTATTATTTAAGAACACCAGGGTATTATCAATATGATGTGGCTGGTGTGGCACCGAATGGTCTGATTAACATTTCTGGATGGAGAACTTACACGAAGACTGCGGCAGTTTGTCCGGTTGTGACCTTGAATTACAGTGCTGCAGTTGCGGCGGGGCTTACATGGAAGGGTTCCGTTTATAAACAGGTTGCATCTGGTTATAATACGGCAGCAGCACAGAGTGTAAAGGCAACACCGACAAAGAAGCTGAATAAGCTATCAGTAGGTGATAAGACAACAGTGAATAATGTCACCTATAAGGTAACAAAGACTACGAATAAAGCTAAGACTGTTGCAGTAGTTGGAATTAAGAAATCGGCTAAAAGGGTTGTGATTCCATCTACAATAAAAGCCAAGGGAGCAACTTATAAGATAACCAGTATTAATGCCAATGCGTTTAAGAGTGCAAAGAATAATTTAAAAACTATTACTATTAAATCAAAGAATATTAAGACAATGAACAAAAAGGCATTTAATGGATTGACTAAGAAGACAACAGTTAAGATATCAAAGGCACAGTATAAGAAATATAAGAAGTTAATCAAAAATGATAAGCTTATTGTGAAGAAAAACTAATTAGTGATTTTTTGAGGAGATGCTGTACTCGCTAATATAATTGCGGCCTGCATCTCCTTTTTGTTTGCATTTTATTTTCTTAAGACAAATAGTTGAAATTTGTACAAGAATATTATAAAATAGAAACATGTGATATATGAAGGAGGATTATTTGATGGTTACAGCAGGAGATTTTAGGAACGGTGTCACAATTGAGATGGAGGGTAATATCTATCAGATTATTGAATTTCAGCATGTTAAGCCGGGAAAGGGTGCAGCATTTGTCCGTGCCAAGCTTAAGAATATTAAAAATGGTGGTGTTGTAGAAAAGACATTTCGTCCGACAGAGAAGTTTGAGAATGCACACATCGACCGTAAGAATTATACGTATTTGTATGCGGATGACTTTTATCATTTTATGGACCCTGAGACATTTGAGCAATTAGATTTAGGGGCGGATGTTATTGGGGATGCCATGAAGTTTGTGAAGGAGAATGAAGAGGTTAAGTTAATCAGTCATAATGGTGAGGTGTTCTCCGTTGAGCCGCCTATCAATGTAGAGCTTTTAGTAACGGAGTGTGAGCCGGGTGTGAAGGGAGATACCGCTACCGGAGCAACGAAGCCTTGTACTGTTGAAACAGGAGCTAAGGTGATGGTTCCTTTGTTTGTAAATGAAGGAGACACCTTAAAGATTGACACGAGAACCGGAGAGTATTTATCCCGTGTGTAGGCAATAATATAACGATGAGATTAGAAGAGTACATGTTTATTTATGTACTCTTTTTTAAAAATTAGAGCAATGTATTAAATAAGCGATTGCGAAACTCGTAGTTGTTAGACAAGATATTCATAATACCAGCAATGAATAGTTTCACAATTACCTAAGTATTTAAAAATTAAAAGGAGTTACTAGTATGAAGCATTTACCGGTGAGAAAAGCAGTAATACCAGCAGCAGGTTTGGGTACAAGATTTTTACCAGCAACGAAGGCAATACCCAAGGAGATGCTGCCTATTGTGGATATACCAACGGTACAATATATTATTGAAGAGGCGGTTGAGAGTGGAATTGAGGAGATTCTTGTTATTACGAATTCCAACAAGCATTGTATGGAGAATCATTTTGACCGAAATTATGAGTTGGAGGAGCGGTTGAAGGATTCCGGGAAATATGATGAAGAGAAACTGATTCGGGATATTTCTGATATGGCAAATATTTATTATGTTCGTCAGAAGGAGCCGAAGGGATTGGGACATGCTATATTATGTGCTAAGTCATTTATGGGCAATGAGCCGTTTGCGGTTCTTTTAGGGGACGACGTCGTAATTAATCCGGGAGGGGAACCAGCGTTAAAGCAATTGATTCATGCCTATAATGAAAAGGAGGCATCCATAGTCGGGGTGCAGGCAGTTCCGGATGAGGATGTGAGTAAATATGGTATTGTTGAACCATATTACGGTCATGCCAGTGTGGAGAGCAGGAGAGTGAAGCTATCCAGCATGATGGAGAAACCGTCCTTGGAACAGGCTCCGAGTAAGCTGGCTGTTCTGGGAAGGTATATATTAACACCTGAGATTTTTGAGCTGCTCGAGAGTCAGGAAGCTGATAAAGGAGGAGAGATACAGCTTACTGATGCGATTGTGCGTCTTATGGATTTACAGGCGGTATATGCATATAATTTTGAGGGAGTTCGTTATGATGTAGGAGATAAGTTTGGATTTATAAAGGCGACAATTGATTTTGCTTTGCAGAGAGAGGAGCTTTCCAAACCGGTTGCAGCCTATATTAAACAGCTAGCAAGTGAGCTCTGAAATACTACGGTATATACTTTCTGATAAGGAAGTATGGATAAGCAAGGATGCTTTTAAAGACTTATGTTTGTAAAAAGCATATAATATAAAATAAGTGCGTAAGCTTTTGATATGCTTACGCACTTTACTTTATCATTTCTTATGCTTGAATCTCGATGAATAACAACCAGTGATTATTCTATAAGCTCGAAATTAAATTCTTTTTCATTTCTTTAAATTCGTCTTCTGTAATCAATCCATGTTCAAGCATAATCTTAAGCTTACGAATTTTGAATTCAAAATCTGTTAATTCCGGTGCTGGTTCTTCTTCTTCTCCAATTGTTAAAGAACCTTCGTCAGAATCACTTTCCAGTCTTCCGGTAATACCTTCTCCCGGAACATAATCTTCATGTTCTATATTTTCATAGTTAAGATAATTGTCTTCACCTGCAAGCGTGAGAGAAGAACTCTTGCCTTCTGCTGCAGCAACCTCTTTTGCAGCTTCTTCTTCCTCTTTTGCCTTGCTTGCCTCTTCCTCCTGCTTCACCAGCTCAGCAGCCCGCTCTTCGTCAGACTTTAAGGAGAATTTGGACTTCTTAATTACTTGTTCTGCTTCTTGATTCGCTTCCTTGATTAATGCTTCTCGTTCTGCCTGAGCATCTGCCAGTGCTTCTTGTGCAGCAGCAGTAGCAGCTTCTAATGTTTCAGCATCTAATTTAGCTTTATGTTCTGCTAATGCCTGTTCCTCCGCCTGACGACGTTCTCTTTCTAGTGCCTGCAATCTCGCTTCTTCTTCCTGTTCACTAGCTTTACGGGCAGCTTCTTCAGCCAGCAAACGTTCTTCTTCCGCTTCTTCTGCTTCTCTGCGAGCCTGTTCCTCAGCTTCTAAACGTGCTTGTTCCTCTGCCTCACGACGTGCCTGCTCCTCTAATTCCCGTTGCAGCTTTTCTTCTGCCTCTTGCTTTAGACGCTCCTGCTCTGCTTTCTTTGCCATTAGTTCCCGTTCTAATGCTTCTAATTCTTCTGCCTCGCGGCGTGCCATTTCTTCGGCTGCAATTCGTGCTTGTTCTTCGGCTTCCGCAATTCTACGGGCTTCGGCTTCTTTCTCCTGACGAATTCGTTCTTCTTCCGCTTCCTTTTCTTTGCGGAGACGTTCTTCTTCCTGACGGAGACGTTCCTCCTCTGCTTCCTTTTCCTTGCGAATGCGCTCTGCCTCCTGGCGTTTGCGTTCGTCTTCCTCTGCTTGCCGGCGGGCTTCCTCTTCAGCAGCACGACGTTTGCGTTCTTCCTCTTCCTTGCGTCTTTGTTCTTCTTCGGCAGCCTTCTTCTCTGCCTCAATGCGGGCAAGGCGCTCTGCCTCTTGGCGTTTGCGTTCTTCCTCTTCGCGGATTGCCTGTTCTCTGGCTTCCTTTTCCTGTTGTAGGGCAGACTCTAGTTTTGCCATCTCCTCCTCAAAGAGGGCACGCTGCTGTGCCTCACGCTGTTTTCTTTCTTCTTCCCGGCGACGTTTTTCTTCCTCCCGGCGTTTTCTTTCTTCCTCTTCCCGGGCGAGACGCTCTGCTTCTAGGCGGGCTTGTTCTTCGGCTTCCTTACGTCGGCGTTCCTCTTCTTCCTTCTTGCGGCGTTCTTCCTCCAAACGAATTCGTTCTTCTTCTTCCCGGCGACGCTTTTCTTCTTCCTCTTTCTGACGGCGTTCTGCTTCTAAACGAGCCTGTTCTTCGGCCTCCTTGCGTCGGCGTTCCTCTTCTTCTTTCTGACGGCGTTCTGCTTCTAAACGAGCCTGTTCTTCGGCTTCTTTACGCTTGCGTTCTTCCTCTTCCTTTCGTTTTGCCTCTTCTTCAGCAGCAATACGTGCCTGTTCTTCCTCAATTTCCTTTTGGCTGATTGCATCCAGTGCTGCTTGGCGAAGAGCAGCAGCCTTGGCCTCCTCTGCCTCTTTCAGTGCCTGTTGCCTTGCTTCCTCGGCTTCTTTTAATGCCTGTTGTCTTGCTTCTTCTGCCTCTTTTAATGCCTGCTGCTTTGCTTTTTCTGCTTCAGCTAATGCGGCAGCTTTGGCTTCTTCGGCTTCCTTGCGGGCACGTTCTGCCTCGGCTAATGCGGCGGCTTTGGCTTCTTCTGCTTCTTTACGGGCTTCCTCTGCAGCTTTTAGGGCAGCAGCCTTGGCTTCTTCAACCTCCCGCAATGCTTTCGCCTTCTCTGCTTCTGCCTGTGCACGGGTAGCCTCTGCTTCCTCCAATGCTTTTTGCTTTTCTGCATCCAGCATTGCAATCGCTTCCTCTGTATCAACACTGGCAACTGCCTGACGTGTTTCGTATTCCTGATCTAAAACCTTAAAGCTTAATTGAGGATAGTGTTCCTCTAAAAATGGGGTAGCAGCCCCCGGAAGTTCAATCTCAAAGTCCTTGCGCAGTTTTGTATTGTAATAGTTTAAAACAATGTTCTGGGCAGAATTCTCATAGCCGGCATCTTCTGTATGTGCAAAAGTATGTTCTACGTCTGGCAGTACAGGAACTGTATCGGATAAGTGTCCCGGGACATCGAACAAAACGTAATTATGTAATGCACTTTTAATATCGAAGGTTTTTTCGGTAAAACTGCCGCCGAAATAACCCTCCTTTACAGGCATTTTCTTAGGAGTATAAGAAATCTTCCGGTAATAATTAATATTGTCCGGTGAGATACATGCAGCATCTACCTCACGCTTGGTTCCGCTAATGTTTAAGAAAACCAGATTCTTATTGGCATCTAAATAAATTCCTTTTAGATTGTTATCTTCCAGTTTGATTGTTAAAGAAGGGCGGTTGGCTTTCTCTATATGTTCGTTATACTTATGCAGGAAAAATTCAGCATCTTCTTTCTCACGGATAAGACGGTATTCTTCCATCTTCGACGTAGAACGGTCCTTGGTGTCTTTAGCTGCCTGTTTGATAATTCCGGCAATCTCCTGAGCCTCTGGCAGACCCGGAAGGTAAATGCTGACATCCTCAATAAACTTATCTACCTTACGGGTCAGCTTAATCACCAGTGTCTGCTGGTTCATAAATTTTTCGGTGTTAGCATCTGTTACATGAACGAGACAGAATTCAAATGGTTCACACTGTGCCTTGGTCGGATCCTTGGTCACCATTTTCTCATCCTGGCCGGTTGCCTCCTTTTCATTAGGATCAAATACCTTTTCGATACCAATAAAGCCATCTCCTTGAATGGTGAACTTGGATAAATATAGACTAATTCGGGTCTCCTTTGCAAACACCCCGCTTTTAAAGGTGGAGTACCAGTTATTAATCTTTTCGTTTTTGGCTTCGCAATTTTTACATAACAGAGTCGCAGTCTCTGCTCCACAAATTGGACAATTCATGCTAATCTCTCCCTTGCTGTTAGTATAAATAAAATACTGAATAATCTGAATCCAATTATATGCTGGTAATTATGCCCACATACGAAAAAACAGCTTAAAAATTGATTCAGAACAGTTACAAAATATATATCTTCATTGTACTGTAAAATAACGAAAAAATCAAATTTTTTTTGAGTGTTTTGGGTATTTTCCCTAAACTTTTTTATAAAAAATGATGGTAAGTTGGAATAAATATGAAAAAATGGAATTTATCGGAATAAAATCTTCATTTTTTCATATATATGAGAACAGATGCAAGGGAGGGATTGTATTGGGAAGGGAAGATAAGGTGCTGACGATTCTTCCAAATGAGATTAGGGAGCGGCTTGTTAAGCTTTTGAGTGAAGAGGCAAAGCTTCAGGAGATTCGTCTTCGTTCCGGCAGACCGTTAGCTGTTATATACGATAACAGAGAGTATTTCATTGATGAAAATGGTAATGCCACAACCAATCCAAGGCAGGGATTTGTTGTCCGGCATAAATGGATTAGGGAAACAATGGAGTATGTCAGTAATTATTCGCTTTATGCCTATGAGGAGGAGATGAGGCAGGGATATATTACGATAGAGGGAGGCCATCGGGTGGGACTAGCTGGAAAAATAGTTATGGAGGGGGAGCAGGTGACACAAATGAAACATATTTCTTTTATGAACATTCGTTTATCTCATGAGATGATTGGATGTGGAAGGCAGCTTTGCAGATACATAGTGGAGAAACAGAGAGTATATAATACACTTCTGATTTCTCCACCCCGTTCTGGTAAGACGACCATGCTAAGAGATTTAGTCCGTATTTTTTCTAATGGGGAAGGGCTTGAGCAGGGATATACTGTCGGGGTAGTAGATGAACGTTCCGAAATTGCCGCTTGCTATATGGGGGTTCCGCAGAATGATGTCGGAGTGCGTACGGATGTTCTGGACTGTTGCCCGAAGTCGCAAGGTATGACGATGCTGCTTCGCTCTATGGCTCCACAGATTATTGCGGTGGATGAAATTGGCGGGAGCAGAGATTTGGAAGCATTAAAGTCTGCTATGAACTGTGGTTGTTCTATATTTGCAACGGTACATGGAGAGAATATGGAAGAGATTCGGACTAAGCCGATTTTGCGTTCCTTTGTTGAGATGCATTTATTTCAACGGTATGTAGTCTTAAGTGCCGGGGCTAAGCTTGGACAGGTACAGCATATATATGATGATATGGGTAATTGCATCTATTGGGGGAAGCAGGAGACGGCATAAACATTATTGCTGAGATAAGTGTTATATAATATTCCTGTATTTAGATGGATGGTTGGACATGCTTGTTTGGAAAAACGGGAAGGTGCAAAGGAGAGAAAATAGTATGGGTATACTTCGGTTTTTAGCCGCAATTATGTTAGCTGCTGCCTGTGCCCTATATGGACAGGAACGGATAATGGTGATGAAAAGACGTATGGTAGAACAGGAATTATGGCAGCAAAAGCTGTTACTTTTAAAGGGGGAAATTCAATATGGACATACTTCCCTTCCAGAATTATTTTCCTATCTGGGAAAGACTCAGGAATACAGGGTAGACCAATTTTTTTTATCGTTGTCAGAGCATCTGGCGAAAGAACAGCTCCCCTTTTATACAATATGGAAACAGGAGGTGGAAGAGCTAGTGAAATATCTTGATATTTCTATAGAACCTCTTGTTTTAGTTGGGCAACAGCTTGGGAGTGTGAACCGGCAGACAGAGCTTAAAAATCTGGAACTTTATATGCAACAATATGAAAGAGAGCTGACGCAGAAGAGGGAATGCTTCCGGGAACAGAAAAAGGTGGTAAGAGCGGTAAGTATTTCTTTTGGACTAGCCCTGATGCTGTTGGTTATCTAAGGTAGGAGGAGAACATGACCATAAATCTGATTTTTAAAATTGCTGCGGTGGGAATTATCGTCACCGTACTAAATCAGGTGTTAAAGCACGCTGGTAGAGAAGAGCATGCATTTTTAGTCAGTCTGGCAGGGCTGTTGCTTGTGCTGGTCTGGCTGCTTCCTTATGTGGTAGAGCTGTTTGAATCAATGAAGCATTTGTTTTCTTTATAACAATATTTGCCACAGAAGGGGGAAGGAAAAATGGGAATTATTCAACTGGCTATGATTGCTGTTGTAGGAGCAATGCTATCTCTGTGGCTTAAGGGGATGAATCCATCCTACAGTCTTTATATGATATTTGCTACAGGATTGTTAATTTTGTTTTTTTGTCTGGACAGTATTCGTGCGTTTCTTGATTTAATAAATCAGCTTTCCTTAAGGCTGGGAGAAAATGCTGTTTATTTAAAGCTGATATGTAAGTTAATTGGGATTGCGTATATTAGTGAATTTGCCAGTGCAATCTGTAAGGATGCAGGATATCAGACACTTTCCTCTCAGGTAGAGATGGCGGGGCGGTTCCTTATTATTGTTTGTGCAATTCCCATTTTAACCAATCTGATGGATGTCATTGAGGAGGTCTTTTAGCATGGGGCAGGTGACCATAAAGAAGAAGGAGGCAGCAGGCATTTGGTTTAGCTTTTTTGTAGGAGTGTTGCTTTTTTCTATGTTTTTCTGTCCCGTGAAGGCACAGACGGAAGAGGAGGATAATACCAGCTTTGGCATTCTTGCGGAGGAGATGGAGAAAGAATTCAATAAGGTCGATGAGCTTTTGGGGACAGTAAGCTTTCGTGATATTATCAAGCATTTGCTGTCACTCAATAAAACAGATTACAAAGAGGTGGGGAAAATACTTCTTGATACTGTCCGGGAACAGTTTGCAAAAGAGAAAACGACAATGGTAAAGCTGTTTTTATTGGGAATTTTATCAGCGTTTTTTGCGGAGTTCGAAAATCCGACCTTAAAACAGTATGTGGGGGATACGGGATATTTTGCTATCTATACCATTATGCTTTCCATTTTTTTAATTAGCTTTAAAAACCTTTATGATATCGCATTGACCGGGGTGACGCTAATGCTTAATGGAATGTCTGCGTTAATTCCCATTTATGTTTCTGCATTATTTTTAGCAGGTAATATAAAAACCGCAATCGGTGTGTATTCATTTGTTGTTGTTGGGATTGGTGTGGTGGAGTGGACAATCTGTAATGTAATTTTTCCGGTAAGCTACTTTTATTTTGTATTGCAGATGCTCAATTACAGTATGAAGGAACAGCGGTTTGCCAGACTGGCTGCTTTTTTAAAGAGTGTAGTAATCTGGGTGCTGCGGTTGTTGTTTGGAGTCATTACCGGTATGCAGGTGGTACAATGCCTGCTGCTGCCTGCAACAGATCAGGCAAGGTCATCTAATTTCTCCAAAAGCTTAGCAGCAATTCCTGGCTTGGGTGCCAGTGCCAGAGCCTTGACCGGGACACTTTTGCAATCGGCCACCGTTTTAAAGAATGCGGTGGGGGTTGCAGGGATGCTGGTTTTGATTATGCTGGTGTTGGTTCCGGCAACAAAGCTTTTGTTTGGTATATTAAGCTATCAGTTGATGGCAGCTCTGCTTCAGCCGATTGCACATAGGCAGATAGCCGCCTTACTTGGCTCCCTATCGAGCAGTATCAAGCTTTTGTTTCAAGGTTTGGTTACGGCTACTGTATTGTTTCTTGTTTGTATTGCCATTGTAACGGCAGCTACCGTGAGCGGAGGATAGGGATGAGAGAATACATTACCTCTATATTATATATGACGATTGTGGCTTCCTTGGTGCATCAGATACTTCCGAGTGAACGGTACCGTAAGCTGATAGGCATTGTCTGTGGTTTTTTGCTCGTGTTGGTTTTTCTTAAGCCCTTTTTGAATGGTGGACTGAAGCAGGAGCTTTTAAAACGCTATGAGGATTTGACAGAGAACTATCAGGATTCCTTTACTTTTGGTGAGGACTCCTATGAACAGTTGTTATCACAAAGTAAGCAGACGGAACTGGAGCTTTTAATCGGGCAGATTACGAAGGAGGATACCATTAAGGTTCGTATATGGGGCAGGATAAAGGAGCAAGAATACCAGGTTTCTAAAGTGCAGATTGAAGGGCTTAGGGAAAAGGAACAGTATCAGCAGGTAATATCTGAAACAGTAGAGGCGTTATATGGTGAGGGGGTTATGATTACCTATCGGTGAAAAAGCAGATTAGATATATTTGTCAGGTTGGAGGGGAGTATATGAAGAAAAATATCTCCATGGAAAAGGGAAAGGAATATATAAGGAATATTATGGCGGCATGCAAAAAAACAGGTTATGGCAAAATTGTCCTTCTGGTTTTAGCAGCAGCCTTGTTACTGCTCCTTAGTTTGCCCGGTGGAACAAAGAAAAAGGATGCAAAGGAGCCAAAGAAAACGCAACAAGTAGAAGACAGCACCGAGGAGACCAAAGCAGATATCTATGTATCTAATTTGGAGCAACGTCTGGAACAGCTGTTAAAGAAGGTTGAGGGGGTTGGAGAAGCAGAGGTTATGATTACCTTAAAAACGGAGGGAGAAGAGGTAATTAATAAAGATGAACGTATTTCTGAACATAGTGCGGGGGAAACAGCAAATGAACCTTTAGAGAGTTCTAAGGATTATGAGGAAGAGACGGTTGTGTTAGAGGATGGCGAGGGTAATCAAAACCCATATATTGTTAAGGAATTGAAGCCGGAGATTGCCGGTGTGGTAGTGATATGTGAGGGGGGCGATAATCCTGTCATTATCAAGGAAATAACAGAGGCAACGGAGGTTCTATTTTCTGTATCAACACATAAAATTAAAGTAATGAAAAAGAAATAGTGGGAACGGAGGTTTTATATGAAAAAAATCAGGCGAAAAAATCAAATGGTGATTACTGCGTTAGCACTTATGATTGCGGTGGCGGGCTATTTAAACTTTTCTGGAAAGGAATTTTCTCTGCTTAAGGAGAGTGATTTAGATAGTGCCAGTGAATCTGCAAAGGAAACATTAGATGAGGATGGTAATATGCTGACAGATATAGACGATGCAGGGGAATCTGTAGCAGCTCTTGATAATACGGATTTAGATACAGTCGATGTAGCAGCAGGAGATAAGGAGCAGCTTTCGGATGCAGGAGAGACAGCTTCGGTGGATGGAAATGATCCCGCATTGGCTTTAGAGACGGAAGCTATAGTTGCCAATTCTGACGAAACGGCAGGTAATGAGTCTGCGTCGGCAGATGCGTCAGAGGCTGCATTAAATGAAGATAGTGGGGATGATACACTTGTTAGTGCCTCTTTAGAGGATGAGGTTCCAGATACCGTTAGTGCATCAAGTAATAAGGTGGTAAATGCAGTTACCACTGCCAGACTGACGAAAGAACAGAACCGTGCTAAAAATAAAGAACTTCTAATGAATATTATCAATAGTGAAAGTGTCACGAAGGAGCAGCGTAAGGAAGCAACCAATAAACTAATGACCTTGTCTGATTATATGGAGAAGGAGGCATCGGCTGAGCAGGTCCTCAGTGCAAAAGGATATGACAATGCCATGGTCAGTATGTCAGATGAAACAGTAGATGTTATGGTATCATTAGACGAGATAACAGATGTTGACCGTGCTAAAATAGAGGATGTCGTACAAAGAAAAACCGGAGTTTCAATAAATAATATTGTGATTAGCTCCTATAAGTGATATAATGATACAAGGTTCACAAAGTCCTTCATTTTATGCTCGCATAAAAATGAAGGACCTTGTGAACCGCAACAATATGAGACAGAAGCCCGATAGGGCGGAGGTCGAATATTGGACGGATTGAGGGAGCACGAAGTGCGAAGCAATCCGGGTATCATGGAGGGAAGGAAAGAGCAACAATATGAGACAGAAGCCCGATAGGGCGGAGGTCGAATATTGGACGGATTGAGAGAGCACGAAGTGCGAAGCAATCCGGGTATCATGGAGGGAAGGAAAGAGCAACAATATGAGACAGAAGCCCGGTAGGGCGAAAATTAAAAATATTTATAAAATACATTTGCATATTTTTCATATTTGCGTCTATAATGTAGGTATTAGATTTAAGAGGAAAGGATGGATAAACCATGAGTAGCCAAGCAGGGAAAAAACGCAGCCAGTCTGCTGCCAATGTAAAGAATAAGACAAAGAAACAAAATTATCGAATTGAGCAGGAGCAGGAGAATGGAAGTGTGAAGATTGCTGATGAGGTAATTGCATCAATTGCAGGGATTGCTGCAACTGAAGTAGACGGAGTAGTGCGATTAACAGGCAATATTACCAATGAGATTGTCAGTAAGATTGGAATGAATGTCCTTTCCAAGGGAGTTCATATCACCATTGCAGAGCAGAAGGTGAAGGTGGAGTTAAACTGTGAATTAAAATACGGATGCAGTATTCCTGAGGTTTCTATGGCAATACAGGATAAGGTGAAGCAGAGCGTGGAAAATATGACAGGGCTTTGCGTAGAAGAGGTCAATGTATATGTTGCTGCGGTGACGGATGTAGAAGGGTAGTGTATTAACCAATATACTAGTGTTTTGTAACAGATGAATTTATATCGCCAAGGATTATATGATAAAAACCCTTAAATCAATGGGATTTAAGGGTTTTGTTTTAAGATGGAAGGTCGTTTTTTGACTACTTAGAAAGGACATGGGATGGATAAAAGAGGTTTTCGTACAAATCTTTTTAAAGTATTATTTCAATTTGAATTTTGTGAGCCGGAACAGATGCAGGACAAGCTTTCTCTTTTTTTACAAGAGGAAGGGATAGTTCGGGAGCAGGATTATAAAAGCTTGGAGAAGAAACTTACGGATATAATAAATCATTTACCGGAACTGGATGCAAAAATAGAGGCATATAGTAATGGTTGGAAGAAAGAACGTATTGGTAAGGCAGAGCTTGCAATTTTAAGGCTTGCAATTTATGAAGTGTTATTTGATGACATACCGGATGCAGTGGCGATTAATGAGGCAGTAGAGCTTGCCAAGCTGTATACGGATGAGAAGGCACCAGGGTTTATCAATGGAATATTAGGTAAGGTTGCAAGGGAGAAGGAACTGTAACATGAACCGTTTAGAACGAAAAGTTTTTTCAGTGTCAAAGGTAACGCATTTTATTCGCAGTATGATAAGGTCGGAATATATCCTGAACCATATTTCCATAGCAGGAGAGCTTTCCAATGTAAATTATCATCAGGCATCCGGACATATCTATTTTACTTTGAAGGATGATAAGTGTGCCATGAAGTGTATGATGTTTGCATCTGACCGCAGTCAGGGACTGTCCTTTCGGATGGAAGACGGGCAGAGTGTGATTGTGACCGGAAGGGTTGATGTGTTTGAGCGTGACGGGCTATATCAGCTTTATGCGAACCGGGTCGAGCTTGCAGGAGCAGGGGAGTGGAATGAACGCTTTGAAAAACTGAAACAGAAATTGAATGAAGAAGGTTTGTTTGATTTTGAACATAAAAAGCCGATTCCACGGTATGCAATACGGATTGGCATTGTGACTGCCGAGGGAGGAAAGGCATTACACGATATTGCCAGTACAGCGAAACGGCGTAACCCTTATGTGAAGCTATATCTTTATCCTGCCAAGGTGCAGGGAGAGGGAGCAGCCTTGACGATTGCAGAAGGCATCCGTACATTGGATAGGATGGGGCTGGATGTGATTATTGTCGGGCGTGGTGGTGGTTCTATTGAAGACTTGTGGGCATTTAACGAGGAAGTGGTTGCCTATGCTATTTACGAGGCAGATACCCCGATTATTTCAGGAACCGGACATGAGCCGGACACGACCATAGCCGATTATGTAGCAGATAAGCGGGCGGCGACGCCAACAGGGGCAGCAGAGCTTGCCGTCTTTGAGTGGGACAGCTTTGAGGACATGCTTCTTCAACGTAAAAATCGATTTCAGCTATTATTAAAGCAAAGAATTGCACTGGTGCGGGAGCGTATTAGGCGGATGTCTGCATCATTAGAACAGCATAGCCCCGAGAATCAGCTTAATGAGCAGCGACAGATACTTGCCCATCAAGCGGAACAACTGTTATCTCTGATTCGCTGGCAGCTTGAGGGAGTGTCAGAGCAATGCACTAACCGTAAGCAGGCTTTAACGCTTTTATTAGAACAAAAGCTTGTGAGCCGCAAGCACCGTCTGGAGGTACAGACAGCCAAGCTTCATGGTTTAAGTCCGACAGCCAAGCTGATGAATGGCTTTGGTTATCTTTCCAAGGATGGCAGCAGTATTAAGGATGTTACGGGACTGCCTAAAGGAGAGGTAATTACCATTACAGTCCGGCAGGGACAGAGGGACGCAGAGTTATTATAGACCGGATTAGCTGTTGCGCGAAGGGCAGCGTTTGACGAAAAAACAGGAGTGAGTGGACGATGGCAAAAAAAGTGAATATAGAAGAGAAAATGAAGCGGATTGATGAATTAATTGAAACATTGGAGGAAGAGGATACCACATTGGAGGCATCGATGAAGGCATATAAGGAAGGTGTTGCTTTGCTGAAGGATTGCGGTGATATGCTTGAGAAGATGGAGCAGGAGATTGTAGTGTTGACAAAGGAGACAGGATATGAAGCAGAAGATAGCGAGTAGGGCAGCACAGATTGAAACGGTGATAAAACAGTTTCTTCCCAAGGAAGAGGGCTATGAAAAGGTCATTTATGAGGCAATGAATTATACCATGTTAGCGGGTGGAAAGCGGATACGTCCCATGCTGATGGAGGAGACATATCGTCTGTTTGGCGGACAGGCTAAGGTAATTGAGCCATTTATGGCTGCCATTGAGATGATACATACCTATTCTCTCATCCATGATGATTTACCAGCACTGGATAATGATGATTATCGCCGGGGACGCAAGACCGCACATATCGTATTTGGAGAAGATATGGCAATTTTAGCCGGGGATGCACTGTTAAATTATGCCTTTGAGGTGGCAAGCAGAACGCTTATTGAGTATCCTGATGTACCGGGACTTGGCAGGGCGATATATATATTGGCAAGAAAACCGGGGGTCAGTGGCATGATTGGTGGACAGGTAGTGGATGTCAAGCTTACCGGTAAGCCAGTGAAAGAGGATGAGCTTTTATATATTTACCGTTGTAAAACGGGAGCGTTAATTGAGGCAGCAATGATGATTGGAGCTTTGTTGGCGGGCGCCTCAGAGGAACAGGTAGAGTTAATGGAACAGGTGGCAAGGGATGTTGGCCTGGCTTTTCAGATTCAGGATGATGTGCTTGACATTACTAGTGATAGTGTGACTTTAGGCAAACCGGTAGGCAGTGATGAGAAGAATCAGAAATATACTTATGCGACCATCCATGGTGTAGAGGCAGCAAGAAAAGAGGTTTCAAGATTAACGCAAGAGGCAGTCGATTTGCTAGGGAAGCTACCATGTGAGAATCCGTTCTTACGGGAATTATTAATCTATATGATAAATCGGGAAAGCTAGTGTCTTGTCTTGCAGATGAACGAATACCCTGCGTGGTTTTATCAAATATCAACAAGACAAGACACTGGAGATTGAGGTGAAATATGGCACTATTAGAACACATTCAGAAGGAGAATGACATTAAAAAGATTGCTCCGGAGGATTATATTGGACTGGCGGCAGAGATTCGGGAATTTATAATGAATCATGTCTCAAAAACCGGAGGACATCTGGCATCCAATTTAGGAGCAGTAGAACTGACGATGGCACTGCATCTTTGTCTGCGATTCCCTAAGGATAAGCTGATATGGGATGTAGGACACCAGTCCTATACCCATAAGATATTGACAGGGCGTAAGGATGGATTTTCACATCTCCGCCAATTTAAGGGAATGAGTGGTTTCCCCAAACCCTATGAAAGTCATTGTGATTCCTTTATAGCAGGTCACAGTTCGACATCGCTTTCTATAGCGTATGGTTTTGCACAGGCAAGGGAACTGAAGGGCAGCGATGAAACAATAGTAGCAGTGATTGGAGACGGTGCGTTGTCTGGTGGAATGGCATATGAGGCACTGAATAATATTGGTCAGTTGAAAAGTAATCTTATTATTATACTGAACGATAATAAGATGTCCATTTCTGAAAATGTAGGCGGTATGTCCAAGTATCTTAGTAAAATCCGTGTAGGTGACCGCTATAATGAGTTTAAAGGTGATGTGGAGCAAGCCCTTTTGAGTATCCCGAAAATTGGTCAATCTGTTGCCAAAACGGTGAAACGTTCCAAGGATTCGATTAAGCAATTGCTGGTTCCGGGAATGCTGTTTGAGGACATGGGGATTACCTATGTCGGACCGGTGGATGGACATGATATCGACTTGTTAATAGATACACTGGAAAGTGCCAGAACAAGGAATCGTCCGATTCTGATTCATGTAGTGAGTAAAAAAGGTAAGGGATACCGTATTGCGGAGAAATTCCCAGAACATTTTCACGGTGTAGAGCCATTTGATGTACAAACCGGAAAACCAGTGAAGAAAAAAGAGGTGGCAACCTATACTGATGTATTTTCCAAAAAACTCGTGACACTTGGAGAGCAGCATGAGGATTTGGTTGCAGTCACTGCAGCAATGCCGGATGGCACAGGTCTTTCTGCCTTTGCCAAGGCATATCCGAAGCGTTTTTTTGATGTAGGAATTGCGGAGGAGCATGCAGTAACCTTTGCAGCAGGTATGGCGGCTGCCGGACTTCATCCAGTGGTGGCAATCTATTCTTCATTTTTACAGCGTGCATACGATCAGATTTTACATGATATCTGTATCCAGAAGCTTCCCGTCATACTGGCGATAGACCGTTCCGGTCTTGTGGGGGCAGACGGAGAGACGCATCAGGGTATTTTTGATACTACTTTTTTGTGTGGTATTCCGAATCTGGCAGTTATGGCACCGAAAAACCGGTATGAAATTTCCCAGATGCTTGAATTTGCCGTGCAGTATCATCAGCCGGTTGCGATAAAATATCCGAGAGGCTCAGCCTTTTATGAATTAAAGGAGCTGCAGGCACCAATCGAGTATGGAAAAGGTGAAGTTCTCTATGAGGGTAAGAAGGTGGCTCTGATTCCTGTTGGAAAAATGATGGAAGAAGGGTTAAAGGTATATCGCCGGCTGAAAACAGAAGGATACAATATTACTTTGGTAAACCCGCGCTTTATAAAGCCCATGGATGAGGAACTGATTCGGGAGCTTGCGAAGAATCACGATGCAATCGTTACCGTAGAGGATAATGTCTATCAGGGCGGCTTTGGGCAGATGGTGGCATCCTTTTTACGTTGTAACAACTTAAAATGTAAGATTTCCTGTCTTGCTATTGATGACCAGTTTGTGGAGCATGGAAGTGTCGCTGAACTAATGGAGATGCTTGGCATAGATGCCAATACAATCTATACGACAGTGATGGGTTATATAAAAAAGAAAAATAAGGATAAATAATATGGCAAAGGAACGATTAGATGTGTTATTGGTAAACCGGGGGCTGATATCCTCAAGGGAGAAGGCAAAGGCGGTCATTATGTCCGGAATTGTCTTTGTCGACGGAGAGCGGGAGGATAAGGCAGGTTCTACCTTTGATAGCAAGGTTAGCATTGAAATTAAAGGAAATACCCTTCCCTACGTTAGCAGGGGGGGCTTAAAGCTTGAGAAGGCAATGGAGCAGTTCGGGCTTGTGCTAACAAATAGGATTTGTATGGATATCGGAAGCTCTACAGGCGGCTTTACCGATTGTATGCTGCAAAATGGGGCGGCCAGAGTGTATTCTGTGGACGTGGGGCATGGACAACTCGACTGGAAGCTTAGAAATGATGAGAGAGTTGTTGTGATGGAGAAAACGAATATTCGTTATGTCACACCAGAAGATATTGGGGAAGCATTGGATTTTGCTTCCATTGATGTATCCTTTATTTCTCTAACTAAGGTGCTTTTGCCGGCACAGGATCTTCTAAAGGAAGAGGGGGAGATTGTGGCATTGATTAAACCCCAGTTTGAGGCTGGCAGGGAGAAGGTTGGCAAAAAGGGTGTCGTAAGGGATAGCAAGGTGCATGAAGAGGTAATTCAGATGGTGACGGACTATGCAGTTTCGAATGGGTTTGAACCGCTTCATCTGGATTATTCCCCAATAAAGGGACCAGAGGGTAATATTGAATATTTGTTACATATAAAAAAGAGTGTGAAAGAGGTGGCAACAGAAGGGTATCCTTTTTGTATTGCCGAGGTAGTGGCAGCGTCCCACAATGCATTGTCTCATAAATAGGAGTGAGGGCATGAAGCAGTTTCTTGTAATAAAAAATAGTGATAAGGATAAGGACTATACACTTACAAAGCAGATACAACAAACGGTTACTGATGCTGGTGGTACGGTTGTCGTGTTAGAGCGTTCTTTGGAGGAGATGGCAGAGCCGATTGCGCTTAGTGAGGAAGTGGATTGTGTTATTGTTCTGGGTGGAGATGGTTCGATTTTGAGAACCCAGCGTGCGTTATATCCTAAAATTGTCCCTCTGGTAGGAGTTAATCTTGGCAATCTTGGCTTCCTGACTCAGACAGAGCCGAAGAATCTGAATCGCTTCCTTCATTGTCTCCTTGAAGATGAGGTGGTGTGTGAGCATCGGATGATGTTAAAGGGGACGATGTATCATGAGGGTGTGCAGGTGTATGAGGATATTGCCTTGAATGATATCGTAGTTGGGAGAAGCGGATTATCCCGTATTATCCGTATGCGGGCGGAGGTTAATGGGGAGCTCTTGAACGTATATGACGCGGATGGAATCGTGGTGGCAACACCAACCGGTTCTACCGCCTACAATCTTTCAGCAGGGGGACCAGTGGTTTGTCCGAAAACGAATCTGATGGTTGTAACACCGATTTCCCCGCATTCTTTATCGGCGAGAAGTGTTATTCTTTCGGAAAATGATGTGATACGAATTACCATTGAAAAGGTGCGGGTAGCGAAGGAGGCAGCAGCGGCTACCTTTGACGGACAAACTGGAATTAAGATGGTTCCGGGGGATTATCTGGAGATAAGGCGGCTTCCCGTATGTGCAAGTTTGATTAAGGTGCAGAATATGAGCTTTTATGAGGTGCTTCGCAATAAAATGAAATAGGGGAGAATTTGATGAAGGCAGCAAGACAGGCAAAGATTATTGAATTAATTGAAAATTATGAGATAGAGACACAGGACGAGTTGGCAGAACGGCTTTTAAAGGCAGGATTTGCCTCCACGCAGGCGACCATTTCAAGAGATATACGGGAAATGAAATTAACGAAGATGGCATTTCCCGGTGGTAAGACAAGGTATGCACAGGTCAAGAATCAGGAGCAGTCCAATATGCTTCGTTACAGGCGGGTGCTTCGGGATGGGATTTTGTCGATGGAGACGGCCGGGAACATTATAGTCATTAAGACGGTGGCGGGACTCGCTATGGCGGTTGGTGCTGCCCTTGATAATTTAAATATCTATGGTGTGGTTGGTTCGATTGCAGGAGATGATACGATATTTTGTGTAATTCGTGAGCAGGAGCTTGCAGGAGAAGTCATAGATTCTATTAGCAAGTTTGCACAGGGTAAGGATGAGAAGGAGGGAGTATAAGCATATGCTGCTTAATTTACATGTGAAGAATCTGGCATTGATTGATGAGGTCGAGGTAGACTTTTTTGATCATCTAAATATACTGACAGGAGAGACCGGAGCGGGTAAATCCATATTAATTGGTTCTATTGAGGCGGCACTCGGTGGTAAGCTTTCTAAGGATATGATACGACAGGGAGCGGAGTATGCCTTGATTGAGCTTTTGTTTCAGGTGGAATCGGAGGATATGAAGCAGGCACTTATGGAGCGGGATATTACGCTGGAGGATGGACAGGTAATGATTACGAGAAAACTGATGCCGAACCGTAATGTATGCCGGATTAATGGAGAGACGGTGACGCTGTCCGCCTTGAAGGAGGTGTCTGCCCTTCTGCTGGATTTACATGGACAACAGGAGAATTTAACGCTGAAAAACCCAGCCAATCAGCTTTCCCTGCTTGACCAATATGCCGGGGAAGAAGCGAAACAGCTTCGGGAGCAGTGTGCATTAGAATACGAGAAATTTCAAAAAAAGAAAAAAGAGTATGAGCAATATTTGCAAAAGGGTGACGACCTTTTACGAGAAATCCGCTTTATGGAGTATGAGGTGCAAGAGATTCGTCAGGCGCGGTTAAAGCCAGGTGAGGATGAGGAGCTGGAACAGCAATATAAAAAAATGGTGAATGCCAAGAGGATGATGGAAGTGCTTTCCAATGTAAGCCGCTATACTGCCCATGGCTCGGAAGCAACGGTTTCTTCTCTGCTTGGACAAAGTATCCGCGAGATGGTCGGAATCGAGGATATTGATAAGACGACGGCTGGGCTTTATGAGCAATTAGGGCAGATAGATTCCCTGCTTGGTGATTTTAATCGGGAGTTATCCGATTATATGAATGAGTTATCCTTTGATGAGGCAGAATATCAAGAGGTTACATCACGTTTAGATACAATAAACCATTTAAAAAATAAATATGGTAATTCTGTGGAGCGTATTTTAGCCTATGCAGATGAAAAGGAAGCAGAGCTTTCGAAATATCAGAATATTGAAGAGTATCAGGAGAGCTTAAAGAAGGAGTATGAAACCTTGAAAAAACAGCTTCTTGTGACCTGTGAGTCGCTCTCTAAGATTCGTATCAATTATGCTGGGAAAATGGCAGAACGGATTAAAGAGGTACTGGTTGATTTAAACTTTTTGCAGGTGCAGTTTGAAATTACCTTAGTTAAGGAAGACCAGCCAACAAAGACAGGCTATGACAAGGTGGAATTTTTGATTTCTACGAATCCGGGGCTGCCGCTTCGTCCGATAGGTCAGGTTGCATCCGGTGGTGAGCTTTCCCGTATTATGCTGGCAGTAAAATCTGTTCTTGCAGATGTCGATATGGTGGAAACCTTGATTTTTGATGAGATTGATACCGGTGTCAGTGGAAGAACTGCACAAATGGTAGCAGAAAAGCTCTGTGTAATCAGCAGAAAACATCAGGTGATTTGCATTACCCATCTGCCACAGATTGCAGCGATGGCAGATACCCATTTTCAAATTATAAAACAGATGGAAGAGGATTCCACGAAAACGGAGATGAAAATGCTTTACGAGGATGCAGCCGTGAATGAGCTTGCACGTTTGCTTGGAGGTGCCAAGATAACAGATACTGTACTTCAAAGTGCGAGGGAGATGAAGCAGATGGCAACAGAGAAAAAAAGAATGATGGATTCCTGATTGAACATTCTGTTAATAACCAAATGTTACTAGGTTGAGGGAAATAAGAATGAGACATACTAGTGTATAGGCTGGTAATGTCTCTTTTTTATTCCTCGTGATTGGGGGAATTGTTGACTTAGGAGGGCAAGAGTATGGAAAAGGAATGGAATGATGATAATAATTTTAAAATAGGAGAAAAGGGTGGTCGATGGCGTGTTTATCGCTATGTTCTGGCAGCCGTATCCTGTCTGGGGATGGCGCTGGTACTTTGTCTGCAATTTTATCTTTACAGAAGCAGTGTTCCGGAGGAGATATATCTGATTCGGGGACAAAGCTCCAGATTCCAGTTTAAACTTCCTGCTAGTGCTAATATATATGAAGAGGTTACAGAGGTATCTACTGTAAATATGGCGAAGCCCTTTACGTTAAACAGCTCTTCTAATTCCTCCTATACAATGGATGTTAAGCTCTTTGGACTAGTTCCGCTCAAAAAAGTTTCTGTTACTACTGTTGAGGCAACGGAGGTTATTCCCGGTGGACAGCCGATTGGTATTTATATGGAGACGGATGGTGTACTTGTGCTTGGCACAACAGCTGTTACGGATGAGAATGGCAATCATGCCAATCCGGCAAAAAACATGGTGTCAAAGGGAGATTATATTATTGCTGTCAATGGCAAAGCAGTTCACTATAAATCTGAGCTTTCCAATTTTTTGAAAAAGAATGGGGACAAGGAAGTGGTGCTAACGATTCGCAGAGAGGGAAGAAAGCTTAAGGTACGGATTACTCCTGTAAAAATGAAAGGAAACGAAGAATATAAATGTGGATTGTGGGTGCGGGATGATACACAGGGAATTGGTACGTTGTCTTTTGAAACGAAGGAGGGAAGGTTCGGGGCTTTGGGCCATGGTGTCAGCGATGTTGACACGGGAGAGCTTTTAGAAAATAGTGACGGGAGAATATACGAAGCTGCTATTTCCTATATTATTCCCGGCAGTAGTGGAAAACCCGGTGAGCTGGTGGGCAGCATTGATTATTCAGATGCTAATTGGCTTGGAACCATCGAGTCAAACACATCGGATGGAATCTATGGGAAAGCAAATGAGCGTCTAAAAAGCGAGATGGGAAATAAGGCGATTCCTGTAGGTTTAAAGCAGGATGTTAGTGAGGGGAAAGCGTATATTCAGTCATATATTAGCGGAAAAGCAAAATTATATGCGATTACTATCGAAAAAACCAATTTATCTTATGAGCATTCCGCCAATATGGTAGTTCGTGTAACTGACCCGGAATTGTTGTCGTTGACGGGGGGAATTGTGCAGGGAATGAGTGGTTCTCCGATTATTCAAAATGGAAAAATGGTTGGGGCAGTTACCCATGTATTTGTAAATGATCCCACAAAGGGATACGGAATTTTTATGGACGAAATGCTAGACTATCAATAGTAATAAAGCCTTTACTGGTGGGTCTTGCCTGTTTTGCGATAACACTATATATTGTAATGGGATGTAAAAACAAACACAAAATATGGCAAATTTTTGCATTCCTTGTCATTAATTGCGATGGGAATAAATTGTAAATTGTAAGATAAGCAGTTATAATGTAGCTATGTCGGAGAGATACAATTATTTTATCAATCAGGGAGGTAATTATGAGTAAAACAATAAGGGTTATGGCAGCAGATGATAATAAAAAAATGCTTAGTATGCTTAAGGATTTAATTTCATCAGAGGATGATATGGAGTATGTAGGAGAGGCAGCAGATGGAATAGAAGCATTCGGTATGATTGAAGAAACGAAGCCGGATGTTGTTCTGCTGGATATGGTAATGCCAAGGCTTGATGGATTTGGTGTGCTGGATAAGGTGAGGAGAGCGGACTTTGATAAGGATACACATCCCGCAATCATCATTATTTCGGCAGCAGGCAGCGAACAGATTACCGAAGAGGCAATTGCATTGGGAGCGGATTACTTTTTTATGAAGCCATTTGATCAAGAGATGCTGCTTAGTAAAATCCGTCAGCTTGCAAGCCGCGAGAGTCTTGAAAAACGCAAGCTCCGCCAAGGATTTGTAAACAGGGAATATGGTTATGCCAATGGCAATAATTTGGAAATCGTGGTAACCAACATGATACATAATGTGGGAATACCTGCTCACATTAAAGGCTATACCTATCTAAGGGATTCCATTCTTCTTGTTATCAATGATATGGAAGTTCTTAATTCCATTACCAAGGAGCTTTATCCTACGATTGCGAAAATGCATAAGACAACCTCTTCGCGGGTAGAACGTGCAATTCGTCATGCAATTGAGGTTGCATGGTCGAGAGGGAAGATGGATATTATTGATGAATTGTTTGGATACACAATTAACGCAGGCAAGGGAAAGCCAACCAATTCCGAATTCATTGCTCTGATAGCAGACAAAATCCGCTTAGAGCATAGAGCCGATTTGTTATGCGGATAATTTTTTGTTACATTTAAAATAGATAGAATACCTATCAATGCAATTATCTTTCATGATTTCTGAAAGAGGTGTTGATAGGTTTTTCTATTTTTATTGCCGAAAAATCGTCATAAAGTAGAAATTATATTATTTACTTGTAATTCAAAAAAATCTTTTTATAATTATAGACAATTCTAAGTGAATAAGTATTTGTATAAATTATGATAAGGAGGTAACATTTGAACGACAAAAGAATCAAAGTATATCTGGTGGTATCGGAGGAAGCTGTACAAAATCAACTTCGCAGGGTGCTTTTGGATATGCCGGAGCTTAAGATAATCGGATTACAGGCGGATGGAGAAAAAGCATATCAGGAGATATGGCAGCTAAAGCCGGAGATTGTGATTTGTGAATTGCTGATGACAGGAATGGATGGATTTACCATGTTGCAGATGTTAGAGGAAATGCTTGGTGACAACTGTCCTAAATTTATCCTCTGTTATGGTTTTTTGCCAGAGGCATTGCAGATATTGAAGGAGGAGGCTCCGGTTTTGCAGTGCATTACGTTTCCTGTCAAAGATTTTGTGCTGGTTAAGCAATTGCGGACAGCATTTTCCTATTACAGCAAGCAGCGGACAGAGGAGCTTATGCTGCAGGAGCCAGGACCGCCATTGCTAAAAGAGGAACCGGAGGTTTTCCGTGTGCATGCATCAGAGAATAGACGGAGGGATATTATTGCTTATGAGTTATACCTGCTTGGAATGCCGGCAGAATATAAGGGGTATCAATATATTATCTGTGCATTGGACAATTTGTTGGAACAACCCCAGGAGCTTGTGATGATGACAATTTATAAAAGGGTGGCAGAGGAATTTCAGACTGCACCATCCAGTGTCGAACGCTCTATTCGTACTGTTATCCGCAAGATGTGGACAGCAGGTAACCGGGCACAGATTTATAAGGTGTTTGCAACCAAGCGAATCAATGATGATACCCGGCCGGATGCGTTTCACTTTTTATCAAGGATGCTGCTTTGGCTAAGGAGGGAATATATCCTGTAATTGGTAATTTTTTTGGGTTTTTGTGTCTTTTCTATAAAAAAATTAGGAAACATTTACAAAATATGTTCAAATGGTTTCGGTTTTGTGTTATACTAATGCCATGTAACGATGCTTTGACATGAGGAGGTAGCATTATGAAAAAGATACTATTTGTAGCATCAGAATGTGTGCCATTTATAAAGACTGGTGGTTTGGCAGATGTTGTTGGTACGTTGCCAAAGATTTTTGATAAACGTTACTATGATATTCGGGTAGTGATTCCGAATTATAATTGTATTCCTTGGGAATATCGGGAGAAGATGATTACAACTGCGTATTTCTATATGGATCAGCATGGACAGGAATTATATGTTGGTGTTAAGACGCTGCAGATTGATGGTATTTATTATTATTTTATTGATAATGAGCAATATTTTGGCGGTTCCGTGCCGTATTATGATTTATTTCAGGATATCGAGCGATTTGCTTTCTTTTCCAAGGCGGCTCTTTCTATTCTGCCGGTGGTAGATTTCAAGCCGGATATTATTCACTGCCATGACTGGCAGGCAGCCTTAGTACCGGTATACCTGAATACTATTTTTCAAGGCAATGGTTTCTATTGGGGAATTCGTACCGTTATGACGATACATAACCTTCAGTTTAAAGGAGAATGGAATGTACCACATATTCAGGGTGTTTCCTCCCTTCCAGATGAGTGTTTTGCGCCGGGAAGGCTGGTGCATCCGTCCCAGAATATGAGTGTGCTTAAGGAACACCAGAATTGTAGTATGCTTCGCGGAGGTCTGGTGTATTCTGATTATATTACTACCGTAAGCAACACCTATGCAGCAGAGATTCAGACACCATATTATGGTGAGGGGCTTGATGATTTGCTGAGTATGCGGCGTGAGCGTCTGTGGGGTATTGTGAACGGTATTGATTATGATATTTATAATCCCGCTACCGATACTAAGATATATCAGAACTATGAGGTGGACAATTTCCGTGTATTAAAGAAAGCCAATAAGCGTAAGCTTCAGGAGGAATTAGGCCTTCCGGTGGATGATCATCATTTTATGATTGGAATTATCTCCCGGCTGACAGACCAGAAGGGCTTAGATTTAGTAGATTGTGTAATGAATGAAATCTGTACACCGGATACCCAGTTTGTTGTTTTAGGAACGGGGGATTCCCGCTATGAGGATATGTTCCGTTATTATCAAGGAATTTACGGTGACCGTGTGTCTGCGAATATCTATTATTCGGATGAGCGCTCCCATATGATATATGCTGCCTGTGATGCGATGCTGGTGCCAAGTAGATTTGAACCTTGCGGATTAACGCAATTGATGGCACTTCGTTACGGTACAGTTCCGATTGTCCGTGAGACAGGTGGACTGAAGGATACTGTCTGGCCATACAATGAATATGAACAGACCGGAACCGGATTTACCTTCAAGAATTATAATGCCCACGAGCTGCTTGGGCAGATTAACTATGCGAAGCATGTGTATTATGACCAGAGGGATAACTGGGATAGGATGATTGAGCGGGGAATGCAGGTAGACTGGTCATGGCAGAATTCAGCGAACATTTACCGCGACTTATATGATAGAATGTAGGGACAGCCGGCAATATTTTCTGTTTTTGGTTGACTTATAATGGTAACAATTATAGAATACTCTAAGAACATATTGTTCTTAGAGTATTTGTATTTAGGCTATAAGATAATTGCGGAACAATAAGTTGCTGATACGATAGACATAATATTATATAAATTTGCTTCGTTGTCCGAGCATAGCTCGGTACAAAGGCACAAATTTATATAATATTATGTCTATCTACCTAGGCAATTACGGGTTTTGCAAATACTTTATATGAGCTATAAATAACCTAATATGAGTTATTAGACAAATGCGAAACACGTAGTTGTTAGACAAGATAGTCATAATACTATATAGATTTACGCCTTTGTACTTTGCAACGCTGCGACAACGAAGTAAATTTATATAGTATTATGACTATCGTATCAGCAATTTGCCATTTCACAATTACCTATTATAAATTAAAGGAGAATAGAATGGGAAGATATAAAATTAAAAGAGTAGCAGCTTTTATTCTGGCTGTTGCCATGGTAAACAGTCTTTGTGGATGTAGTAATATTATTAAGGAGCAGTGGGATGTTGTGGAGCAGTACCGGTTAGAGCATTCCACGACAGAAGAGGCGAAACAGAAGAAAGAGACGACTACGACACAGCAACAGCTGGTACAGAATGTGCTGGCAGATTTTATTAATGAGGAAGAGATGACGCTTGGCCTTAGAGTGGTTACCCCGAATGGTTATGTGCGGGTGAACTGGTCTGATGCAGAACAGGAGGCATATTGGAAGGCAATCGCCCCAAAGCTTGCACAGCAGAAGACAGAGACTGGTGGAGATGCTGAAGCGGGCAGTGGCGACGCGAAGAAGGATGCCAGTAAGGATGAGGCATCGGGCGATTCGCTTGGAAGCACGCACAGTCTGGGAGCTGATGTGACAACAGGGGGAGGAACGGCTGATGCTACTACGGAGGGAGGAGCTACTGGTACTACGATGCAACCGGGAAGCACCACCGAGGGAGTATCCACGGCTTTCGGGACAGCATCGGAAGGAACTACAGAAGCGGTCACGACACAGGAGGCAACGACACAGGAGCGGCTCAATAACAGTGGGGTAACCTATACGATAGAAGAGTTTATGCGTTCTCTTCCGGTTCGCCCGACAGACGCTAAGGTAAAGCTTTATACGAAGGAGGAGAAGGAAAAGCAGGATTCCCATATCGCTATTTTTAATCTTCCGGTTGACAGCCGCAATTTACAGCAGCGGGGAAGCTCTATGATGCGGTTGTATGCAGAGTACTATTGGACGAATCATGATTATGACAATATGAAATATCATTTGCTCGATAATTTTCCTATGGAATATGAACGGTGGACGAAGGGAGATCGTCTTAATTATCAGAATAAAGCCTTTAGCTGGTCCAGTTCTGCCAAAACAGGGGATAGCTATGAGACGCTGTTAGAATATCTGGAATATTATTTCAGTTATACAGGTATGAGTACGTTATTGGCAGAGAGTCACGAGGCGGATGTGAGCAATATCAGTGTGGGTGATTTCTTTGTGGATGAAAAAAAGGAAAATGCTGCTATGGTGGTGGATGTAGCGGTAGACGAGGATGGAGACCGTTGCTTTTTACTGGCATCTGGAGGGACACCGGCACAAGAAATTGAAATATTAAAAAATCCTGCCCACGAGGATCCGTGGTACTATGTGTCAGAGCTTAAGGATACTTTTCAGACGCCGGATTTTGAACTGACTAATACTTGTTATCATTTAACGACAACGGATACACAGAGTGCAAGTGGCGATGCGAGTGGTAATGCATCGGCTTCTGGCAATGCTGCTTCTGCAGATAAGGATGCAGAAAAGAAAAGATAGTATAAAAACAGGAGAAGTAAGATGGCTTTTGATGGAGTAGTGATTTCTAATCTGGTACATGATTTTAACAGGTGCCTGATTGGAGGTAGAATCAATAAGATATATCAGCCGGAGGATGATGAAATCCTGCTGGTGATTAAGAACGAGCGGCAGACATACCGCTTGTTTCTTTCTGCGTCGGCATCCCTTCCGCTGCTTTATTTTGCATCGGAAAAGAAGGAGAACCCTATGGTAGCCCCTAATTTTTGTATGCTGCTTAGAAAACATATCAGCAATGGAAGGATTGTGGCAGTAAAGCAGCCAGAGTTTGAGCGGATTGTCGATATTACGGTGGAACATTTGAATGATTTAAATGATGTGTGCCAAAAGCATTTGATTATAGAGATTATGGGAAAGCACAGCAATATTATTTTCTGTGATGAAAGCTATAAAATATTGGACAGCATTAAGCATATCAGCATGCTTGTAAGCTCTGTAAGAGAGGTGCTTCCGGGCAGGGAATACTGTCTGCCGCCGAATCAGGGCAAATGTAATCCGCTGACCATTACCTTAGAGCAGTGGCAGGAACAGGCAGTTTTAAAGCCGGTTACCTGTCAGAAAGCAATTTATCAGAATCTGACAGGTATTAGCCCTCTTGTGGCGGGGGAGTTATGCTATCAAGCGGGAGTGGATGCGGATGCTTCAGTGGCGGCTTGTGACAAGGAACAGTTCGATGCCATCTATGAGGCATTAAGGAATATGCGGAATCGAATAGAGAAGGGGGAATATGTTCCGCAGATTGTTTATGAACATGGTGTTCCCGTGGAATTCTCCGTGATACCGTTAACTTCCTTTTCGCCGGAGCAGAAGAAGGAATATTCGTCTGTTTCAGAGGTGCTGGAAAATTATTATGCTGAGAAGAATAAAATTTCGAAAATCCGCCAGAAATCGGCGGAGCTTCGTCATATTGTATCAACAGCGATAGAGCGGACGGCAAAAAAACTGGATTTACAGGAAAAGCAGCTTAAGGACACCGAAAAAAGGGAACAATATAAGGTATACGGAGAGCTGATTAATGTGTATGGATATGGGATAGAGCCGGGAGCGAAGTCGATGGAGGCAGACAATTATTATACCGGAGAGAAGCTTACCATTCCATTGGATCCGACTATCTCCATGATGGATAACGGCAAAAAATATTTTCAGAAATATAATAAGCTAAAACGGACCTATGAGGCATTGAGTACCTTGACACTGGAAACCCGTGCAGAGCTTATGCATCTGAAATCAATACAGGCATCTCTTGAAATGGCACTGTTAGAGAGTGACCTCGTGGATATTAAGGAGGAGCTTGTACAGTATGGCTATATGAAGCGGCACACGAAGGGGAAAAAGGTGCGGAGCATAAAGAGTAAGCCGCTTCACTATATATCCTCGGATGGGTTTCATATGTATGTCGGAAAAAATAATTTTCAAAACGATGAATTGACCTTTAAGGTGGCAAATGCGGGTGACTGGTGGTTTCATGCCAATGATATACCGGGTTCCCATGTGATTGTAAAAAAGGAGCAGGCACAGGAGCTTCCCGATACTACCTTTGAGGAGGCAGCCAGATTGGCCGCCTATTATTCTTCCGGGAGAACAGATTCTAAGGTGGAGATTGATTATACGACAAGAGGTAACTTAAAAAAGCCGAAGGGAGCCAAGCCGGGGTTTGTAATTTATCATACCAATTACTCGATAATAGCCGTGCCGGATATTACAGGGATTAAGCAGGTGTGAGTAAATACCTTACGGAATAGACAAATGAGTATTTGTTAGAAAATAGGATAGATTGGAGAAGGATATGTGGGATAAATTTTTAGACTGCCTGCTGGATGCGGGAATTGACAGTATCAAGCTGCTTCCCTTTTTGTTTCTTACTTATGTAGTAATGGAGTATATTGAGCATAAGATGGGGGCAAAGTCAAAGGCAGCGATACAGAAGGCGGGGCATTTTGGTCCTTTGGCAGGCGGGCTTCTTGGAATTGTGCCACAATGTGGTTTTTCTACTGTGGCAGCCAATCTTTATGCTGGCAGGATTATTACCCTTGGTACATTGCTGGCAGTGTTTTTGTCGACCTCTGATGAGATGCTCCCTATTTTTGTCTCAGAAGCGGTTCCGTTTATAACGATAGCAAAGATTATTGGGATTAAGTGTCTGGTTGCGGTCATTATGGGATTTCTGGTTGATATTGTCCTTCGGCTCTTTCAAATGGAGCCAAAGGAGGAGATGATGAGCGGACACCTGTGTGAGCATGACCACTGTCACTGTGAGGAAGGGGGCATTGTTCGCCCTGCACTCGTGCATACAGTAAAAATACTCCTTTTTATTTTTATAATATCCATTCTTCTAAATGTTTTGATTGTATTAATTGGAGAGGATACGTTACGGAATCTGATAGGGACAAAGACGGTGCTTGCTTCCTTTGCGGCAGGTCTTTTAGGACTGTTTCCGAATTGTGCCGCCTCTGTAGTGATTACAGAGCTATATTTGGAGCAGGTCATTTCCGTTGGGGCTATGTTTAGCGGATTGCTTGTCAGTGCAGGAGTAGGGCTGCTTGTCTTGTTTAAGGTGAATCATGAACACCGGATGGAAAATATTAAGATTTTATTGCTGCTTTATGCGATTGGTGTTTCTATGGGGTGTTTGATTGAGGTACTGCTGCCAGTGTTAGGGATAGAGTTGTAGCATAGAAAACCAAAACAAAATTATCCTAATAGAAAATATGAAAAAAAGGTTGACGAATAAAGAATTTTTTCCGATACTAATAATAGGTGAACTGGATGTCAGGGAGGATGTCTGGTTGCTGGTAACATAGATTTATGGTGATGCAGGTCACATAGTTATGCAAGGAGGTAATAGTATGTCAGAGTATGATTACAATAGTGCAATGAGCCAGATAAAACAGATTCAGCAGAATAATGCACAGACGGTATCCCAGTATACTTCTAAGCTTCAGTCGTCCGCAGGCGGCACCGGACAGCTTGGCAGCCAGTCTGATGGGTTGGGCAGTATTAATTTAAGAGATTATGGTTTGATTCGTAATGGTGCCTACTCCAAACTGATGAAGGCATATTACAATAAACTGACGAAGGAGAACGCTTCTGCTGAGGTGGATTCTACGGAGAGTCTGGCGACCAGCAGAAGTGATGCAGGAAAGCTTAAGAAGGCGGCAGAGGCCATGAAGAAGTCCAACTTTAGTAAGGTAGAGCAGAAGGTGAAGGACGAGGATGGCAAGGAGACAATCAAGAAGGATTACGATAGAAATGCATTGTATAAGAATGCATCAGAATTTGTAAAAAGCTACAATACCTTGATTGATTCTGTATCAGAGCTGAATAGCAGCACACTTCTTAAGAAGGCAGTGAATATGACGAACCAGACCGCTTCCAGCAGGAATCTGCTTGAGGATGTAGGGATTTCCATTAACAGTGATAATACATTATCTATCGATGAGGAGACATTTAAGTCTGCTGATATGAACAAGATTAAGACGTTGTTTCAGGGGCATAATTCTTATGCTTCCAAGATTAGTTACAAGGCTTCAGAGATTTACAATCTCTCTGATAATGTAGCCAGAACACAGGCAAGTGGTGGGAACCGTACCTACACCCCGTCTGGTAACTATACTGATATTGATACCAGTACGTTATACAATAATTATTTATAGAAGGTTTATAGTTAGGAGGAAAATATGTCGTATGGAATAGGAGCCATGGAGGGCGAACGAAATCGAATTTTAAGGGAAACAGCACAAAAGTCCTCAGTCGGTGCTTCTGATTACCAACAGACAGTACATCAGCTTCTGGATAAAATACAGAATGGTGAGGCAGATAAGAATTCTTCTGGAGCCGCCTTTTTAAATAAGATAACTGGGGAAAAGAAAGTGGATACTTCCAAGCTTTCAGAGATATTAGCAGGAGGAGACAGTTATACGAACAAGGCAGCCTTGACAAAGAGACTGACTGATTTTCAGACGATTGTGGAGGATATGCAAAAGACGGCAGAGGGTTCACTCTTTTTGAAAAGTGTGGCAACAGATGCTTCAGTATATAATTATTTTGACCTTTCCTGCAAGGCGGACGGGACGACCTTTACTATGGATGTCAAACAGCTTGCAATGGAGCAGCGTAATGAGGGTAAGAAGGTGGTACTTTCTGATGCCTGTAATCTTGGTATCGGAAGGCGTTATTTTGACCTGACGATGGATGGTAAACGTGCTTCTCTTGTGGTGAAGCTGACGGCGGAGGACACCAATGAATCTGCTATGAACAAAATTGTTGATGCGATTAACCGGTCGGATGCCAAGGTGACGGCAGAACTTAAAAAGGAGACGGATGGTACGGGGTACATTGCGGTGTCGAGCAATGGAACCGGAGCTCCCATAGAGGGAGAGGAATATGTTTTTTATTTTTCTAATCTGTCGGATAATGATGTGGTTTCCTATTTTGGCTTAAATAATATAGCACAAGAGGGGCAGGATGCGGTATTTAATTTTAACAATAGTGAGGAAGATTCTACCTACATGTTTAATTCGGCATTGGTAGATGGCGTTGTGAGTGTGAACTTTAAGGCGGTGACCAATGGACCGGTAGAAGTCAGCTTTGACTATGATTACGATGGTCTTTGCCAGAAGCTTAGGGATTATGTGTCTGCCTATAATAGTTTAAAACAGGCGGTGATAGATAGCGGTTATGGTGCAATGAAGAGCTATTTTGGGCAGCTTGCGGATACAACGACAGAGATGATGGATGCATTGAGCAGCTTAGGTATCTCCTTAGATGTGGAGGGAACAATGTATCTGAATGAAGGATTTTTTTATAAAACAGATATGTCAGAGCTGAAAACAACCCTTAACAAAGCGGAGAAGGGGTATGCAGCGATGATTTCCAAAACAACTGATAATATGAACAATTACATGAATCGGTTGACTGGAAAATCAAGGAAATATTATGGGCTTCGTGCGAAGAAGAGCAACGCAGCACTTCGTGCTATTATCAATCAAAATAAATGATAAACAATAAAAGAGGACAGGCAGTGAGTAGCGTCACTGTCTGCTTTTGTTCTGTTTTTGGAGGTTACTATGCGACTGGTTCGTGGACTGATACGGTTCGTTATTATAATAATATTTATAGGATGCATTGGCGTAGAGGCATATCTACATGGTGCTTTTGATTTTGTTGAGAAGCTTGATAAGGTTACTTCTATGGAAGAACTGACAGAGTATATCAATGAGGAATTACGGCGGGATATCAATCAATTTGATATTTATGTAGAAAATGTTACAGAGGAGCAGATTAAAAATGTGAACCGGAACCTGGATGGTTTTTTTGGAAATGTAACGACGTATACCATTCTTGGACAGAAGCGGGATGGTATGTTAAAGGTGCGTTTGAAGGTTCTGGCGTCGGAGAATCTTGAGGTTTGGAAGCTTTTGGTGGAGGGGAAAAATGATGTTGCACTTTCGGAAAAGGGACAAAAGCTTTATGATCAGGTATCGACAATTTTACATAATGAAATACAGGAGGGAATGACGGATTTTGAAAAGGAGAAGGCATTACACGATTATCTGATTAAGAATTGTGCTTTTGAGGAAAACTATAAGGGCGGGGACAGAACCGGGGATGAGGATTATTACAAGGCCTATGGAGCGTTAGTTAATCATAAGGCGGTATGCAATGGTTATGCTGAAGCGATGAATTTGTTGTTGAATGCCGCAGGCATATCTTGTAAAATGGTTGTTGGTACGGCTGATGGAACAGATCATGCTTGGAATGTGGTCAAGCTCGAGGATGGGTGGTATCAGGTGGACGCAACTTGGGATGATCCGACACCAGACCGGGAAGGAATGGTACAATATGATTATTTTAATTTGACAGATGAACAAATGGCGAAGAGCCACCAGTGGAACAGGGAAGATTATGAGGCTTGTACAGAGACTAAATACAACTACTTTATCTATTATAATCAGGTATGTTCTTCCTACGAGGAATATAAACAGAAGGTGAATCAGGCAATTGCGAAGAAAAAGAAAAAGATTGTCTATCTGGTGACAGAATATGAGAAGGGGGCGTATGATTTATCCTTTGTAGTAGATTCCCATCTGAATATCAAAAAGGCAAGCTATATGACGAGTGATTCGCCGATGGGAACAATTATTTCGTTAAATGTAACATATTAAGAACAGGAGCAGAAATATGGATAACTTTTTAAAAGAGCTGGAAGAAGGGCTTAGAGGAGAGGTTGCGGATAGTGTGGTAAGGGATACGCTTTCCTATTATCGAAATTATTTTGCCGAACAGAGGGCGAAGGGAGTTACAGAGCAGGAAGTGGTAGCTTCCCTTGGCAGTGGAAGGATAATTGCAAGAAGTGTGATTGACGCAAACCGTATGGATGGTAGACAGGCAGTATATACGAGTGGGACGAAACCCAAAACTGCGACAGAATCCGGTAATAAGACAGGGATATTTGAAAAGATAAAAACACTGCTTGTTATCATGGCAGTTACAATTGTAGTATTGTTTATTGTGGGATTATTTTTCCGGCTGGTTTGGATGGTACTCCCGGTTGTGCTTGTAATCATGCTGATTGTCTGGCTTGTAAAAAAATTGTGAATGGTGTAACAAAAAAGGTTGACAAGTTTTGGGTTTTATAATATACTATCGTAGTGCTGTTGAGAAGCAGGTGATGGAATCTTAGCTCAGCTGGGAGAGCATCTGCCTTACAAGCAGAGGGTCACAGGTTCGAGCCCTGTAGGTTCCATTTGGCGTAAGCCATCATAAGATATGGCGGAGTAGCTCAGTTGGCTAGAGCACACGGTTCATACCCGTGGTGTCAGGAGTTCAAATCTCCTCTCCGCTACGAGTAACTAGCTTGAAAACCAAGGTTTTCAAGCTTTTTTTGATAGATAATGAATGAAAGGCGGTTATAGTATGCGGATTGGTAATGGATATGATGTTCATCAGTTAGTTGAGGGAAGAGCTTTGATATTGGGTGGAGTTACGATTCCTTATGAGAAAGGGTTATTGGGCCATTCGGATGCAGATGTTTTGCTGCATGCCATTATGGATGCATTGCTTGGAGCTGCGGCATTGGGTGATATAGGGAAGCATTTTCCTGATACAGACCCGGAATATAAAGGTGCTGACAGTTTGAAGCTTTTGGGGCATGTCAAGAAGCTTCTTGATGAGAAGCTCTTTATCGTTGGCAATGTGGATGCTACGGTGATTGCACAGCGTCCGAAGCTTGCTTCCTATATCCCAAAGATGGTAGAAAATGTGGCAAATACTTTAGAGGTGGATGAAAGCCAGATTAATATTAAGGCAACGACGGAGGAGCATCTTGGATTTACCGGAGAGGGACTCGGCATCAGTGCCAGTGCAGTTTGTCTGTTAGAAACAATTGAGGAAGCGAGCCGTGCTGTATATATAGAGGAGAGAGGTCAGGCAGGCTGTGAGGGGTGTCAGGGCTGCATAAAGGATCAATAAACCAAAGGGGAAATGTATTGACAAATGGTACCATTTCACATAAAGTAGAAATGATGTATTTTAGTATGGAAAGGATTTTAATATGAAGATATATAACAGCTTAACGAAATCCAAGCAGGAGTTTCACCCAATTCAGGAAGGGAAGGTCGGCATGTATGTCTGTGGACCGACGGTATATAATTATATTCATATTGGCAATGCCCGTCCGATGATTGTGTTTGATACAGTACGTCGTTACTTGGAACATAAAGGATATGAAGTAAACTATGTGTCGAATTTTACGGATGTGGATGATAAGATTATCAAAAAGGCTAATGAGGAGGGGGTCGAGCCTTCTGTGATTTCAGAGCGGTTTATTGAGGAATGCAGGAAGGATATGAAGGGCTTGAATGTGAAGGAAGCGACACATCACCCCAAGGCGACAGAAGAAATTGATGGTATGATTGCCATGATTTCTGATTTGGTTGAGAAAGGGTACGCGTATGAGGTAGATGGTACGGTTTATTATCGTGTTGAGCACTTTCAAGATTATGGGAAGCTCTCCCACAAGAATCTTGAGGATATGCAATCCGGTCACCGGGATATTCTGGTGACCGGGGAGAGCCAGAAGGAAGACCCCATGGACTTTGTTCTTTGGAAGCCGAAAAAAGAAGGGGAGCCTGCATGGGATTCTCCATGGGGAGAAGGGCGTCCGGGCTGGCATATTGAATGCTCTGTCATGAGCAGGAAATATGTTGGGGATACTCTGGATATTCATGCGGGAGGCGAAGATTTGATTTTTCCACATCATGAAAATGAAATTGCCCAGAGCGAGGCGGCGAACGGTGTGCCTTTCTCCAATTACTGGATGCACAATGCGTTTTTAAATATTGACAATAAGAAAATGAGCAAATCTGCCGGTAATTTCTTTACAGTGCGGGAGATTGGTGAGAAGTTTCCCCTGCAGGTTTTGCGTTTCTTTATGTTGAGTGTACATTATAGAAGTCCTTTGAATTTTTCGGATACGCTGGTACAGTCTGCCAAGAATGGTCTGGAGCGTATTTTGACTGCAGTGGAACATGCGCAGGAGATTGTAGAGGGTCTTCCTAAGAGTGATACAAGAAAGGCAGATGAGGAAGTTTCTTATCAGAAGCTTCAGGAGCTTATTAAGAAGTATGAGGATGCAATGGAGGATGACTTTAATACTGCAGATGCTATTGCGGCTATTTTTGAAATGGTGAAGCTTTCTAATATTACGGTGACGAAGGAGTCGTCATATGCCTATGCAAAGGAGATGCTCGATACAATTGTAGGGCTATGTGATGTCCTTGGCATTATAACAAAGAAGCAGGAAGAAATTCTTGATTCTGATATAGAAGCGTTGATTGAGCAGAGGCAGCAGGCTAGGAAAAATAAGGATTTTGCGAAGGCAGATGCCATAAGGGATGAACTGCTTGAGCGGGGGATTGTCCTTAAGGATACCAGAGAAGGTGTGAAGTGGAGCAGAGCATAAGAACAGGTTGCCACAGTAGTTTTAAGAAGGAACAGTATGGAAGAAAAAATGGATACGCAAATTGAGACAACAAAGAGAACAAAGATATGTCGGGACAGCGATTCTGGTGTAAGCAAGGATTGTCCGATGGATATCTGGCAGCAGGCAATGGAGGATTTCCAGAGACGGTTTGAGCTTCATAAGGTGAATGTGAAAGCATATTCCCCGCTTGCGTTAGCTTATATTGGGGATACCATTTTTGATTTGATATTCCGAACACTGGTTGTCAGCAGGTTTAATATGGCGGCACATAAGTATCATAAAGAGGTATGCAGGTATGTTAGTGCAGTTGCCCAGTCCGAGATGGTGGAGCAGATACAGGAGCTTTTTACAGATGAGGAGCTTGAAATATATAAGAGAGGGCGTAATTCCAAGCCTTATAATAGGGCGAAGAATGCCAGTGTGATAGAATACCAGCGGGCAACCGGATTGGAGGCACTGGTCGGGTATCTTTACCTTGATGGAAGAATGGAGCGGATTTTTGAACTGATAAAGGAAGGGATTTGCCGCATGAATGGCGGGGAATAGGAGCAGGCATGGCGAACAAGGAATATCCTAAGAAAAAGGAGCAAAGAAAACAAGCAGGCCACATGAAAGAGAAGACAGATAGAAGGGACACAGAGGGAATTGTGGAGGGACGTAATCCGGTGCTTGAAGCATTCCGGTCCGGGCAGACTGTGGAACGTGTCTATGTGTTGGATGGCTGTCTTGATGGACCAATTCAAAATATAGTAAGAGAAGCCAAGCGGCTTAAGTGCCGGTTGGATTTTGTGACAAAGGAACGCTTAGAACAACTGTCAGTCACCGGGCATCATCAGGGTGTAGTGGCGAAGGTAGCAGCATTTGCTTATGTTGAGGTTTCTGATATGCTTGAAGTGGCGAGAAGTAAGGGAGAAGACCCTTTTTTATTCTTGCTGGATGAAATAGAGGATCCGCACAATCTGGGAGCAATTATTCGGACTGCTAATCAGGTAGGGGCACATGGTGTTATTATTCCAAAGCACCGGGCTGTAGGATTGACGGCTACTGTTGCGAGGGCTTCGGCAGGTGCCATTCATTATACTCCTGTTGCAAAGGTGACGAATCTGTCCCAGACAATAGAGGAGCTTAAAAAGGAAGGGCTTTGGTTTGTCTGTGCCGATATGGATGGGGAACTGATGTATCAGCAGAATTTAACGGGGGCAGTCGGACTTGTAATTGGAAACGAGGGCAGTGGTGTGAGTCGTTTAGTAAAGGAAAAATGTGATTTTATTACAGCGATTCCGATGAAGGGGCAGATTGATTCCTTGAATGCTTCTGTTGCGGCAGGCGTTCTGGCTTATGAGATTGTAAGACAACGTATAGAAAAATCAGGCTTATAGGTTTGTAAGGCAGCGGTTTGCAAAATCTGGCTTATGAGATTGTAAGAGTGGCTAGAGCAATAGAGATGGAAGTAGAAGTGCTATTTAGAAATATGGGTATGGCAGGATTAGGAGAGAGCTATGGATTATAGAGAGCTTTCGGATATTCAGATTATTGATTTAAGCCGTAAAGGTGATAATGAGGCAATGGAATATCTTCTAAAAAAATATCGTGGCATGATTCGTAAGGAAACAAGAAGAATGTATTTGATAGGCAGTGAGGAGGAAGACTTGACGCAGGAGGGAATGATAGGGCTGTTTAAGGCGATACGGGATTATGATGAGAACAAGCAGACCGATTTTGCATTATTTGCCCATATCTGTATTGTGCGTCAGATTTATAATGCTGTAACGGCATCCAAAAGACAGAAAAACATTCCTCTAAACACCTATGTATCGTTTTATGCTCCTTTAGAAAAGGAGGAAAGCGGCATGACCTTACAGGAAGTGCTTAAGAATAATCAGGATGATCCAGAACGTCGTGTGATTGAGCAGGAGCGTGTGGAAGAGATTTGGAGACAGATTGACAGGGTATTAAGCCCGCTGGAGAAAAAAGTGTTGTTTTTATATTTGGATGGGGATAGCTATTTTACAATAGGGGAGAAGCTTGGAAAAGAAAAGAAGGCAATTGATAATGCGATACAGCGGATTCGGATGAAGCTGTCAAGTTATCGCAATTGATGGACATAAAGGAGAGTTTCTATGGCAGTAATTGGTATTGATTTGGGAACAACCAATAGTCTGGTTGCATACTGGGATGAAGAAGCGAAGGAGGCGAGGATGATTCCCAATGCTTTGGGAGAGCATCTGACTCCCTCCGTTGTTAGTGTGGATACGAATGGTGAGGTTTTGGTAGGGCGGATTGCTAAGGAATATCAGGTGGTACATCCGGACCGCAGTGCGTCCGTATTTAAACGGCACATTGGAACAAAGAAGGAATATCGGCTTGGAGAGCGGAGTTTTTTGCCGGAAGAGCTGTCTGCTATGATTGTTCGTTCCCTAAAAAAGGATGCGGAAAGTTTTCTTTCAGAGGAGGTAACGGAGGCGGTTATCAGTGTTCCGGCATATTTCAGTGACGCTCAGAGAAAGGCGACAAAGCGTGTTGGGGAACTGGCAGGTATTAAAGTGGAGCGCATTATTTCGGAACCGACAGCAGCAGCAGTTGCTTATGGAATTGCACAGGAGGACGCGGATACCAAATTTTTAGTATTTGACCTTGGCGGGGGAACTTTTGATATTTCTATATTGGAGCTGTTTGATTCAATCATGGAGGTTCGTGCTGTTGCCGGAGATAATTATTTAGGTGGGGAGGATTTCACTAAGGTACTATCAGATATTTTCTTAGAAAAGATTGGACTCAAGGAAGAGGCTCTCACCGCAGGTGAGCGTTCCATGCTTTATAAAAAGGCGGAAACAGCTAAAGTTCAAGGCGGGCATGCTTATGAATTGGAGTTAATGATTGGCGAGGAGCTAAAACAGGCGACGATTTCCGAGTTTGAATATGAGGCAAAATGTAAGGCTTTGCTTAGCCGTCTTCGTGAGCCGGTGGAACGGGCACTTTCTGATGCCTCGGTTAAGGTGGCGGATATTGATGCAATCATTCTTGTGGGAGGCGGAACGAAGCTGCCGATGATTCGCTCCTTTGTTGCCAAAATATTTGGCAAGCTTCCCTATATTAATATTAATCCTGATGAGGTAGTCGCATTAGGGGCTGCTGTGCAGTCAGCATTGAAGGGAAAGAATGCCGCCATTAAAGAGGTTATATTAACAGATGTCTGTCCGTATACTCTTGGAACAAGCACTTCAGTAAGAAGGTCAGGAGGACATTATGAGCCGGGGCATTTTCTGCCGATTATTGAGCGAAACAGTATTATTCCTGTTAGCAAGGTGCAAACGGTTTATACGATTTATGAGGATCAGCGAGTGATGGAGATTGACATTTTGCAGGGCGAATCCCGTATGGCAAGGGACAATGTGTTATTAGGGGTTTTAAATGTTCCGGTACATGCGACACCGGAGAAGGAGGATAAGGCACAGATTCGCTATACGTATGATGTAAATGGACTTCTTGAGGTAGAGGTAACAGTGGACTCTTCAGGGGAGACTAAGAAGATGATTATCGAAAAGGATCCAGGAGCGATGAGCAAGGAGGAGATTGAGGCACGGTTTAAAGAGCTGGAGCATTTGAAGGTACATCCGAGGGATAATGCACAGAACCGTCTTGTGCTGGCGAGAGGAGAACGCCTTTATGAGGAGCATATCGGAGAGGTGAGGGAGATTGTAACCTATTGGATGAATCAGTTTGAAAATGCGCTGGACCGTCAGAATCCGAAGGAGATTGAGAAGGTAAGGGCAGAGGTAATCAAGGCTTTTGATGAGCTGGAATCATAGTGCAGCAATGGTATTATAATAAGATGCTGTTTACGGCTTATCTTTCGTATGCAAATATTTTGTATTTTTTTAAATTTTACTCTTGCCAATTAAAAAAGAGTGTGCTAGAATACCATTTGTTGAGTGCTTTCATAGCTCAGGTGGTAGAGCGCATCATTGGTAATGATGAGGTCACGGGTTCAACTCCCGTTGAAAGCTGATGGGCAAAACCCCCGAAAGTCTAGTGATGACAAGGCTTTCGGGGATTTTTATATTGCAACTTCAAAAAACCACTAGGCAATTGTTACAAAAAATGATATAATAGTTATACTAAAATGATAATATTTCTAGTTTTTGTGACTTTGTGTGAAATATAATGAGATAGTATATGAGGAGGAATAATGTAGCATGAAGATTCAGGATTTTTGCGATATGGACAAGTTTGAAGCAATTATGGACAATTGGGCTAAAAGTACGGGGTTAGCTACTGTAGCAGTTGGAGATGATGGCAATTATATCAGTGAGTGCTATAATTTTACTGATTTTTGCATTAAGTATACCAGAGGTTCTAAGGAAGGCTGCCGTCGGTGCGAGCGGTGTGACCAGGAGGGCACAGGGGTGTATAACTGCCATGCAGGACTGGTTGATTTTGGTATTCCAATTACTTTGGATGATGGTACGGTATTAGGAAGTATTATAGGTGGACAGGTTCTTCCAGAGGATCCGAACGAGGAATATTTTAGAAATACGGCACGGGAATTAGGAATCGATGAGAATCAGTATATTGAAGCATTACATAAGGTGAATGTGAAGACCAGAGAAGAGATTGAGGCTTCTGCGAATCTCCTCGGTGATGTCATTAATATGTTTGTTCGTTCCAGCTACAATGCATCTGTGAATGGCAGACTGATATCACAGTTACAGGATGGTATTGAGGAGGTATCCGAACAGATTGAGATTGCCAGTGCCAGTACGAAGAAGATTGAAGGATTTAGCAGCCGGCAGCGTATTCTATCCTTGAATGCATCCATTGAAGCGGCAAGGGCAGGAGAAGCTGGCAGGGGCTTTGCGGTAGTGGCAAAGGAAGTTCAGAAGCTGGCAGAGGGGATGTCCGTTACCAGTACAGAGATTTCTAATGCATTAAAGACTTTAGCAGAGACATTTAAACAACTTAATGAAGGAGCATAAAATAAGACCTTGAAGAGATTCTCTTCAAGGTCTTTATACGTGCGAGAGAGGATTCGAACCCCCGACACCTTGGTCCGTAGCCAAGTGCTCTATCCAGCTGAGCTACTCACACATGTAAGTGATATCATCACTCAACAAAAGACATTTTATCAAAAAGCGGGAATAAAGTCAAGCTAATAATTTTTTTATTGGTAAAAATTATTCTTTGTCTGTGTTTTCAGTTTGTATAGGATTAACATGTATCATAATATGTTTCACCTTTGGGAATGCCTCTTCGATGCGGTTATGGACCTGTTCCGCAGTTTCGTGGGCTTCTATTAAGGATTTGCTACCGTCTGCACTGATTTCCATATCGACATAGATTTTATTCCCAAATACTCTTGTTCGCAGTAAATCAATCCCTAATACCCCCTCTTGTTCGAGGGCACAATCTCTCATCTGCTGTTCGGTTTCTTCATCACAGGATTGGTCTACCATGCGGTTTACTGCATCAATAAAGATTTCAATCGCTGCTTTAGCAATAAAAATGCAGATGACAATGCTGGCGATGGTATCTAATATCGGATATCCCATTCTCGCTCCGCCAATACCGATTAGTGCACCGACAGAGGATAGTGCATCGGAGCGATGGTGCCATGCATCCGCCATCAGTGCACTGGATTCCACCCGTTTGGCATTGATTTTGGTATACCAGAACATTGCTTCCTTTATTATGATAGATACGATGGCTGCAATTAAAGCCAATAAACCGGGGATTGCAAGAGACTGGTAATTGCCTGCTATAATGGTTTGGATGGCGTTGTATCCAATACCAAGTCCGGTAATCATTAATATTGTTGCCAGAACAAGGGCAGCAACACATTCCAGACGTTCATGACCGTATGGGTGTTCCTTATCCGATTCCTTTGCCGCTAATTTGACTCCGATAATAACAATAAAGGTACTGAATACATCGGACGCAGAATGAATTCCATCACTAACCATGGCACCGGAGTGGGAAACAAAACCGGCAAGAAGCTTGAAGATGGTTAGGATTACATTGCTGATGATACTGACAATAGAAACTCTCATAGCCACTTGTTCTAATGTTTTGTCAGCTGATGAATTGGGGGTTTTTGTTGTTGGTTCCATGATAACTGCCTCCTGATATGGTTTTGGGTTTGCATTGTTTGCCTTAACCACTTATGTTAAAAGGTTAAGGAGAAAAATAAAAAACACCTGCGAAAGTAGTAATAGCAACTACTGTCCCGCAGATGTAACATCCACTGTCACCTAGGTGACCCGGCTCCTGTGACTAACGCCCTGGCCTGCTCAGTTTGTACTGTAAATTAATTATGCAGTGCAAAGAATATTTTGAATACTATACCAAAAGAGTATGCCAATGTCAATAAAAAGGTGCCAAAATTATTCGGGTATTTATAGATGTTGTATATCACATTTCATATATGCAATTTTGAATGCCTTCCATTTTCGTCTGGATACTGGTAGTTTCTCCCCGCTTGCAAGCAGTAGTACCTGTTTTTCAAAGCCGGTGACTAAGGTGAGATTTACCAGATATTTGCTATGACAGCGGAAGAAAAGGGTGTCTGGCAGTTGTTTTTCCCATTGGAGAAGGCTCTCCTCGCAATAATACATATCTGTTCTCGTCCACAATTCGCTTCCGCCGGATTGCGCGGATAGATAACAAATATCCCGGACAGGAATCTCCTGAGGAACCCCTCTTTTGAGCAGACATACGGTTTCTGTCAGCTTAAGCTCTTTCATGCAATCATAAAGAATGTCAAAGAATTCCTGTTCTATAACAGGCTTTGTCATAAAGCGGAATACTCTTGCTTCAAAACCTTCCTTATATCTTTGTTCGTAGGATGTCAGAATTACAATAATTGTTTTTGGGAATTTGGTTAAAATCTTTTTTGACCATTCGATTCCGTCTTCTGATGTATCTGCAAACTCCAAGTCCATAAAGATGACATCGATACTGGTCTCCTGCATATATTCATATAACATGGAGGGTTTTGGGAAATAAATTAAATCATGTTTCAATGTATTATTATTATTGAATCGGTTTAACAGTGAGTGTAGCTCTTTGGCTATAATTTTATGGTCATCGCACACAACAATTTGCATAGTTTACCTCGTTTCCCTATCTTAAGTTTCTTAGATTTATAGTGTCATTACAATGGAAGATATACATTTATCGTAATGAGCTCTCCATTTTTATTTTCTTCTATTGTTCCCTGGTATTTATCCAAAATCTGTTTGATTTTTTGGACGCCAAAACCATGATTTTTATCATGTCTTTTTTTCGTTTGTGAAAGGATGCTTTCATAATCCCAATTAATGCTGTTGGATATGGCGATGCAAAGAAATTGTTTTCCTGTCTGAAAATGAACAATAAGCTGTGCAGTTTTTTTGGTACTGTACTGGTTTGCAGCATGGATGGCGTTGGATAAAAGGTTGGAGAATAAGGTGCATAAATCCAAGTCTGAAACCGTTTGCAGTTTAGGCAGATTCCCATATACCGTTACCGCAACGGTTTCCTTACAAAAATGTGGTAAATCATAGTTTAAAATTGCATCCACGATATCATTTCCGGATAGATATAATTTGTCCTGGACAGAAAAATCATTCTGAAGGCTTTCAAAATAATTTTGCAGTCTTTCCTTGTTTCCCTCCTTAAGTAACGCTTCCATACAGGTAAAATGGTTGCGTATATCATGGCGGAATTTTCTAAGCTCCATATCCAAAAGTTCGGTGCTTTTATAATGCTCAAGCTGTTTTTCCAGCAAATGCAGATTGTCTTCCCGTTCCTCCTTTTCCTGTATTAAGAACCGCTCTACAAAATACACAATCGCTAAAATGCAGATAGAGGTCAGAACAAAAAGGACAAGCCGGTATGCTATAACCTCTACAAAGGCGGCTTCCCCCAAAGGTAAAAGCTTGTTGGGATAATGCAGATGGGCTGCCACCAAGGAGACAAAATAGGTAGAAATGGTAATCAACATTAATTTGTAGTCAAAGAAAAAAACAAAGGCGGCAAAAAATAAAAAGGTACATTCCCATACATGGGTGGAGGGGAAAAAGTTTAGTATCAGATTATATTGTATAAAAAGAATTATAAAAATATATATCTTTAGCTGCATTAAATGTGAGGAAATATAGGTGTTATCTTTATAATTATGGTAGATGAGATACAGGGCAATTCCAAGGTATATGGATTGGCTTAAGTCAAATACGATTATGTTATTCCATGATATTTCCTGATATAGACCTGCTATTTTACAGATGGTCCAGAATATTCCTGCACACATGCAAAATCCCGGTATTAATAGCAGTACATAAATATATACGGAGTTCCAGTATTTTTTAATAACATCCATAACCAGTCCCTTTTCTTTCCTGTTTCTTTTTATTTTACCTGTTTCCATAAGAAATGCAATAACCATTTAATGGGTATTTTCTACCAGATAATATTTTTCTTTACCAGTTTTCTATGCGAAATTGTATACTAACGGTAAGTATATGTCTTTATCAGACAGGAAAATAAAAGGAATCACTGGAAAGGAGAATACACCAATGAATCAAAAAACAACGAATGCACTAGACCTGTATATGACAAAGGTATTTACATGGATTATGTTAATCGTAACCGGTTCTGTCACCTGTGCCGGAATTACGTTCCTGGCATTAAAGCTGCTAGGGTTGTACCCTACGATATCGTGGTTAGGATTAATGCTGTTTCTTGCCTCAGATATTATTTATGTTATTGTTGGTATTTTCCTGATTAAACGAGCTGTCGTAAATGGTATTTTGGATGGCAGGATGTTTAAGCTTGGGAAAAGGTATTTATTTTTCATTATGATTATTCAGTTCAATTTTATTCTTTATCTGATTCCTACGAGGGAATTCTGGGGATATATGTTTTTCTTTTTGATATTGACCGCATTTTTTTTGGATATACAGTATACGGCAACACTTTCCGGTATTATTGCGGCTTCCTATCTTATTTTTCTTGCAGTAAATTGGAGGGAGGCTCTGCCAGTACAAGATGCATTGTTTGTTCCGGAAACAATATTACGATTTGTTGGTATTGTATTATCTCTTGCCTCCATCTGTTTGCTGACATGGTTTGTGGGGGAATTTTTAGCTAACGCCAAGCGTGATGAATTAGAGCAAAAGCAGGACCAGGCACAAAATGTATTGAATGAAGCGGCTGAAATTGGGAACCATTTATCAGCTACAAGCCAGAATATATTAGAGACTACGGAACGGCAGGACAGCTCTACACAAGAATTATCGGTTATTACAGAGGAGCTTAAAAAGATGAGTGAAAGGCTTTTGTCGCATTCCAAAGAAAATACAGAAAATCTGTTCCAGTTAAACCAAACCAGCGAACGGGTGTCTGAGCAGATTTTTGATGTAAGCCAGATGTCTCAGCAGTTGGTAGGCTTATCTAACGAAAATGAAATTGCTATCAACCAGTTAATGGATGGAGGCCAGGTTGTTGCCTGTGCTAATCGGGATACGATGGAGGCGGTGTCTCATTTGCTGGAGGGAACGAAGCAGATGACAACGACGCTTGTTTTAATAAATGAGATTGCTTCTTCAACGAATCTCCTTGCGTTAAATGCTTCTATCGAGGCGGCACGGGCAGGGGAAGCCGGCAAGGGCTTTGCCGTTGTTGCCAATGAAATTGGTACACTGGCAAGCAATACGCAGGCATCATTAAAGGAGATTAACCGGCTTATGAGTGCGTTGGAGCAGGATACATCATTAGTATCCAATTCCATTGAGACAAGCTCCCAAAAGCTTGAGGAACAAAATGCAGTGATGCAGGATACCATTGCAAAGATAAAGGATATGATGCGATTATTAAACCAATGCCTAGGGGCGGTGGAGAATGTTCATCAGGAAAATACACTGCAAAAACAATTGGTGGAAACAACATATCAATATAACACAAAAATGCAGGAACAGATTGAGGTACAGGACCAGCGGTTTGGGGAGATAGCTGATGTGGTTCAGAACAGTGTGGGAGTGGTATCGGAACTTGCACTGCAGGCAGACCGGCTGAACGAGGTGATTCATCAGTTGAACCAGCTGTTAGAATAATGATTTTGTCACAATTTTGTTGTAGAACATTAGGGGATATGATATAATAAAAGCAATGAGCATTACAAAGATAAAGCAGAGGTAATCCGGCTGTGGGTAGCCGGATTTACCAATGCTTTTTTCTATCAAGCTGAGAAGGGAATGTGATGAAGGATGGAGCCGATTAGTCAGGACGGACTGTTAATTGCCATTGTGGATACCTTAGAAAACAACAATAAACCGGTACTGGAACGGATAGAGCGTCTGGAACGTGAGCTTACAGAGCTTCGTAAGCTTGTTCAGGTGAATCAGGGAATGGTAGAAGAGATTTATCAGGCGATGGCGTCAGGATATCTTGGCGGTAATACTCCGGGGGAGTAGTCCGTATTACAATAGTAATATGGAACAGGTAGAACGTTAGGGTATCGTTATTGGGAGAGGAGCTTTCAAAATGAGGCCATATACGGTAATAGAGTCCAGGCATCAAAGGCTTGGACGGTTTGATGTGTGTCAGGATACACTGCTCATTAATAAGCAAACGTACCCTTATTCCTATACCAGAATGAAGGAAAGTGTTGCTATCATTCCGGTAGATGAGGAAAAACAAATGGTTGGTCTGGTTTATCAATACCGCCATTCTATTGATAAATGGGTGTATGAGGCAGCTGCAGGTGCCATTGAGAAGGGAGAAACACCAGAGGAGGCGGCGATTCGGGAGCTTAAGGAAGAGACTGGATTTATTGTTGAGCCTGAGAATGTAATTGCATTGGGAGCAGTATATCCGGTCGCAGGCATCAGCGATGAGAAAATGCATTTGTTTGTGGGATGTGGTTTTGCACAGACGGAGCCGCAACATGAACCAACAGAATTTGTGAAGCCGTGTATTATGTCCATGGCTGATTTGGAACAATACATTATGGATGGTACCTTTTCTAATATGTATGGAATTGCCTTGTGGTATAAATATCTTTTACATAGAGGAAAATAAAAGCAGGATAAAATTTAGGAGGAGCATAAGATGAGTTATGCAGATACATTATTTGTTAAGATGTGTAAGGATATTTTAGACAATGGTTACAGTACAGAGGGGGAAAAGGTGCGTCCTCACTGGGCGGATGGCAGCAGTGCTTATACCATTAAGCAGTTTGGTGTGGTCAACCGCTATGATTTGTCCAAGGAATTCCCGGCATTGACATTGCGAAAGACTTATATTAAATCAGCGGTGGATGAGCTTTTGTGGATCTGGCAGAAGAAATCTAACAACGTAAATGAGTTAAAAAGCCATATATGGGATGAGTGGGCAGATGAGGATGGTTCTATCGGAAAGGCATACGGCTATCAGCTAGGTGTGAAGCACCAGTACAAAGAGGGTATGATGGACCAGGTGGACCGGGTAATCTATGATTTGAAACATAATCCCTACAGCCGTAGAATTATGACCAATATTTATGTACATCAGGATTTGCATGAAATGAATCTATATCCCTGTGCCTATAGCGTTACGTTTAATGTGACGAAGGAGCCGGATAGTGATATGCTTACCCTGAATGCGGTGCTGAACCAGAGAAGTCAGGATATTCTGACTGCCAATAACTGGAATGTGGTACAATATGCGGTGCTGGTACACATGCTGGCACAGGTGTGTGATATGAAGCCGGGGATTCTGCTTCATGTTATTGCAGATGCCCACATTTATGACCGTCATATACCAATTGTGAAGGAACTGATTAGTCGTCCGGCTTATGATGCCCCTGTCTTTAAATTGAACCCGCAGATTAAGGATTTTTATGAGTTTACGGTAGATGATATTACGATTGAGAATTACCAGACAGGAGAACAGATAACTGATATTCCGGTGGCGATATAGAACGAAAGGCTGGTTAGACAGTGTACTAATAGAGCTGTGCAATTGACAGTGTTCTGTCTTTTTTAAGATTGGGGAGGAAGAATATGAAATTAATCGTAGCGGTTGCAAAGGATTGGGGAATTGGAAAGGACGGACAGCTTTTGACCCGCAATAAAGAGGATATGAAGTTTTTCCGTGAAACAACTACTGGGCAGGTAGTGATTATGGGGAGAAAGACGCTTGAGAGTTTCCCGGGGGGCAAACCGTTAAAAGACCGGGATAATATTGTGATTACCAGTGATAAGGCGTTTGAGAGAGAGGGAGCGTATATTGTGCATTCCATTGAGGAGGCAATAGAGAGAGCGAAGGAGTGTGCTGTGGATGCGAGGGAGATATTTGTCATAGGCGGTGAAAGCATTTATCGGCAGATGCTTTCATATTGTGATACTGCATATATTACGAAGATGAACCAGACCTACCCTGCGGACAGTTATTTTCCTAATCTGGATACGCATAAGGATTGGAAGCTTCATAACGTATCAGAGGAGCATACTTATCCAGATGGACAATTTGTTTTTTGCACTTATCTGCGAGAAGCAAAGAATGAAGAGGGGTAAATAATTCCAAGCTCATCAGGTATATTTTTCATAATTTGGAACATCCTAACACTAAAAGAGTGTGGGGTGAGCGTAATGGAAGGAACAAATCTTGTTACAAAGCAGGAAGAAGAGAACAAAAGTCACATTCTCGAGGAGGGATGTAAGCTTTTGTTCTTATTTTTGTTTGGAGGAATGGTATACTATTTCATGGAAATATTGTTTCGGGATTACTCGCATGTTTCTATGATAATATGTGGTGGATTAAGCTTCGTTTTAATTGGTGCATTAAATGAAGGGGACAGGGATTATTCCGTGCTTTCCCAGATGGTGATTGGAGCAGGGATTATTACAACGCTGGAATTTATTACCGGCGTGATTGTAAATCTCATTTTGCATTTAAATGTGTGGGATTATTCCTTGGAGCCTTATAATTTAATGGGACAAGTGTGTCTGGCATATAGTAATCTCTGGTTTTTGCTTTCATTTCTTTGTATTGTATTAGATGATTTTATCAGAAGCTTTGTGTTTGGAGAACCCAAGGTTACTTATCGGTGGTTGTAGGGAAAATAATATAAAAAATACTGGTAAAGACACGCAACATTTTTGTGGTATATGAATAATATGAAAGGAAATGGAATGTTTGGGAGTGTGTTATGAAGGAGGCACCAGTATTATTTGCGACACAACAGGATACGACAGGAGAATTGCGGGTTCGTGTGAATTCGGAGATTGCAGATTTGCCGATAGAGGATGCTAGAATCGAGATTTTTGATGCGGACAATCCAAATAATATTTTGTATGAGGGAAGAACGGATGCCAATGGACTTGCAGAGCCTTTTGAGCTGCCAACGCCGCCGTTGGAATACAGTATGGAACCGAATGAGAACCAGCCCTATGCAACGTATTCCGTCCGGGTGACAAAGGAAGGGTATGACAATCAGTTGATTTCCGGGGCACAGGTTTTGCCGACGGTGCGGGGCGAGCAGAATGTTTCCCTGCTTCCCAATGAGCAGAGTATTGTGGAAGGTGAGAGCATCGTTATCGGACCGCATACATTATTTTATGAGTATCCTCCGAAGATTCCTGAGTCAGAAATCAAGACCGTTCAGGAGACTGGGGAAATTGTTTTAAGCAGGGTTGTTGTGCCGGAGTTTGTTGTGGTACATGATGGTACTCCGTCAGACAGCACAGCACAGGACTATTATGTCAGATACAGCGACTATATTAAAAATGTTGCTTCCTGTGAAATCTATGCGACATGGTCGGAGAATACAATTATGGCTAATATACTGGCAATCATGTCTTTTACGATGAACCGGGTATATACGGAGTGGTATCGGGGGAAAGGATATAATTTTACGATTACTTCATCTACCGCCTATGACCATAAATGGATGTTTGGAAAGACGATATATGATTCCATCTCACGGGCAGTTGACCAGCTGTTTGCTAATTTCTTGTCACGGCCCGGAGTAGTGCAGCCTATTTTAACCCAGTATTGTGATGGAAAGCAGGTTAGCTGTGAATCCAGAGGCTGGATGACACAGTGGGGGTCTAAGTACCTAGGGGATCAGAATTATTCACCAATTGAAATTTTGCGATACTACTACGGGGAAAATATGTTTATCAATACGGCAGAAGAGATTTCCGGAATTCCAGCTTCATGGCCGGGAGCGGATCTGACAATTGGTTCTAGAAGTGATAAGGTAAGGCAAATGCAGCAGCAGTTGAACCGGATTTCTGATGCGTATCCATTAATTCCTAAAATTGTAGCGGATGGAATATATGGAGAGCGGACGGCGGAAGCAGTGCGAGTATTTCAAAGGATTTTTGATATGCCACAGACTGGTGTTGTAGATTATCCGACATGGTATAAGATATCGAATATTTATGTTGCGGTATCGAGAATTGCAGAGTTAGTCTAGTAATGATAACAGCGTACAAAAACAAAGGGGATTAATATCCCCTTTGTTTTTGTACGCTGTTCATTTTATCTTGCAAATTGCATTATATATACTTTATAATAGAAATAGTTTCAGTGTATCAGCCGCTTAACTGGGTACGCTTTACTCCCTTGAATGTACGGGTATACAGGCTTTTCTCATCAGTGTAAAGCCAGATTCCTAATACATCCTTTACAATATAGGCGACCTTGTTAGAAGAAACATTCATGTATAAAACTTCATCAACATTTAACTCCTTGCACTTGGCCGCAGCGGTTGCTGCATCAGGTGCGGTTAATTTATGCTTCTTTACTGCCTGATCTACTGTCATACTAAGACCCCCTTTGTCATAACATAGTGCTTACAATTTTGTACAAATTATACAAACTGCTTTGTGCTATCTGATATAATTATAATACACAGTGATGGATTTTACAATTATCAATTATTCACAAAAAAAAATTGGGAAAAATGTCATTTTCGATTAATAATAGTGCGTTATGTACTAGATTATAATAGAAATGGGAAAGGATTGCAAGATGGATATTCAATATATTCAAAATTATGACAAAAGAATGGAAGAAATGATAAAAAAATACAAGGAAAAGGGGCTGCGTCCACGGTTATTGCTGCATAGCTGCTGTGCCCCCTGCAGCAGTGCTGTCTTAGAACGGATTGCTAAGGCGTTTGATATTACAGTGTTTTATTTTAACCCTAACATTGAACCGCAAAGGGAATATGACAAGCGGGTAGAGGAGCTTGATAAGCTACTTTCCTGCCTGAGAGAGACGGCGGATGTTTCCTTGTTGGTGGGGAGATATGAGCCACAGGAATTTTATGATGCGGTAAAAGGACTTGAGCATAGTGGTGAGGGAGGAGAACGCTGTTACCGGTGCTATGAGTTAAGGCTTAGGGAGACTGCTAAAATGGCAGCCAGCCAGAAGTTTGATTGTTTTACGACGACCTTGTCCATCAGTCCGTATAAACGGGCGGACTGGCTAAATGAAATCGGACAGCATCTTTCCGAGGAATATTGTGTAGATTATCTATATTCTGATTTTAAAAAGAAAAATGGATACCGCCGTTCGATTGAACTGTCGAAGGAGTATGGGCTTTACCGGCAGGATTATTGCGGATGCCGTTTTTCTAAGGCGGAACGGGAAAATGTGAAGCGGCAGAGGCAGGCAGGAGCAGGTGAAGCGTTAGAAAATTAATTCTGTTTTATTTGTGTTCTCCCTTGTGAAAAGTATGAAAATATGATAGAATAAGACAATTTGAGAAGAAAGAGAAATTGGGACCCATTTGTCGCAAAAGTATCTTTTTTTTTTGAGAAAATTTGCGAAAGGAACAGGTAGCATAATGAAAACATATCTTATATTAGAAGATGGACATGTATTTACCGGAGAGAGCATCGGTGCAGTAAAGGAAGTCATAAGCGAAATCGTATTTAATACCTCTATGACGGGCTATTTAGAGGTGTTAACAGACCCTTCCTATGCAGGACAGGCAGTGGTTATGACTTATCCGTTGATTGGTAATTATGGTATTTGCCATGAAGATATGGAGAATAAAAAAGTGTGGCATTCCGCTTTTATTGTTCGTGAGATTTCACGAAGGGCAAGCAACTTTAGAAGCGAGGATTCCATTGATAATTTCTTAAAGGAGCATGATATTCCGGGGATTCAGGGCATTGATACCCGTGCTCTTACCAAAATTTTGCGGGAGAAGGGTACCATGAATGGCATGATTACCACGGATGAGAATTATAATCTTGATGAAGTGCTTCCTAAGATTAAGGAATATAAGGTGACCGGAGTGGTTAAGGCAGTATCCATTAAAGAAAAGGAGGTTCATGAAAGTGAACTTGAGGGAACGCCCAAGAAGGTGGCTTTATTGGATATCGGTACGAAGAGAAATATTATCCGGTGCCTGACGAAACGGGGCTGTGAGGTAACAGTTTATCCGGCAGATACAACAGCAGAGGAGATTCTTTCGGACAAGCCGGATGGAATCATGCTGAGCAATGGACCGGGAGACCCGAAGGAGTGTACAGAAGTGATTGCTGAGGTAAAGAAGCTTTATGATTCCAATGTGCCAATTTTTGCTATTTGCTTAGGACATCAGATTATGGCACTCGCCAATGGTGCCGATACAGAGAAGATGAAATATGGACACCGTGGCGCCAATCATCCGGTTAAGAATACGGAGACGGGAAAGGTATATATTTCCTCCCAGAATCACGGCTATGTGGTTAAGGAAGATTCCTTGCCAAAAGGGATTGCTAAGCCGTTATTTTATAATGTGAATGACAAGACTTGTGAGGGTGTCAGATATCTGGATAAAAACGTGTTTACGGTACAATTCCATCCGGAGGCCTGTGGAGGACCACAGGATAGTGAGTTTTTGTTTGACGAGTTTATGAAGATGATGGAGGTGGATGCGTAATGCCGAGAAATACTGACATTAAGAAGGTTTTAGTCATTGGTTCCGGTCCGATTGTGATTGGGCAGGCAGCAGAGTTTGATTATGCGGGAACACAGGCATGCCGTTCCTTAAAAGAAGAAGGAATAGAGGTTGTTTTGGTTAATTCCAATCCTGCAACCATTATGACAGATAAAAATATTGCAGATAAAGTATATATTGAACCGCTGACCAATGAAGTGGTGGAGAAGATTATTGTGAAGGAGCATCCGGACAGTATTCTTCCGACTTTGGGGGGACAGGCTGGACTTAATATTGCCATGGCATTGGAGGAGAAGGGCTTTTTAAAGGAGCACAATGTAAAATTAATTGGAACCTCTTCACAGACTATCAAAAAGGCGGAGGATAGACAGGAATTTAAGGACACCATGGAGAAGATTGGAGAGCCGATTGCTCCTTCTGAGGTGGTAACTTCAGTAAAGGAAGGCTTGAAGTTCGTAGAAAAGATTGGATATCCTGTGGTGCTTCGTCCTGCGTATACGCTCGGCGGCTCTGGCGGTGGTATTGCAGACAATGAGGAGGCATTCTGTGAGATATTAGAAAACGGGCTTCGGTTAAGCCGTGTAGGGCAGGTATTGGTGGAGCGGTGTATAGCAGGCTGGAAAGAGGTCGAGTACGAGGTGATGCGGGATGCGAATGGCACCTGTATTACGGTATGTAATATGGAGAACCTTGACCCTGTCGGTGTGCATACCGGAGATTCCATCGTTGTAGCTCCATCCCAGACCTTAGGAGATAAGGAGTACCAGATGCTTCGGACCTCAGCATTGAATATTATTACAGAGCTTAATATTACCGGAGGCTGTAATGTGCAGTTTGCCCTGCACCCGGAATCCTTTGAGTACTGTGTTATTGAAGTAAATCCTCGTGTCAGCCGTTCTTCGGCATTGGCATCTAAGGCAACGGGTTACCCAATTGCAAAGGTAACGGCAAAGATTGCACTTGGATATGATTTGGATGAAATTCCGAATGCGATTACCGGCAAGACGTATGCAAGCTTCGAGCCGACAATCGATTACTGCGTTGTCAAAATTCCGAGACTTCCTTTTGATAAGTTTATCAAGGCTAAGAGAACACTGACTACACAGATGAAGGCGACGGGAGAGGTTATGAGTATCTGCACCAATTTTGAAGGTGCATTGATGAAGGCAATCCGTTCTTTAGAGCAGCATGTGGACAGCTTGCAGTATCCGGAATTCCAGGTATTTTCTGATGAAGAGCTGGAGGAAGAGCTTTACCGGGTAGACGACCGACGTATCTTTGCAGTTGCCGAGGCGATTCGTCGTGGAACAACGCTGGAGCATATCCATGAGATTACGAAGATTGATATCTGGTTTCTTGATAAGATTGCCATTTTGGTGGAGACGGAGAAGGAGCTTTCTGAGAAGCCGCTAGACTATGAGCTGCTTTTAAAGGCGAAGCGTCTGGAATTCCCGGATGAGGTCATTGGAAGAATCGTTCATAAGAGTGTGGAGGAAATTAAGGCATTGCGTGAGGAATATGGCATTCATGCAGCCTTTAAGATGGTAGATACCTGTGCTGCGGAGTTCGAGGCAACAACACCTTATTATTACTCCTGCTATGACAGTGAGAATGAAGTTTCTGATAAGAAGACAAGGAAACGGATTATGGTGCTTGGCTCTGGTCCGATTCGGATTGGACAGGGGATTGAGTTTGATTATTGTTCGGTACACAGTGTCTGGGCATTTAAGGATATGGGGTACGAAACCATTATTGTAAATAACAATCCGGAGACCGTTTCCACAGATTTTGATATTGCGGATAAGCTATACTTTGAGCCTTTGACAGCAGAGGATGTGGAGGCTATCGTGAAGCTTGAGAAGCCGGATGGTGCGGTGGTGCAGTTTGGCGGGCAGACTGCCATCAAGCTAACGGAAGCGCTGCTTAAGATGGGAGTCAGGATTCTTGGTACCAGTGCAGAGAATGTAGATGCTGCCGAAGATAGAGAGCTTTTTGATGAAATACTAGAGGAGTGTTGTATTCCAAGACCGAAGGGAACGACGGTCTTTACCTGCGAGGAGGCATTAGAGGCGGCACAGGAGCTTGGATATCCGGTACTAATCCGTCCATCTTATGTTCTTGGCGGTGCAGGTATGCAGATTGCCATTTCTGATAAGGATATTATTGAGTTTATGGATGTCATTACCCAGCATAAGCAGGAGCATCCGATTCTGATTGATAAATATCTGATGGGCAAGGAAGTGGAAGTGGATGCTGTCTGCGACGGAGAAAACATTCTGATTCCGGGTATTATGGAGCATGTGGAGCGGGCAGGAATCCATTCCGGTGATAGTATCTCCGTATATCCGGCACAAAGCATTTCCGAAAAATCGCAGCGTGTCATTGTGGATTACACGAGAAAGCTGGCAAAGTCCTTGCATGTTATCGGTTTGATAAACATTCAGTTTATCGTATATCAGGAGGAGGTCTATGTGATTGAGGTAAATCCTCGGTCCTCCCGTACCGTGCCATACATCAGTAAGGTAACCGGTATTCCGATTGTGGATTTGGCTTCCAAGGTGATTGTTGGTGCTAAGATTGAAGATTTGGGTTATGAGCCGGGCTTGCAAAAGCCGAGTGAGTATATCGCTATCAAGATGCCAGTATTTTCCTTTGAAAAGCTTCGGGGGGCTGAGATTAGCCTGGGACCGGAGATGAAATCAACCGGAGAGTGCCTTGGTGTAAGCAAGAACTTTAATGCAGCATTATATAAAGCATTTTTAGGCTCAGGCATTGATTTGCCAAAGCATAAGAAAATGATTCTTACCGTGAAGGATTCGGATAAGCTGGATGCAGTAGATATCGGCCGCAGATTTCAGGCGCTTGGTTACAAAATTTATTCTACTAGAAGCACCTGCAAGGTTTTAAATGAAAATGGCGTCGATGCGGAACCGATTAATAAGATTGAGCAGTCTTCTCCGACATTGCTGGATTTGATTTTGCAGCATGATATTGATTTGGTTATTGATACACCAAATCAGGGAATTGATAAGAGCCGGGATGGATTCTTAATCCGCCGTCATGCGATTGAGACCGGAGTGACCTGTCTTACCTCTCTTGATACGGCAGCAGCACTGCTTACCAGTCTTGAGAGCGGAACAAAGGAGTTAAAGGTGATTGATATCGCAACGATTTAACAGTGAAAGGAAGGGGGCAGCTTATGAAATATACAAAGCAGGATATTATTAAGCTGGTGGAAGAAAATGATGTGGAGTTTATCCGTCTGCAGTTTACAGATACCCATGGTACGTTGAAGAATGTGGCAATTACTGCGAGCCATTTGGAGGATGCACTGGATAATAAAATTATGTTTGATGGTTCCTCTATTGATGGTTTTGTTAATATAGAAGAGTCTGATATGTTTTTGTATCCGGACCGGGATACCTTTGCTATTTTTCCGTGGAGACCACAGGTGGGTAAAGTGGCAAGATTGATTTGCGATGTGTACAATCCGGACGGAACACCCTTTGAGGGAGATCCCCGCTATATACTGAAACAGGAATTGAAGCGTGCCGCAGATATGGGCTATGTGTTTGAGGTAGGACCAGAGTGCGAATTTTTCCTGTTTCATACAGATGATGAGGGCAGACCTACAACTCTGACTCATGAAAAAGCGGGATATTTTGATTTAGGTCCGATGGATTTGGGAGAAAATGCAAGGAGGGATATTGTTCTGGCATTAGAGAAGATGAATTTTACTGTCGAGACGTCCCATCATGAGATGGCACCGGCACAGCATGAAATTGATTTTCGGTATGCCAATGCATTAAAAACAGCGGATAATATTGTTACCTTTAAGCTTGTGGTGCGTTCCATTGCTAAGCGGCATGGTTTGTTTGCCAGCTTCATGCCGAAACCGGTATATGGGGTACAGGGCTCTGGTATGCATGTCAATATGTCTTTAAATAAGGAAGGAAAGAATATATTTGCAGATAAAAAAGGAGTAAATGGACTTAGTGAGGAGGCATATCAGTTTATTGCCGGCCTGATGGAGCATGCTCCGGGTATGAGCATTATTACGAATCCGTTAGTAAATTCTTACAAAAGGCTTGTGTCCGGCTATGAGGCACCTACCTATATCGCTTGGTCGAGAACCAATAGAAGTCCGTTAATTCGTATTCCGGCGTCAAGAGGAGCTAGCACGAGAGTGGAGCTTCGCAGTCCGGATGCGGCAACGAATCCTTATCTTGCTCTCGCAGTGTGCTTAGCAGCCGGTTTGGATGGAATTGAGAGAAAGCTTCTGGTTGCAGATGAGGTTAAAACTAATGTTTATAATATGACACCGAAGGAGCGAAAGGATGCCAATATTGAAAGCCTTCCTACGAACTTGTTAGAGGCGGTGCAGGCATTTGAGGAGGATACCTATATCCAGAAGGTGTTAGGCAGCCATACAAGCGAGATGTATAAAAAGGCGAAGAGGTATGAATGGTTTGAGTATACTTCCCAGGTAACACCTTGGGAGCTGGAACAATACCTATATAAAATCTAGACGGGATAGGACAGATAGAGGTATTGGAATGGATGAAAATGAAAAACCGGAGGTGAACGGATGGTAAATGTGATTATTCTGTTTCCCAAGGTTGAAGTTGGAAAAAGCATACGGAGCCTTCTAATGAAAAATGGTATAGAGGTAACCACTGTATGCAGTACCGGTGCCCAGGTTGTCAGTTGTATTGATAATCTGGATGCAGGACTTGTAATATGTGGATATCAGTATGTAGATATGGTATATACAGAACTGCTTTCTTATCTGCCGGACACTTTTGAGATGCTCTTGCTGGCGTCACAGAACCGACGCTCTGAAATCGATGAAACCGGAGTGGTCTGCATGGGTATGCCCTTCAAGGCTTATGAGCTGGTGGAAAATGTACAATACATGCTGAAACGTATTTATAGAAACTATAAGGAGCGAAAAGAGCAGCCTAAAGTCCGCAGTGAGGAGGAGCTGTCTATTATTAGTCATGCCAAGATAATTTTGATGGATAAGGGGGCAATGACAGAGGAGGAGGCGCATCGGTATCTGCAAAAGAAGAGTATGGATTGTGGGACGAGCCTTGTAGCTACAGCAAGAGATATTTTGGATATCTATTAGTAATAAAAAATAATGAATGTAGGAGGTACGACATGTTTCAGATTAATGAGAATTATTTGAAGCTTCCGGGGAGCTATCTGTTTTCTAATATTGCAAAGAAAGTGGCGGCGTATAAGGAGGCGAATCAGGGTGCAGAGGTGATAAGCCTTGGTATTGGGGATGTAACCCAACCGCTGGCTCCTGCTATTATTAAGCGGCTGCATAGTGCAGTGGATGAAATGGCAGATGCAAAGACCTTTAAGGGCTATGCGCCGGATTTGGGATATTCGTTTCTTAGGGAGGCGATTGTCCAGAATGATTTTAAGGCAAGAGGGGTAGAGCTCTCGGTTGATGAGATTTTTGTTAGCGATGGGGCGAAGAGTGATTCCGGTAATATTCAGGAGATTTTTGGTGTAGATAATAAAATTGCGGTATGTGACCCGGTTTATCCGGTTTACGTCGACACCAATGTGATGGCAGGACGGACAGGTGCTTATAATCCTCAGACAGAGCGGTTTGAGAATGTTATCTATATGCCATGTACGAAGGAGACGGGATTTGCACCAGAGCTTCCTAGTGAGGCACCAGATTTGATATATTTATGTTTTCCGAACAATCCAACGGGTTCTACGATTTCTAAGTCACAGCTTCAGCAATGGGTGGATTATGCGAATAAAGTTGGTGCCTGTATTATTTATGATGCTGCTTATGAAGCATATATTACAGAAGAAGATGTAGCACATACGATATATGAGTGTGAGGGAGCAAAGACTTGTGCGATTGAGCTTAGAAGCTTTTCCAAAAATGCTGGATTTACCGGAACAAGGCTCGGTTATACAGTGGTGCCAATGGACTTAAAGTGCAAAGATGTTTCCCTAAATGCACTTTGGGCAAGACGCCATGGGACAAAATTCAATGGTGCCCCATATATCATTCAGGCAGCAGGGGCAGCAGTCTACACAGAGGAAGGGAAGGCACAGCTTAAGGAACAGGTTGGCTATTATCAGAATAATGCAAAAACCATCTTAATGGGGCTTAAGGATGCAGGTTATACGGTATCCGGTGGGGTAAATGCTCCTTATATCTGGCTGGAAACGCCGAATGGCATGACAAGCTGGGAATTCTTTGATTTACTGCTTGAGAAGGCAAATGTAGTGGGAACACCAGGCTCTGGCTTCGGTCCGTCCGGGGAAGGCTATTTCAGACTGACTGCCTTTGGAACATACGAAAATACGCTGAAGGCAATCGAGAGAATTAAAAGCATATAATATTTTTTAGAGTGGGGGCGGCTGTCAATTGATTATTGGGCTGCCCTTTTAATTACTAATAATGCCATAAGGAATTGCAAATGATTAACAAGACTAGTGAAAATGACTGGCTTTGTGAGGCAGGTTTAGCAGCCTGTCCACAGCAGGGTGCATACTGGGCTGCCCGCGATACGCAATTAACAGCTCCTTCTCCTTGCTGGATAAATTATGAAAGGGTTCATTGCCAATTGGGATATAGTGCAGTTCAAAGGTCCTAAGGATATCTTCGATATGGTAGAGGCGGCAAAGCTGCAAAAAAGTATATACATTAGGCATGGACTGTCCGTTTTCCCATGAATAAAGTGTAGTCGGCCGCACGCTTTGAAAACCATGTTCTGATAAGTAATTCATAACCATTTCGTGAGATAATCCATTTTTCAGCCGGTATTCCTTCAATATTTTCCCCATTCGTTGTTTAAACTGGTATGTTAAATGATTCATTTTGTCCTCTTTTCTGTTTTGTAATTAGGTGATTGAGAAGTATCAAATCACTGGTACGGTACTCATAATATTATATAAATTTACTTCGTTGTCTTTGCTACGCAAAGTACAAAGGCGTAAATTTATATAATATTATGACTGCCTGTCTAATGGCTACGAGTTTCGCAATTACTTAATTATAAAACAGAAATAAGGAAAGAATGCTCCAAAGTGGAGCATTTTTAATGTGTAAAATAACGAAAAAAAGTAAAAAAACATGGTATTAATTGTAAAAAATCACTTGCAATTCTTGGAAAGTCACTATATAATAGTAAATGTAGATAAAGAAGATTGTGAAAGAATATAGAACTTTGGTAACACAGTATCTACTTATTGTTTTTTCAGTTATTCGTTATTTGCGGACATTGGTTGTATCTATAGATCTAAAGGTATTTGCACAGTCTTGGAAGTTCCCTTTCAGGACTGTGTTTTTGTGTTGACAATGAGCCAAAGTGATGCGTGCTAGCACGCAAATCACCTTGGCGAATGTGCATCATCGACTGAACGGAGAGAGGGAGATGGTGAGTCAACACGGCATGGGGAAGCCCATGCCAGAAAGCGAAGCTTTCATAGGCAATGAGCCAAAGTGATGCGTGCTAGCACGCAAATCACCTTGGCGAATGTGCATCATCGACCGAACGGAGAGAGGGAGATGGTGAGTCAACACGGCATGGGGAAGCCCATGCCAGAAAGCGGAGCTTTCAGAGACAATGAGCCAAGGTGATGCGTGCTAGCACGCAAATCACCTTGGCGAATGCCCATCATCGACCGAACGAAGAGAGGGAGATGGTGAGTCAAGAACCCAAAGTGACAAGGAGGAGAATATGAAAATCGGTTTTATAGGCTGTGGTAATATGGCACAGGCAATGATTGGTGGTTTACTGAAAAAGGAGGTATGCCAGCCGGCAGACATTATCGCATCTGCCAAAACACAGGCGACTCTTGGTAGTGTAAAGAATACGTATGGTATTGAGACGGTAGCAGATAACCGGGCAGTAGCACAGGCGGCAGAAGTGATTGTTCTTGCCGTAAAGCCTATGTATTATGAGGGGGTTATCGGAGAGATAAAGGAGGTAACAGACAAGCATCAGATTATTATATCCATTGCTCCGGGCAAAACACTTAGGTGGCTGGCAGAGCAGTTTGGGGATTCGGAATATAAGGTAGTTAGAACTATGCCCAATACGCCCGCACTAGTTGGTGAAGGTGTGACAGGTTATACCTTGTCAGAGGGGATAAATGAGGAAGACCATGCTAAGGTTCGTATGATATTAGAAAGCTTTGGGATGGCAGAACAGGTTTCGGAGGGCTTGATGGATGTTGTAGTTTCTGTAAGCGGAAGCTCGCCTGCTTATGTGTTTATGTTTATTGAGGCGATGGCGGACGCAGCAGTGGCGGATGGAATGCCAAGAAAGCAGGCGTACACGTTTGCGGCACAGGCGGTGCTAGGCAGTGCCAAGCTGGTATTAGAAACCGGAAAGCATCCTGCAGAGTTAAAGGATATGGTGTGCTCGCCGGGAGGCACAACCATTGAGGCAGTGCGTGTATTAGAGAAAAAGGGCATGCGAAGCAGCGTCATAGAAGCGATGAAGGCTTGTGTAAAAAAGGCAAGAGATTGTTAGGGTAAGGAGAATGACATGTTTACACATCTACATGTACATACGGAATACAGCCTGCTGGATGGGTCCAGTAAGATTAAGGAGCTGGTACATCGGGCAAAGGAATTGAATATGGATAGTCTGGCGATTACGGATCATGGTGTGATGTATGGAGCGATTGCGTTTTATAAGGCATGTCAGGAGGAGGGAATTAAGCCGATTATTGGCTGTGAAGTATATGTGGCTCCGGATTCTCGTTTTGATAGAGAGACCTCTAAAGGAGAGGAGCGATACTATCATCTGGTATTGTTAGCTGAGAACCAGCAGGGGTATCATAATCTAATGAAAATTGTCTCAACAGGCTTTACAGAAGGTTTTTACTATAAGCCAAGAGTGGACAAGGAGATTTTACGGGAGTATCATGAGGGAATTATTGCTCTTTCTGCCTGTCTTGCCGGGGAGGTAGCAACCTACCTTCGTAAAGGTTTTTATGAAGAAGCGAGAAAGGCTGCTTATTCCTATCAGAATATATTTGGTAAAGATAATTTTTTCTTAGAGATGCAGGATCATGGCATTAGTATGCAGCAGACAGTTAATCAGGGACTGCTTCGGATGCATGAGGAGACAGGCATGCCGCTGGTAGTGACCAATGACTCCCATTATACTTATGCTGAGGATGAGGCGGCCCATGATATCTTACTCTGTATTCAGACAGGGAAGTTAGTTTCTGATGATAACCGCATGAAATATGAAGGAGGACAGTATTACCTAAAGTCCGAGGAGGAGATGAAGGCGGTATTTCCCTATGCCTTGGAAGCGGTAGAAAACACTCACAGAATTGCCGAGCGATGCAATGTAGAGATTGTGTTTGGGGAACAGAAGCTTCCACAGTATGCAGTTCCGCATGGCTATACGGCATTTTCTTATCTTGAAAAGCTTTGTGAGGATGGTTTTGAGAAGCGTTATGGGGGAGAAAAAGGGGTCAGCGAAGAGCAGAAAAAGGAGTATCAGGAGCGTCTGAATTATGAGCTTAAGACGATTCGGAATATGGGTTATGTTGATTACTTTCTAATTGTGTGGGACTTTATTCATTATGCAAGGGAACAGGGAATTGCAGTGGGACCGGGCAGAGGCTCTGGTGCGGGAAGTATTGTAGCATATTGCCTTGAGATTACCAATATTGACCCCATGCATTATCAGCTGCTCTTTGAGCGTTTTTTGAATCCAGAGCGTGTGACCATGCCAGATATTGACGTTGATTTCTGTGATGTACGGCGACAGGATGTCATTGATTATGTAGTGGATAAATATGGTAAAGACAATGTCGTGCAGATTGTTACTTTTGGAACGATGGCGGCAAAGATGGTTATCCGGGATGTGGGTCGGGTGCTTGACATGCCCTATGCCAAGGTGGATAGTGTAGCTAAAATGATACCCCGGATTCCCAACGAGGAAGTCGATATTAGCCGGGCATTAAAAATCAGTGGTGAACTTCGTACGCTTTATGACACAGACCCACAGGTGCAGTATTTAATTGATATGGCACTGCGTCTGGAGGGACTGCCAAGACATACTTCCATGCATGCTGCGGGAGTGGTTATCTGTTCTAATCCGGTGAGGGATTATGTACCGTTGTCGAAAGGCTCTGATGATGCTATTACGACTCAATATGTAGCCACGGAGCTAGAGGAGCTTGGACTGCTTAAGATGGATTTTCTTGGAATCCGTACCTTGACAGTGATTCAAAATGCAGTCTCTTTAGCAGTGCGGAATAGTGGTATTGATATTGACATTGAACAGCTTGACTATGCTGACCCGGGAGTTTATGAGATGCTTTCCAGTGGAAGGACGGACGGGGTATTTCAGTTGGAAAGCAGTGGCATGAAAAGCTTTTTAAAGGAGCTAAAACCACACAATTTTGAAGATATTATTGCCGGAATCTCATTATACCGGCCGGGTCCCATGGACTTTATTCCAAAGTATATTAAAGGAAAGGAAAATCAGAATGCGATTACCTATGACTGCCCGGAATTGGAAGAGATTTTAAAGCCGACCTATGGCTGTATTGTTTATCAGGAGCAGGTTATGCAGATTGTAATGAAGCTGGCCGGATATACGATGGGGAGAAGTGACATGGTGCGGCGTGCCATGTCTAAGAAAAAAATCAGTGTTATGGAAAAGGAGCGGCAAAACTTTGTTTATGGCAACGAACAGGAGCATATTGATGGCTGTATTAAGCGAGGCATCAAGGAGGCGGTGGCAAATCGTATTTTTGACGAAATGGCGGAATTTGCCAAGTATGCCTTTAATAAATCCCATGCGGCTGCGTATGCTGTAGTTGCGTATCAGACAGCATGGCTAAAATACTATTATCCGGTAGAATTTATGGCGGCACTGCTGTCTTCCGTGCTTGGTAATACAGGGAAAATCAGCAGCTATATTTTTCATTGCCGTCAGCTTGGTATCTCAATTCTGCCTCCGGATGTGAATGAAGGAGAAGGAGATTTTTCTGTTCAGGATGGAGCTATCCGCTATGGACTTTCTGCTATTAAAAGTCTTGGAAAAACGGTAGTGGATGCTATTATTTTTGAACGCAGGAAACGAGGGATTTATAAGGATATTTACGACTTTACGGAGCGGCTATCCTCTAAGGAAGTGAATAAGCGGACGTTAGAAAGTCTGATTAAGGCGGGTGCGTTGGATAGTTTTGGAGCGACAAGAAAACAGCTCATGCAGGTATATACAAAGGTAATTGATAGTGTGACAGCGGAAAAGAAGAGAAAAATAACCGGACAGTTATCTTTGTTTGATATGATGGGCGGTTCGGAACAAAATCTTAGAATTACAATGCCGGATTGTGGAGAGTATAGTAAAGATGTCATGTTTGCTTTTGAAAAAGAGGTGCTTGGTGTCTATGTCAGCGGGCATCCTCTGGAAGACGATGCCAAACGGCTGCAGGAATGTACAACGGCGTCCTCTATGGATTTTGTTATGAATGAGGAAACTGGAAAATGTGTGGTGATGGATAATCATACTTATGTGATTGGTGGGATGATTGATAGCATTACTGTCAAAACTACAAGAAAAGGTCAGCAGATGGCGTTTATAAGAGTAGAGGATATGTTAGGCTCGGTAGAGGTTCTATTGTTTCCTAAGGATTATGAATTAAATAAGCATTTGCTTTCAGAAGACAGAAAGATTTTTGTTAGAGGGCGTGCGAGTGTGGCAGATGAAGAGGTTAAATTTATATGTGAGAAGATGACGGCTTTTGAGGATATGCCAAGTGAGCTTTGGCTGCAATTTGAAAGTAAGGAAGTCTATTTGCAGCAGGAGCAGCAGCTAAAAGAGCTTCTTCTTGCTTATCATGAGGAATACCGTACGGCAGTTCCAGTTGTTGTGTATTGTAAGGCGGAAAAGGCGATAAACCGGCTTCCAAGAACGCTTTATGTGCGGCGGGATGAGGAACTGATTGCTGAACTGATAGGACGTTATGGGAAAGACAATGTGCGGGTGAAGGATAAAGCAATGGGGAATTAAGCAATTGTAAATCATTAAATTACTAATATAGTTGTCATGCCGTCTCTATAAATTTACTTCGTTGTCTTTGCTTCGCAAAGTACAAAGGCGTAAATTTATAGAGACGGCATGACAAAAATTTCAGCGAATATAAGTGATACAATTGCATGGTGACAGAATAATGAAGTATAGACTTTAGGATACAATTGCATCGTGACTGGATAATGAAATATTGACCTTAGATATATAGATAATGCGAAAACTGTAGTTGTTAGACAAGATAGTCATACTATTATATAAATTTATCTCCCAAACTTCGCACATAAAAAATTGTGGTTAAGCTAGTAATTATATTATTCATAAGAAAAACTATCTGAACACGCCGGCACTTGATTTTGCGTAGCAAAATCTTAGTACCGCTGCGTGTGAGGCTAAGCGAAAGCGGGTTTTTCGTTGAATAATATAATTACTAGCGTAATATAAACTTCATGTGCGAAGTTTGGGAGATAAATTTATATAATAGTATGACTATCGTATCAGCAATTTATAGTTTCCCAATTGCCTATATAAACATATATTAGGAGAGGAACAGGAAGATGATTACAAGTACTGCTAATGCACAGATGAAGCATGTGGTAAAACTGAAAAAAAGTGCATCTTATAGGAGAAAGCATCACGAATTTCTGGTAGAGGGTATCCGTATGGTGCAGGAGATTCCTCCCCAATATTTAAAACGATTGTATGTTACAGAGGCATTTTTGGCACGGCATGAAAAACTGTTTGCAGATAAGTCTTACGAAATAGTGAGTGAAGCAGTATTCAAGGAGCTGTCAGATACCATGACGCCACAGGGAGTTCTCGCAGTAGCGGATTGTCTTTCGCATTCCTTTGAGCAGATGCTTGAGACTGGTAGTGATGGGGGCTATCCGCCGGCGTTGCTTCTTCTTGAAAATTTACAGGATCCTGGCAATCTGGGTACGATTCTTCGTGTTGCAGAAGGGGCGGGAATAACCGGAATTCTTCTTTCCAAGGATACTGTGGATATCTATAATCCCAAGGTAGTTCGTTCTACAATGGGTTCTATATTCAGGATTCCCTTTTGTGTTGTAGACAATCTTTTTGAAGCGGTAGAGCGGCTCCGTGATAAGAAGATTAGAACCTGCGCTGCCCATTTGCAGGGAGATAATTTCTATGGAATGGATTTTACAAAGGGTGTGTGTATTTTTATTGGTAATGAGGGTAATGGTCTGACAGAGGAGTTGACAAGTCTTGCTGATAATAAGGTTCGTATTCCGATGAAGGGACAGGTAGAATCCCTGAATGCTGCTACAGCGGCAACTGTATTTTCTTATGAAATATTGCGGCAGCGGGGAGGATGAACCGGGTGTATAGCAAGTATTTGTTTGAAGGGCACATATAGATAAAATTCAGTAGATGATAGTTTCGCAATTGTCTCAAATCTTTCGTATATTTCATGGAAAACAGTACATACTATTCCTGAAGTTTTAAAAATATATGCATGGTATATGCAGACAGGAGGATAGTATGTTATTAAAACAGAAGGAATTGGATGTTATAACAGAATTGCAGACGCAGGAAAAGAATTGTGTAGAAAAGTACCGCAGATATAAGGAGCAGGCAAGAGACCCGGAATTAAAGCAATTATTTGGAAGAATTCAGCAGTTGGAGCAGAAGCACTTTGACACCTTGGGAAAGGTTTTGAACGGTGAAGTTCCTTCCTGCGATTGCAATGATGACAATGGAAAAAACTATGAACCGAAAGCAACCTATGATGCCATGGGGCAGAGCGAGGACAAGCAGTCAGATAATTTCTTAGTTACAGACTGTATTGGAACAGAGAAAATGGTTTCATCTGAATATAATACCAATGTATTCCGTTTTGGCAGTGCCGGAGTTCGTAAGCTTCTGGCTGATATACAGGTTGAAGAGCAGAACCATGCTGAAATGTTATACAAATATAAGACAGCAAACGGGATGGCATAACAGGGAATAATGATTCACTCAGATATAAACTTCAAGTGCGAAGCTTAAGTTAGCTATTCTTGAGATACTAACAGCACCATTTTTAGCGGCAGGCACCATATATGCCTTGACCGTTAAGGAGGGTGCTTTTTTGTTTGACAATTAAATTTCTAAATGATAATCTTAAGTTGCAAGCTTGCGTATACAGGCATAAAATAAAAATTATGGAAGAATGAAGGAGGAATTGTCTTATGAAAAATATGATTCGTGTAGTTTGTTTGATGGTATGTATGATTCTTGCGGGAGCTTCCGGGTGCCGGATGGTGAAGGCAGAAAAGATTTCCAGCCTGAATCAGGCAGAGAAAAAGGCTTTGAAGGAAGTGAAAGACGCCGTTGTAACAGATACGGATATGGATATCAAGAATGGGGAGACGGTGTATGAAGTAACACTGTTTAAAGGAACTAAGGAATATGAGATTGTTTATCGTGCTAAGGATGGTAAAAAGATGGAGTATAGCTGGGAGGACAAGGATATTGCCTCTGTTGACCAGAGTAAAACCTTGAGCAAGAAGCAATGTAAAAAACTAGCTAAGGCGAAGGTGAAGGGGGCCACTCTGCTGAGCTTAACGAGTAAAACCGATGATGGAGTTTCCGTATACAAGGTAAAGCTTAAAAAAGGCAGCAAAAAGTACACGCTTGAATATCTCGTTAACGGGAAAAAGTTGATTGAATATAAATGGGAGTTGACCAAGAATCAATCTAGCAGTTCACAGTATATTGGAGCTTCTAAGGCAAAGAGTATTGCATTGGAGAAGGTCCCCGGTGGAAATGTAACCGAGTGTAAGTTTGAAAAGGATGATGGAGTTCCCGTATACGAAGTTGAAATAATTTGTGATGGTTATGAGTATGAGATTACCATTCATGCAAAATCCGGGAAGGTTCTTGAAATGGAAAAGGACTATATGGATTAATGCTGGACAGATTTTAGGCTTTGTTTGTTGATATTTCTTTCCATATTGTATCGGGTGTGGTATAATTGACCTAAGGAGGGGCCCGGCGAAGCTGGGAAGATACCCTTAGGTCGGATTGCTTTACAGTGAAGTCTTGACTAGTAATTATGATATATTGACCTAAGGAGGGACCCGGCGAAGCTGGGAAGATACCCTTAGGTCGGATTGCTTTACAGTGAAGTCTTGACTAGTAATTATGATATATTGACCTAAGGAGGGGCCCGGCGAAGCTGGGAAGATACCCTTAGGTCGGGTTAAACAGACTTATTACTTATATCCAAGGAGGATTCTCAAATGAAAAAAATTTTCACCAAAAATCTGTTTGTCTATATGCTGATTGCATTAGTGGTAGCAGTATTGGCTATTTTTAGTTTGCAAACAGTAATCACAAAGAGGAATAATACTAAGACGAGCATTGAAAAACTGAATACTGTGAACGAGAAAATGCAGAGTAATCAGCAGGAGATTGAAAAGCTGACAGAAACAATGGGAGAAAATAGTCTGGCAAAGACGAAGGCATTTGCTGATTTAATTGCCACTGACCCTTCTATGATTTCTAATAAAGCCAAGATGAATCAAGTGAAGGAGGATTTACAGGTCGAGGAACTTCATGTTATTGATGACAAGGGAATTATCACCCATAGTACGGTAGATGAATATGTAGGCTTTGATATGGGAAGCGGGGAACAGTCCGCTGCTTTCCTGGAGCTGCTTGATAAGCCGGATGAAGTTATTGTACAGGAACCACAGCAGAATGCTGCCGCAGGAATTCTCATGCAGTATGTAGGTGTTGCCAGACAGGATGCGAAAGGACTTGTTCAGGTAGGGATACGTCCTCAGATTCTGGAGGAGATGCTGGCAGGAAATGCTATTAATGTTGTATTGAAGGATATTGAATTTGGAAACAGTGGTTACATATTTGCAATTAATAAAGAGGATGGCACATTGGTTGCCCATAAAGATGAGGGATTAATTGGAAAGCCAGCCAAGGAGGTTGGACTTAATATAACAAAGGCGGGTTCTGGCAAAGCTAAGGTAAATGGAGTCCGGGGATACTATGTTACTAAGGAATATGATGACAATCTGATTGGAACCTTTATGCCGTCCAGAGAGTACTATAAGGAGCGGTTGAATCAGACGGTTGTGGTATCGGTTAGTATGCTTGTGATATTTATTGTTTTACTTGTAATGATAAACCGTTTGGTGGATCAGAAAATAGTTCTTGGAATTAATCGTATTGCAGATTCGATGCGGTCGATTGCAGAAGGAGATTTTGATGTTCAGATTCAGGAGAGTGGGAATCCAGAGTTTGAGCTGTTGAGCCAGAGTATTAACAAGATGGTAGACAGTATTCAAGGGAAGATGAGTGAGAATGATGGGCTGCTGGTACAACAGAAGCAGGATATGGAGAACAGCCTTGTGTTGATAGAAAATATCAAGAAGGTGTGTGGTAATTTGGAGCAGGTATCTAAGGAGACATTGGAGACATCCCAAGCAATCCATACAGGTACCGGAGAGCAGGAGGAAGCTGTAGATGGTCTGAAGAGGGTTATGGACAGCCTTGCTGAAGAGTTAAGCACGAGTGCAGATGTTTCTACCAAGGTTTCTTCTGATACTGAGGAGACGGTTCAGATTATGGAAGAAGGAAAAGCACAGATGAAACAGCTTGAGGCTTCCATTCAGAAGATTAGTGATACTACTGACCAAATCGGCCGGATGATTGGAGAAATCAATTCGATTGCACAGCAGACAAACATGTTATCCTTGAATGCATCTATTGAGGCGGCAAGAGCAGGAGAGACAGGAAAGGGATTTGCCGTTGTAGCAACAGAGGTCGGTGAGCTTGCTACCCGTAGCTCACAGGCAGCGAAGGAGACGAAGGATTTGGTTATGAGCTCCGTTGCAGCAGTGGAGGATGGTAGAAGAATTGCCGAAAAAACCATGGAAGTATTTGATGTTATGGCGGGAGAAATTGAGAAGGCGAGCAACAGTGTGGAGAAAATTGCTGGGATGGTACGTCAGAATGTTTCTATTGTATCTGATGCCATGGAGGGACTTGGAAGAATATCCGAGGTAGTAGAACAGAATGTTGTGATTTCCCAAAATAGTGAACAGGCATCGCTTACGATGACAAAGGAAGCCGAGAAATTGAAAGATTTGGTGGATTAATTATTCTTTATACACATAACCAAAGTAAATATATGGATATAAACCGATATGGTAGTATTCTTTTCATACTACCAGCCATTGTAATTTCAGTGACTGGTAGTATTTTTTTATTTACAGATAGTAGAGAAAATGATATGATATGTGGTAGAGTTTGTCTACTATTTACAATTGTCTGATAAGAATTGTTTGTTAAGGAGGATTGGATGATAGGAAAGAAAAATCGTTTTCTTCAAATACTATTATGTTTATGTATGATTCTGTTTGTTGGTTCTTCCTGTTTATTAACACCAGAGGCAAAAAAGTCAAAAAAACCAAAGAAAAAGGTAACACAAACTGTAATGAAGGGACAATTGGCATCGCCGGAATCTATTATGCTGGGCAATAACGTTACAGTCTATTCTTCCTATATGTATACGAATTATGAGTTAAAGCTATTGACCTGTATTATTGAAGCGGAAGCAGGTAACCAGCCATATAAAGGGAAGGTAGCGGTGGGCAATGTGGTATTGAACCGCGTGGATAGTCCCTATCAGCCCAATAGTATAAAGGGGGTAATCTATGCACCAAACCAGTTCCAGCCGGTAAGCAATGGTGCATTTGCCCGGTATCTTAAAAGCTACAATAAGGATAGTGCTATGTTGCGTTCCTGTCAAAAGGCGGCAAAAGCAGCATTGGATGGTGTGAATTATGTGGGGGACCGGGATGGTTTTTGTACACCGGCAGCGTTTGAATCTCTTAATAGCAGATATGCGGAAGAGGGAAGCGTCTTGAAGATAGGCGGACATGTATTTTATAAGAATAAAAGATAGATTGAAATGTAATATTTAGGAGGATAATCATGGCAGAGGAAACGATGATTTCAAAAAACTTTATCGAACAGGAGATTGATAAGGATCTTAGGGAGGGTGTTTATGATAAGGTAGTAACCCGTTTTCCACCAGAACCCAATGGTTATCTTCATATTGGACATGCCAAGTCTATATTATTAAATTATGGTTTAGCGAAGGAATATGGTGGTACGTTCCATCTTCGTTTTGATGACACGAATCCAACAAAAGAGAAAACGGAATTTGTTGATTCTATCAAGCGGGACGTTGCCTGGCTTGGGGTGGATTTTGAGGAAGAGCTTTATTTTGCTTCTGATTATTTTGATAAGATGTATGAGGCAGCGGTTACCTTAATTAAGAAAGGGAAGGCATATGTCTGCGATTTGACTCCGGAAGAAATAAGAGAATACCGGGGAACATTGACACAGCCGGGTAAGGATAGTCCTTATCGCAACCGTACCGTGGAGGAGAACCTTGATTTATTTGAACGGATGAAGAATGGGGAATTTGAGGATGGGAGCAAGGTGCTTCGTGCTAAGATTGATATGAGTGCAGGTAATATCAATATGCGGGACCCCATCCTTTATCGGATTGCCAGAATGTCCCATCATAATACAGGGGACAATTGGTGCATCTATCCCATGTATGATTTTGCACATCCGATTGAGGATGCAGTCGAGGGAATCTCGCATTCTATCTGTACCTTGGAATTTGAAGATCATCGTCCGCTCTATGAATGGGTGGTTCGCGAGGTGGGGTTCGAAAGACCGCCAAGGCAGATTGAATTTGCTAAGTTGTATCTGACGAATGTAGTGACCGGTAAACGTTATATTAAGAAATTAGTTGAGGATGGTATTGTTGATGGGTGGGATGATCCAAGGCTGGTGTCTATTAGTGCTCTTAGGCGCCGTGGCTTTACTCCGGAATCCATTAAGATGTTTATGGAGCTTTCTGGTGTCAGTAAAGCACAAAGCTCTTCTGATTATGCAATGCTCGAGTATTGTATCCGTGAAGATTTAAAATTAAAGCGTCCTCGTATGATGGCAGTCCTTGATCCGATTAAGCTTGTGATTGATAATTATCCACAAGGACAGACAGAGCAGCTTTCAGTTGCTAATAATATGGAGAATCCAGAGCTCGGTGAGCGGATGGTTCCCTTTAGCGGAGAGCTTTATATTAATCGGGATGATTTTATGATTGAACCGCCTAAGAAGTATTTCCGCTTATTTCCGGGGAATGAGGTGCGTTTGATGAATGCCTATTTTGTGACTTGTACCGGATATGAGACAGATGAGGATGGGAATGTAACGGTAGTACATGCAGACTATGATCCCGAGACGAAGAGTGGTTCCGGTTTCAATGCCCGCAAGGTAAAGGGAACCATTCATTGGGTCAATGCAGATACTGCAGTAAAAGCAGAGGTTCGGTTATACGAGAATATAGTGGATGAGGAAAAGGGAGTTTATAATAAGGAGGATGGCTCCTTGAATATCAATCCGGATTCCTTGAAAGTATTAACGGAATGTTATTTGGAACCGGCATTAAAGGATGCTAAGCCTTATGACAGCTTTCAATTTGTAAGACAGGGATTTTTCTGTGTAGATAATAAGGATTCTACCAGTGAGCATCTTGTATTTAACCGTATTGTATCACTGAAGAGTTCCTACAAACCGAATAAATAGTAATAGATAATATTTAAGGAGGAGAACGGTCATGGGTATTTTTTCCGGACTGGAGAAATTTGGATTTATTCAAAATGAGAATATAGAGATATATGATACAGGGAAATCAGCAGACAAGCAAGATCAGAAAGAGGAGCAATCGCATCTGGACAGCAATGTAGAAGAAAAAGATTTGCTTTTTGACAAATCACACGTTTGTCCGTTATGTGATGCTTCTTTTACGACACGGACAGTGAAAACCGGAAAAGCAAAGATTATTTCCCATGATTCTGATTTGCGGCCAAAGTATTCCCATATTGATGTGTTAAAATATGATGCGATTGTTTGCCCGGAGTGTGGTTTTGCTGCTATGAGCAGATATTTTAAGCCGGTTTCCCCCACGCAGGCAAAATGGATAAGGGAGCAGATATCATCAAATTTTCAAAGCTTTTCAATACCGAAGGATACGTACAGCTATGATGATGCGATTGCAATGCATAAGCTGGCTTTGATGTCTACGATTGTCAAGCATGGTAAAGTAAGTGAGCGGGCGTACTGTTGCTTAAAGCTTGCATGGCTCAATCGTGGTAAATGGGAAGAGTGTCAGGATGAGGATGAGAAAAAGCAGATTAAACAAGAAGAGCTTGAACTGATTGAGAAGGCGTTTGAGGGATTTTCTGATGCCTTTTCTAAAGAGGGCTTTCCAATGTGTGGCATGGATGAGCTGACAGTTACCTTTTTGGTTGCAGATTTAGCAAGACAGCTTAAGAAGTTTGATACAGCACTTCAGTGGTCGTACAAAGTAATTTCCTCTATGAATGCCAATGAAAGAATTAAAGATAAAGCAAGGATGTTAAAAGACCAGATTTTTGAGGAACAAAAGCAGATGGGAGAATAGGTAAGATAGTAATTAAGGGAAGATGGTGAGTAAGAGGTGAATAAGACAGCACATAAAAAAATATATGTTGTATTAACAAGAACTGGAACAAAGGTTGCAAAGCTGATTCGTATGTATACACGCGAGCCGTATTCACATGTATCTATTTCTTTTGATGGTAATCTGGATACATTATATAGTTTTGCGAGAAGGGGGATTCATAATCCTTTGAATGCCGGCTTTATTGTGGAGCATATTGAGGAGGGCATTTTTGGCAGAGACCGGAATGTGGAATGTGCAGTGTATTGTCTGGAATTTCCGGTAGAGGATTATAACCGGATTAACCGTTTAATATATGATATGCTATGCCATAAGGAGGAATATGACTACAATTTTATGGGACTTTTCATGGCAGCAATAAATCGTCCTTGCAGCAGACCAAAGCATTTTTTGTGTTCAGAATTTGTTGCCTATGTTTTGGGAATAGTTGGTGTTGAACTTGTGGCAAAGGATTATTCTCTCATCCATCCTGAGAATTTCAGGACGTGTCTTGACCGTTATTGTGTTTATGAGGGTAATCTTCATGATTATGTTGTAAGCAGGCGAAATTGTCCGGAGATGGATAGCCGTTCCATTGGTAAAATAGAATATTTGAAGAATCTGCCGGCAATCGAGGGGCGGATTGCCAAGCAGGCTGGCTCGGCACGCTCTTATGAGGAATTGGCGTAGAGATAAAGAATTTAGTATTAAAAAAGAGGATTATCAGTACCGTATAATCCTCTTTTTTTAATGTTGTTGGAACATATTGTTGTCAGGCAATTCCTATTATTGCTGTAAAATCTGATGATTGGTCTTGATAATCGTTCTTGGAATCGCATCCTTAGAGTTCTTCCATGGTTCATCCTGATACCGGTAGTCGTATTTGTTAATGAACCATTCCAAATCATCATTTACCCGTTTCATGTTGGTGAAAAAGACATCGTCTAGTATCCTTAGGAAGTCCTCCAGTTCCTTGCCTTTTAGCTGGGTTGGTGCCAGGTCATAGAGCTCTGCGTAATGATAGACACAAAATCCTTTGCATTGTTTTACCTTAGAAGGAAAGGAGCTATCCTTTTTCCATAGATGAAACAGAGTATTCAGGTAGCGGTCGTAGGTATTATTAATACGGCTGCAGATAAAACAGGTGCTTTCCAATTTGGAAACATAGCTTCCTACACCAGATGGAGCAGCTGCTTTTTTAAATAATCCGTTGCTGCTTTGTGGTTTTTGATTAGAAGCTGCCTTTAAATCTTTAATCAATTTATCGGAATGGGTTTTTAAGATGAGCGCCAGTCCAAGCCGGTTTTTTTGCTCATATAAGGAGCGGATGTGATGCCTGCAAAATCCCATTTCGTCTGTCATTGCCCGGTTGTCATCCTCCATATAGCTTGGCCCCATCGTGTATTCAATGGCGTTATCCTCCAATGATTGATACATTGCACAAATCGGACATTCGCAGTCAGTATCAAAGGCATCATTCACAGGGATGGTATATAGCTGTTCTTTCATGTAATTCCTCCTTAATTCGTGGTTGGATTGTAGAATTTATAATAAGTATACCGTACATTTTAAAGGAAAAAAAGAAAAATGTCACAAGTTTTGGAAAATATTTTAAAATAGGACTTGATTTTTCTTCATATATTGAGTATTATAGTACTAATGATTAGCACTCGATTGAAGTGAGTGCTAACAATGTAGTAAACAGAGATTTAAGGAGGTCTTTATTATGAATTTAAAACCATTAGGTGACAGAGTTGTTTTAAGACAATTAGCAGCAGAAGAGACGACAAAATCCGGAATTGTATTGCCGGGACAGAATAAGGAGAAGCCACAGCAGGCTGAGGTGGTTGCCGTAGGTCCGGGAGAGACGGTGGATGGTGAGCTTGTTCCTATGCAGGTTAAGGTTGGTGACAAGGTAATTTATTCCCGATTTGTTGGCAATGAGATTAAATTAGATGATGATGAGGTTATGGTAGTAAGCCAGAAGGATATTTTAGCAATTATCGAAGAGTAGATAAGCTTTAATTAAGAAGATGTTTATTAAAATGTTTTATTGATATTTTAACCAATAAACAGTACTATATATTTTTAATGATGGAGGTTACAATTATGGCAAAGGAAATTAAATATGGAACAGAAGCAAGAACTGCTTTGGAGACTGGTGTAAATAAATTAGCAGATACCGTTCGTGTAACATTAGGACCGAAGGGACGTAATGTTGTATTAAGTAAATCTTACGGTGCTCCGCTTATCACCAATGATGGTGTGACGATTGCAAAGGATATAGAGCTTGAGGATGCATTTGAGAATATGGGAGCACAGATTGTAAAGGAAGTAGCAACCAAGACCAATGATGTTGCAGGTGATGGTACGACAACAGCTACGGTTCTGGCACAGGCGATGATTAATGCAGGTATGAAGAATCTGGCGGCTGGTGCCAATCCTATTATTTTAAGAAAGGGTATGAAGAAGGCAACAGACTGTGCAGTAGAGTCTATTCAGGCAATGAGTTCTAAGATTAACGGTAAGGAGCAGATTGCAAAGGTGGCGGCAATCTCTGCAGGTGACGAGGAAGTTGGAGAGATGGTAGCAGACGCTATGGAGAAGGTGTCTGGAGATGGTGTTATCACTATCGAGGAGTCCAAGACAATGCAGACAGAGCTTGATTTAGTAGAAGGTATGCAGTTTGACCGTGGTTATATTTCTGCCTATATGTCTACAGACATGGAGAAGATGGTAGCAGAGCTTGACAATCCATATATCTTGATTACCGATAAGAAGATTTCCAACATTCAGGATATTCTTCCTTTGTTAGAGCAGGTAGTACAAAGTGGTGCAAAGCTGTTAATCATTGCTGAGGATATTGAGGGCGAGGCATTGACTACATTAATCGTGAATAAGCTTCGTGGAACTTTCAATGTGGTTGCCGTTAAGGCACCGGGTTATGGTGACAGGAGAAAGGATATGCTTCAGGATATTGCAATTCTTACCGGAGGTAAGGTGATTTCTGAGGAGTTAGGTTATGACTTAAAGGAGACAACATTGGAAGATTTGGGTCAGGCTAAGAGTGTCCGTGTTGAGAAGGAGAATACTGTTATCGTAGACGGTATGGGCAGCAAGGAAGATATTGATAACCGTATCGGACAGATTCGTCAGCAGCTTGAGGAAACCACTTCAGAATTTGATAAAGAGAAATTGCAGGAACGTCTGGCTAAGCTTGCTGGTGGTGTTGCAGTAATCCGTGTTGGTGCTGCTACAGAAACAGAGATGAAGGAGAAGAAGCTTCGTATGGAGGATGCATTGGCAGCTACCCGCGCAGCAGTAGAAGAAGGTATTATCTGTGGCGGTGGTTCTGCCTATATTCACGCTTCTAAGGAAGTTGCAAAGCTTGCAGCATCTTTAGAGGGAGATGAGAAGACAGGTGCTGAAATTATCTTAAAGGCATTGGAATCTCCACTGTTCCGTATTACAAGCAATGCAGGCTTAGAGGGTGCTGTTATCATCAATAAGGTAAGAGAATCCGAGGAAGGCATTGGTTATGATGCATTGAAGGAAGAGTATGTCAATATGATTGACGCTGGTATTATTGACCCTGCTAAGGTAACAAGAAGTGCATTACAGAATGCTAATTCTGTTGCTTCTACCTTATTAACAACAGAGTCTGTTGTAGCAGATATTAAGGAAGATACCCCGGCTATGCCAATGGGCGGTGCTGGCGGAATGGGCGGCATGATGTAATTGGGGGCAAATTACTTTTTGTCCTAACAGTATTATATGGACGGCGGACCGGACTTGTGTTTGGACGCCGTTCTTTTTATGGGAAGAGGTTTTATGAGGAGGATTGCCTAGTGTACTGTATCATTTATTTTCAGCCAAACGATACAGTACACTAGACTGTTTGAAATGTGAAAATAGCTTAATAATATTTTGGTTTGTATACAATAAAAATACACTATATTTTTTGTTCCGTTGTACAGGAATAAGGATTTCTATGATATTCCCATGGAGTAGCATATTCTGACGCAACCGCCGCAGATTCGCCATCCATGGCTCAAGCTGCGGCTTTTCGGGACGTCCAGTCCCGAAATTGCTGGTTAGCAAATGGGAA